>NZ_JBVTRR010000005.1:0-367276 GCF_055755175.1 Stutzerimonas sp. LR2
CTCCTCAGAAGCTACAGCCATACCGGTTGGGTATGAGAAGCTCCAAGGGCGAGCATGGCCCGGTTCTTATTGACTTTCTATTACACATAAATGCCGACCTGTCGGGTCGCGTCATGCGGACGCTGCGCACTATGGCACCGCGGATCGAGGTCTATTCCATTGATGAGGCGTTTCTCGATCTGCAGGGCATACAGGGCGATCTGGAGCAGCTAGGCAGGGAGGTGCGTGCTCGGGTATTGCGTGAGGTCGGCATTCCGGTCGGTGTTGGCATAGCACCTACGAAAACCCTCGCGAAGTTGGCCAACTGGGGCGCGAAGAAGTGGCCGGCAACCGGCGGGGTGGTGGATCTGCACGATCCAACCCGACAGCGGCGATTGCTCGCCCTGGCCGAGGTGAGTGAGGTGTGGGGCATAGGTCGCCGGATCTCGGTAGGGCTGAATGCCATGGAGGTGGCCACCGCGCTGCAGCTGGCCGACTACGATCGGAAGACGCTGAGGCGGATGTTCAGCATCAACGTCGAACGAACTGCACGCGAGCTTGCCGGCGAGCGCTGTTTCGAGCTGGAGGACGGACCAGAGCCGAAACAGATGATCGCGTGCACTAGGTCATTCGGCGAACGGAAACACACCCTGCAGGAGCTGCAGGAGGCGGTCACGGGCTATGCGACTCGGGCAGGGGAGAAGCTGCGAGGTCAGCGACAACTGTGCCAAGTGCTGCAGGTTTTCATCCGGTCGAGTCCGTTTGACCAGCGAGGGGAGCCCTATAGTCGCGCTGTGTGCGTGCCGCTGCCGTACCCGTCCGCTGATACCCGTGACCTGGTTGCGGCTGCGCTGGGCGGCCTGCAGGCGATTTACAGGCAGGGTCCGGCCTATGCGAAAGCTGGGGTGGTGCTGATGGATTTCACTACTCCAGGGGGTTACACCCCGGATCTGTTCGCGCCGGGGCCACGCGCTGGAAGTGATCGGCTGATGGCCGTGGTCGATGCGATCAATGCCAGACAAGGCAGGGGGACAATCAGGCCGGCCAGGCTGGCAGCTGATCTCGGTTTCAGCATGAAGCGCGAGCGGCTGAGCCCACGGTTTACAACGTCCTGGAGCGAGCTGCTGCGCGTCAGGTGTTAGCGGGCCGGCTTTGCCTCTGCTGTGAGGCGATCGGCTGGGTACTGGCGCATAAACTCCATGCTTTCGCCGGCCGGGGCCTTGAGCCAGCCGCGAATCGATCCGTTCGGCAGGATCACGACCATCCGTTTCTCATCGTCGGGCCGGTGATAGTTGCGCATGAGCTCGTGGTCATCAGCATTCACGGTCAGCATCGACATGCTGTGCACCACTTCGCCGTCAGGGCTCGTCCAGCGCTCCCATAGGCCGGCAATACACATGAGGGAACCGTCAGCCCGGGTGATTCTGGTCGGCACGGCTTTGCCTGTTCGCCAGTCGGGTTCGTAGATGGCCACCGCGGGGATGATGCAGTGCTTCGCTTCTTTCCAAGCCGCACGGAATGAAGGTTTCGCCGCGGCTGTCTCGGACCGGGCGTTGTAGGTGTTGCGTGCCAATTTGGTGTCTTTCGCCCAGAAAGGCAGCAGTCCGAACATGCCGGCCAGCGCCTCAAACTCGGGTACAGCCTCGTCGTGAGGATCCGACGCAATCGGCAGCCGGATGAAAGGCCCCATGTAGGTAGGCCAAAGCTCGGTTTGTATCGGGTCTTCCGGCGCTACGCCGAAGGCATCCAGGAGCTGCTGCGAGGTGGGGGCTTCGTAGTGGCTACACATAGAATGCCTCAGTTTTAGGCTGGCGGAATGACTGAGGAATACATCGGCCCGGTGTAGTTGATCGGCTCGCCGTTCAATTCCTCAGCCATGCGGTTTTTAGAGTCCATCCATTCCTGGAATACATCGATACGCTCATTGAGTAGAGGGTGGTTGTCGGCAGAAGCTGAAACCAGAAACGCGATCGCCTGCCCCACTTCAATACAGACCAGGAGCCCCAGGTTAACGTGCCAACTGTTTCGCCCGTAAACACCCGTCAACTCGAAACCGTGCATCTCGTCCCCGACCGGGCCTATGTCCTCCAGGTGATCCATCACGGATTTTCGATTGGGGTGCGCGCCGAAGTCGATCGAAGCGTCATAGTGCGCCTGGACATACTCAGCCATTGCCGAGCTGATCGGCCTGAGCTCTTTCACGGCATTCGCAACCGTGAATTTATCGCGGCAACTTTTGAGGGCTTCCTTCGAGTCATGGCGACGAAACCAGATGTCGGCTTTCGCTTCGTCACGAGCGATGAGGAAGCCATAGCAGGCAGATTCTAGGGCTGTGCGTGCAATCGGGTACGTCGACACAACATGACCCGACAGCGCCTGCCGTACTGCGCTCAGCAGCATGGTGTAGGCATTCATCACCAGCAGGCCGGCTGTTGGGTGCACCTCATAATCCTGAGCGAATATCTCACTCTGAAATATCTGGTCCATCCGCTCAACCATGTACATCAGTTGAGGCGGTTCGGAGGCATGAGCTTGGGCATTTTTAACGGTTGCGACCAAGTAATCCTGAAGAGTGCCGGCGTTGATTTTCATAGTGCTCCGTCCATGTACGCAAAATCACAGATACGTGATTAACCGTACATGAACCGGCGTCATGCGGGATTGGTTTTCTCGGCGAGAGCGGCGAGAAGGCGGGCATCCTGGAGGGCGTGGTGGGGAGGCTCCTCACCGGCGTAGTCGGCATCGAGGTCGATGCTCAGCAGTCCGGGTTCCGGATGTACGTTGCCCGGTAGGCCTTCAGAACCGGAGAGCCACAGCAGCAGGGGCCAGTCGTGATCTGGGGCATCTGTGATGATCTCCACCGGGCCGAGCGCCTGCAGGAAGGCCAGCAGCTCGGCCCTGGCCTGATCGGTCGTGCGGCCGTAGACGGCGTGATTGAGGAGAGGGAGAACGGTGTAGGTCACGAAGGACGAGCAATCCGGCGGCTTCCAGGTATGTAGTGGTCAACCCATCCCGGACAGTGGGTTAAGTTTTTCTTCGGCCACCGCAGGCGGTAGCCCATCGTTGAATTGATGCGGCCTGATCCAGTTGTAGCGGTGCATCAGGTAATGACTGATGTCCCGTTGGGCCTCCTGAGCTGTCAGGTAACCGGTCTGTGGAATCCACTCCGATTTCAAACTGCGGAACAATCGCTCCATCGGCGAGTTATCCCAGCAGTTGCCCCGGCGGCTCATGCTCTGTTCCATCCGATATCGCCACAACCGTTGCCGAAACAGGCGGCTAGCGTATTGGCTGCCCTGATCGGAATGAAACAGTACCTGCTGCGGTTTGCCACGCTGTTCGTAGGCCATGTCCAGCGCCTTGATCACCAACTCAGCATCCGGCTTGGCAGAAATCGCCCAGCCGACTACTCGTCTCGTATGCAGATCCAACACCGCCGCTAAGTAATGCCAGCGACCTTGTGCCCAGATGTAGGTGATGTCGCCGCACCACACCTGATTGGGGCGCTCAGTGGTGAACTCGCGGTTCAGCCGGTTCGGGATATCTGGTCGCTCAACCGTAGCCTGCTTGTATGCGTGTGAGCCTGGCTGCTTGCTGACCAAGCCCAACTCACGCATCAACCGACGCACACGAAAACGGCCAATGCTGACGCCATCCTCACGCAGCATACCCAGAATGCTGCGACTGCCAGCCGAGCCTCGACTCTGGTTGAACAGCTGGTTAACCTGACTGCGCAGTGCAACGCGGCATGCATCAACACGGCAGCGTCGAAGCCGATGGGCGTAGTAGCAAGACCGCACCACGCCGAAGGCTGAACAGACCACTTCCACCGACTCCCGCTCACTTAACTGGTCTATCAGCGCGTACGATTGAACTCGTCCGACATCAAGAGAGCGGTAGCCTTTTTTAGGATCGCTTTCTCCCGTTCCAGTCGGTCGATCCTGGCTTCCAGCTCCTGGATTTTCTGCTGTTCGGGCGTCAGTGCTTTGCTCTTCGGGGTAACGCCCACGCGCTCCTCTTGAAGCTGTTTTACCCATCGGCGCAGGGCCGACTCAACCACTCCCAGTGAACGAGCTGCTTCGATATGGCTGTAGCCCTGATCGAGCACCAGGCAGGCGGCCTCTCGTTTGAACTCGGGCGTAAAGGAACGACGTTGCTTGGTCATCAGACACCTCTCTATGGCGAGCATTCTCGCCCTAAATGGGTGTCCGGAATCAGTAGACCACTACAGTATCGATCAACTCGACGTAGAGCTCAGGACCTTCAGGCACTACCAAGGCGAGACTGATTAGCTTGGCCTGATAGCGGTTCAGGCTCGTGAACTCGGTATCGAGGTAGATCCGGCTTATCGTCATCTGAGGGTACCTGTTGAGCTATGCACCGTGCATAGGTGTTCGCCCACTTTCCAATTCACGTTTCGACCAGACGCGGCCCCAAATCCGAAACGCCTGCAGCCGATCTCGCCAGGGAACTAAACTGACCTCACAATCGCTATCGATGGCATCCCAACTCCGCTCTCCAGGAGGGCTCATGAGTCCAACGTCGATTCCACTGGAAAGCGCGGTCGCGGCCTGGCTCGTACAGCTGATCGAAAATGAAGGTTTGTATGACGCTATTGCTGGAAAGGAGGCCTTGCTATCAATAGCCGAAGGCGTTCGCCAAGCCGACTTCATTCCCTCATTTGGCATCGACTATAGATCCAGACTGGCCTCCGCGGAAGCAGCAGAGCATGTGCTCAACCAGCTGACATTGCTAGAAATCATCTCCGTAAATATGAGCATCTCTCTTACAACTGGAGAGGTGCTTCGACCGGATATTCTTTGCTTCAACCCTGAGTCAAGAACACTAGTAGTTTTCGAGATTAAGAGAGCGGCAGAGACTGAACGCCAGACAGTCACTGAGCTGGGAGGCTATGAGCAGGAGTTGAGAAACCTTCTGCCATTTGTTGGTGACTACGATATCTGTTTCGTGGTGGTAGCCACTGAGTGGTCCACCCTTTTGAACCACGCAGTGGGCGCCTTGAATGCTTGGTCGGGTAAACGTTGCCTCGCACTCAAGCTTGCACGCGACATATCAAGCCAGGATTTAAGTCTGAGTTGCCACCTCCCAGAAGCTTGGCACCTAACCGGAAGCCTTGCGCTTGCCCCCGAAGCATTGCAGACCATTAACCTGTACCTGGCAGAAGATGACCCAGACATGGACGAAAACTGGCCGCCGAGATCAGTCATTACCGCCATGGATGTAATAGCTCGCGCTGGTGATCGAGCCGGATCTCACGGCTTCATGATGCTCTGGAAAGATGTCAATGGCATGGGTAGAGGCGTCTGGGGCCTGACCCTTTGCGGCATCGATCCATACTCGATGTATGCATGGTGGAGAAACCATGGCCTGCCTCAGCGCGATTCCGACATCGCCCTCTTCTTCGATAAAAACCGAGCCGATATGCCTGGCCTCATACCAAGCTCCGTTTTTGCACACGTCGATGAGGCAAGACCTCTGCTATCTGATCGCTATTACCTTGAGCTTGGCGATGCCTTTAGCTGGGGGGTGCAAATCAAGGCTCTGCGCATACAAGCCCTGCCGAGACGATTCGAGTTCTGGGGCAGCCTTGGACAATACGCCCAGAAGTTTGTCTGCAACCCAAGTGTTCGTGACCGATATATGCCCTACATTGGTCACAATGATCTGGACTGGACAGATCCGGACGTGGCACTTCCGCTTATCCAAAACCTAGCGGAAGGCACTCCGTTTTCAGGAGGACAGATACGTTGTAGCGACGCGTTCAAATTAGGTACGACTATTGGCACACTCATCCTAGCGCTGAGGAATGCAGCGGCCAGCATCGCTGCGGCGTTGAAGCTAGAACCGTTCGTTTGCTGGTCTCAATACGAAGCGCTTCGCTATGCGATTGAAATGAAGCAGATCAGCGAGGGAACTGATATTGAGGAGCCAATTCCTACCCTGACGAATGATCCCGAGAAAAGACTGCAGGCTGCGGAGGCAATGAGACGCTGGATTTTTTCCCACCTCCTTGGAAATGATCATCCCTTTCATCAGCACTGCTTTGAACTCGGATGCAGCGGGCCTTTTCTGTTTAGTGACTTGGCATCACGACTTGGCTATCAGCTTCCCCGAGAGCCCCGAGAACAGATGCTTGGTGAGCTGCGTGAAATTATGAAGCGAGCAATCCCCCAGGTCGCGACCAGCGTGGGATACCAAGTACGCAGCGATGCCTACGAGGCGTTTGCCGACTATCTATCCCCCTACCTGGATATTGAACATTGTCACGACGAAATGTCAGTTAGGGCTGCGGTCGATGCTATGCCTGATGATGAACTGGTTGCTCAATTCCCCATGGAGATTTTGAAAGGTATCGACAGCATTATCCCCGTGGTTTTTCACCAGGCTAAAGCTGTTCAGATCGCTGCAGTCGACTGGGATTGGCTCAAAGCCGGGATTCGAGCTTTGTACGATGCTGGTAACCATCACGGAGCAGTCATCCGCTATCTGGATGGAACCATTGGGACTGGATGCGTGGATAAAGGCATGGCCAGCGTGCTAGAACCCATTTCCGCTCCAAGCGAGGAAGTCTACTTCTATGACAATCTCGCAGGGCACGCCCTCCTAGCGAAAGTCACGTGGCAGAAGCTCATTGAAACGGTTACTTCCGGTTAACTTGTTCAGCCCTTTCAAATCAGGGCGGTGACACGCACACCCCATCCAAAGACCGGCAGGAGCTGGCTGATTCCGTCAAAAAATTCGGTACATGCGCCACATCCTCCGACGTCGTCCGTTAACCTATGCACCGTGCATAGGTCTCTTTGCATGTGGTGAGGGGTCGTTCCCTCCTTGTTAGTCGGGCAGCTGAGTCTTCATTTCGGCGAGCAGATCGATGATACGAGCTTGCTGTCGTGGGTCTGACGGGGCTGCTGCCTTGGCTACTGCTTCCGGGTGATCCAGAAGAGTTCGCAGCGCATCGCGGTCGTTTTCGTTCAGATCAAGGGCAAAAGCTGTCCGAGTGGTCATTTTATTGTCCGTGCAAGTGCAACTGGATGCCGGCCGCCCGGCACTTGGCCAGCATTACCGAATTGTCGTAACAAAAGAGTTCGACTCGATCCCGGGTACTGCTGGGGGCGTCGTCGAAAAGTGCGTTGCGCAGATCCAGGAGAACGGCCTCGGTCGGAGGCCACGGGCTGAAAAGAGCCAGGTGCCAACTGGTGTTTGTGTCGCCTGGTAGGCCAAGAACTTGGCTCGGCACGGCATAGGCAGCACTGACCGGCACTACCAGATTGCAGATGGTCATCGTCAGGATGAACGGACCGGCCAGGCCGTTGCCTGGAGAGGCGCGCAGCTCGGCGAGCTGCGCCTCCAGGTGCTGGATCTGGTGATCGCGCATGCGCTCGGCCAGTCGCTGGATCTCGGAGAGGGTGGAGTCAGACATCATCCAAGCCCTCCAGCATGTCGATCAGCCGTGCGTGCTCCTGGTCCCAAAGGCTCAAGAAGTTGTGCCAGTCGGACACATACGAGCCATTGAGCTGGCGAGTTGAACCGATTGAGGCAAGTGCAAAGCGCGTAGCCCATGGCTCAGCTATATCGATGTCTCGCACGTAGGGGATGTAACCCTCCACAACGGTGACCGGCACAAGGGCTTGCACTTCTCCTGTCGACAGATGCGCAGCTTTACCGATCGGATGTTCTCGATCCAGCTGAAGGATTGCGGACAGCTCGCGCAGAGCTGCTCGGCGCACCGCGAAATCGAATGAGCTCAGGGCTCTCAGAGCAGTGCGCCGCCGACGCTCACGCTCCTGGAGGAGGTAAACAGACAGATGCTCAGCGCTGGCATCCACCATCTGGGCGCAGAAAAATGCTGCCGCCGGGAGTCTGGTCATCCGCGCCTGGACATCCCTATCGGCCCCAACAAACGCAACGCGCAGACCGAACAGTGCCGATGTGTTCAGCGCATCTCGCGCGGCTTTCAGCGCGTAGATGATTTCAGACTGCTCAAATCGCTCAGTGCGATCGACCAGCAGATAGATCGGCGCGCGGAGACGGGCGCTCGCCGCCTCCAGGGTTGCCGAGAGCGTATGCCTCGGCACCGTTCCGAGCTGATCGGCGATCTGCTCAATCGCCAGTTGCATGCTGTCTGCCTCGGTCAACATCGCGACCGGACGTCCAACGGCGTGCAGGACTTCGGCAATGGCCTGGGCGGTGCCGGCAGGCGCGTGGATGAACAGGCCTGAGCTGGTGTCGGCGATCTGATTGAGCAGCGGCGATGAAGCCGCCGCACCGTTAGTCCTGGGAGTTGGCATTACATTGACCTCCTCTGTGCTGGGGTTTCCTGCGTCTCCTCCTCCACCGTCGCCGGTTTCGGTGCAACCGGCGGCTGCGGGGCTTCGGCCTGCTGATCGGGCGCCGCCTGCTGCAGCTGGCTTTGTTGTCGCCGGAGCAGGTCGTTTGGATCCTCTCCATCAGCCATTTTGTAGTCGTCCCGGCGGTCAGCGACCTGCAAGTCGGGAGCTTGCTCGGCGAGCAGTTGCTTCAATGCTTCGGTATGTCGGGTGCCTGCATCGTCCCGGTCATAAACGAGATCGACCTGCCGGGCACCAGTGCGGTTGGCCAGGCCGCGCAGTGCACGGGCGGTATCATCGGCCGGGTTTCCGCCTGAGCTGACGTAGAGCGTGCGAGCGCGCTGTTCTGGTGTATCGAGCTGGTAGAGACTCAGGGCATCTAGGCCGCCCTCTGCAACTTTGATTCGCTTCGGGTTCTCGCAGCTTGGGTTGGCGATGTAGACGCCTCGCTCGCTCTTAGAGAAAAGCGCAGGGCCATCCTGCTTGCGTTCGAAACCGGTGAATTTTCCGTCTTCGCGGACATGGGGAAAAACGGCGTTGCCGTATCGGTCAGTACGGCATTTCGTCCCGGCGAGGGTCTGCTCGGAGATCCCGCGGGCCAGCAAGAACCGGTTCGGCTCTGCGGTGGTCTCTTGGTACTTCTCGTAGGCCTTCCTGCGGCGAAGCTCCTTCTTAAGTGCCTCCGCCTCTATCCTGGCCTGGACTTTCGCATCGCGCTCCGCGGCGCTCATGCCCTGATAGCGAGCGCCGGCCTCGAAATCTTTGTTGAAAGCGACCTTCCGCAACTCGTCGCGGGTTTCCAAAAAGCTCTGTCCGGTCGAACGTTGGTGGAGGTGGAAAACGTCGCCGCCGAGGCCAGATCCTGCCCCGGCCTTCGTCGCTACCCAGCTCGGTTCGCCTTTGGCATTGGGTTTGAGGGTGATCTCACGCATGGGGTCAGCCTTATCCAACGCTTTATTCTCCATCCGCACACGGGCTCCAGATCCGCTTACCTGGACGTAACCGAGCCGCTCAGCGTGTTCGCGCAGATCCACGCGATCACGGATAGCCTGCGTTTCGCGCTGTTGCTCGGCCTTCGTCCAGACACGACGAGGCTTAGCCATATCGGAACCTACTTGGCCTTGGTCGGCGGCAACAGATCGTTCAGCTCGCTCATTTTCGTTTTCCTGCTTTGGGGTTGGGAGTAGAGGGACTGGCTCGGCCAACAGCGCAACGCGCTTGGCGTCGGCCGGCAGCTCATAGGGTTTGCCCGGCTTCTGGCGGGTGTCGTTTGGCAGATCGATAAGCCCGGTCACCAGGAAACCCCGGGCAACGGAAAGGTCATGGTCGGCCTGCGTGGCTGGCATGACCTGGATCTCTGGCGACTTTTTGGGCTCGGCCTTCGGCTCGGTCGGGTACTCGAAACGCTCGCCGGCTTTCTCCAATAGATCCTTGGTGCTCGGCTGCTGGGCCTTGATCGGCCGATCTTCGTAAAGTCCGGCTTCAGCGTTGGCACGGATCAGGGCGCGGAACTCTTTATCGGCGTCCAGGGCGCAGCGTTTGCTCTTAAAGCCTTCGGTGTTGCGCGCGAGGGTGTCGAGCGAATCCTGGTCATTCGCGGTGTAGAACGCGCAGGCATAGCGCGATCGCGTAAATGCCACGTAAGCGAGGCGGCGATCCGAGGACTCGGAGGTCAGATAGAACGCCCGATCGACTGTGAGACCCTGGCTCTTGTGCACGGTCATCGCGTAGGCGTGATCGATCGAGGCGTAGTCGGACAGGCTCCAGCTCACCTCCTCCTTGGTGCGATCAAGGCGCGCAGTGAGCTTGGTGTCGTAGATCGGCTCGCCGTTATCGGCTGTGCCGGTCTGCACGCGCTCGATCCTGATGAGTGTCGCGCGGTCGCCGTTGTAGACCGGCTCGCCATCGATCTTCTGGTTTTTCCGCAGCATGATCCGGTCGCCTGGAGCCAGATCGAGGTCGGCGTAATCACCTCGGCCGGTCTCCACCGGAATGCGGACCTGCTGGGCCTTGTCCAGTTCGCCAATCTCGAATCGGTGCTCCCGCACCTTGTTATTCAGCGAGCGGACGGATTGATTGCGGTCAGCCAGCAGCAGGATTTCCTGCCAGTCGGTGCCCTCTGCGTGCGCCTGCAGGGCGTCGTGCATAACCAAATCGATGGGTTTGTCTCTGGTGTCGTCGGCAGGCATTTTCAGCAGGCCGCGGGCCTTCATCATCTCCAGGGCATCAGGGCCGCCCTGCTCCGCTGGACCCTCGAACCAGGCCTGAGAGATCGCACGATCTGCTGGATCATTCTGGCGTGCGATTTGGATCAGCTCAGCACAACCAACCTCCTCGGTCAGCATGTCCAGCACCGAGGCGGAACCCACGGCCTCTAGCTGGCGGCCATCACCGACTAAGATGAGTTTGGCGCCGGCAGCGTCGCAGTACCCAGCCAATTTGTGCAGGGTGCGCAGATCCGCGAGGCCCGCCTCATCGCAGATGATGACGTCGCTGGGACGCAGTTTTTCCCGGTACTGAGCGTTGTCGTTTTCCAGGCGCATCAGCAGCGAGTGGATTGTGCGAGCCTGGATGCCAGCCGAGTTCTGCAGCTCCGCGGCAGCTGCGCCAGACGGCGCCAGACCGATCACCCTGTTACCTGCAGACTCGTAGGCCTCGCGTAGCGCGGCCAGGCTGACGGATTTACCAGTACCGGCAGCGCCCTGGATGATCTGAAAGCGAGCCCCGGAAGTACAAAAACGAACGACTGCGCGCTGCTCGTCGCGCATA
Source organism: Stutzerimonas sp. LR2 (assembly GCF_055755175.1). Taxonomy (NCBI): domain Bacteria; kingdom Pseudomonadati; phylum Pseudomonadota; class Gammaproteobacteria; order Pseudomonadales; family Pseudomonadaceae; genus Stutzerimonas; species Stutzerimonas sp. LR2. The sequence goes on from NZ_JBVTRR010000005.1 coordinate 11,097, forward strand.
GGGTAGCCCTTTTCCCGCTCGATACGCGCGATGGACATTTCCACATCGAGCGGTTTGATCGTGAATCGAGCGTCAGGACGCTGAGCGGCATGGGCGTAGGCCAGCAGCTCGGCTTCGAGCTGGCGGTAGATCTCGGTCGTGAATTCGCGGTGGCGCCCTTCCTGCGGCAGCTCGATCACCCCGAGCTGACGGATAAGTCCAGCCTTGATTGCCGGGATCGCTGGCTCGCCTCCATGCAGAATAGCCAGTTGCGCAGCAGCGCGATCGAGGGCGTGCTCGCCAAATACGGAGGCGTTGCGGAACACAAGCTGTTCGGCGAAGAGCTTAGTTTCCGGGGTCAGGTCGCCGCGTTGCAGCTCCTGGTGAAGGTTCTGGAGTTGCTCGCGCCATTCGGCGCGGAGTTCGTCTGAGTCACGCTCCTTCTTTCCCTCGCGCGTGCGCTTGGCTGCGCCTCGTGCCGAATCAGCGCCACTGGCACCCATCTCGTCGAGCACCTTGAGGATCTCCATGCGGCGGGTGGAAAACTCCAGCACGGTTTCCCGGGAAATGCCGGCCACGCGAAGCCCGTTCCGCGCGAGGTCAGCTTCAAAATGCTTGGCAAGCTGAGGGAGATCCCGGCCGAGTGCGTGGGCTAGATAGCAATCAAATAGGGCCGCGAACTCTCCCTGACGCTTGTACAGCTCGCCACCATCGAGCGGCCGCCACTCGCCATCAGGCGTAAGGCAGGCGTTCGGAATCTCGATGTGAACATGGAGATGAGGTTCCTGGTTCCGATTGGTGAAGTGCAAATACGAAGCGGCCATGGCCTTTCCGGCGTAGCGGTCCACTCCTTGGGCGCCAAGCCTGTAGCCGAAGTACCCCTGTTTCTCCGCGTACTCAAAGGTCCGTCTCGAGGCCTCCATCATGGCCCGTTCAAAAATGATCTGCTGTTCGCGCGGTAGCGAGGCATAAACCAGCGAGAGGGTCTTATCCACATTGAGGCTGGTCGAGAACCCCGCCGTCCCGGTGCCACGCTCAAGCTGATCCTGGCGGCGCTTGAGGACATATGACTCCCTGGTGCGGGGGTTGATGCCGCTCATCAGGGCGGCGTAATCACCATCCTGTGGCGTGATACCCAACCCCATTGCCTCGGCGCCTTGACCGAGATACTCGGCCAGCAGCGTGTCGGCGCCGGGCTTGTGGTAGTAGTCCTCTCCCCCGGTAGACAGCACCTGATCGTGCTCGTCGCCGAGGACGTGGCCCTCGCCACGCTCGAAATAGTTCGCCCGCGCGCCGATATCGCCGCCGGTGAATTTGTCGATCGTGAAGATGGCCACCTCACGCACCCTCGGCGTTGAACAGAGACTTGAGGTGTTCAGCCACCGCGCGCTGCGCTCCCAACCGGCTCGCCTCCGCGATCCGAGCCCCCAAAAGGGCGAGTGAGGATTCAATCTCAGACCGGATCGCGAGCGATTCCTTGGGATCCAGGGCGACGATTTTGGCCGTATGCAGAGCAAGATCACCGCGCACCAGGGCGACCAAATCTGCGGTCGGAACAGCCTCCAGGATGGTCTGCAGCACAGCCGATTTCGGGACCCGCAGGTCCCGAGCGAGGCGCTCGAACGCCAGCTGAGCGGCCTCAGTAGCCATGCTCTGTGTGTGGTTTTTCCTCTCGAAAGCCATTCCCTCTCCTGCCCTTCAGGGTAGCTACTACCGCTGTAGTAGCTAGCCGATCTCTCGTAATGCCCGGCTGGTGCGGGCTGGCACGGATGCACCTCGCGAAGCGAGTGCAGCCGTGTTAAGCCTCCGCCTCTAAACTACATAATCTTTATAGAATATCAACGATATTTTGTTTATCTATTTTCATCTTTTGCTATCTTTATAGAAACACGATAGCGTTAGGCAAGCATCCTGATAGCTATAGAGGCATCACGCAGGAATCTTTAGAGATTCTCGATAGAATCGACGCGTACCTTTGTACTTACAGGAGAGACCCAATGTTCAAGCGCCCCGAAGACGAAGAAGACATCGATGCATACCTGCGCGATATGGCAGAGGAGGAAAAGGCGGTGACAGACCGGCTACGTGCCCTGATCGCGCAAAAGAAAGCAGAGGCCCTTGAAGGGACAGACTCTGCTCGTACTCGCGGTCACGCGACTCGTGTGCTCCGACCACGGATGGCAGAGCTGAGATCCATGATGCTGCTGGGGCTATCGATTAAAGAGATGCTCGACTTGCTGGAGCAGGCAGGCGTACTGGTCAGCTACCACAGCTTGCGCACCTTCCTGAAAAAGCATCTCGCGGCGGAGTACCGCGAATGCATGGCGATCGGGTCGTCAAAAGGCATCAACCCTGATATCGGACAGGAACCAGACGCTCAATTGAAAACCCAGCCTGCAACACAGACACCGGCCGCCGCAGATCATGCGAAACCCACGGCTCCGGCCAAATCGATTCGGAAGCTAAAAGAAAAGGCTGACGCGATCGATTACGACAAATTCCGCGAATAACCGCGGCAACTGAGAAGGAAGCACCTATATGCGTATCGCAATCGTGAACATGGGCGGCAACCAAGGCAAAACTACCCTTGCCGTCAATCTGTTCTCTCCTCGCATGCCGGAAGCGAAGATCCTCGCCGTCGAAACAATCAATGCCGCCGGCGGCGACCTCGGCGCCGAGGTCGAGAAACTGCGTGGCGAACAATTCTCGCGCATCTACGCCGAGTTGGCCGCGGCCGACGATCTGATCCTCGACGTGGGTGCCTCGAATATCGAAGACTTTCTCGAAGGCCTGGAGCGCTTTGAAGACGGCCACGACGAGGTTGACCTTTTCGTGATCCCAGCGACCCCAGCGAAGAAAGAGCGCACCGAGGCGATGAAGACCGCGCAGATGCTGCATGAGCTAGGCGTCGCGGGCGAGAAGATTGCGTTCATTTTCAATCGCACCTCTGATGCTGAGCAGGATTTTAGCGACGTGCTGCGCTTCGCAGAAAAGACTAGCGTAGCCCGCGCCGATGCAGAGGTTTTCGTACCGGAGTCCGAGCTGTTCACCCTGCTCGCCGACAAGAAGCTCAATATCGCGCAGGCTCTGGCAGATGAAACAGACTGGAAAGCCCAACTCAAAGCGGCCTCTAAGTCAGGCGACAAAAAAGGCTTCGACAAGGCTGCTGACATGGTAGCGATCCAAAAAATGGCGCGCTCAATGGATCGCCAGCTGCAGCATGTTTTCAAGTCGCTGACTGCACCGGTAGGTGCATGAGATGAGTGCTCTCCCGCCGAATGCTAGCGATGCTGCTCTCAGCCGGGAGCAGATCATGCTGCGCGAATTATTCGAGGATCACTACAAGCTGGCTGATCGTTTCGAAGCTGCCGCACAGCAAATCTCGGTAGTCGAACGCAGCCTGCACGGCACCGAAGGTCAGCTGGGTATCGCCGAGCTATTGCTCGATGCTGCAGAGCAGTGTCGCCGCGGAGCAGTTGCAGTATCTCAACTCAATATCGGTGAGCTAGCGGCAACGGTTACTCAGCTGAATGAGCAGGCAAAAGCACTGCCTCGGCAACTTCTTCGGCCAGAAGAGTCACAAGCTTTTCGGGAGTCCCTAGAGCGCGCATTGCTCGCTGACGCCACACGCATTTTACGAGTCGCGTACGAGTCGGCGATGACCAGTGGTTGCCTCGAAGCCGTTGAAAACGCGCTCACGGAAATGCAAAAGCGGATCGACACCTCATCATTGGAACGATGCCAGGCAGCAGAAGAACGGAGCAAAACCTTTCAAGCTGAACTGGGGCGGACAGCAAAAGAACTGACTGCGGCTCGCGAGCGAGTTAAAGAGCACAACATAGCACTGAATAACCAGCGCGATCTTCTGAACGCTCGATTTGCTGAGCACCTGGCGGCAGCACGGAAGTGGAGCTTAGCCAAATTTGCTACCGGGGCGATCCTTGGGGCCGTGCTGTCCATCCTCTACCTGGCCCCTCAGATCGAAGATTTCCTGGCATCTGAAATCATCTATAAGCCTATTCACGAACGGCGTTAAAACGCCAAAACCACTGTAGCTAAACGAGGAATTTCGCATGAGCAATCGTGACGATGACGGGGATTTTCGCGCCCGGAAAAAGCGCGTGCTGATTAGTGGGGCCGACGCCCAAGCGTTCATCGAGGCACGCCGGAAAGAGCGTGAGGAGTTTCGACAGGCTGAAGGGAAGGATTTAGACGGGTTGGACCAGTTGGCCCGCGACCCCGCGATGGACGAGCTGCAGAAGAAGCACCAGGAGCAGCAGGAAACCCGCGAAGAAACTGACGCGGAGAAGAACCAGCTCACGACAAAACGACAGGAACAACAACTGCTGCAAGAACAGCAAGATCAGCAATCGAGGTCGATGTGATGGACAAGAAAGCAATGTATGCCGCCGCGGCTCTAGCCGCAGCGTTTATTGGGCCAGCAGGCGCATGCCCTCTCCAGGAGTGCATGCCAGGCCTGTCCGATGCGCCGTTTCAGTCGAGGGATCTAGACGATTTCGGCGGACTTTACGACCTAAAGCAGCCTGGCCAAGCGGTCCTGCACGTCGGGCTGATTGCGGCTGACTATCGCATTGCTCTGCTCGAAGCCGAGAACCGAGCTCTGCGCGCCGCTCTTACGGGCAGCCGCGCACTCGACGATAGCAGCCTCAAGTTTTTTCCAAGCCCTGCAAGCTTCATGGATGCGATGAACTCCGACATGAAACAGGTGAATGTGACAGGTCGGATGCCTCAACTACGGCATTTTGAGCAACGCGTTCGCAATGCAGAAACACGAGCAAAACTCACTGATGCGGGGCGGGCTCTGGGATCGGAAAGTACACGAATTGCAGCTGAGACGTCTGCAGAGTGAAAAGTTGGCTGACGAGAGCGGCAACTCTCGCCAGCCGATTCCGCGGCGGAACACCACGAAAGGAAGAAAGGTTATGGTAGAGCAATACCGAAAATATATCGACGACCCACAGTCGCTCCTGCGCGACTGGCGGCTCGCACAAACGCGGGCGATGCGAGAAGCAGTCGCCGGTCAACTGGCCGAAGATGCGCCTGGTTGGCCAGTAGAGCAGATCCTGCATGATGATGTGAGCGAGCCAGAGCACCGGCCCGTTGATCGCGCCGGGCAAACCCGGCGCTTGTTGTTCGGTCGGGCTGCGCTGCATGTCGCCGCACGGATCGAGTCGCGCTTGCTCGCGCGGCAGTTCCTCCTCGCCCTCATTGCTCTGGTGGCCACGCTGTTACTCGGATCATTGGCATTGATCGCGAGCAAAGGGGGGCTGGTCTTTACTTGGGGATCTTCAGCAGCCGGTTTCAGCCTCGCTATGATCGGTGGTTACCTGCTGTACCTAGCCAGCGGCGTAGCACGTCGCGGATATGAGATTTTCCTACCTCGCGGGCCGATGCTGACTGACCCTGACAAGGCCGATCTCCGTCGATTGGCCGAGCGTGTACTGCTGCGCGTCGCACCTGATGATGTGCCCGCAGATCTCGCGGATCAGTACCGGCCGCTGACTGTCGATGCCGATGGCCAGCCGGTTGACGGACAAATTGTTGGTGACGATTACACGACAAGCTGGTTGCGCGAGGCCCTGAGTTCGATGCTGGCTGTTGTCGCGGCTGTGGGTCTTTCGGTTTTCGCGATTGGGCTTGCAATGACCGGGGTTCCGCTGTTCAGCCTGCTGACCTTGCCGCTCCTGGTGCTCGCTGTGATCTGGACAGGGATGAAAGTCTTCCTTCTTCCAGACCTCGCTAAGCGGCGGGGTCTGGACGCGCTCGAAGCGCTGCGTCGGTCGCCGACAGCAAAATTGGTTGACCAGGTGTCGCCTGTGGTTTTCCAGAAGTTCGAGGCGGCGAAGGTCGGCCAAATCACGCAGGCCACGGCCGATCAAACGCCATTTGTGGACCTCGGTCGGACTACAGGTTTGCTAAGTGGGCGGCGGGATCCATTCGCCCCAACCCAAGCGGGCATGCCCTGCGGTTTGAGCGTCGATGACCTCTCTACTCACCTACTCGCGCTTGGCGCGACTGGCGCAGGCAAAACCGCTGGTGTGCTGCGCCCAGTGATCGGTTCCTGGACTGATGCCGATGCAGGTGGACTTCTGGTGCTCGACGGAAAAGGGGTTTTACCCGAAGAGCTGGCTGACCTCGACGGATTCCAGGTGATCACGCCCGGGTTGCAGGTGTTTGCCCCAATTGAAAATCTAACACCCGACCAGGTGGCTGATTCGTTGTACGAAATGTTCGCCGGGCAGAGCGAATCGAAAGACCCGTTCTGGGAAAAAGCAGCGGCCGAGCTGATTCGCTCTGCGGCGAAAACCCTCGCGCTGCTGGTAGATCTTGAGGCCGAAAGCTGGAATTGGACCTTAGGCCATTTGCATCATCTGATTTTCGGCGAGGGGATGATTGATGCGGCAAAGGCCGTGGTCGAATCTGCGCCGGAGTCGAAAGTGCTTTCGCTGATGCCTGGGCATGTACGCCGCGCGTACGATGACTTCACACGCACCTTCCCTGCCATGCCGGCCGACACCGCAAACTCTATTAAACAGAACGCGAGCGTCTGGCTCGGTTTGCTGGTCAACAACGCCCAGTTAAGCGCTTGGGCTGACGCCGCCACCGGTGTGCAGATTGAGCAGGCTCTTCACGGCGAACGCATTGGATTGCTACTGCCAGAGTTTAAATTCGGGAAAGCCGGCGCGGTTATTGCCAACTTCGCGAAGCAGCGCTTCTACAGCGAAATCAAACGTCGTGGCGAGGGCTGGAAATCGGGTAAGGATGGCCACCGGCGCGTCATGCTGGTGGTAGACGAGTGCCAAGCGCTGATGACAGAGAGCGAAGCCGAAATTCTGCCGATCGCACGTTCCCTTGGCCTCTGCGCAGTGTTCGCGACTCAGAACATCGATGGTCTGCAGATCGCACTGAAAAACCAGCCGGCGCTGCTGCAGCAGATCCTCGGTCAGTTCCGTTCAATCATTGCTGTGGCGGTCAACACAGATGCCACATGTGAATTCGTCGCTGGCCGAATGGGCGCTGTACCACGGGCAATTTACAGCGAGGTCCCCGCACCTGCATCGGATGCCGCTGGAACCATCGCTGGGCTGCAGCTCGAAGCTGGCAGCTTCGGAGTCGGAACCGTAATGGCATCGGCCTCTTGGTCGAGCGAACTACGGGGGATGCGGGGAACTGGCGGCCTCGCCGGTGAAGCCTGGGCAATAGCGAGCCAGTTGGCGGAAAAATCGGGCGTGAAAAAAGCGTTCGAGTTACTCCCTGGTGCATTCAACCGGGAGGCGCGAGCAGGTTCGGCGAAGCTTGATACACATCCCCTGGTCAGCCCGGCCGAAGTACGCGGGCTCACCGCAGAACGGTTCACCGCTCTGGCGGTGGTCAACCGCGCCGGCGTCGAACGGAGAGATCTGATCAAGCTCTCACCGCGGTTCAGCTTTGCTCAGCAGGAGGTGGCGTGATGACGTTTGAGCGCGATGTCTTCGAGCAGCACAGCGCACTGCTTCAGTTGCGCTCGTCGACCGTCCATCCTGCGATTCCGGACCGAAACTGGTTACCGAGGCTGGCCTTGGCCGGGCTGATCTTGACTTGCGGCGCGATGGTCGCCGGAAAGCTGGAAGAGATACGCCGGGAAGAAGTCGCTCGGGTGGCCGCCGCGGAAAAAGCGGAGGCTGACCGTAAAGTTCAAGCTGAGCGGGTCGCCGCTGAGCAGGTTGCAGGCTTGAAAAAGCGGATTGAGGCCATGCAAGCACAAATCAGCCAAGGGCGAGATGACCTCCTGAGCGACCTTCAGAGCGTTATTCGCGATGGTGAGACAATTGATGCCGTGGCGGTTGTACTGCGCCTATATCCAGCGCCCACGCACGATCTTCAGGCGCTCGATACAAGCGAGTTCGAGCAGTTTCTGGAGCTTGATCGCGAAGCCTGGATTGCAGGGAAAAAATCACCACAGCTCGATGCGCACTACCAAGCAGAGAGGGCAAAGCTGACGTATGCATCGGATTATCTCAACCATTTCCAAGACGCTGTGAATTTCACTGCGCGGGGTCAAAAGCTTCCTGAGTGGATGGCTTACGAACGGTTCCGGGCTGCGCCCGTTGAAGCCCCGGAAGGGGAAAAAAAGGAGCTGCGGGAGCAAGAGGAAACTGTGGCGCCGGCACAGCCGGCTTCATTGCTGCCGGTAATGCCACGGGAAGCGCCGGCATCTTCCCCGGCGATGAAGCCGCGCGCAGCCCCCACTGGAGTGCCTGGAAAGATCCAGGTACTGGACTGGTAAGCCGAGCCCGAAAGCAGGCTGTCCGCCGGGTTCTTCATGTCCGCTTCGCGGGCCTTAGAAGGGAACGGTGCGCGTCGGATTCGAGTTGACGCACGGCAACGTGCCCAATAACCTGTGAGCAAGAATAACCCCCACGCCTCGGGCCGGCATTGTCGGTACTGCGCACCAGGGGGTTAGTTTTTTCTGCCCTACCTCTCCTCGATCGCGTACCTGGCCAACAACGTTGCCATCTCCTCCAGGTGCTCATCGTACTCATCGAGCAACACCGGATCTGATGCCAGACCACGCTGATAGTCAGGCCCGAACTCTCCCGCAAGCGCCCCTCTGAGCATCCAGTCCAGGTACAAAGGCCGCAGCACGCGCCAAGCCAGCCCGGGTTTGCCGTGGTTCCAGTAAAATCGATGATCCCGCGTGGCCACCAGGGCGCAGCCCTTACCCCAGACCACATAGTCGACAGGCCAATCGATGCCGATTGCATCCAGGAAGATGGAGAACCATAGCGATCCGCTTGGCTCTTTCGATGGCCATGCTTTCCACGACTGGGCGTAGGCGTTGCTGGCCAAACCGACGAATGCAGCGCCCGGGTAGTAAATCATTCGATCTCGGCCGATCTGCAGGACAGGGACAGTGTTGTCGATGTGATCGAGGAGCAGATCGGCGAGGTGGGGTTTCATCATTGCCTAAATGCTACCGACCCGCCCTCCTCGCCTCAATTCCCAGCAGGATCGAAAATTCTCGATAAAATACATTATCGTTATAAATCTTCAGCTGCTCGGGGAGAGCTCCAATGACATGGCGCGTGACCGTTGAAAAGGATGATGAAGGGAGTCCAGTGGTGCCATTGCCCGATGAAGCCCTCGAATACCTGGGGGTCGGGATAGGCGACACACTGTATCTGTGGGAGGAGCACGTAGGCACTGAGCCCTGCCTCATTCTCTCGAAAACGCCTCAGGCACATGGGCCGCTCGAACCGGCAGACTTGCCAGAACAGTCGTCGTGATCGCCAATGAGGTGGGGATCCAATCAATGAGGTGTTCCCCATGTTCTACGACGAAGACGACACTTGCCCGCTCTGCGGCCTGCCCTATCAGCCGGCGGAGTGGTACGCCGACCTGAGCGGCATCGGCGATGACTTGCCAAACCTGGTGGCCATCCAAGATGACGAAGAGCTGTGCCGTTGCACGGCCGAGGATGATGATGACTGATCTGATCGCGAAGCCAGCCGGAGGCCTGCAGGTCACCGGCGAGCGCCGGCTCACTGCAGCTGAGTTCCAGGGCCTGGCCGAGGTGCCGGCCGCGGCCGAGTGGTTCGTCAACCTGGATAACCCGCGCACACGTCGCGCCTACCAGGGCGACATCGAGGACTTCAGCGCCTTCATCGGCATCACCAGCCCGGACCAGTTCCGAGCTGTAACCCGGGCGCATGTGCTGGCATGGCGTCGCCAGCTCGAAAAGCGCGGCCTGGCCGGGGCGACGATCAGGCGAAAGCTCGCCGCGCTGGCCAGCCTGTTTGATCACCTTCTCGATGCGAACGCCGTCGCAGGCGGCAACCCAGTGCACGGCGTGAAGCGGCCGAGGATCGAAAGCAGCGAAGGCAAGACGCCGGCGCTTGGTGATCACCAGGCGAAAGCGCTGCTTGACGCGCCTGATCCGGCGACGATCAAGGGCCTGCGCGATCGTGCGATCTTGGCCGTGTTGCTTTACCACGGCCTACGGCGCGAGGAGGCGGCGCGCCTGGTCGTCCAGGACATCCTGGAGCGCCGAGGAATCAAGCATCTGCGTGTGCACGGCAAGGGCGGGAAGCTGCGCTATCTGCCGCTGCATCCGGTCGCCCTGGAGAGAATCCATGCGTACCTGGAGGCCTCTGGTCATAACCAGGAAGAGGCTACAGCACCGCTGTTCGTACCGCTGCGCGGGCGGAAAACTGGAGCCGGGGTGTCAGCCGAGGGGATTTACAGCCTGGTGGGCGGTTACGCCCGGGCTGCCGGCATCGAGGTCGCCGGCCTGGGCGTTCATGGCCTGAGGGCCACGGCTGCGACCAATGCCCTGGAGCATGAGGCCGATATCGCCAAGGTTCAGCAGTGGTTGGGACATGCAAACATCAGCACGACGCGGATATATGATCGCCGCGCCTCAAGGCCTGAAGACTCACCAACATATAAAGTCCGGTATTAAACCAAACGCTCTCAAAGCCCCTTTCCCAGGGGCTTTTTTCTATGCAGCAACAATATTTTCAAACGTGCGTTTTAATGCCTCGGTAAAAGCTACCAAAGTTATTCTTTTGAGATTGCGTTAATAAAATAGGCGATTTGTCGATTGTTTACGCATGGTTGATAATTCAACCATGTAATGAGGACAAATCATGGCAACAGAAAAACCAGAATCTGAGATCCTTCTCGATAGCATCGAGAGGAAAACTCGCCGACTACGAAAGCTCCCTAAAGATATAGTCAACGCATCAAAGATTTTCGATCTTGTAAGCGAAGAAATTGAGAAGCTTTCAGATCACGGATACAGCTACAGAAACTCACTTTCTTATATAAACAGATTGTTCTCTGAACGATTTGAAAGAACGAGCCTCGCCACAATGTGGAGCCGCTATAGGAGCAAGCACAATGCTTAAGCAATACATCTCTTGCATTAGAATTAGCCTTAAGCGTGAACACTTCGTAAAAATGGAAATGGCGGTAATTCTATTCTGCCTGCTAACAATTCTTTTAGGACCACCTCCAGCACCACGCTTAAATGAACTGCTTGAGAATCAAGCCTCAACGCACCGACAAGGCATTCGTCAAAAACAGGTTGTATTTGAACAAATACCTCCGCCTGAACTGCCTTACTTCGTGAAGGAGTAGTAGCCATGAATCCCTCCTTTTCGACATTGGTTGTAGTTTGGCTATTAGGCACCTGGTACGCGAATTTCCCGCCAGAGATCACAAGCCAGGCAACTGAGCTAACTCCTATTACAATTTTTGCAAGCTACTTCTCTCTTGTCGGGCTTGCAGGGTTTGGCATTCTTTCTTCTTGGGCAATGTTCCTTGGGATATTTCGGCTACGCCAGAATGGTAATTTCTTCGGTTCACGCGATGGAAATGAAGCCTTCTTCTATCCTCTCAGAATTGTTTTTGCACTTTGCATGTGCGCTCCAGTTATCCCAGCAGGGGCAACAAGTGGAACACAAGTAATTCTAACCCCCGGGCACCAATTGATAGCCAGCATAACCATAACCGGCAGCGAATGGGGAGATGATGCAGCTGTTACTAGCAACAGGTTAATGGGTGACTATATACATAGCGCCAACCCTGACTACTCAAATCCTGTCAAAGAGCGTGAAGCAAAAAATCTTATCAGGAATTGGCTCGACCTCGCATCGTCTGCTAGTGGATATCACACCAACAAAAACCCTCACGACATTCTACGAGATATGTCGTCTACGGAAATCGCAAAATTACTGATTGAAGGCCAGTGGCGTAGACAGTATACGTCCCCAAGTGATGCAGGCTATTTTGGCCCTAAATCAGCTACGCATCCCCATATATCAATGATTCTGGATTACACAAGAGTTCCGCTAATCCCACCAACGGACGAAATTGCTGCACGTATTAGTTACTCCTCTTCTGAAATGGACCACGAAACTGCGGGTGAAACAAGCACCGACTATGAGCTCAACTCTGAGAACATTTTGTGCCAGTTCGCTGGATCTGATTCTTTCGTTTGTCCAGAGTCTATAAATCAGCTAAGAGCCGTCAACGACAAGGCAATATCTGTTGGATTGGCAGCGGCCCAAAGAGACCTTTGGAAAAGGCTATACACCACTGCCTACAACACGCACAGCACAATATTTACGAACAACACAGAGCAAGCAGCTAAGCTTTCGGAGGACACTGAAAGCTATTTGAACGCTGAAACTAAATGGTACTCAGCAGTAGCAACACGCCTTATTAAAAACTACCTTGTTGAAACCCAAAAAAAGGCAACAGAGGACTATTACTCCAGTATGGAAAGTTGGGGCTGGATGACAATCGGAACCTTTGCCATGCGTGTCTCCAATGATTTTTCCCGCGCACAATCATATGGTAGCGGTGCGACATCTAAACTGTATCCGACAACAGCGCTATCTTCATTGACCAGTGCTGATGACATAACAAAGCTTGGACAAACCACTTTGGAGCGTACTTCAGACGGCAAGATTCAAGGCATTGATCTCTATGAAGCATTAGGACTACCAATACTTAAAACCGATCCATCCAGAGCCAATCTACATACAATCACTGCCTTTGGCCGTGAGCTTGCTGGCACAGGCATTATGTTTATATCCGGTTCTGGTCTGGCAAAGCTTTTTGGTAAAGATGGAAAAACAACTACCATTCTTGCAGTAATTGGTGGACTTCTTTTGCTGGCGGGCGCATTTCTTGGGTACATACTGCCAGTTGTATTTGCTATTTTTGGCCTTATGGGTGTTATCAGTTGGCTTACCTTCGTTGCCTCTGCGTTCTTTGGCGTTACCCTCTGGGGGGCTGCCTTCGCAGCTCCTAAAGGGGACGAACACACGTCGCAGATGGCCGCTAAAGGTTGGAATACACTGATTTTTTTGGGCTTCTATCCTGCTCTAGCAGTTGGTGGCCTCGCTGCCGCCGTGACTATTACAAGTATTGCGCTACCTCTTGTTAACGTCACGTTAGGTGGGGTGTGGGGAGCAATGACAGGATCCGCTGACCTCACTCAACCGTTCGATGCTCTTGCCGGTTATCTTATCGGCGCTGTCGTCATGGTTCTGGTGAACTCCATGCTGTTCTGGTCCGCCTGCATCACCTCTGCTCAACTAATCACCAATTTCCCTAGAACTGTTCTGAACATGGTTTCCTTTTCTGAGCCGGGTCTCAATCCGTATGAAAATACCGCTCCTGGGATAATGGGCAACGTCAGCTCAATGGTCCGGGCTCCTTTGTCGATGGCTACCACGGCGCTCACCAGACGCCTAGTAGGCGGTAATCCTAGGGCTCCTGAAGGGGGTGGACAGTAAATAAAAAAGCGGCCCTAGGGTCGCCTTTTTCATAGTCTTAAGAGGGTCACAGGTATTTTCTGAAAAGAGTTGGTATCTCTGCATATATGAACTCTTTCACACTGCTATTGAGGTTTTCACCAGGCTGAACCCTGTACCCATTTTCACGGGTATATTCAACATGGACGCCATCATATTGGCAGGGATTCAGATTGCCCGGCAAAGTTTGGATCGCACTCCGACTTGCGTAGTCAACCTGGATGCCGTCAATAAACACTCTAGTAACACAGGCATGGTTCCCACTGCTCTCTTTGACGACCTGAAGATGATACTTGTCACCGCGAAGGTTTTTCAGTGGAGGAACCTTCTTGTTGAAATACTCCGAAGCCTCAGCATTCCAATAGTCAGGCCTTACTTCTGGGCTTTTATCACACCCGCTTACAGTTACCGCTAGAGCAATGGCTAAGCCGAGTACGCTGATTGCAGTCTTCATTACACTTTTCCCCTACTCTCTATATTCAGTCTGATAGCCAGTGCATCCATCCGGCCGATCATTCCATCACCTTCGAGGTCAGCAACGCGAAATAGGCCAGAATTGTCAGCCATACGGCCCAGTTCTGAGCGTGACTGATCGATAGCATTTCGCTGTGTGCCGCCCATCCAACAACAACCATCGCGACAGGCCAGGTCAGGGCTGCGATGCAGCAAATGAATACCAGGAAGAACATCACCAGGCCGGCAATCCAACGAAAGAACCGAGGCGCAACCTCACCAGGAAAGGCCACGCAGGCCTCCAGGCCGGCGACCAGGAAGCGCACGGGGTTGCGGGCGATCCGGCGAGCTGCGGAGAAACCAGGCCATACCAGGTTAAGCACGTTCATCAGCGATCTCCTCAGCCAGATCCTGCTGCGCTGCACGCCAGTCACGGATCAACTGCTTCAGTTCGTCGGCGCCGGCGCGGAGCTTCGCGCCAGTACCGGGGACCAAAGCGACCCGGCCGGAGTCGGCTAGGACGCAGTATTCTTCTGCCCGTATGCGCAGCTCCTCGATCTCCTCCCGGCTGGCGGTCGCAGACTCGATCATCTGCGCCGCCTGTTCCAAGATCTCGCCCTGCTGCAGTAGCAGGGCGGTATCGAGGCCTGGCAGGGGTGCCAGGCGCAGGGTCATCACTTGGCCCCCTGTTCCAGGGCCACAGGCTGGATCGGAGCTTTCAGGCGGATCTCAACACGACGGTTCTGTGCCCTCCCCTCCTCGCTCGAATTGCTGGCGATCGGCTGAGACGGACCGGCTCCGTAGACCTGGATGCGGTTCTTTTCGATGCCCTGGCCGATGAGATGCTTGCCGACACTGATTGCGCGCTTCTGGCTCAGCTCGATGTTGCTGGCGTTGGAGCCCACGCTATCGGTGTGGCCGGTGACCTCGATGTTGTTGTCGCCGTACTGGCGGAAGCTGCCGGCCAGCTTGTCGAGGTTGAATTGAGCTGCTGGGCTGAGCTCAGTCGAACCAGTTTTGAAAGTGATCGCGCCAGGCATCACCAGCTTGATGTCGTCGCCCTGGCGTTGCACTTCGATCCCGGTGCCTGCGGTCGCCTTGCGCAATTCAGCTTCCTGTCGGTCGGCGTAAGCGCCATAGCCAGCGCCTGCCAGGCCACCGATACCTGCGCCGATCAACGCACCCTTGCCACGGTTGTCCTGGTTGATGAGCGCGCCTGCAGCTGCGCCGGCCAGGGTGCCGATGCTGCCCCAAGTCAAAGTTTGATTGCGACTACCGTCCTGATCGGTCGGGCCAATGCCAGCGCAGCCAGCGAGAGAGAGGATGCTGAGGATCAGCGATGCGGTGATGAGTTTTTTCATGTGTCGAGTCCTTTACTGCGACTGGTTGATTGAAGTTGCACGCGATTGCATGCGAAGCCGATTGAACGGCGGATCAACTTGAGGTCACAGCGAGCACTCGACAGAGCATTTCTTTTAATTGCCTAGCCTCCCCTGTCGCTGATCCTGGGAGGTTCGGTATATAGCAACTGCTCGAACAAAAAATCTTAACTTAATTATAATCCTCAACACTCAATATACAAGCACCACAAACAAAAAATCGATGACTTTTACACACTAAAAAAGTACCATTTAATAAACTTTGAAACGCCAGCCTTCGTAGAGTTTATCTAATGAAAAATTTTGAACGAGATAACTCTCTTGATCTAATCAAGTGGATCGCATTGATCACCATGATCATCGATCACTCCTGGTATATCCTGCCAGTTGAGTTACAAGAGACATTCCGCTGGATGCGCATCATCGGACGCCTCGCGTTCCCTCTCTTCTGTCTCGCAATCGCGGCGAATGTTTATCGGCAGCCGATAGGATATTCAGGCGGATTGAAATATCTCGGCGGAATGCTTTTATTTGCACTGATTAGCCAGCAACCTTATTCGAGATTTTTCGAGAGCAATTATTTAAATATCCTCTTCACCTTGGGCCTTGGTCTTGTCATCACTCAGGCGATACATCACCGAACGCCCTCACTGATCACTGCAGGGGTCGTAGCCCTGGCCGTCGCCACAGCTTATCGACCGATTCTGAGCTACGGCCTTGCTGGCGTACTTCTGCCAGCCGTTCTGCTGGCCGCTCTCCAGGCGCGCGTCATTGAAACCAGGATCGTCACTTGGTCGACTGCAGCTCTGGTCGCGGTTCTCGCGAACACCGGCGCCGGAATCATGCTATTGCCCGATCTGCCTGCCAGGGCGCTGGCCAGTATCTCTGCAGCTGCCCTGGCGCCGCTGCTCGGCCTGGCACTACTGCAATTCCGCGTGCGGTCGATCAGGCCGGTCAGCACCTGGATGTACCCGCTTTATCCGATTCATATGCTGCTGTTCAGCTCCCTGTCGCTCGCCTGGATCTGAAGCGGCGAAGCCGCCACACAGCTCCCAACCACTCCCTTTCCCTTCTGGGGCTCTAAAGCGCCGTAAGGCGCTTAGTTGGGCAGGTATATCTGAATCCAATCTGTGCGCAGTAACCCCGACACCGAAAATCCTGAATCTCTGATGTTAAATACAATTTTAGAAACATGTTAGGGGCCCTACCTCATCGCTGGAGCCCGCGTGAAGACTGGTCTTCATCGTGTGTGTGCGCGCAGTAACCCCGATGATCCGCGCAGTAACCCCGAAGCAACGCGCAGCTACCCCGATGAGAGCTGCGCAGCTACCCCGACGCCTGTGGATAACTCATAGCCTCCTGCTTCTGACGTGAGGAATACGCGTCCATCGAACGATATCGCCTCCGATTGACCAATCTCTGATAACTCCCTCATTTTCTAATTCGTTAAGCGCACTCGGTAATGCCCGGCAATTGAAGTCGCGTGCGCGTCCTCGCGAACCGCTCCACACTCTGAGTTTGTCACAACCTATTCCGTGCCCCCCAACTTTATGTCCCGCAATATAATTTTGGAGATATTTTGCCAGAGGGCTTTTTAATCTCATCCGAACATCCATATCAATGAAAGCGAGATACTCATTTGCAAATATCGAAACAATCTCCGCATCCATCTCTATGGAGTACTGCCCACTCACGCCCCATCTTAATTTATCTATCAACCTAAAGCTTTCACCCCCCATTTGGCCTTGAACAAATATGGTGGCACTTGTAAGTCGCTCCATTGACTCATGAAGACGTCGATAACTCTCTGAAGAAAGATCGCTCCCACGACCAATTGCACGCAAGAATGATGATCGCTCGAAATATACCCTTTCGCCTGGGAAAGCACCTTGGGCCAACTGAATCGCATGCAAAAAAACATCATTATCATACATATCTAACTCCTCGCCTGACATTCTTACTAAGCAATCAGACCGCCCCTCAAGAACTTGATTCTTTAAAGTTCTCCGCTCTCCTTTCTTGAGATTTGAAAACAAACTAGTCCTAGTCCACTGCGTCGGCATCGCTGATGCCATGACAGGTAGAAAGGGAAATTGATATTGAGAAGGAGCGGCCTCGCTGGTTTGGCGTCCAACTTCGGCTTGCATGGCATTTTTAGAATTTTCTCGTTCAGCAGCTTCTTGCAATCGCCTATGCAAAACTGCATGAACTCTTGAAGAGGTGCCGTGCGCAGCGTCTTCCCCCTGCCAAGGCTCATGCATACTGAGCCCCCCGATCCGCCAGCCTATTGCGAGCCAGCGTTTCGGACTTCCGCGGTCGCCCCGGCTTCCGCTTTTCGGGACTAAGAACAGGGTCAATGAGCCGGACGACGTGTTGCTGAAGCCATCGATCAACATCCTCTCGACGCCACAGCAGCCGGCCCGCCCCAGGAATGCGGCAGACAGGAGGTAACTTGTAGGGGTGCTTTGAGTGCTGATTTTTGATGGTGCCGGCCGACCGGCCTAAGATTTTGGCGAGATCATCGACTGTGAGAAGTTTTTCGAGAGACATAACTCATCCTCCCCCGATCCATGCATTGCAGGATCAGGTTTGGATGGGTGCGCGGCAGCGCCGGCGATTGCCAATTAGAACTGCTGGTTCAGCTCTAGAATGGGAACCGTGCCCGACGCGGGGTTTTGCCCTCAGCTGCTCCCGCTCTCCTCCGTGTCTCACTAATTGGGTTCCGGCCCCATCAAAGCCGGTAGCTCGACATCATCAGGCGATAGCCTCGTTCGAGGCATCCTTTCTTCCGTAGCAGGTACTTCCGCTTTTCCCTACTACAGTGCTGAACCGAGGAACCCTGCTAACTCGTTTAGCTACACCAGCCACTACCAGGTGGCAGATGCCGAGCCAGGGCATTTTTCGTACCTCGCCAGCGCGATCTAGGACAGAGTAATCATCGGCGGTAATTCTCGCAACCGTCGCGGCACAATCTTGTCACACTGAGCGTGTGATTTCAGATGACTCATCGTGAACATGGATTATTGGTTAACAGCCTTATACCCTTGATTTACAAGGCTTACACACCTGAAAGGCAGGTCTCACATCGTTCGTAATATTGTCTTTATTTGCAGTTGCACTGCAAGGGGCCGACGGGAAAGGTTTCGCGGATCAGCGTTGTTTGGGTGGCCGCCATGACGTCCTCGATTGGGCTGTTTCACTGCGCCGACGGCGCGGGACGAACAGATTGCCGCCTGCGCGGGTGGCAGGCAATCCTGCGCGCCGCCCACGACGGCCGGGCAATTTTCCGGCCCCGATGGAGTCATTAAAAAGGCATGCGCATTAGGCGCACCCAACCGAGGGAACTGATCGTTATGCATGACCTGCAGGCAATCATCGACGGCCTGCCCGGCATTTATCTGATCGTGGCGGCGGATGCCGAATACACCATGGTTGCCAGCAGTGACGAGCGCTTGCGCGTCACCATGACTCGCCGGGAAGACGTGATCGGCAAGCCGCTGTTCGAGGTATTCAGCGACCATGAGCCGGAGAAGCCGAGCTCCGGCGCAGCGACGCTGCGCCGCTCCCTGGAGGACGTCATCGCCACCGGCCAGACCCAGCGCCTGAGCCAGGTGCGTTATGCCATCCGGCGCCCCGAAGCCAGTGGCGGCGGGTTCGAGGAGCGCTTCTGGAACGTGATCAACGCGCCGGTGAAGGACGACCGCGGGCGGGTGCGTTATGTCATCCATCGGGTCGAGGACGTTACCGCCCAAATGCATGCCCAGGAGCTTGCCCGTGCGCAGCTGCAGGAAAGCGATGAACGCCTGAATGCCGCGCTGCTGGTCTCGGGCACGGGGACCTTCTATTGGCAGCTCGCGAGCCAGCGGATCGACATGGACGCCGCCATGTTGCGCCTGGTGGGCATGGAGGGCTTCGGCGAGATCTACCTGAGCGACCTGCGCGAGCGCATGCACCACGACGACCGCGAACGCCTGGTGCTGCTGGGCGAACGCTGCGCCAGGAGTGGTGACGATTTCGAAATGCACTTCCGCGTGCTGCTGGGCCAGAGCGAGCGCTGGCTGTTCGGGCGGGCGATGAACGTGCGTGACCAGGCCGGGCGACCATCCTACCTGGTCGGCGCGTGCATCGATGTCACCGAGCACAAGCGCACCGAACTGGCCCTGCAGCGCCTGAACGACACGCTGGAAAGCCGAGTCGATGAGGCCATTGCAGCCCGCGCAGCCGCCGAATCGGCACTGCACCAGGCACAGAAGATGGAAGCGGTCGGTCAGCTCACCAGTGGCCTCGCCCATGACTTCAACAACCTGCTGGGCGGCATCGTCGGCTCGCTGGGCCTGCTCGAACGTCGCCTCGATCAGGGCCGCCACGATGACCTGCGACGCCATCTCGCCAATGCGCAGAGCTCGGCAGACCGGGCGGCTGCCCTGACCCATCGGCTGCTGGCCTTCTCCCGGCGCCAGCCCTTGCAGATGCGGCCGACCGACGGCAACGCGCTGGTCAGGAGCATGCAGGACCTGCTGCAACGCACCATCGGCCCGCTGGTGGCGTTCGAGCTGATGCTCGCCGACGACCTCTGGCTGACCCGTTGCGATGCCAATCAGCTGGAGAACGTGTTGCTGAACCTGGCGCTCAACGCCCGGGACGCCATGCCCAACGGCGGCCGTTTGCGCATCAGCAGCGCCAACCGGGAGTTGGACGACGCAGCAGCGGCCCGTTTGGGCATGTCCGCGGGCAGCTATGTGCTGTTGTGCGTCGAAGACAACGGCAGTGGTATCGCACCGGAAAAGCTGCCCTATGTGTTCGACCCCTTTTTCACCACCAAGCCGCTGGGCGCCGGAACCGGTCTGGGCCTGTCGATGGTCTACGGGTTCGCCCGGCAATCGGACGGCAGCGTGCAGATCGACAGCACGCCCGACCTGGGCACCTCGGTCTGCCTGTATCTGCCACGCTACCGAGGCGCCCTGCTGGAGCAGCCGGAGCAGGCAGCACCGCGCCAGCGGCCGAATGCCCCAGCTGGCCGTCGCGTGCTGGTGGTGGACGACGAGGACAACATCCGCACGCTGGTATGCGAGGTGCTGGAAGAAATGGGCCACCGTACGTTGCAGGCGGCCAATGGCGTCACCGCCCTCGACCTGCTGGCGAAGACCGACCCGATAGATCTGCTGATCACCGATATCGGCCTGCCCGGCGGCATGAACGGGCATCAGTTCGCCGAGCGGGCCCGCCTGCAGCTGCCGGACCTGAAGGTGCTGATGATCACCGGCTATGCGGAGGAAGCGCTGATCGCCGCACGACCCTCGACGCAAGCCGAGGATCTGCTCGGCAAGCCCTTCACATTGGACGTCCTGCAGGAACGGGTGCAGCACCTGCTGGAGTCCGCCCCCGCGTAACCGAACGCCTTCAGCGCGACGCCTGCTGCGCGACGCCCTCCGTCTGCCAGCGGGCAAGCTCACTGCGGATACGCTTCTTGTCCAGCTTGCCGACACTGGTCTTGGGAATCTCGGTGACCACGGCGATCTGCTGGGGAATCGCCCACTTGTTGATATGGCCTTCGGCAACCGCCGGCTCAAGGAAGTTACGCAGCTGTTCGGCATTCAACTCTTGGCCTTCGCCCAGCACCACCAGTGCGAAGGGCCGCTCACCCCAGCGCTCGTCCGGCACCCCAACCACGGCCACGTCACGCACAGCCTCGTGGCGGCTGATCAGTCCCTCCAACGTCAGTGACGACAACCACTCCCCGCCAGTCTTGATCACGTCCTTGATGCGGTCGCGGATCTCGATATTGGCCATCTCGTCGATCACCGCGACGTCACCGGTATGCAGCCAGCCGCCGGCCCAGAGCTCCTCGCTCTTCTCCGGCTCGTTGTAGTAGCCCTGGGTCAGCCAGGGCGCCCGCAGTACCAGCTCGCCCTGAGAGGCGCCATCCGCCGGCAGGAAACTGCCATCGGCGGCCTGGATCGCCGCGTCCACCAGCACCACCGGCACGCCCGCCTTGAGGTGGAAGGTGCTGCGCGTGTCCTCGTCGGCCTCCAGCAGTTCGTCGTTGATGTGCGCCCCGGAGATCAGCGGGCAGGTCTCGGACATGCCGTAGGCGGCGATCAGATTCATACCGGACGCCTTTGCCTGGTCGTAGAGGCCGCGGGTCAGCGCGCTGCCGCCGATGGTGATCTTCCAGCCCTTGAAGTCGGTGCCCTGGGCGGCCTTGGCATTGAGCAGCATCTGCACGATGGTCGGCACGCAATGGGAGAAGGTCACCTGCTCGCGGCGCCAGAGATCGATCAGGTACTCGGGGTCGTAGCGGCCCGGATAAACCTGTTTGAGGCCGAGCATGGTGGCAACGTAGGGCAGCCCCCAGGCATGCACGTGGAACATCGGTGTGATCGGCATGTAGACGTCGTCCGAGCCCATCAGCCGCGGATTTTCCCGACAGCCGACGGTCACCGCCGCGGCCAGGGTGTGCAGCACCAACTGGCGATGGGTGAAGTACACGCCCTTGGGGTTACCGGTGGTGCCGGTGGTGTAGAAGGTCGTGGCGACCGAATCCTCGTCGAAGTCCGGGAAGTCGTAGCTCGGCGCGGCGGCGGCCAGCAGGCTTTCGTATTCGCCGACGCAGTCCGGCAAGCCGGCATCACGCGCCTCGCCATCGGTGAGCAGCAGCGTTTTCTGCACGGTGGTCAGCTGCCCGGCGATTGCCTGGTACAGCGGCACGAACTCGCTGTTGACCAGCACGAAGCGGTCGTCGGCATGGTTCATGGTGTAGAGGATCTGATCCGGCGACAGCCGCACGTTGATGGTGTGCACCACCGCGCCGATCATCGGGATGGCGAACATGCATTCGAGGTAGCGATGGCTGTCCCAGTCCATCACCGCCACCGTATCGCCCGGCTTGACCCCGGCCGCGGTCAGCACGTTGGCCAGCCGCGCGACCCGTTCGTTGAGGGTGCGGTAGTCGTAACGCAGCTGGTCGCGGTAGACGATTTCCCGGCTGCGCTCGTAGCGCACGCCGGACAGCAGCAGGCGCTTGATCAGCAGGGGATACTGGTAGGCGTTCGCCGCGGGCTTGATGACACGGGTCTGCAGCATGGAGGGCATCCTGTTCTTGTTGGACTTGTACGCTGCACTCTAGAGCGTCGCCCCCCGGGCAAAATCAGTCCAAAGGATTATTTTCCCCGCACCTCGTTTCAGCGTGTTAACCGATCTCGCTCAGGGCCAGGCGAGCGCCGAGGCCGATCAGCACCGCCCCCGTCAGCCGATCGAACCAGTGCCCCATGCGCGCAAAGCCAGCACGCACGCGGCCTCGGCTGAACAGCCAGGCCACCAGCAGAAACCACAGCGCAGTCGCACCGGCGAGGTAGAAACCGTAGCCGGCCTGCACCAGCAGCGGTGTATCGGGGCTGATCACGACGGTGAATAGCGAGAGGAAGAACAGCGTGGCCTTGGGGTTCAGGCCATTGGTGACAAAGCCGATCACGAACGCCCGCCACGCGCTTCGCGCCACCGGTGCGTTCGCCCCGTCGATCGCCTCTAGGTTCATCGGCCGAGCCCGCAGCGCTCGCCAGCCGAGGTACACCAGATAAGCGGCCGCCAGCCACTTGAAGAGGTTGAACAGCACAATCGACTGCGAGACGATCAGGCCGATGCCGAGCAGGGAGTAGGCGACATGGACGAATATTCCGCAGCCGACTCCCAGCGAAGTCCAGCTACCCGCACGCCGGCCCTGCGCCACGCTTTCGCGCACCACCACCGCGAAATCCGGGCCGGGGCTCGCCACCGCGAGCAGATGCACCAGCGCCACGGTCATAAATTCCATCCAGTACACAATCCGCTCTCCACGCCTAAGCCCAGGTTGGCATTGTCGACCAGCCCTGGCGACTTCGAAAGGTACAGTTGATGCCCAATCGCGCCGTTTTCCTCGACCTCTCCCCGCTCGACCAGGGCGACCTCGACCTCGCCCCGCTGCGCAGCGCCTTCGACGAGCTGGTCTGCCACGACCTGAGCACGCCGGAACAGATCGTCGAGCGCCTGCGCGGCGCGCAGGTTGCCGTCGTCAACAAGGTGGCCCTGGATGCGCAAACCCTCGCCGCCTGCCCGGAACTCAAGCTGATCCTCGTCTCGGCCACCGGCGTCAACAACATCGACCTGCAGGCCGCCCGTGAACGCGGCATCGCCGTCAGCAATTGCCAGGCCTACGGCACCCCAACCGTCGCCCAGCACACCCTGATGCTGCTGCTGGCCCTGGCCACGCGGCTGCCCGACTATCAGGCTGCCGTCGCCCGCGGACGCTGGCAGGAAAGCGGACAGTTCTGCCTGCTCGACTTCCCGATCGTCGAGCTGGACGGCAAGACCCTCGGCCTGCTCGGGCATGGCGAGCTGGGCAGTGCCGTGGCGAAGCTGGCCGAAGCCCTGGGCATGCGGGTGCTGGTCGGCAACCTGCCGGGACGGCCGAAGCGCCCGGATCGCCTCGACCTGGACGAGCTGCTGCCACAGGTCGATGCACTGACCCTGCATTGCCCCCTGACCGAACAGACGCGCAATCTCATCGGTGCCCGCGAGCTGCAGCTGATGAAGCCGACCGCCTTCCTGATCAACGCCGCCCGAGGCGGGCTGGTGGACGAACAGGCACTGGCCGATGCCCTGCGCCGAGGCCACCTGGGCGGTGCTGCCACCGATGTGCTGACCAGCGAGCCGCCACGCGAT
The DNA here is from genome assembly GCF_055755175.1 of Stutzerimonas sp. LR2. NCBI lineage: Bacteria > Pseudomonadati > Pseudomonadota > Gammaproteobacteria > Pseudomonadales > Pseudomonadaceae > Stutzerimonas > Stutzerimonas sp. LR2. The sequence goes on from NZ_JBVTRR010000005.1 coordinate 34,933, forward strand.
GACAACCCGCTCCTCGCCCCGGACCTGCCGCGTCTGATCGTCACCCCGCACAGCGCCTGGGGCAGCCGCGAGGCTCGCCAGCGCATCGTCGCTCAGCTGGCCGAGAACGCCACGGCGTTCTTCGCCGGCAGCCCACTCCGCCAGGTCAACTGAGCCGGGCAACTGCGGCTTGCGAGAGAGGCCGCCGAGCCCCTAAGCTCCCGGCCTTTTTCAGGGAGACGCCAATGGACCCGCGAAGCGAAGTGCTGCTGCGTCAAACCGAGCTGTTCGGCGGCCGGGTATTGCTCGCCGGCCTGCCGGCCGACGACCTGCTAGGACAGCTGGCGGGCGCCACCGCCTGGAGCTGGCACGCCGGCGAACAGCAGCAGCTGGACAAGCGCTTCGGCGGGCGCTGCTCCTTCGGCGTTGCCCCGCCGCAGGGGGTGTTCGACACGGCGGTGCTGTTCCTGCCGAAGTCCCGCGAGCTGACGGACTATCTGTTGCAGACCCTGGCGGCACGTTTGCCCGGCCGACCGCTATACCTGGTGGGCGAGAAGCGCGGCGGCATCGAGCGCGCCGCCAAGCAGTTGGGCAGCTTCGGCCGTGCGCGCAAGCTCGACAGTGCCCGCCACTGCCAGCTCTGGCAGGTCGAGATCGAGCAGGCGCCCGCCGCGCCGGATCTCGATGCCCTGGCCAGCCATTTCACCCTGCAGCTGGCTGACGGGCCGCTCGAGGTGGTCAGCCTGCCGGGTGTGTTCAGCCATGGTCGGTTGGATCTGGGCAGCGCCCTGCTGCTCGAGCACCTCGATAACCTGCCCGGTGGCCGACTGCTGGATTTCGGCTGCGGTGCCGGCATTCTCGGTGCCACGCTGAAGCGCCGTTATCCGCAAAGCGAGCTGGTGCTGCTGGACGTCGACGCCTTCGCCGTCGAGAGCAGTCGCCGGACGCTCGCCGCCAACGGGCTCGAAGCTGAAGTCATTGCCGGCGATGGCATCGACGCTGCGCCTCGGCAACTGGCGGCCATCATCAGCAACCCACCCTTCCACCAGGGCGTGCACACCAGCTATCACGCCAGCGAAACGCTGATCGAGCGCGCCGCCGAGCATCTGCAGGCGAGTGGCGAGATGCGTATCGTGGCCAATGCCTTTCTGCGTTACCCGCCGTTGATCGAGCGCCATCTCGGCACCTGCCAGACGCTGGCCGAACGCGACGGATTCCGCATCTACCGCGCCGTGCGAGGCTGAGGCCGGCGACGAGCGGTTGCTTCCACCGGCCGGGTGCGGCAAACTCGCCGCCGTCCTTGGGGGAGTAGTCTCCGACGAGCGCCCTGCTCGTCCGGCATGCGTCAACACACTTGGTCCGCAGACCATGGCGCATGCGACCGGCCAGCCTAGCAATAGCGCATGGCCCGGTTTGACAAGACCCATGACATGTACACCTGACCCGGGCGGGCAGGCTGCGCATGTCATGGTGAATCTGTCGACCCGCCCTGTAAGGAATGCCGCTTGGAATCGTTCTTCGTTCCCACTCTCATCGTTGCCCTCGCCGAAATCGGCGACAAGACCCAATTGCTCGCGCTTCTGCTGGCGGCCCGCTATCGCCGCCCCTGGCCGATCATCTGGGGCATCGTCGTGGCGACACTGGCCAACCATGCCGCGGCCGGTGCCGTGGGCAGCTGGGTATCAAGCCTGTTCTCGCCGGTCGTGCTGAGCTGGATTCTCGCCGCGAGCTTCGCCGCCGTAGCGCTGTGGACGCTGGTGCCGGACAAGCTCGACGATGACGATGCCAGGCTCGGTCGCCCCTATGGCCCCTTCGTCGCCACCACAATCGCCTTTTTCATCGCCGAGATGGGCGACAAGACCCAGGTCGCCACGGTGATGCTGGCTGCGCAATACCCCGAGTTCGTGTTGGTCATTCTCGGCACCACGGTCGGCATGCTGCTGGCCAACGTTCCTGTGGTGCTGGTGAGCCATTTCGCTGCCGATCGCCTGCCGCTGACGCTGATTCGCCGGGTCGCGGCCGGCGGTTTCGCCGCTCTCGCCGTCTACGCCGCTTATCAGGCTGTGACCATGAGCACGATTGTCTCAGGCTGATACGCAGCGCAAATCTGCGCGCCGACGGAGCTGATAGAGTGCGCTACCGCAGCGCACCACCAGCGCCCCGAGGAGACCGGCTGCATGTCAGCGGATGGACGCAAGAAACGAGTCTGCAACCATATCGATCTGAGCTGGAACAAGGGCCGCCTGGCCCTTTCCGAACAGATGCAGAGCAAGTATTTCGCCTACAAGGGCTCATTCATCAGCCAGCCGCTGAACAGCGCAGGCTTCGCCGAACTCGTGCGCAACGTGCGTGCGGCCATGCCGGACCTGGAAGTGGTGGTGGATGAGTGTATCTGCGAGGGCCACAAGGTGGTCACCTCGAGCACGGTGATGGGTACGCTGGCCACGCCCCTGTTTGGCTATTCGGTCACCGACAAGATCCTCGCCATCGCCGCCATGAGCGTCTGGACGCTCAATCCGGCCGGCGACATCGAGGAGGTCAACACCCTTATCGATCTCGAGGGCGTGCACCAGCAGCTGGGTATCGAAACGCCTCTCTCGACCCTACTGTCGCCGACCTGAGCGGTCGGCGACCATCTTCGTTAGCGGCCGCCGCGAGCCTGCTCGTAGAGCGGCATCACCTTCGGGATGTTGGCACGCAGCGCCGCCGTGCGAGTCGCCGAGGACGGGTGGGTGCTCATGAACTCAGGCGGAGCCGAACCACCGGCCGAGGCCATCTTTTCCCACAGCGTGATCGCCGCGTTCGGGTTGTAACCGGCACGGGCGGCCAGCTCCAGGCCGATCAGGTCGGCTTCGTTCTCGTTGCCACGGCTATTGGGCAGCGTCATCAGGTACTCGACGCCCATGTTCGCCAGCTGCAGTCCGCCAGTGCCGACACCCATCGCCGAGCCCAGTTGGGTGGCCATCTGCACGCCGTAGGCCTTGGACATCGCCTCGCGCCCGTGCTCACGCAGCGCGTGGGCGATCTCGTGGCCCATCACCGCGGCGATCTCGTCGTCGGTGAGCTTCAGCTTCTCGATCAACCCGGTATAGAAGATGATCTTGCCGCCCGGGCCGCAGTTGGCATTCAGCTCGGGGCTGTCGATGACATTCACTTCCCAGGCCCACTGCGCGGCATCCGGGCGGAATACGCCGACCTTGGCGATCAGCCGCTCGGCGATGCCATTGACGCGCTTGGCAATCGCCGTGTTCTTTTCCAGCACGCCCTTGCTTGCGGCAGCGCTGAGCGTTTCCTGATAGGACTGGGCATACATCTGGTTGACCTGGTCGGTCGACAGCATGCTGAACATGTACTGCTTGCGGTCGACCCCCACGGCCCCACCGCTGGTGGTGTTGACGGCCTGACAGCCGGCCAGCGCGGTGGCGGCGATCAGCATGGATAACGTGCGCGGCTTGAACATCGAGTCTCTCCGGAAAACCTGCGCCGTATCCTAGATCGGGCCTATCGGGCAGGCAACCGGCCGCCCCGCTGCAGTTGTCGCAAATCCTGCCGATAAGGTGGCTATCCGCTGCGCAACTGGAGTAACGCCATGTTCCGATCCATCCAGACCGCCTTCGCCGCATTGGCCGGCGCCTGCACCCTGACCGTCATCGCGGCGCTGTTGCTCTATGCACTGGCGTCGGGCGTGCGCAGCCAGGCGTTGGTCGAGGAGCGGACTCGCGCGCTGATCGACGGCATGGTGGAGCAGCGCGTCACCGCCCTGGCTCAGGCACAGGTCAACCGCATCCAGGCACAGCTGCAAGCGCCCCTGCAGATCGCCACCAGCCTGGCCAGGGTGCATACGCTCACCGCACTGACCGGTGATGACGGCATGCCGATGGCCAACCTCAGGCGCGAGGAGCTGATCAATCTCGCGCGCCAGACGTTGATCGAGAACGCCAATCTCACCAGCACCTATATCGCCTGGGAACCGAACGGCGTGGATGCGAACGACCTGATGTATCGCGGCGACGAGCCGGGCATGCTCGACGGTCGCTTCGCCAGCTGGATCTACCGCGATGGCAGCGGCCAAATGAAGATCGACCGCCTCTCCGACATCGAAGACACCAGGCTGCTCGACACCGGGATACGCGCCGGCGAGTACTACCTGTGCCCGCGCGAACAGCTCAAGCCGTGCGTCGGCGACCCGGCACCGTATGACATGAACGGCCAGACCTACCTTCTTTCCTCGTTCAATGCCCCCATTCTGGTCGATGGCAAGTTTCACGGCATCGTTGGCGCGGACATCAGTGTCGACTTCATCCAGCAATTGCTGAGCAACGCCAACGCGCAGCTCTATGGCGGCGTCGGCGAGATCGCGTTGATTTCCAACAACGGCCGCCTGGCTGCCTACAGCACTGACAAGAGCCTGATCGGCAAGCCTGCAGCACAGATTCTCGATGCCGAGGAGCAGGTGCTGGTCCAGCGCCTGCCAGCCGGGCAGAGCCATTACCAGATCGACCAGGCAGGTGGGCACGTCGCATTGTTCCTGCCGTTCTCCTTCGAAGGTACCGACGCGCGCTGGGTCCTGATGCTGCAGCTGCCGATCGCCGAGGTGATGAAGGATCTGGATCAGCTGATGGCGGCACTCGGCGCGGAAAGCCGCAGCAGTCTGACCACCATGTTGATCATCGGCGTGCTCATCGCCGTTGCCGGTCTGCTGGCCATCTGGCTGATCAGCCGGCGCATCACCCGTCCGCTGCGCGACATGGTGGTGATGCTGGACAACATCGGCCAGGGCGAAGGTGACCTGACCCAGCGCCTGCATATCGACAGTCGCAACGAGCTGGGCCAGATCGCCACCGGTTTCAACACGTTCCTGACACGCCTGCAGGGCATGATCAGCGAGGTGGTCGGCTCGGTGCAGAAGGTCAGCGATGCGTCCGAGCACACCGCCGACATCGCCATCCGTACCGACAAGGGCGTGCAGACGCAGCTGGCCGAGATCGAACTGGTCGCCACCGCTGTGCACGAGATGACCGCCACGGCGCAGGACGTGGCGCGCAATGCGACCCAGGCCGCGGAGGCTGCCAGCCATGCCGATCGCGCGGCCAATCAGGGCCGGCATATCGTGCAGGATACCGGCGCCACCATCACCGAACTGGCCGGCGAAATCGGCCGTGCCGTGGACGTTGTGCAGACCCTGGCCCGCGACAGCGAGAACATCGACGCCATCCTGGTGACCATTCGCAGCATTGCCGAGCAGACCAACCTGCTGGCCCTGAACGCGGCGATCGAGGCTGCCCGTGCCGGTGAGCAGGGCCGAGGCTTCGCCGTGGTGGCCGACGAGGTCCGCAATCTGGCGCAGAAGACGCAGCAGGCCACCGGTGAGATCCAGCAGATGATCCAGCAGCTGCAGAACGGCACGCGGGACGTGGTACAGGTGATGGAACAGAGCCAGAGCCGCACACAGCGCAGCGTCGAGCAGGCCGATGCGGCAGCCGAGGCGCTGCAGGCAATCACTCAGGCGGTTTCGCTGATCAACGACATGAACAACCAGATCGCCAGCGCCGCCGAGGAACAGAGCGCGGTGGCCGAAGACATCAACCGCAATGTCACCAACATCGGTCAGGTCGCCCAGGACGTCGCTGGCGGCGCCGAGGAAGCCAGCCAGGCAAGCGCCGGCCTGACGCGTCTGGCCGAGCAGCAGCGCCGGCTGATCAATCAGTTCAAGGTCTGACGCAGACGCTCCGAAGGCCTCGCCTCAAGCCGGGGTGAGGCATTCGGGGGCATCGAGGCGCGGATCGTTGACCAACGTCGCCAGTGGCCGTTCGCGCAGTGCCGGGCTCGGTTGCAGCAGCAACTGCTGCAGCGTTTCGAGCGGCGTGGCGGGGTCGAGCCAGGCCGCCTGTCCGGCCTCGTCGAGGATCAATGGCCGGCGTAGCGTCGCCGCCGGCTGGGTCACGACAGCTGCGCTGAGATAGGTGTGCCCCTGCACCGGATAGGCTTCCCAAAGCGCCGCGAAATAGGCAAGCGAGCCGTCGCAAGTCATCCAATACGGGCGCTTGCGGGCCGAGCCGCGCCACTCGTAGAAGCCGTTGGCCGGCAACAGCCCGCGACGCAGGCGAAAGGCTTCGCGGAACATGGGCTGCTCGGCCAGGGTTTCGGCCCGGGCCTGAGCCGGCGTGCGGGTCAGGTCAGTCAGCCAGGCAGGCGTCAGCCCCCAGCGCACCCGGTCCAGCTGCAAGCCGCTGTCGGCCTGGCGCAGCAGCAGCACCGAAGCGCCCGGCGCGAGACTCCAGTGCGGTCTTTGATCGGAAGGAAAACCGGGCAAGGCGGCGAAATCCTGGCTCCAGCGGAAAAGGGCGTAGCGGCCGCACATAAGGGAACTCGTCAGCAGATCAGTTCGCCGGGATAGCTCTCCGGTTCATCGCCCGGCACCGGCTCGGCGCCATTGTACGCAGCGATCAGCTGGCGCGCGCGTTCGGCATCCTCGTCCGGCACCATCAGACCGAGCAGCCCCGCTGCGGGCAATTCACCCATGGCGCCGATCAGGTGGCTACCGGCAAGGAATGCCTCGATGCCCTCGGCCACCAGCATGCCGCTGAGCATTTCCGCTTCCAGCAGGTCGCGCGGCTCGTAGATGCGACGCATCATTCGTCCTCCCTGAAGACCTGTAGTTGCCAGTCGACACCATCGGTACGCAGGTCGAACTGCACCGGGCGGCAGCACACCGCGCAGTCCTCGATGTACTGCTGATCACCGGCACTGAGATCGAGCGTGGTCTCTACCGCCTCGCCGCAATACGGGCACTGATAGACCTGTGTCTCGAGCATCAATCCTCCACGTGACTTGTCGCTATAATCGCCGTCTTCAAAGGTCGTCGATTCGCACCTTTTGAGAAGACCGACCCGGTGCGCCTCGCAGTGACACCGCTGGGTCGCAGGCATCGGCAGACGATCAGGCGAAACGGCATCCGAACTCCATGAGTATGAGCCAGCCGGCTCCGGTCCGTTCCGCAAATCGCCCTGCCCTGTGCTGCAGGCCCGTTCCTCGTTTCCTTTACAGAGAGCATGATGGACGAATTCCAAGCCATCCGACCCTACGCCGACGCCGAAGTACCGACTGTCATGGCGCGCCTGTTCGCCGACCGGGAGTTTCTCGACATTCTGGCGCACTTCCGCTTCCCGCGCCTGGCCGACAGCATGGGCTGGCTGATCAAGCCGGTAATCTCGCGCCGCCTGCGCAAGCAGTTCGCCAGCATCCATACAGTGGATGCCCTGCAGCACAAGATCGAAGCCTATATCGACCGGACCATCGAGCGCGCCACCGACGGCGTGACCTTCTCCGGACTGGAGCACCTGCAGCAGGGCCGCGCCTACCTGTTCCTGGCCAATCATCGCGACATCGTGATGGACCCGGCCTTCGTCAACTACGCGGTCTACCAGGCCGGCATCCGCACACCGCGCATCGCCATCGGCGACAACCTGCTGCAACGCCCCTTCGTCAGCGACCTGATGCGCCTGAACAAGAGCTTCATCGTGCGCCGTTCCATCACTGGCCGCCGGGAGAAGCTGGCCGCCTATCAGGTACTCTCGGCGTACATCAATCACTCGATACGCAACGACGGCGAGTCGGTCTGGATCGCCCAGGCCGAGGGCCGCGCCAAGGATGGTGACGACCGTACCGATTCGGCCATCCTCAAGATGCTGCACATGAGCCGCAAGGACGAAGCCTTCGCCGAGGCGCTGGAGGCGCTGCGTCCGGTGCCGGTATCGATCAGCTACGAGTACGACCCCTGCGATCAGGCCAAGGCCCGGGAGCTCTACATCCGCGCCACGACCGGAACCTACAGCAAGGCTCCGGGCGAGGATGACACCAGCATCGCGTTGGGTATCACCGGCTATAAAGGCCGCGTACACATTGCCTTCGGCTCGCCGATGGAAAGCGTGCCGGACGACGCCAAGCAGATGGCCATAGCGGTGGATCGGCAGATTCTCGGCAGCTACCGGCTGTTTCCGGTGCACTACCTGGCCTACCGGCTATGGGATGAGCAGGACCCGGAAATCAAGGTGCCCAGTGCCGCCGAACTGTTCAGCCGCGAGGAAATCGAGCGGGCCGAGGCCGAATGGAGCAAACGTCTGGCTGCCTGCCCGAGCGTGCAGCAGCCGTACCTGATCCAGCAGTATGCGACCCCGGTGCGCAACCAGTACCGCCTGCTGGCTGGGTTGGAGCCCTGAGGAGTCCATTCACAGCATCCGCGAGGCCATGGACAGGCCGAGGGCGAGCGCCAGCCCGCCTGCACCGAAACGGTAGAAGGCCAGGTTGACCCGCGCGGTTGCAGCCGCGCGGGTCAGCAGCACCGACGAACCGACCGCGGCCTGACCGCGCGAACCGGCCCGTGCGGCCCGCCACTGGGTCGCCGCCAGCAGCCATCCGCCGCATAGCGCGCATATCAGTGCCAGTACATTGAGAAGCAACGCCGGAGCCAGGATCAGCTCGGTCTGCGCATGAAACAGCATCGGGATTCCTCGATTACATGTCGACCGGCCGACGCCGGACAGCCGCCCAGTTTACCTGTGCAGCCCTTCCTTCCCCGGCAAAACCGACGAAATGGCGCGCGCCGGCACCATCATCACCCCGGATTATGACGCCATCTTCACCGGTCGGCCTTGACTTATGACCGGCCCCACCTTCACCCTCGGCATACCTCGAAACGGCGAAATAGAGCGTGTGCGGGGGTCGACAGCGACATCCACGGCATCACCCGGAGCCGCTGCCGGCACACATCGCTACGCCGATCACTTGGCGCCGCTTCGGCTGCGCCACGGGGAATCAGTATTCAGAACCACAGGAACGAAATAATGAAAACAACAATGTTCACAACCGGAGCGTTAACCCTTTCGCTGCTGGCCAGCAGCGCCATGGCCGCGGTATCCCAGTCCGAGGCGGCACGCCTGGGCAGCGAACTGACCCCGGTCGGCGCCGAGAAGGCTGGTAATGCGGCAGGCACCATTCCCGCCTGGACCGGCGGTCTGGCGCAGGATGCCGCTCCGGTTTCGCCCGATGGCTTCGTCGGCGATCCCTATGCCGGCGACAAGCCGAAGTTCACCATCACCGCGCAGAACTACGAACAGTACAAGGCCAACCTCACGCCCGGCCAGATCGCCATGTTCAAGCGTTATCCGGACAGCTACCGGCTGCCGGTGTACGAGACCCGTCGCAGCGCCGCCATGCCGCAGCACGTCTACGACGCGGCGGCCCGCAACGCCACGCAGACCCAGCTGGTTCGCGGCGGCAACGGCCTGGAGAACTTCGAGAAGGCTATCGCCTTCCCGATTCCCAAGGACGGTCTGGAAGTCATCTGGAACCACATCACCCGCTACCGTGGCGGCTCGGCGCGTCGCGTCGTCGCCCAGGCCACGCCGCAGGTGAACGGCAACTTCAGCCTGGTGAAGTTCGTCGACGAGGTGGTCTACACCGACACCCTGACCGACTACAAGCCGGAGAAGCATGGCAACGTACTGTTCTATTTCAAGCAGCAGGTCACCGAACCCTCCCGCCTGGCCGGCAACGTGCTGCTGGTGCACGAAACCCTGGACCAGGTGAAGGAACCGCGCATGGCGTGGATCTACAACGCCGGCCAGCGCCGCGTGCGCCGCGCCCCGCAGGTCGCCTATGACGGCCCGGGCACCGCAGCGGACGGCCTGCGTACCTCCGATAACCTGGACATGTTCAACGGCGCGCCGGACCGCTACGACTGGAAGCTGATCGGCAAGAAGGAGCTGTACATCCCTTACAACGCCTATCGCCTGGATTCGCCGCAGCTCAAGTACAGCGACATCATCAAGCCCGGCCACATCAACCAGGATCTGACCCGCTACGAGCTGCACCGCGTGTGGGAAGTGGAAGCTACCCTGAAGACGGGTGAGCGCCATATCTATGCCAAGCGCCACTTCTTCATCGACGAGGACACCTGGCAGGCTGCAGTGGTCGATCATTACGACGGTCGCAATCAGCTCTGGCGCGTGGCCGAAGCCCACGGCCTGCACTTCTACAATGTGCAGGTTCCGCTGTACTCCATGGAGACCCTCTACGACCTCATTTCCGGCCGCTACCTGGTCATGGGCATGAAGAACGAAGAGAAGAACCCCTACACCTACAACTACAAGGCCAATTCCAACCAGTACACCCCGGCAGCCCTGCGCAACTCCGGCGTACGCTGACAGCCTGCTCGCCACCGACGCCCCGCCTCGTGCGGGGCGTCGTCGTTATGGCAGGGGCAAAAAGAAACCCCGCCACGGACAGCCGTGGCGGGGTTCGGGTGCAGCACGTACGTGGTATCGCGGGCCGGCTTACTGGGCCAGCAGGCGGCCGATGTTGTCGTCGCGGAATACCCGGGTCAGCGCATCGCTCAGCACATCGCTGACCAGCTTGGTGTTGGTCTGCTCGTTTGGCGCCATGCCGAAGCGCTGGTTCAACGATGCACCATAGCGGCCGTTGTAGCGCTTGCCGGCGTTCTGCACCTCGATCTTGAGCGTTGCGCCGATATTCGCCTCGGTGACGTACAGCCCCTCCTTCGGCGACTGATACTTCAGCTCGGCCAAGGTCAGCGTCAGCTGCGGCGCGTTATAGGCGTTCGGTGATGGCGTGAAACCGAGCAGTCGCACGGCGGCTTCGGTCTGGGCCTGCAGCTTGGGGATGACCTTGGCACTCGGCACGATCACCGCGCTGGTTTCCGGATACAGGCCGCCACGGGTGCCGAGGGTCGGCGACGGGCGCGCATCGACCACCCGTACGACCACGGGCTGCCCCTGGCCAACGGGATTGATGGTGCCGTTGAGTTTGGGGTTCGGGTCGAGCTGCTGCGGGCTGTGGGCACAACCGACCAGACTCATTCCAAGAACGGTGACAAGACCGAACAACAGGCGTTGCAGCATGCTGTTTTCTCCAGGGTTAGGGGCGATGAATGCGGCGCAGTATACCCACCGGCACGACGCGCCGACAGTGATGCGATTCAGACCGGCGGCGCCACTGCCGCGTTCCTTTTCACGCAGTTGTCACAGGACTTTGCGATAACGACGAGACGCCAATCACCATGAGTGCAAACCATCATGCGACAGCTGATTTCCCTGTTGCGCCGCCGCCCCGCTCGCCACTTCGCGCTGCTCGATGAACATGGCCGGTGCCGCATGCTGCTCAGCAGTGCCTGCAAGCCCGCGGGCGCCGCCTGGGTCGAGGTGGAGGAAGTTCGCCTGAGCTGGATTGGCCAGCCGCTTCCCGCCGAGAGCCTGCGCGCGGCGTGATGCGCAGGTAGAACCGGAGGCACAAAAAAGCCCCGTACGTTCGGTACGGGGCTTTTTCGCTTCAGCGCAGCTGATCAGTAGGTCAGGCCGAGGCGCTTGTCCGCCATCTGGCTGATCTCACGATAGGCTGCCGCATCGTTCTGCAGCGTGGCTTCGCGGGCCGGAAACATTTCCTGCAGCTTGCTCGACCAGGCTTGCGAGCGGTACTGCTCGGGGAAGCAGCGCTCGAGCAGATCGAGCATGATGGAGACAGTCACCGAAGCACCCGGCGATGCGCCGAGCAGCGCGGCGATGGTGCCGTCCTTCGCTGCGACCAGTTCGGTGCCGAACTGCAGGATGCCACCCTTCTTCGGATCCTTCTTGATGATCTGCACGCGCTGACCGGCAATCTCCAGGCGCCAGTCTTCGGCCTTGGCCTCCGGATAGAAGCCGCGCAGCGTTGCCAGGCGATCCTCCATGGACTGCATCACTTCCTTGATCAGGTAGCGGGTCAGGTCCATGTTGTCGCGAGCGACGGCCATCATCGGGCCAATGTTGCTCGGGCGAATCGACAGCGGCAGGTCCATGAACGAACCGCGCTTGAGGAACTTGGTGGTGAAACCGGCGTAGGGGCCGAACAGCAGAGACTTCTTGCCATCGACCACGCGGGTATCGAGGTGTGGCACCGACATCGGCGGCGCGCCCACCGCGGCCAGGCTGTAGACCTTGGCCTGGTGCTGCTTGACGATTTCCTGGTTGTCGCAGCGCAGCCACTGACCACTGACCGGGAAACCACCGAAGCCCTTGCCCTCCTCGATGCCGGACATCTGCAGCAGCGGCAGCGCGGCACCGCCAGCGCCGAGGAACACGAATCCGGCTTGCACCTGACGCGAGCCACCGGTGCGGGTGTTCTTGATGTCGACCTTCCAGCCGCTGGCGGTACGGTCGAGACCGGTGACCTTCTGGTTGTAGGAAACCTTGACCCCGCCACTGCGCGCCAGGTAACCGAGCAGCTGGCTGGTCACCGCACCGAAGTTGACGTCGGTGCCGTTCATGGCGCGCGTCGCGGCGATCGGCTCGCTCGGATCACGGCCCGGCATCATCAGCGGCATCCACTCGGCGAGGGTCGCGCGATCCTCGCTGTACTCCATGTCGGCGAAGGCGTGATGCGTCTTCAGCGCGTCGAAGCGGCGCTTGAGATAGTCGATGTTCTTGCTGCCGCGCACGAAGCTCAGGTGCGGAACAGGATTGATGAAATCGCGCGGGGAGCCGAAGCCTTCGCGGTCGGCCAGATAGGCCCAGAACTGCTTCGAGACTTCGAACTGGGTGTTGATCAGCACGGCCTTCTTGATGTCGATCGTGCCGTCTTTGCTGTCAGGGGTGTAGTTCAGCTCGCAAAGGCCCGCGTGGCCGGTACCGGCGTTGTTCCACGGGTTGGAGCTTTCGATGGCTCCGGATTCCTGCAGCTCGACGATTTCCAGCTTGATATTGGGATCGAGTTCCTTGAGCAGTACCGCCAGGGTCGCACTCATGATGCCGGCTCCCACCAGCACCATATCCACTGCTTCGCTATCGTGTTGCGTCATCAACGCGTTCTCCAGAATCACAGCATTAAACTGTCGTGACCGCAGTACGCGGCCCCGTAAAACCCACCAGCCAGACGGTCAGGAACGGAGCATGTGCCTGGACCGCTGCTCGGGAACATGTGCCCGAGAACAGGCAACCACAGGCTGCCTGCCAGCTTCGGAAGGTCGGCTTTTGGCCTCCTCCCTCTCGCTGCGATCCCTCCGGAGCGGGCCTGGCCCGGTGCTCGACGGTGGACGCTGCGAGGAAAACGATTGCGAATCATGTTGCCGAGTTCGATCACAGCGCGCGGCTCGCAGTACGCGCGCTGCCGATTGAATCCGATGCGTTCGATACGAAATGGCGACCCGCAGTTCAGCCGCGCCGGGCCTCGATCAGCTCGATATAGGGCGCGGCCTGACGCTGATCGGCGATCAGATCGACAAAGCTCTGCCCTTTGCTGTTCCTGGCGTCGAGATCGTAGCCGGCAGCCACGAAGAAGCCGAGAAAGCGCTCGAAGTCATCGATGCGAAGGCCGCGGTAGGCCTTGATCAGCTTGTGCAACGAAGGTGGGGTGTCGTCAGCCGGTTCAGGCTGCAGAAACAGCTTGATCGACTCATCCCCGATCTCGTCGCCAATCACCTGCTTCTTGTCTTTACGCATGCCGCCTCCGGTCCACGGGGTCTCACGGGGGCGGCAGTTTACTCCTCGCAGGCGGCTCACTCAACGCGCCAGGACCGCTTGCGACCAAGGTCGTACATCGCCTGGCCGCGATCACAGGCGATTGTTCGGCACAAATAACAAGCGGTGTCTGGCGCCTATAATGGCGCCTTCGCCTACAAGGAGCGTTCCAGGCATGAAGTTACCCCCTCTGTTCGCGGCATGGCGGCAGGCCTTGCACCTGGGTTACGGAGCCCGCGCATTGCGCGGCGACATCAGCGCCGGATTGACCGTTGGCATCATCGCCATCCCCCTGGCCATGGCACTGGCCATCGCGGTCGGCGTGGCGCCCCAGCACGGGTTGTACACGGTACTCGTGGCGGCTCCGCTGATCGCCCTGACCGGGGGCTCACGCTTCAACGTTTCCGGGCCGACGGCGGCGTTCGTGGTGATTCTGTTGCCGATCACCCAGCAGTTCGGCCTGGGCGGACTGCTGCTGTGCACCATGCTCGCCGGCCTGATCCTGATCACCCTCGGCCTGCTGCGCGCCGGCCGCCTGATTGCCTTTATCCCCTACCCCGTGACCCTCGGTTTTACGGCAGGCATCGGCATCGTCATCGCCACCTTGCAGATCAAGGACCTGTTCGGCCTGACCCTCTCCGAGCAACCGCAGCACTATGTCGAGCAGGTCGGCCTGCTGTTGCGCTCGTTGCCCAGCGCGCATCTGGGTGACGCCCTGGTGGCGGTGATCTGCCTCACCGTGCTGATCGTCTGGCCACGCTGGGTGCCCAAGATCCCGGGACATCTGGTAGCGCTGACGGTCGGGGCGGTGGCAGGGGCACTGCTGGAGTCTTCAGGGCTGTCGGTCGCAACCCTTGGTGAACGCTTCAGCTACACCCTGGATGGCGTCACGCACCCGGGCATTCCGCCGTTCCTGCCGGATTTTGCCTGGCCGTGGCTGTTGCCCGGTCCGGACGGCCAGCCGCTAGAGCTGAGCTACGAACTGTTCCGCCAGCTGCTGGCACCGGCTTTCGCCATTGCCATGCTCGGCGCCATCGAATCGCTACTCTGCGCCGTCGTCGCCGATGGCATGACCGGCAGCAGCCACGAGCCCAACGGCGAGCTGATCGGCCAGGGGCTGGGCAATCTGGTCGCGCCACTGTTCGGTGGCATCACCGCGACCGCCGCCATCGCCCGCAGCGCGACCAATGTCAGGGCCGGCGCGTTTTCGCCACTGGCCTCGATGATCCACGCCGGTGTGGTGCTGGTCGCAATTCTCTGGCTGGCGCCGCTGTTCAGCTATCTGCCAATGGCAGCACTGGCGGCGTTGCTGGTGATGGTGGCCTGGAACATGAGCGAAGCACCGCACGTGATGCACGTGTTGCGCATCGCCCCGCGCAGCGACGTGCTGGTGCTGCTGACCTGCCTGATCCTCACCGTGCTGTTCGACATGGTGTTGGCGGTAGGCGTCGGGCTGCTGCTGGCGGCCGGGCTGTTCATCAAGCGCATGAGCGAGCTGACCGACACCACCGCCCTCTCCCGGGAGCAGCGACGCATCCTGCGGGACATGCCCGAGCATGTGGCCACCTATGCGATCCGCGGGCCGCTGTTCTTTGGCGCCGCGGAAAAGGCCTTGGGCGCGCTGCGGCGCTTCAACCCCGAGGTCAAGGTGGTGATCGTCGACATCAGCGCGGTGCCGATGCTGGACATGACGGCCCTGGCATCGCTGGAGAACGTGCTGGTGGATTACCGCCGCCTGGGCGTCACGCTCATTCTCAGTGGCAGCAGTGCGCAAGTTCGGCTGAAGCTGCGCCGTGCCGGCATCCATCGCCTGCAGGGGCATCTGTTCTACGTACGCAATCTCACCCAGGCGCGGGAAAAGGCGCTGCGCCTGTTGCGACCGGAGCCGGATCCGGCTCCGGTGTGAACGCTCCGCCGGCCATGCCGGCGGAGCGCCAAGCGGCAGGAGGTGTCAGCCGGCATGCTTCTGCAGGTTGGCCATCATTTCCTTCAGCGCCTCGATGTTGTCGGCCGGATGCGCAGCATTTTCGAAATTGCAGATCTGCTGCCACTGCGCCGCGACATCCTCGGCATCGAACCCGGCTTTGGGGTCGAAGCCCACGCCGAGACTGCGCTCCCAGCGCACCTTGCCCATCCAGCCGCCGCCCACTTCGAACAGCCCGCCGGTGTCCTGGCATTGCTCGCTTCCCAGGTAGACGACCAGCGGGCTGACCAGCTCCGGCTTCAACTGCTCGAACACCTGCGGCGGGATCAGCCCCTCGGTCATCCGCGTGCCGCCCGTGGGGGCGATGGCATTGACCAGTACGTTGTTCTTGCGCCCTTCCAGCGCCAGGGTACGTGTCAGCCCGTACAGGCCAAGCTTGGCCATACCGTAGTTGGACTGGCCGAAGTTGCCGTAGATGCCGGAGGTCGAGGCAGTGAAGATCACCCGGCCAAAGCCTTGTTCACGCATGTGCGGCCAGGCGGCGCGGGTCACCTTGTAGGAGCCCTCGACGTGCACGCGGTAGACCAGGTCCCAGTCGGCGTCTTCCATCTTGTGGAAGGTCTTGTCACGCAGGATGCCCGCGTTGTTGACCACCACATCGATGCGCCCGTAGGTGTCCAGCGCCTGCTGAACGATGCGCGCGCCGTCGGTCACCGAGTCATGATTGGCAACCGCTTGGCCACCGGCCTGGCGAATCTCCTCCACCACCCGGTCGGCTGCGGAACTGTTCGCGCCCTCGCCCTGGGTGCTGCCACCCAGGTCGTTGACCACCACTCTGGCGCCATGGCGGGCGAACAACAGGGCATGGGCACGCCCCAGTCCGCCGCCGGCCCCGGTCACGATCACGACCTTGTCTTCGAAGCGGATGGCATCAGTCATATGCGAACTCCCTCAGCGATTCTTGTTGGATGAGATTCAGGGACCGGAGTGTTGAACAGGCCTCGGCGTCCCCACAAGCAAGCGGCCAGAAATGAATGCCGCGGCATAAGGGCCGGGGATGACCCTTGCCCATTCGCGGAGTCTGGGCGGATTTCGCGCAACACCCGGCCGGCCGCGCCATTGGCTGCCTGCAGAAGTCTTTGCCCAAACAACTCACAGAGTTTTCCACAGCTTTCGTGGATAAATCGGGCGGTCACTATCCCCGGCAGTCTGACTGCCGCAATCCCGACGCATGCCCGTCAACCCTTCTGGGATGCGGCCTGCCGCCGCACGCCTGGCAGCTGCACAAAAAACATACAACATTCGCCACCCCCCACGGCGCTTCGCTTGCGGGCAGTCTTCCCAAGGTTATCCACAGAGTGGCGCACACAATTCGGGGACAACGACACAACGACTCATAGGCGCGGCGCTATCGTGGCGATGTTCAGAAACTAACGGCAGCGCCGCGGCATCGGCCGTAGCATGGGGCTATCAACGACAAGGGAGCCCATCATGTCCAGCCATAGCCTGTTCGAGCGCCTGTTCGCTAATTACGCCTCGGCTGCCGCCGGGTGCTGAGCGAGCGCGATAAGCCGGCGCTCAGTCCAGGGACATTTGCCTCCCTTGGCCAGTGAGGCGTGGCGGCGTAACCTTCGCTGCCAGCCCAACCAGCGGAGTAGCCGATGTCCCTGCGTTCCATCTGCGTTTTCTGCGGCGCCAGCCGCGGTACCAATCCCGTTTATGAACAAGCCGCCCAGGATCTCGGTCGCACCCTGGCCGCCAACGGTATTCGCCTCGTCTACGGGGGCGGCGCCGTAGGCCTGATGGGCGTGGTGGCGGATGCCACCATGGCCGCCGGTGGCGAGGTCATTGGCATCATTCCTCAGAGCCTGAAGGACGCCGAAGTCGGCCACACCGGCCTCACCCGATTGGAAGTGGTCGACGGCATGCATGCGCGCAAGGCGCGCATGGCGGAGCTGGCGGACGCCTTCATTGCCCTGCCCGGTGGGTTGGGTACGCTGGAAGAACTGTTCGAAGTCTGGACGTGGGGCCAGCTGGGCTATCACCCCAAGCCGCTCGGCCTGCTGGACGTCAATCACTTCTACAGCAAGCTCAGCCATTTCCTCGATCATCTGGTTGAAGAGGGCTTCGTCCGCACGCAGCACCGCGAGATGCTGCAACGCAGCGATCAGCCGCAGAGCCTGATCAGCCTGCTTGAAGCCTGGCAGCCGCCCGCCCACAGTCGCTGGGCGAAGACCGCGCCGCAATGACCCGACACAGCTGATCAATTTTTGCTCTGCGTGCTGCACGCCGCACCGCTGGTGGCCTGCAGCACGCCTCCCCCACGTTATCCACAGCCACGTCCACAGTAGTCGGGGATAACCGTCTGCGCAGCACCACCGGCGCAAACATATTTCTTCCCGCGGACTGGTCCGGGCGCTCCAAGGCTAACTGATCAAAAGCTGACCAGAGCCGCCACGCCTTAGTCCCATAAGGCGTAGCGACCGAAGTCCAGCGGTTATCCACAACAACACTCACAGCTGTAGTGGATAAACGAGCGAACCATTTAGCCGGCCTGGGCTCACAATCAGAGCAACAACGCTTCGATCAAAGACCGATGACGGAGGCAACCCAATGAGCTGGCTGGCATTGACGCTGGTAGCGTTCGTTTGCTTCGTGCTGGTGTTCTTCATCAAGAATCGCCAACTCAACCACCCGGCGCTGCAATACCCCTATCGACTCAAGGTGCCTCTGTTCGCTTCTGCCGAGCGCGAACTGCTGGAGCACTTGCAAGGCACGTTCGGCGAGCGCTACCTGGTGCTCCCCAAGGTGAGCGTCGCCGATGTCATCGAAGTCACGGCCATCCCCCGGCGCGCCTATTGGTACCAGGCCAGCAACCGCATCGCAGCGGCGCGCTTCGATTTCCTCCTGTGCACGAAGACGGACCTGCAGCCCGTTTGCGTGATCAATCTGGACGAACCCGAAGCCGAGCAGGATTTCATGGACCGTCTCTGCGAAACGGTTGGTCTGCCGCAGGTTCGGCTGGCACCGGACAAGGTGCACGCCTACACCCTCGTTCGCGAAGCCGTCGAGGCGGCAATCGGGCAATCGACCACCGGCCGCGAATAAGCGGAAGGCGACGAGGTCACATCCCCTGCACACCGTGCAGTACCGCTGCGGCGCCGCTCCGCAATTCACCCACCGGTTACGAGTGACACGATGAAATACGCCCTGCCCCTGCTATTTGCCCTTTCCCCTGTTGCGACCCTGGCGAACGAACAGGCCTGCCAGCCTATCGACGAGGCCCAGGTCGCCGCCCTGTTCGACCGCTGGAATGCCGACGTGCAGACGGGCGATCCGCAACGGGTCGTGGAAAACTATGCTCGCGATTCGATGCTTCTCCCAACGGTATCCAACACCCCACGGCAAACGCCTGAGGCCAAGCTGGACTACTTCCAACACTTCCTGGCGCTCAAGCCGAAGGGCGAGATCGTCTCGCGCATGGTCATGATCGACTGCAACAGCGCGCTCGACACCGGCCTGTACAGCTTCCATTTCGCCGACGGGGCCACTGTCCCTGCGCGTTACACCTTCACCTACAAGTGGTTTGCGGATGCCGGGCAGTGGCTGATCACCAGCCACCACTCGTCCGCGATGCCGGAGCAGACCGACGTAGCGCAGCAGGTTCCGCAGGCCGACCACTGAGCGCCGCCCATTCGCCTGGTGCCCCACACGGAAGCTCCAGGCGAGCCGGCAGGCATCACGTCACCGCCGATGCCGAGTGCACGGCAGCCTTGCTTCTGTCGCTCACTGCTCGATACTCGTAGGCAGTACCACTGCCCGTAGCCGGACCGCCTCAACATGCAACTCAAGCCCCTGCTGTCGCGCCTGTTCGAGCTGGGCAGCAATCTGATCCGTCGCTACCCCGGCACCGTTGCGCTGTTCGGATTCGTCTCCGGCGTCGCCAGTTTCGTGCTGGTGGAACGCCACGCCGGGCTGGCCAAGGTGGTCGCGCTGGTCATGCTGGTCAGCTGGCTCTGGCTGGTGCTCGAATCCAGCCTGCGCAGAAGCCTGCAGCGCTGGTTCGGCTGGCAAGTGCCGCAACCGCTGCTGCGCTATGCCACGCAGATGGTTCATCAGGAAAGCCTGTTCTTCATCATTCCGTTCTTTGCCATAACCACCACCTGGAACAGCGGCCAGGCGCTGTTCACCGGGCTACTGGGGCTAGCGGCACTCGTCTCGCTGATCGACCCGCTGTACTACAAGTGGCTGGCGCCACGCCGCTGGGTCTATCTGGGCTTCCATGCGCTGACCTTGTTCGCGGTACTGCTCACGGCCCTGCCGATCATCCTTCACCTGTCCACCCCGCAAAGCTACCAACTCGCCCTGGGCGTCGCCGTGCTCCTGGCATTGCCCAGCCTCAGCGGCCTGTTCCCGCGTCTGGGCTGGCGCACCATACCGGGCGTCCTGCTGCTGGCGGTGGCACTGGGTGCCGCCGGCTGGTGGGGACGGACCTGGGTTCCGCCGGCGACGCTCTGGCTGACGGATGTCGCCGTGACCATGAGCCTCGACGACCGTCAGCGCAAACCCGGCAGAGGGCTGCGCGAGCTGAGCAGCGCCGAGCTGCAGGCCAACGGGCTGTACGCCTATACCGCGATCAACGCACCGCGCGGGCTGAAAGAGCGCATCTACCACGAGTGGACGCATAACGGGCGGCGCGTCGATCGTATCGCGCTGGACATCAGCGGCGGTCGCGAAGCCGGTTACCGGGCCTGGACGCACAAGCGCAACTTCCCTGCGCAGCCCGCGGGGCGCTGGCGCGTTCGCGTCGTCACCGAAGCCGGGCAGATGATCGGCATGCTGCGCTTCCGAGTCACGGAGTAGCGAACCCCCGGCCGCTGCCGCGACTCCATATCTGGACCAGCCTGGCATGGAGAAGGACATGGAATGGTGGGCGATCATCTCCAGTACCGTGACCGCGGAGTTTTCCGATATCACCGACCTGGAGGATGCGACGCGGGTCAGCAGCCGCTTGCTGATCGCAACGATTCTCGGCGGCCTGCTGGGCTATGAGCGCGAGCGCAAACGCAAGGCCGCCGGATTGCGCACGCATATGCTGGTGGCCCTTGGCGCGGCGCTGCTGGTACTGGTGCCGGTGCAGGCCGGCATGAGCCTCGAGGACATTTCCCGGGTGATCCAGGGCCTGGTCACCGGCATCGGCTTTCTTGGCGCAGGGACTATTCTGAAGGGCAGCTCAGTGGAGAATGTGAAGGGCCTGACCACTGCTGCCGGAATCTGGCTTACCGCAGCCATCGGAGTGGCCGTTGGCCTGGGGCATGAAGCCACCGCTGTCCTGAGTACGCTGCTGGCCCTGGCCATCTTCGTGCTGATGCCGCGGTTGGAGCGTCACACGGCGCTGCGCGCAGCACGCAAGCGGCGCGAGGCCAATCGCGCGCCCTGATCGAACCATCCGAGGGTCATTCCATGCTGTGCCATACACGGATCGTCACGCTGCTTCTCGCCGCGCTGCTTGCCCTTGGCGGCTGCAGCGAAACCGCCAAGCTGCCGGTGGAAAGCGGTTATGGCCCGACACCTGCCCTGCCCGCGCCGAACAAGACGCTGCTGCCCACGGTTTATATCGCCCCGGCCAGAGGCTGGCCACCCGGCGCCAAGCCGCAGGCCGCGCCCGGTCTGCGCGTCGAGGCATTCGCCACGGACCTGGACCATCCACGCTGGCTGTATGTGCTTCCCAATGGGGATGTACTCGTGGCCGAAAGCGACGCCCCTCCGAAGCAGGAGAACCAGGGCCTGCGCGGCTGGATCGCGAAGAAGCTCATGGCGCGTGCAGGCTCGGGTGGACCAAGCGCCAATCGCATCACCCTGCTGCGAGACGGCGACGGTGACGGCGTGCCGGAAGTGCGCACCACCTTCCTCGAAAACCTCAATTCGCCGTTTGGCATGGCGCTGATCGGCGACAGCTTCTATGTGGCCAACACCGATGCCCTGCTGCGCTACCCCTACGAACAGGGTGCTCACCGCATCACAGCGCCCGCGCAAAAGGTAGTGGACCTGCCGGCGGGGCCGATCAACCATCACTGGACCAAGAACGTCATCGCCAGCCGGGATGGCTCGCGGCTGTACGTTACCAGCGGCTCCAACAGTAACGTGGCGGAGAACGGCATGGCCGCCGAGGTCAACCGCGCCGCGATACTGGAGGTCGATCCGCAGGCCGGCACGCTGCGGGTGTTCGCCTCCGGCCTGCGCAACCCCAACGGCCTGGCCTGGCACCCTGATACCGGCGACCTCTGGACCACCGTCAACGAGCGCGACGAGATCGGCAGTGACCTGGTACCGGACTACATGACCTCGGTCCGGGACGGCGGCTTCTACGGCTGGCCCTACAGCTACTTCGGCCAGCATGTCGATATTCGGGTCAAACCGCAGCGACCGGATCTGGTCGAGCGCGCCATCGTCCCGGACTACGCACTGGGCGCGCACACCGCTTCCCTCGGACTCGCCTTCTACGAGGGCAGGCTGCTGCCGTCACGCTACCTCCACGGCGCGTTCGTAGGGCAGCACGGTTCATGGAACCGCAGGCCCCGCAGCGGCTACAAGGTGGTGTTCATTCCCTTTCGCGATGCCAAGCCGGCCGGGCAGACGGAAGACGTGCTGAGCGGCTTCGTCAATGCTGCGGGCGAAGCCATGGGACGGCCCGTCGGCGTCGCGGTGGACCGGCACGGCGCGCTGCTGGTTGCCGATGACGTGGGTGATGTCATCTGGCGGGTCACTCCAGACGACCGCCGAGCCGCCGGCGCTTTGCCACGTTGAACCTTGCGAGCCGCCTGATGGCCATAAATGCATGACTGTCCGGCATGAGGATCTCACATGTTCAAGCGCACCCTTTTCTTCATCGCTCCGCTGGCTCTGTTGATCGGCTGCTCCGGCAACGTGCAGAACCCCGTCGACCGAATCACCTATCGCGACGAGCCGCTGGTACGGGACGTGGAAACCGGCATGACGCAGGCGCGCGTGCTCAGCATCGGCGGTGAACCGTCCCGGGCTACGGCACGCACCGTGGTACCGGGCCTGTGTCACGACTACATCCTCAACCGGGACGGCAAGCAGCAGCCCTATTACGTCAGTTTCGACAGTGCCGGCCGGGTGGATGGCCAGGGTTTCCTGACCTGCAAGCAGCTCGAGGAAAACCAGCGCAACCTGCGTCGCTGAGGGTCGCATTCACGTCCAAGCACAGTGGTAGATGCCAGAGGAGGTTTCACCATGCCCCGCGGAGACAAATCCAAGTACACCGACAAGCAACAGCGCAAGGCCGAACATATCGAGGAAAGCTACGAGAAGCGTGGCGTCTCGGAGAAAGAGGCCGAAGCACGTGCCTGGGCGACCGTCAACAAGCAGTCCGGTGGCGGCGAACGCAAGGGCGGTTCCGGCAAGGGCAAGAGCGAAACGGCCAAGAGTGCCGATCGCAAGGACTCGGCCCATCGCGCCGCCGATGCGCGCAAGGGCAAGTCACCCAACAAGGGCTCGGCCCGCAGCTCCGGCTCCTCCAGCACAAGCCTTGCCGACATGACCCGCGACCAGCTGATGGAAAAGGCCCGTGAGCGGGACATTCGCGGCCGCTCGAAGATGCGCAAGGACGAGCTGCTGAAGGCGCTCAGCTGATGCTGCCAATCCTGACCAGCCAACAGCCGCCCGAGCCGTCGCCAAGCAATCCCAAGCGCGAGGACCCGGGCCGGCCGGTGCCCATCGACGAGCCTGACCCTGGCCGCTCCGAACCTGAGGCTCCGCCGCCGGAAGAGGTCGCAGGCTAAACTTTTCGCCAGCATCCCGATCTCAATTGGCGAACCGTGAAGCACTGCACGGCGGTGCACAGACCAGGAGATGGCGATGAGTTACGTACAACTGAGCGACAAGCAGAGCCTGCGCGAGCGGGCCCGTCAACACGTCGAGAACGGCGCGGTCACCGAGAGCTATTCCGCCGACCGCGAGGTGGTGATCAACCTGCTGAACGAGGCGCTGGCCACCGAGCTGGTCTGCTACCTGCGCTACAAGCGTCACTACTACATGGCGACCGGGCTGAAATCCAGCGTCGCCGCCGCCGAGTTCCTCGAGCACGCCAATGAGGAGCAGGAACACGCCGATCGCCTGGCCGAGCGAATCGTTCAGCTGGGTGGCGAGCCCGACTTCAACCCCGACAGCCTCACCGAACGCGCCCATGCGCAGTACGCCGAGGGCAACGGCCTGCGCGACATGGTCTTCGAGAACCTGGTGGCCGAACGCATCGCCATCGACAGCTATCGCGAGATCGTCCAGTACATCGGCGACAAAGACCCCACCACCCGGCGCATCTTCGAAGACATCCTGGCGCAGGAAGAAGAGCACGCCGACGACCTGGCCGGCCTGCTGGACGGCATGAACTGATCCGGAATCAGCCGGCTCTGCCACAAAAAAAAAAAAGGCCACCCGAGGGTGGCCTTAAATCTAGGAAGAGAGGTACAGCTTAGCCGGCTGCCACCGGACGCATGTAGGAGATCGGTGCGGTCTGCGGGTCATCGAAGGTCACCAGTTCCCACGCATCCTTCTGTGCCATCAGGGTGCGGAGCAAACGGTTGTTCAACGCGTGGCCGGATTTATAGCCGCGGAATTCGCCGATCAGACTGGTGCCCAGCAAGTACAGATCACCGATGGCATCGAGAATCTTGTGCTTCACGAATTCGTCCTCGTAACGCAGACCGTCTTCGTTGAGCACACTGGTTTCGTCCACCACGATGGCGTTCTCAACACTGCCGCCGAGCGCCAGATTGTGCGAGCGGAGAAACTCGATGTCGCGCATGAACCCGAAGGTACGTGCACGGCTGACTTCCTTGACGAAGGAAGTGCTTGAGAAGTCCACACTGGCAGTCTGGGTGCGACCCTTGAAAACCGGGTGATCGAAATCGATCTCGAAGCTCACCTTGAAGCCGTCGAAAGGCAGGAAGGTCGCGCGCTTGTCGCCCTCCTCGACCGTCACTTCACGCTTGATGCGGATGAACTTCTTGTGGGCGTCCTGCTCCTGCAGGCCGGCGGATTGAATCAGGAATACGAAAGGCCCAGCGCTGCCGTCCATGATCGGCACTTCCGACGCGGAGAGTTCGACGTAGGCGTTGTCGATCCCCAGGCCGGCCATTGCCGAAAGCAGATGCTCCACAGTGTCGACCTTGACGTCACCGTTGACCAGCGTCGTGGACATGGTGGTTTCGCCAACATTCTCGGCCCGCGCGGGAATCTCCACAGGCGGATTGAGGTCGGTGCGACAGAACACGATCCCGGTGTCCACCGGTGCCGGTTTCAGGGTGAGATAAACCTTCTCTCCCGAATGCAAGCCGACGCCGGTGGCGCGAATGATGTTCTTCAGGGTGCGTTGTCTGATCATGGCCTTTTGCTTCGCTGTAGCACTAGTTGCGAATAGTTTTCAACAATTGGCGGCGATAATAGCAGATGCCAACTTTGCTGAACACCAATCACACCAATACTCCTGATAACTTCAATCAATCGGCCTGACGACGCAGGAACGCCGGAATATCCAGATAATCCAGATCCTCCTGCGGATTCAGCTTGGCAGCGGTGGCCGCTGCATGGGCCTGGTTGCGCATGACGGTCGGGCGCTCCAGATCGCGGTAGTTCACGGCAGCCTGCTCCTGCTGGCGCGGGGCCGGAGCGGCAGCGGCGACGGTCTGCACGGTATTGTCGATGACCTTGACCGGCTTCTCGTTGCGCGGACCCAGGCCGGTGGCGACCACGGTGACATGCAGCTCGTCAGCCATGTCCGGATCGATCACGGCACCAACCTTGACGGTAGCTTCATCGGAAGCGAAGGCCTCGATGATCTCGCCCACTGCGGCGTACTCGCCGAGCGACAGGTCCAGACCGGCGGTGATGTTGACCAGAATGCCACGTGCACCCTGCAGGTTGACGTCTTCCAGCAGCGGGTTGCGGATGGCCGCTTCGGTCGCTTCACGCGCGCGGTTCGGGCCGGTGGAGCAACCGGTGCCCATCATGGCCATGCCCATTTCGCCCATGACAGTCTTCACGTCGGCGAAGTCGACGTTCATCAGGCCCGGACGCTGCATGATGTCGGAGATGCCGCGCACCGCGCCGGTCAGCACGTCATCAGCCTTGGCAAAGGCGGCCAGCAGGCTCGCGTCCTTGCCGAGGATGGTCAGCAACTTCTCGTTGGGAATGGTGATCAGCGAGTCGACACACTCGGACAGTGCGCGGATACCCTCGTCGGCAACCTGCATGCGGCGGCGGCCTTCGAAGGGGAACGGCCGAGTGACCACGGCGACGGTCAGGATGCCCATTTCCTTGGCGACCGAAGCGATGATCGGTGCAGCACCGGTACCGGTACCGCCACCCATGCCAGTGGTGATGAACACCATGTCAGCGCCTTCCAGCACTTCGGCGATGCGCTCGCGATCTTCCATCGCAGCCTGACGGCCGATGTCCGGATTGGTGCCGGCGCCCAGGCCCTTGGTGATAGCCGAGCCGAGCTGCAGCACGGTACGCGCCTCGACCTTTTTCAGAGCCTGCGCATCGGTGTTGGCGCAGATGAATTCGACGCCTTCGACGTTGTTGCGAACCATGTGGTTCACGGCATTGCCGCCGCCGCCACCAACGCCGATGACCTTGATGACTGCACTTTGCGGGGTATGATCTACGAGTTCGAACATTTCCCTCTCTCCTTCCAGCTTTCTAGTTTTGGTTTTACAGCGCACTGCTTAAAAATTGCCCTGGATCCAACCCTTGAGCCGATCCAGAACAGACGCCTTTGATTCGTCGGCAAAGTTGCCGAGTCCAGGCACGGGAACGCCGTCGGCCTGCTTGTGCAGTCCGTACAGCAGCAGGCCCACGCCCGTCGAATAGATTGGATTGCGTACTACGTCGGCCAGTCCCTTGACGCTGTGCGGCACGCCAAGGCGCACCGGCATGTGAAAGATTTCCTCGGCCAGGTCGACGGCTCCTTCCATCTTCGCTGTACCGCCGGTGAGAACGATCCCGGCCGGGACCAGATCCTCGTAACCGCTGCGCCGCAGCTCGGCCTGGATCAGGGTGAAGAGCTCGTCGTAACGCGGCTCTACCACCTCTGCCAGGGCCTGCCGGGACAGTTCACGCGGAGGGCGATCGCCAACGCTGGGGACCTTGATGGTCTCGCCCGCGCCAGCCAGCTTGGCCAGCGCGCAAGCATAACGAATCTTGATCTCCTCGGCATACTGGGTCGGCGTACGCAGGGCCATCGCGATGTCGTTGGTGACCTGGTCGCCGGCGATCGGGATCACGGCCGTATGGCGGATCGCGCCCTCGGTGAAGATGCAGATGTCGGTGGTGCCCCCGCCGATATCCACCAGGCAGACGCCCAGCTCCTTCTCGTCATCGGTCAGCACGGCGTGCGCCGAAGCCAGTTGCTCGAGAATGATATCGTCCACTTCCAGACCGCAGCGGCGCACGCACTTCTCGACATTCTGCGCAGCGTTCACCGCACAGGTGACTACGTGCACCTTGGCCTCCAGACGCACGCCGGACATGCCCAACGGTTCACGCACGCCCTCCTGGTTGTCGATCACGTAGTCCTGCGGCAGGGTGTGCAGCACGCGCTGATCGGCAGGAATGGCAACCGCCTGCGCCGCGTCGAGCACACGCTCCAGATCGGCGGTACTCACCTCGCGGTCGCGGATGGCCACGATGCCGTGGGAGTTCAGGCTGCGGATGTGATTGCCGGCCAGACCGACGAAGGCTGAATGGATGCGGCAGCCAGCCATCAGCTGGGCTTCTTCGATGGCGCGCTGGATCGACTGCACGGTGGATTCGATGTTCACCACCACGCCCTTCTTCAGGCCGCGCGAAGGATGGGTACCGATGCCCACGATTTCCAGTTCACCATCGGCGGTCACCTCGCCCACCAGCGCCACCACCTTGGAGGTGCCGATGTCCAGGCCGACGATCATCTTGCCGCTTTGCACGCTCGACATGTGTTTCATTCCTCAATTCTTCGCAGCGACGGTCGTATCCGTCGCAGTCGGGATCGGCTCATGCCAGGCGACTGCCAGGCCGTTCGCATAGCGCAGATCGATCCGTGCGATTTTCTCGCTTTCCTGCTCCAGTGCCTTTTGATAAATGGCAGTGAAGCGACGCATTTTTTCTACTACCTGGTCCCGCCCCAGCAACAACTCGATGCCCTGGTTGGTGGTCAGGAACCAGCTTCCACGTTCACGCAGCTCGAGACGGGAAATGGAGAACCCCAGCGGGCGCAGCATCTGGCTGAGCATCTGGTATTGCTGCATGACCCGCTGTTGGGCCCGCTTCGGACCATACAAATGTGGCAAGTGTTCATATCGGCTCAGGTCATCCGGCGAGAAAGCCTGGCCTTTATTGTTAAGCAATGCTTCGCCCCCCCAACGGGCAATCGGCAATTGCTCATCCAGACGCACCATCACCTGATCGGGCCAGACGCGGCGAACCTCGACATGGGCAATCCATGGCATCTGTTCGAGTTGGTGACGCATGCCGTTCAGATCAACCTTGAAGAAGCTCTGCTCGACGAAAGGCGCGATGCGCTGCTGAACCGCCTCGCGGCTTACGTAACCCAGCTCGCCTTGGACGCTGACCTTGGCGATCGGCCGGTCGGCATAGGGCAGCAGGCGCTCGCCCAGTTCGTACAGCCCGACCGCCAGGCCGACCAGCAGCACCGGCCAGACGAAACGCTTCAGACCGGCAAGGCTGGGCCTGGGCAGGCGCTGCGACAGCGGCTGCGGCGTCACCAGGCGGCTCGCACCCCGTTGCACGGGCTTGCGCGAGGCACGTCCGTTGCCGGGTTGCGAATGACGCAGCGTGGTGATCATGGCTCAGTTCCCCGCCTCGAGGCTGTCGTCGAGAATGCTCAGCACCAGCTGCTGGAAATCCAGCCCGGCGGCACGCGCCGCCATCGGCACCAGGCTGTGATCGGTCATGCCCGGCACGGTGTTCACTTCCAGCAGCCAGAAGTTGCCCTCGGCATCCTGCATCACGTCCACCCGCGCCCAACCGCGAATACCCACCGCCTCGCAGGCACGCGCCGAGAGCACCTTGAGTGCTTCTTCGCGGGCCGCGTCCAGCCCGCAGGGGATGCGGTACTGGGTATCGGAGGCCAGGTACTTGGCGTCGTAGTCGTAAAAGGTATGCGGCGTGCCCAGGCCAATCGGCGGCAGGACCTCACCGTGCAGCACCGCCACGGTGAACTCGGGGCCCTGGATCCACTGTTCAACCAGCACCTGCGCGTCATAGGCGCTCGCTGCGCGCCAGGCGGCGATCAGCTCGGCGACATCGCCAACCTTGGCCATACCGATGCTCGATCCCTCGTGCGCCGGCTTGACGATCAGCGGAAAGCCCAGCGTCTGGGCCGCGGCCTGGCAGTCGGCTTCGCTGGCCAGCACCGCGTGCCGCGGCGTTGGCAGGCCGAGGCTCTGCCAGACCTGCTTGGTGCGCAGCTTGTCCATGGCCAGCGCCGAAGCGAGGATGCCGCTGCCGGTGTAAGGAATGCCGGCACACTCCAGCAGCCCCTGCATGCTGCCGTCTTCGCCACCGCGGCCGTGCAGGACGATAAAGGCACGGTCGATCCGCTCGCTGCTCAGGCGCTGCAGCAGGCCATCACCGGCATCGATACCGAAGGCATCCACACCCGCCGCCTGCAATGCGGCGAGCACGGCAGCGCCGGACTTGAGGGAGACCTCGCGCTCGGCGCTCTTGCCGCCGAAGAGCACGGCGACGCGGCCGAATTCCTTGGGGTCGCGCGTCGATTGCAAAGCCATCATTTGGTTTTCCTTGCGGCGTCATCGCCACCGAACAGGGGACTCTTGAGAAGTTGCGGAGCCAGCCCGCCGATATCACCGGCGCCCTGGCAGAGCAGGATGTCACCGGCACGCAGCAGCGGCTTGACCAGCGGCGCCAGATCGACGCCACGCTCGACATAGATGGGGTCGAGCTGACCGCGCTGGCGGATGCTGTGGCACAGCTGACGACTGTCGGCACCGGGGATGGGCTCTTCACCGGCCGGGTAGACCTCCATCAGCAGCAGCACGTTGGATTCGCCGAGCACCTGCACGAAGTCGTCGTAGAGGTCCCGGGTACGGCTGTAGCGGTGTGGCTGGTAGACCATCACCAGGCGCCGCTCCGGCCAGCCACCACGTACCGCCTTGATCACCGCAGCGACCTCCCGCGGGTGGTGGCCGTAGTCGTCCACCAGCATCACGCTGCCGCCGTCCACCGGCAGATTGCCGTAGACCTGGAAACGGCGGCCGACGCCGGCGAACTCGGCCAGGCCCTGGACGATGGCTTCGTCATCGATGCCCTCGTCGGTGGCGATGGCGATGGTGGCCAGGGCATTGAGCACGTTGTGGTTGCCGGGCATGTGCACCGAGACGTCCAGCGGTTCGCAGCCGTCGCGCAGCACGGTGAAATAGGTGCGCATGCCTTCCTGACGAACGTTGATGGCACGCACGTCGGCGTCTTCACTGAAACCGTAGGTGGTAGTCGGACGGCCGATCTGCGGAATGATCTCGCGCACCACCGGATCGTCGACGCAGAGCACCGCCAGGCCGTAGAACGGCAGGTTGTGCAGGAACTCGACGAAGGTCTTCTTCAGCTTGCCGAAGTCGCCGCCATAGGTGCTCATGTGGTCGGCGTCGATGTTGGTCACCACCGCCACCATCGGCTGCAGGTGGAGGAAGCTGGCGTCGCTTTCGTCCGCTTCGGCGATCAGGTAACGGCTGCTGCCCAGCTGGGCATTGGTACCGGCCGCGGTCAGACGGCCACCGATGACGAATGTCGGATCGAGCCCGCCTGCCGCGAACACCGAAGCCAGCAAGCTGGTGGTGGTGGTCTTGCCATGGGTTCCGGCGACGGCGATGCCATGCCGGTAGCGCATCAACTCGGCGAGCATCTCGGCCCGCGGCACCACCGGGATGCGCTGTTCCAGGGCCAGGGCCACTTCCGGATTGGCCGAATTGATCGCACTGGACACCACCAGCACGTCGGCACCGGCGACATTGCCGGCCTGGTGGCCGATGAAGATCTGTGCGCCGAAGCTCTGCAGGCGCTCGGTACTGGCCGATTCCTTGAGGTCCGAGCCGGACACCTCGTAGCCGAGGTTGAGCAGCACTTCGGCGATGCCGCACATGCCGACCCCGCCGATGCCAACGAAATGAATGCGGCGGATGCGCCGCATGCGGCGTACTTCGGCTTTCACCGCAGCGGGAGACTTAGCCATGGGCCACCTCCAGGCAGATATCGACCACGCTGCGGGTGGCGTCGGGCCGGGCCAGGCGGCGCGCGGTGGCCCCCATGGCCTTGAGTTTTTCCGGCTGCATCATTACCTCGGTCAGCTGAGCGGCGAGCGCGGCCGCGTCAGTCTTGGCTTGTGGCAGAAGGACGGCAGCGCCCTCCTTCGCCAGATATTCGGCATTGCGGGTCTGGTGATCGTCGATCGCGTGAGGCAACGGCACCAGGAACGACGGCAGCCCGGCGGCGGCCAGCTCGCACACGGTGAGTGCGCCGGCGCGGCAGATCACCAGATCGGCCCAGGCGTAAGCCCGCGCCATGTCCTTGATGAAGGGCGCAACCTCGGCCTCGACGCCCGCCTCGGCATAGCGCTGCTCGGTGATTTCGGCGTGCTGTTTGCCGGCCTGGTGGAACACTTCCGGCCGCAGTTCGGCGGGGACCTGCGCCAGCGCTGCGGGCAACAGCTTGTTCAGCGGTTCGGCACCCAGGCTGCCGCCCAGCACCAGCAGACGCGGCCGACGATGAGCCAGGCTGTCGCGCGGGGTTTCCAGAAACAGTTCCTCCCGCACCGGGTTGCCGGTTGTCCGGCGCTTGGCGCTGGAACTGAAGGTATCCGGGAAGGCCTCGCAGACCCGGCTGGCCAACGGCACCAGGCTGCGGTTGGCGGTACCGGCCACGGCGTTCTGCTCGTGGATCACCAGCGGCACGCCGGCCAGTTTGGCCGCCAGCCCGCCGGGACCGGTGACGTAGCCGCCAAGCCCCAGCACGCAGACCGGACGCAGCTCGCGGATGATGCGGCGCGCCTGGAACAGCGAGCGGACCAGCTGCAGCGGAGCCTTGATCAGCGACGCTAGGCCTTTGCCGCGCAGTCCACTGACCTGAATCAGATGCAATGGCAGCCCGGCAGCAGGCACCAGTTCGTTCTCGATGCCACGCGGCGTGCCGAGCCAATGCACGGCATAGCCACGCGCCTGGAACTCGCGCGCGCAGGCCAACGCAGGGAATACGTGCCCACCGGTACCGCCGGCCATGATCAGGACATTAGCGGCCATGAGCGACCTCCTTGGCCGAGGGCTCGGCAAAGTCGGACTCGTCGAACTCGGTGTCCTCGCTGCCCAGTACGGTGCGGCTTTCCCACTCGATGCGCAGCAGCAGCGCCATGCTCGCGCAGGTCACCACCAGCGAGCTGCCACCGTAACTGAGGAAGGGCAGCGTCAGGCCCTTGGTCGGCAACAGGCCGACATTCACCCCGACGTTGATCAGGAACTGACCGAGCCAGAGGAACGCCAGACCCCAGGCGACATAGGCGGCGAAGAACTGCCGAGCCTTCTCTGCCCAGAGTCCGATGTAGAGGGCACGCACGCCGACGAAGGCAAACAGGGCGATGGTCGCCAGCGCGCCGATCATGCCCAGCTCTTCGGCAAGTACCGAAAACACGAAGTCGGTGTGCGCTTCGGGCAGGTAGAACTGCTTCTGTACGCTGTTGCCGAGGCCGACGCCGAACCATTCGCCACGTCCGAAGGCGATCAGCGCCTGGGTCAGCTGATAGCCGGCACCATACTGGTCGGCCCAGGGGTCGGTAAAAGTGATCAGGCGCTGCAGGCGGTATTCCTGAGTCTGCACCAGGACCACCACTGCGCCGACCGCGGCGATCACCAGCAGGCTGAAGCGGATCATTCCGACCCCGCCGAGGAACAGCATGGCCACCGCAGCGCCCATCATCACCACCGTCGCCCCGAAGTCGGGCTCCAGCAACAGCAGGAACGCCATTGGCAGCAGCACCAGGAACGGCTTGGCGAAGCCCCACAGGCTCTCGCGAACTTCCTCCTGCCGGCGCACCAGATAACCGGCCAGGTAGATCACCACGAATACCTTGGCCAGCTCCGACGGCTGCACGTTGAACGCGCCGAAGCCGATCCAGCGCATGGAACCATTGACCTCGCGACCGATGCCCGGCAGCAGCACCAGGATCAACAGCCCGAAGGCCGCCAGGAGCAGCATCCAGTCCATCCGCTGCCAGAACGAAAGCGGTACCAGCAGCATCGCGGCGCCGGCACCCAGCCCCAGCACCACATAGATCAGGTGGCGAATCATGTGGTACAGCGGATTGCCGGAGTTGACCGCCGCCACCTCGGACGACGCCGAGGTGATCATCACCAGGCCGAGACCAAGCAGCGCCAGACAACCGGCCAGCATGGGGAAGTCCAGGTCCACACCACGGCGGCCGTACAGGGGCGAAGGGGCTTGGCGCAGGAAGGCGAGCATCAGTCGAGCGCCTCCACCGCAGCGGCGAAGAGACGACCGCGCTCCTCGAAGTTCTTGAACATGTCCAGGCTGGCGCAGGCCGGCGAAAGCAGTACCGCATCGCCCGACTCCGCACATTCGGCGGCGCGCTGTACAGCCTCTTCCAGGCTGGCGACGCGGATCAGCACCGTCGCTTCGCCCAGCGCCTCGGCCAGACGCGGGGCGTCGCGACCGAGCAGCACCACGGCTCGGCAGTAACGCGCCACGGGAGCGCGCAGCGCGGAGAAGTCGGCGCCCTTGCCGTCGCCGCCGGCGATCAGCACCAGCTTGCCGTCGATGTCGGCGCCGAGGCCTTCGATCGCTGCCAGCGCAGCACCGACGTTGGTGGCCTTGGAGTCGTCGTAATAGCTGACACCGGCACGCTCACCGACCCACTGGCAACGGTGCGGCAAACCGGTGAAACGACGCAGCGTATCCAGCATGGGGCCGAACGGCAGCCCCACCGCGTGCCCGAGTGCCAACGCAGCCAAGGCGTTGGACTGATTATGCGCACCGCGCATCTTCAGTTCGCGCACCGGCATCAGTGCCTCGAACTGGAACGCCAGGTACTTCTCGCCTTTTTCCTCGAACAGCCCGAAGCCCTTGAAGTCCGGCTTGCCGAGCCCGAAGGTCCAGGTCGGCACATCCTCACCCACCAACGGCCGGCTGAGGCGGTCATCCCTATTGACGACCACCTGGCGCGCGCCACGGAAGATGCGGTGCTTGGCCTGGTGATAAGCCGGCAGCCCACTGTAGCGGTCCATGTGGTCTTCGCTGATGTTCAGGCAGGTGGCCACTTCGGCATTGAGCTGCTCGGTGGTTTCCAGCTGGAAGCTGGAAAGCTCCAGTACGTAGAGATCGACATCATCGGCAAGCAGATCGAGCGCTGGAGTGCTCAGATTGCCGCCGACCGCCACGGTACGCCCGGCTGCCGCGGCCATCTCGCCGACCAAAGTGGTCACAGTGCTCTTGGCATTGGAGCCGGTGATCGCGACGATGGGTGCCTTGGCTTCGCGGGCGAACAGCTCGATGTCCCCCGACAGCTTGACGCCCCGTGCCGCGGCTTCCTGCAACGCCGGCGTGCTGACCGCAAGCCCGGGGCTCACCAGCAGCTCGCTGGCGGTACAGAGGAAATCCACATCCAGTTCGCCGCAGCGTACCTGCACATCCGGGTACTCGGCCTTCAGCGTGGCCAGTTCCGGCGGGTTCGCACGAGTGTCCACCACGGCAAACGGCAGCCCGCGGCGCGCCAGGTGGCGAACCAGGGACATGCCGCTCTTGCCGAGGCCGACAACGATGCGGAACTGGTCGGAAGCGATGAGCACTCTCGGTTACCTCAGTTTCAGGGTGGCAAGGCCGACGAGCACCAGGATCACGGTAATGATCCAGAAGCGCACGATCACCCGGGGTTCGGGCCAGCCCTTGAGTTCGAAATGGTGATGGATCGGCGCCATGCGGAAAACGCGTTTGCCGGTGAGCTTGAAGCTGGCGACCTGGATCATCACCGACAGCGTTTCCATCACGAACACGCCGCCCATGATGAACAGCACCACTTCCTGGCGGACGATCACGGCAATGGTGCCCAGCGCCGCGCCCAATGCCAGCGCGCCGACGTCGCCCATGAAGACCTGCGCCGGATAGGTGTTGAACCAGAGGAAGCCGAGGCCGGCACCGATCAGCGCGCCGCAGAAGACAATGAGTTCTCCGGAACCGGGGATGTAGGGGATCAGCAGATACTCGGCGAAATTCACGTTACCGGAGAGGTAACAGAAGATGCCCAGACCGCCGCCAACCATCACGGTCGGCATGATCGCCAGGCCGTCGAGGCCGTCGGTGAGGTTGACCGCATTGCTCGAACCAACGATGACGAAATAGGTGAGAATCACGAAACCGATGCCCAGCGGGATCTCGATGTTCTTCAGCAGCGGCAGGATCAGCGTCGTTTCAACCGGCGTCTGCGCAGTCATATAAAGGAAGATCGCCGCACCGAGGCCGAACACCGACTGCCAGAAATACTTCCAGCGGCTTGGCAACCCGCGCGAGTTCTTCTCGATCACCTTGCGGTAGTCATCGACCCACCCGATGGCGCCGAACAGCAATGTCACCGCCAGCACTACCCACACGTAGCGGTTGGCCAGGTCGGCCCAGAGTAGCGTGGAAATGCCGATGGCACTGAGGATCAGCGCGCCACCCATGGTGGGCGTGCCGGATTTCGACAGATGCGACTGCGGTCCGTCGGTACGCACCGCCTGGCCGATCTGGCGCAACTGGAGGGTGCGGATCAGCCACGGGCCCATCCACAGCGACAGTACCAGCGCGGTGAGGACGCCGAGGATTCCACGCAGCGACAGGTACTGGAAGACCGCGAAGCCCTTGTGGAACTGTTGCAGATACTCGGCGAGCAGCAGCAGCATCAGTGTTTCTCCATGGATGGCCCAGCGAGCGCATCGACGACTTTGTCCATCGCCGCGCTACGCGAGCCCTTGATCAGAATGGTGGTGCCGCTGCCCTGCTCAGCACGCAGGCTTTCGATCAGGCTGGCCTGATCAGGGAAATGCCGGGCACCCTGCCCGAAAGCGGCGACCGCATGGGCCATCAGTGGCCCAACGGCATAGAGGGTGTCGACCTTGCCCGCCGCGTAGGCACCGACATCGCGGTGCCCCTGCTCGGCCCACTCGCCCAGCTCACCCATGTCCCCCAGGACGAGAATGGTGCGCCCGGCGAAACTGGCAAGCACGTCGATCGCGGCGCAGATCGACGCGGGGTTGGCGTTGTAGCTGTCGTCGATGAGACGCACACCATTGGCGAGCATCTGCGCCACGGCACGCCCCTTGACGGGTTGCAGGCCCTGCAAACCGGCCACGACAGCTTCTGCGGTGATGCCCAAGGCGTGGGCGGCGGCGGCGGCAGCCAGCGCATTGGCCACGTTGTGGCGGCCCAGCAGGTTGAGCTGCACGCGCAGGTTGCCCAGCGGGCCGGTCAGTACGAAATTCGGGCAACCGCGCTGGTCGTAGGCGATCGAACCAGCGGAAAAATCGGCAAGCGGGTTGTCCAGACCGAACGACACGATGCGCTTGCCAGCCACACGCTCGGCCCAGATCGGGTAGGCCTTGTCGTCACGATTCAGCACGGCGGTGCCGGTTGCGCTCAGGCCGTCGAGAATCTCGCCCTTGGCCTGAACGATCTTTTCCGGGCCGCCGAATTCGCCGACATGGGCGGTTCCGGCGTTGGTGATCAGGCTGACATCCGGGCGCACCAGGCTGACGGTGTAAGCGATGTCACCCACTCGCGAGGCGCCGAGCTCGATGACCGCGCTGCGGTGTTCGGCGCTCAGTTCCAGCAGCGTCAGTGGCGCACCGAGGTCGTTGTTCAGATTGCCGCGCGTAGCCAGCACGGCGTCGTGCCCGTGAGCACTGCGCAGAATGCTGGCGAGCATTTCCTTGACGCTGGTCTTGCCACTCGAGCCGGTGATGGCGGCGACTGGCCCTTTGAAGGCCTCACGGTTGAGCGCCCCCAGACGCCCCAGCGCCAGGCGAGTATCGGCGACAACCAGCTGCGGCAGCGGCGCGCCCTCGACTTCGCGTGCGACCAGAGCCGCCACCGCGCCTTTGGCGGCCACCTCGGCGAGATAGGCATGACCATCGAAGCGCGGACCGGCCAGCGCAATGAACAGCTGCCCCGGCTGGATCGCCCGGCTGTCAGTGCTGACCGCAGAGAAGCTGGCATCGGCCCCCACCAGACGGCCGGACAACGGCAGCTGCAGCTCGCTCAGTCGCATGGCTTCAAGCATCGGGCTTCTCCCAGGTGGACAGTGCGGTACAGGCTTCCTCGATATCGGAGAACGGCAGCCGCTCGCCGCGAATTTCCTGATAGTCCTCGTGGCCCTTGCCAGCGAGCACTACCACATCGCTGGCATTGGCGGCCGCGATGAGCCGGGCAATCGCCTGGGCGCGACCCTGCACAAAGGTCACCGCTTCCGGATTGACGAAGCCACTGCGGATATCGTCGAGAATGCGTTCCGGCGCCTCGTTGCGCGGGTTGTCATCGGTAACCACAACCCCATCGGCCAGCCGCTCGGCGACCTCGGCCATGAGTGGGCGCTTGCCGGTGTCGCGATCACCACCGCAGCCGAACAGGCAGAGCAAGCGACCACGTGCGTGCGGACGTAGTGCAGTAAGCACCTTTTCCAGAGCGTCGGGGGTATGGGCGTAATCGACCACCACCAGTGGCCGGTCGCCGCCGCCCAGACGCTGCATGCGGCCGGCCGGGCCTTCAAGCTCCGGCAGCACGGCGAGGATCTCGTCCAGCGGGTAGTCCATACCGAGCAAGGCGCCAACGGCGGCGAGCACGTTGCTGACGTTGAAGCGGCCCAGTAGCGGGCTGCGCAGCGAGCGCTCACCCTGCGGGGTGATCAGCCGCGCATGAATGCCGTCATCGTCGAGCTGCGCCTCGGGGCAGTACAGGTAGGCAGAGGCGTCTTCCAGGCTGTAGCTGATCAGCCGCGATTCGCGCTCCTCACCGGCCAGCGCACGGCCGAAGCCATCGTCGAGATTGATCACCCGACAGCTCAGACCAGGCACGCCGAACAGCCGAGCCTTGGCAGCGCCGTAGGCTTCCATGGTGCCGTGGTAATCGAGATGGTCGCGCGACAGGTTGGTAAAGACAGCGACGTCGAACTCCAGTGCGGCGACGCGGCCCTGATCGAGGCCATGGGACGACACCTCCATCGCCACGGCGCGTGCGCCTTCCTGCTTCAGCTGAGCGAGGGTCGCCTGAACGCCGATCGCATCCGGCGTGGTATGCCGCCCCATTTCCAGCTGACCGTAGAAACCGGTGCCCAGGGTGCCGATGATCCCGCAGGGTTCGCCGAGACGGTCGAGGGCCTGGGCGATCAGCTGGCTGACGCTGGTCTTGCCGTTGGTTCCGGTGACACCGACCAGACGCAGGTTGCGGCTGGGCTCACCGTAGAAGCGCCCGGCTATGGCCGAGAGCTGACCGGCCAGGTGATGCACCGGCACCATCACCGCGGCACCGGTCAGCGCCTGATCCAGCCCTTCGGATTCGTAAGCGACCGCAGCGGCGCCGCGGGCAATGGCATCCTGTACGTGATCGCGCCCGTCATGCTGCAGCCCCGGCACCGCCAGGAACAGGTCGCCGCCACGAACCTTGCGGCTGTCGAGCGTCAGCTCGCGGATCAGGACGTCGCTGCCGGCGTGTGGCAGCAGGTGATTCAATGGCATCGGCATCAGCTGCGCCCTCCCTTGCCTTTGGCCGCTTCCGCGGTCTGCAGCTCGGCGGGCGGCGGCAGGTTGTCCGGCGCGACATTCATCAGGCGCAGTGCGCGCGCCATGACCTTGCCGAACACCGGAGCGGCCACCAGACCACCGTAATACTGACCCTTGCTCGGCTCGTCCACGACGACCACCGCGGCGATTCGCGGGTTGGAAAGCGGCGCGACGCCGGCGAAGAACGAACGGTAAGCATCCTTGGTATAGCCACCGGTACCGGAGATCTTCTTCGCGGTACCGCTCTTGCCGCCGACGTGGTAGCCCGGCACCTTGGCCCGCGCGCCACCGCCGCCTTCCTCCTCGACCACCGCCCGCAGCATCTGCAGCACGGTGCCGGAAATCTGCTTGTCGATAACTTGCACGCCGTCCTGCGCGCGATCCAGGCGCAACAAGGAGAGCGGCACGTTGGTGCCTTGGTTGCCCAGCACGGCATAGGCGTGCGCCAGCTGTACTGCCGTCACGGAAAGGCCGTAGCCGTAGGCCAGGGACGCGGTTTCCGCATCCCGCCACTTGCGATGGTTGGGCAGGTTGCCAACGCGCTCGCCAGGGAAGCCCAGGCCGGTATCCTGGCCGAAGCCGGCCTGCTGCATCACCGCGTAAACCGGCTCGGCACCTATATCCAGGGCGATCTTGCTGATGCCGACGTTGCTCGACTTCATCAGGATTCCGGTCAGCGACAGCATGCCGCCGCGGGACACGTCGCGGATGGTATAGCGGCCGATGCGCATCCAGCCCGGCAGCGTGTTGACCACCGAATCGGGCTGGTACTTGCCGGTCGCCAGTGCCGCCGCGATGCTGAACGGCTTGACCGTCGAGCCCGGCTCGAAGACGTCGATCATGGCGCGGTTGCGCATCGCCGCCGGCTGCAGGTTGCGGCGGTTGTTCGGGTTGTAGGTCGGCTGGTTGGCCATGGCGAGGATCTCGCCAGTCTTGACGTCCACCATCACCAGGCTTGCCGCCTTGGCACCGTATTCATGCACGACGTTGCGCAGCTCGCTGTGGGCGAGGTACTGCAGGCGCAGGTCGATCGACAGCGCCATGGCCTTGCCGGGCTTGGCGTTCTTGGTGACCTGGACGTCCTTGATCAGGCGCCCGCGGCGGTCCTTGAGCACCTGGCGCTTGCCCGGGACACCGGCCAGCCACTCGTCATAGGCCAGTTCCATGCCTTCACGACCGCGATCGTCGATGTCGGTGAAGCCGACTACGTGCGCTGCCACTTCGCCTGCCGGATAGAAGCGACGGAACTCCTCCTGCGCGTAAACGCCGGGAATCTTCAGGTCGAGAATTTCCTGGCCCTGCTCCGGCGTCAGGCCGCGCACCAGGTACATGAATTCGCGCGAGGCTTGCGATTGCAGCCGTTCGCTCAGCACCGCTGCGTCCTGCCCGAGCGCCTTGGCGAGTTCTGGCCAGCGGGCGCGCGCGGCCTGTAGCTCCTTGGGGTTGCCCCAAAGAGTGGTCACAGGCGTGCTTACGGCGAGCGGCTCGCCGTTACGATCGGTGATCAGACCCCGGTGCGCGGGAATCGGAATATGGCGAACGCTGCGCGCGTCGCCCTGGCCTTTCAGGAAGCCCTGATCCATGACCTGCAGATCGACGATGCGCCAGGCGATCACGCCCACCAGCAACGCCAGCAGCGCGAGAACGATGCGAAAGCGCCAGGGATAAAGCGCGCCCTGAAGACTCATCATGGCTTCACCAATCGGACGTCTGCCGCCGCAGGAATGTGCATGCGCAGCTGCTCGGTAGCCAGCGTCTCGATGCGGCTGTGTGCCGTCCAGGTGCTCTGCTCGAGAATCAGTCGTCCCCATTCGGCCTGAGCCTTGTCACGCACGCTGAGTTCGCCATACAGCTCGTTCAACAGCTGACGGTTCCAATGCGCGCAGTAGGCAACCGCGATCGCCGACAGGAGAACGCTGACGAACAGCACCAGCATCAGCAGGCTGCCATTGGGCATGGCACGCAGAACGCGGCTCATCGCACTTTCTCCGCGACACGCATGACAGCGCTGCGCGAGCGTGGATTGGCTTTCACTTCCGCTTCGGATGCGTATTGCGGCTTGCCGATCAGCTTCAGACGCGGCTCGAAGGCCTTCGGGATGATTGGCAGGTCACGCGGCAGCTTGTCTGCCTCGCCCTTGGCGTGCCGACGCATGAACTGTTTGACGATGCGATCTTCCAGCGAATGGAAGCTGATGACGACCAGGCGACCGCCCACTTCCAGCGCTTCCAGCGCTGCGTCGAGACCACACTCCAGATCGCCCAGCTCGTTGTTGATATGAATGCGCAGCCCCTGGAAGGCCCGTGTTGCCGGGTTCTTGCCTTTCTCCCAGGCTGGATTGGCGTCGGTCAGCACCTTGGCCAGATCGGCGGTTCGCTCGAAGGGTGCCTCAGCGCGCCGCTGCACCACTGCACGAGCCATACGTTTGGCGAAACGCTCTTCACCGTAGTCCTTGAACACCCGTGCGATCTCGTCCTCATCGGCCGAGGCAATCCATTCGGCCGCACTCACGCCACGACTCGGATCCATGCGCATGTCCAGGGGGCCGTCGTTCAGAAAACTGAAGCCGCGAATGGGGTCGTCCAGCTGAGGCGACGACACGCCCAGATCAAGCAGAATGCCGCTCACACCCCCCGTCCAGCCGCGTTGCGCGACTTCGTCACCGAGCTCGGCAAAACTTCTCTGCACAACGACAAAGCGGCCGTCCTCGGCCGCCAGCGCTTGTCCCGTAGCGATAGCTAATGGGTCCTTGTCGAACCCCAGCAACTGGCCATTAGGACCGAGCTGTTGCAGAAGTAGCCGGCTATGGCCGCCCCGCCCGAAGGTCCCGTCCAGATAGCGACCATCGGCGCGCACGTTCAGCGCCGCGACGGCTTCGTCGAGCAACACGGTGATATGTCGCAGGCTGCTGATCTGGCTCACAGGATAAGGTCACGTAGTTCTTCCGGCAGACCGCCGGGTTGCTTGATGGCCGCCAGGTCCGCGTCAGAAATCGCGTTCCAGTCGTCCTCGTTCCACAGTTGAAACTTGTTGAGCTGCCCCACCAACATCGCGCGCTTGTCCAGCCGGGCGTATTCACGCAGACGCGGCGGCACGACCACTCGACCGCTGCCATCCATTTCCAGGTCGACCGCGTTGCCGATCAACAGACGCTGCAGGCGGCGGGCCTCTTCTCGCAGGGAAGGCAACTCACGAAGTTTCGCCTCGATGAGTTCCCACTCGGGCAGCGGATATATGCACAAGCAGCGGTCCACGGCGTCGATCGTGATGATCAGCTGGCCATCGCCACGGGAATTCAGCTCGTCACGGTACCGGCTGGGCATGGCTAGCCGGCCTTTGGCGTCGAGACTGATGGCGTTAGCTCCGCGAAACACGCTTGCGCTTCCCCTGAATTAGCTATCCATGCCCATATTTACCCACTTTCTGCCACTTCCTACCACTTGTGCGCACTATAGAAACGCAGCCGCCCCACCGTCAAGGCGAGCCCAGCGGGAAAAAGCCTTACGGAGCGGCAATTTAGCGATGTCAGGTGGGGATAAATGGGGAAAAGCGGACAGGCCCAGAATGGCTTTTTAGGAGCAGCACGGAGTTACTCAACAAAGTTAAAGTACTTTGTTAAGAGCAAGAATCTTTCGGAATTAAAAACGGAGATTACGGAAGGAAGAAACGGAGAGTCGATCTATAAGCCGGGTTCTGTCGAGGACAGCCATTCCTCTACGACAGCCATCACTGACTGCCTCTAGCAACCTACCCGGATCCAGCGCGGGCCACGCCAATGGATCCCTATTTGGTCTTGCTCCAAGTGGGGTTTACCTAGCCACGGACTGTTGCCAGCCGTGCGGTGCGCTCTTACCGCACCTTTTCACCCTTACCGGCGCCGAAGCGCTTAGGCGGTTATTTTCTGTGGCACTTTCCGTAGGCTCACGCCTCCCAGGCGTTACCTGGCACTTTGCCCTATGGAGCCCGGACTTTCCTCCCTCCCTTCTTGCCGGAACAAAAAGAGACAGCGACTGTCCGATCGACTCTCCGGCCGCCAGAGTACCGTCGCGCGCACCATGCCGCAAGCGAAACGCCGGCAGGGCGCCTTGCTACTTGCGCTCTAGCGCCGCCTGATACAGCAGATTCTTGCGCACGCCAGTGATGTCGGCCGCGACGGCAGCAGCGCGCTTGAGCGGCATTTCTGCCAATAACAGATCGAGCACCCGCAGCGCTTCGGCACTCACCGCGCTCTCGCCTTGCGGCGCCTCCCACCCTTCCACCAGCAGCACGCATTCGCCTCGCTGCTGGTTGCTGTCCGCCTCGACCCAAGCGCGTAAAGCCCCCAACGGCAAGCCCTTCAAGGTCTCGAAGGCCTTCGTCAGCTCGCGCCCAAGCACCGCCATGCGCTCACCACCGAACACATTCTCGAAATCTCCCAGCGACTCGAGTATGCGATGTGGGGCTTCATAGAAGATCAGCGTACGCGGCTCCTCCTTCAGCGCCTCGAGACGTGTACGTCGCGCAGCCGCCTTGGCGGGAAGAAACCCCTCGAAGATGAAACGGTCCGACGGCAAACCCGCCGCCGAGAGAGCGGCTATCAGTGCGCAGGCCCCCGGCACCGGGACGACAACCACTCCTGCCGCCCGGGCCTGACGCACCAGATGGTAGCCAGGATCGGAGATCAAGGGCGTGCCGGCATCGGAGATCAGCGCCACGTCACCCCCTGCCTGGAGTCGCTCGATGAACCGCCCCCCTTCGTTGCGCTCGTTATGCTCATGACAAGCGGCCAGCGGCGTCTGGATACCGAAGTGCGCCAGCAGCCGCGAGGAGTGGCGAGTGTCCTCGGCGGCGATAAGCGCCACCTCGCGAAGTACACGCAGCGCCCTGGCGCTGATGTCCTCCAGATTGCCGATCGGCGTGGCGACGACATAAAGCGTACCCACTCCGGAATTCGCACCACCGCTGGCAGTCACAGGGCTTACCTCAAACAGGAAATGCGCATTGTAGCCCGATTCACCGCCGCAACATCGCGGCCCCTTCGGTGGTTGGGTACAATCGGCCGACACTCGCAGTGCTTTCAGGAACGATTAACCAATGGCTTGCTTACGCCCCCTCCTTCTCCTCTGCGTCGCCACCC
The DNA here is from genome assembly GCF_055755175.1 of Stutzerimonas sp. LR2. Classification (NCBI taxonomy): domain Bacteria; kingdom Pseudomonadati; phylum Pseudomonadota; class Gammaproteobacteria; order Pseudomonadales; family Pseudomonadaceae; genus Stutzerimonas; species Stutzerimonas sp. LR2. Next base: position 78,310 of record NZ_JBVTRR010000005.1, read on the forward strand.
TGCTCGCAGCCTGCTCCAGCTCCCCCTCGTCCACGCTCGGCGAACTGCCCCGGACGCCGCAGGCATCCACTCAGCAACTGTTGAAGCAGGCTGAGCAGAGCGACGCCGAACAGGCCGCCCAGCTGCGCCTGGCAGCTGCCGACCAGAGCATTCAGCAGGGCAACCGCGCGCAAGCCCGCAGCATTCTGCAGCAGGTTCAACTGGACGCACTGAAGCCTGCGCAGCAAATTTTCGCACTGACGCTGCAGGCCGAAATCGCACTCGCCGACGGGGAGCCCGAAAAGGCAGAACAAGCGCTGCAGCACCCGTCATTCGAGCGTCTGGGCGAGCTTCCCGTCAGCCAGCAGATTCGCAGCCAGCTCGCTCGCGCCCAAGCACTGGAGGCAAACAACAAGCCATTAGCAGCCGCCCGTGAGCGCGTATTCACTGCGCCACTGCTGAGCGGCGAGCAGGCGCAGGCCAACCACGAAACCATCTGGAAACTCCTGTCCGCCCTTCCCGAGCAGCAACTGCAAGGCGCCGCCGATACCGATCTGGCCGGCTGGCAAGCCTTAGCGCTTTCGCTCAAACGCGCCGGCACCATCGCGCAGCAGCAACGCGCGATCGACGACTGGATCGCGCAGAACCCTCAGCACCCCGCCGCGCAGCAGCTCCCGGAGTCACTGCAGAAGCTGCGTGAACTCGCCGATCAACCGCTGAATCACGTAGCGCTGCTTCTGCCTATGGAAGGCCAACTGGCGAGCGTTGCTCGCGCCCTTCGCGACGGTTTCCTGGCTGCTCATCTGCACGCACAGCAGGCCGGTGCCGAACTGCGCATCGAGCTGTATGACAGCTCGCGGATGAAGTCCATCGACGACTTCTATCGCCAAGCCCAGGCCGCTGGCGTACAGCTGGTGGTCGGTCCGCTCGAAAAGGACCTGGTGCGCCAGCTCGCGGAACGTGATCAGCTGCCTATCACCACGTTGGCACTCAACTACAGCGACGCCGGACAGCGCACACCACCTCAGCTCTTCCAGTTCGGCCTGGCTGCAGAAGATGAAGCACGCGAAGTCGCTCGCCGTGCGTGGGCGGACGGCCATCGCCGCGCAATCGCGCTGGCGCCTCGCGGAGAATGGGGCGCAAGGATTCTGGAAGCCTTCCGCCAGAGCTGGCAGGAAGCAGGCGGAACGCTGGTCGCATCCGAACCATTGGCCGAACCTGTCCAGCTGGCCAACCAGATCGCCGATCTGCTGCAGCTACGCAACAGTGAGCAGCGCGGACAACGCGTAAGCAGCATCACAGACGCATCCACCGCCAGCCAGCCAACACGTCGGCAGGACGTCGATTTCATCTTCCTGGCGGCCACACCACAACAGGCCCAGCAGGTCAGGCCGACCCTGATCTTCCAGTACGCGGGCGACCTGCCGGTATACGCCACATCCCACCTGCACGCGGCCAATCATGACCGCACGCAGTACCTCGACCTTGAAGGGATCCGCTTTGCCGAGACGCCATGGCTGCTGAACGACCAGCTGCCCCTTCGACAGGAAGTCGAGCAGAAATGGCCGCAAGCGGGCGGAAGCCTCGGCCGGCTCTATGCCATGGGTGCCGACGCCTACCTGCTGGCACCCCGACTCAATCAGTTGCTGGCCCTTCCGGACACTCACCTCGATGGGCTTTCCGGCACCCTAAGCCTGAACCCACAGCAGCGAATCGAGCGCCAGCTGCCCTGGGCACAGTTCCGCGATGGCGCCGTAGAGCGGCTGGACGAGCCGCAGTAATGAGCGAAAGCCAGAGCAGCGGACGCTCTGCCGAAGCACTGGCCCTGCAGCATCTCAGCGACAGCGGCCTGCGCCTACTCGAACGCAACTGGTCGTGCCGCAGCGGCGAGCTCGATCTGGTCATGCTCGACGGCGATACAGTAGTATTCGTCGAAGTCCGCTACAGGCGGCATACCGCCTGGGGCGGCGCCCTGGAAAGCGTCGATGTGCGCAAGCAGCAAAAGCTGATCAAGGCTGCCCAGTTGTTTCTGCAGGCACATGGCCGCTGGGCCAAGCACCCTTGCCGCTTCGACGTAGTCGCCATCACCGCGCCAGGCCAAGCAAAGGACCTGAACTGGATCCGCAACGCATTTGAAAGCTGAACGAAACACTGCGCGGCGACCGCTGCGCGATGCCGTCCGGCCCTAGCGAACCGCAAGTGCATCGTCCGACCGCTTTTTCGGGCGAGCCTGCCACCTTGAAGGTCAACCACCAATGGACATGCAAACCCGAATCCGCCAACTCTTCCAGGCCAGCATCGAAACCAAGCAGCAGGCCATGGAGGTGCTAGCCCCCAGCATCGAGCAAGCCGGCCAAGCGATGGTTAATGCACTGCTCAGCGAAGGCAAGATCCTGACCTGCGGTAATGGCGGTTCAGCCGGCGATGCCCAGCACTTCTCCTCGGAACTGCTGAACCGCTTCGAGAGAGAGCGCCCAAGCCTTCCGGCCATCGCACTGACCACCGACAGCTCCACCATCACCTCGATTGCCAACGACTACAGCTACAACGAGGTGTTCTCAAAGCAGATCCGCGCGCTGGGGCAACCCGGGGACGTGCTGCTCGCCATCTCCACGAGCGGTAACTCCGCCAACGTGATCCAGGCGATCCAGGCTGCCCACGACCGGGAAATGCTGGTAGTTGCCCTCACCGGCCGCGATGGCGGCGGAATGGCCTCGCTGCTGCTGCCGGAAGACGTTGAAATCCGCGTACCGGCAAAAGTGACCGCACGCATCCAGGAAGTCCATCTCCTGGCGATCCACTGCCTCTGCGACCTGATCGACAATCAACTGTTTGGGAGTGAGGAATGAACCGTTTCCGCTTGCCTGCCATCGCCCTGGGAATTTGCCTGGCCGTCAGCGGCTGCAGCTCGGTGTTGACGGCCACGCGCGACGACCCGATCGCCGACAATCGGGGCACACGGACCATCGGCAGCAAGATCGACGACTCGCTGATCGAGACCAAGGCAGCGGTCAACATTGCCAAGGCCCATCCGGACCTCGACCAGCGTAGCCACATCGTGGTTGCCAGCTACAACGGCGTCGTGCTGTTGGCCGGGCAGACGCCTCGCGAAGAACTCAAGCAGATGGCAGAACAGGCAGCCAGCGGCGTGCAACGCGTCAAGCGCGTACACAATGAGCTACAAATTCTGCAGCCCTCGTCCGCACTGGCACGCAGTAACGACTCCTGGCTGACCACCAAGATCAAGACGCAGATGCTCGCCGACAACAGCGTGCCTGGCTCGCGAATCAAGGTGATCACTGAGAACGGGATCGTCTATCTGCTAGGCCTGGTCACACGCCAGGAAGGCAGCCGCGCGACTAACCTTGTCCAGGGCGTCGCCGGGGTACAGCGGATCGTCAAGCTGTTCGAGTATATCGACTGATCGGTCAGCGGCGCCCTATCACCGGGCGCCGCATCACCTCATTTTACGACCTTCAGACTCGGGCGACCGCCCGGTCGCGGCCCCTCTCCTCCTGCAGCGCCACCAGCATCGCTCGGCGCGTCATCGTCCGGTGGAGTCGGCTCGATCTCGAACACCATGCCTTGCCCGTTTTCCCGGGCATAGATCGCCATGACCGCAGCGGACGGCACGTTCAATGAATGAGCTACGCCACCAAAGCGCCCCTCGAAACTGATCGCCTCGTTATCCATATGAAGATGCCGCACGGCGCTGGGGGCGACGTTCAATACGATCTGACCATCGCTGGCGTAGCCTGCCGGCACCTGCACCCCCGGATAATCGACATTCACCAGCAGGTGCGGCGTGCAATCGTTGTCGACGATCCACTCGTAAAGTGCTCGTACCAGATACGGGCGACTCGAATTCATTGATGACCTCGCTTAGCGCATGTTGCGCTCGACGGCGGAAAGACTGGCCTGGAAAGCCTCGCGAGCGAAATTGCGCTCCATGTAATCGAGCAGCGGCTTGGCCGCTCGAGGCAACTCGATACCGAGTCTGGGCAAACGCCAGAGGATAGGCAACAGACAGCAGTCGACAAGGCTGATCTCGTCACTCATGAAGTAAGGCTTTTCCGCGAATATCGGCGATACACCGATCAGGCTTTCACGGAGCTCCTTGCGTGCCTGAGCGCGCTGAGCCTCCGCGACGCGCTGGTCGAGAATGCGGTCGGCCAGCGAACACCAATCACGCTGGATACGATGCGCCAACAGACGCGTATTGGCGCGCGCCACCGGATAGACCGGCAGCAACGGTGGATGCGGATAGCGCTCCTCCAGATACTCGAGAATCACGCCGGGCTCGTATAGCGCCAGATCTCGATCCACCAGTGTGGGCACACTGGCGTATGGATTCACCTCGGCCAACTTGACCGGACACTGGCCTGCTTCGACATCGACGATGTCCACGCTAACCCCTTTCTCGGCGAGAACAAGGCGAACGCGATGACAGTAATGATCGGCAGGATCGGAATAGCAGCCCAACCGGTTGGTCGCAGCCATAGGGCCTTCTCACTTTATCTCGAGGCAGAAAAAACACGCGCGCCCATTGGGCGCGCGCAAGGTACAACGATTACCGCGAAGTGCTTAGTGAACGTCTTTCCAGTACTCGCGCTTGAGCAGGTAGGCGAACACGAAGAACACCGCCAGGAACAGCAGCACGTAGGTACCGATGCGCTGGCTTTCCAGCTTGACCGGATTGGCCGAGTAAGCCAGGAAGGTCACCAGATTCTTGATCTTCTCGTCGTACTCAGCCTCGGAGAGCGACCCAGTACCAGGCTCGACAACCATCTGGTCACAGGCTTCCTGAGTGATCGGTGTGCCGGTCAGCGGATCGAACTGCTTGCGGCCATTCTCGACCACTTGAACCTGCTTACATCCGACAACCCGGCGACCCTGGAGCGGAGCCAGAACATGCGGCATACCAACATTGGGGAACACGCTGTTGTTGACGCCGTACGGACGCGCCGGATCTTCATAGAAGCTGCGCATGTAGGTATACAGCCAGTCGTTGCCACGAACACGAGCAACCAGGGTGAGATCCGGCGGAGCGGCACCGAACCAGACTTTGGCGTCTTCAGGCTTCATACCGATCTTCATGTGATCGCCAAACTTGGCGTCCGTGAAGACGATATTGTCCATCATCACCTCTTCCGGAATACCCAGATCGGTGGCGACGCGCTCATAGCGCTGATACTGCGCACCATGGCAACCCATGCAATAGTTGGCGAAGGTCTTCAGACCATCCTGCATGGCCGCCTTGTCGGTCAGGTCGATATCGACCTTATCCAAATGTACCGCCGGGCCGGCCGCGAAAGTGAAGGCCGGCAGAATTGCAAGAATCAATGCAGCAAATTGCTTTTTCATCAGCCATCCACCCTTTCCGGAACCACTTTGGTCTTCTCGAGCTTGGTGTAGAACGGCATCAGGATGAAGTATCCGAAGTAGATAGCAGTACAGATCCGCGACACCAGAGTACGCTCAGGCGTCGGCGACAGTACGCCCAGTACACCGAGAATGATGAAGGAGATGCAGAACGCCAGCAGCGCGATCTTGCTCATCCAGCCCTTGTATTTCATGGACTTGACGGGGCTGCGATCCAGCCACGGCAGAACGAACAACACTGCGATAGCGGCCCCCATGGCGATTACGCCGAGCAACTTGTCAGGTACCGCACGCAAAATCGCGTAGAACGGAGTGAAGTACCAGACGGGTGCGATGTGCTCAGGAGTCTTGAACGCGTTCGCCACTTCGAAGTTCGGCTTCTCGAGGAAGTAGCCGCCCATTTCCGGGAAGAAGAATACAACCGCGCAGAAGACGAAGAGGAACACCACAACCCCGACGATGTCCTTCACGGTGTAGTACGGATGGAAGGGAATGCCATCGAGCGGCACACCGGCTTCATCCTTGGTCTTCTTGATATCCACGCCCAGCGGGTTGTTCGAACCCACTTCGTGCAGCGCCAGAATGTGCAGGACGACCAGACCGAGAATCACGATCGGCAGCGCAATCACATGCAGCGCGAAGAAGCGGTTCAGGGTGATGCCCGAGATCAGGTAGTCACCACGGATCCACTGGGTCAGATCGTCGCCGATGACCGGAATGGCACCGAACAGCGAAATGATCACCTGCGCACCCCAGTAGGACATCTGGCCCCACGGCAGCAGGTAGCCCATGAAGGCCTCGGCCATCAGCGCGAGGTAGATCATCATACCGAAGATCCACACCAGCTCACGCGGCTTCTGGTAGGAGCCGTAGAGCAGACCGCGGAACATGTGCAGATACACCACCACAAAGAAAGCCGAAGCGCCGGTGGAGTGCAGATAGCGGATGATCCAGCCGTACTCGACATCACGCATGATGTACTCGACGGAGGCGAACGCACCTTCAGCCGACGGCTCGAAGCTCATGGTCAGCCAGATACCGGTAAGAATCTGATTGACCAGCACGAGCAGCGCCAACGAACCGAAGAAGTACAGGACGTTGAAGTTCTTGGGAGCGTAGTACTTCGAGAGGTGATCTTCCCACATCTTGGTGGCGGGGAAGCGGGCGTCAACCCATTCCATGAACTTGCTCATCAGGCGTTCTCCTGGTCCACACCGATGATGATGACATTATCGGTCTCGTACGAGTGCGGGGGCACCGGCAGGTTCAAGGGAGCAGGCTGCGCCTTGTAGACGCGACCGGCCATATCGTATTTGGAGCCGTGGCAAGGGCAGAAATAGCCACCCAACCAGTCGGCGCCGAGATCGGCCGCAGCCACCTCGGGACGGAACGAAGGCGAACAACCCAAATGAGTGCACAGCCCTACGACCACAAGAAGCTCGGGCTTGATAGACCGGTTCTTCGGGTCGACATATGCAGGCTGGTCGGACTCCTTGGACTCAGGATCGGCCACCTGGGCAGCGACCTTCTCAAGATTCCCGAGAACCTCGTCGGTTCGACGCACAATAAACACCGGCTGACCACGCCATTCAGCAACCATTTGCTGTCCAGGCTCGATCTTGCTGATATTTACCTTTACCGGCGCACCGGCAGCCTTGGCCTTGGCACTTGGGAACCACGATCCCACGAACGGGACCGCAGCACCCACCGCTCCTGCAGCGCCCACCACCGAAGTGGCGGCCACAAGGAAGCGACGCCGGCCTGCATTCACGCCGTCATTGCTCATTCAGTCGTCTCCCATCAGCTTCTTATGGCCTGCCGTGAAGCAGGCATGTACTACGTAAAATTGAGCCGCGAAAAATTCGCCAAATGGTAAAGAAAAGACCCTCTTCTGACAAGGTAATAGCCTGTCACAATGCCTTTACCCTCAGGCAAACCAAGCCCTCCAGCGCGCGACACACTGTCGCACCAAAACAAAAGCGCAAGGCAAAAAAAACGCCCAGCTCCGAACGAAACTGGGCGTTTCTTTGAAAGCGCGAATTAGCGCTTGGAGTACTGCGGACGCTTGCGTGCTTTACGCAGACCGACCTTCTTACGCTCGACTTCACGGGCGTCACGAGTGACGAAGCCAGCCTTGCGCAGCGGGCTACGCAGGCTCTCGTCGTAGGAGATCAGTGCACGAGTGATACCGTGGCGGATAGCACCAGCCTGACCACTGACACCACCACCCAGAACGGTGACGTAGATATCGAACTTTTCGACGGTCTCAGTCAGCTCCAGCGGCTGACGCACGACCATGCGAGCAGTTTCGCGGCCGAAGAAATTATCCAGCTCACGGTTGTTGATGGAAATCTTGCCAGTGCCCGGGCGCAGGAAGACGCGCGCGGTTGCAGTCTTGCGACGGCCAGTGCCGTAATTTTGAGTCGCCGACATAATTGAACTATTCCGTTAAATCTTCAGTTCTTGGGGCTGCTGAGCGGTGTGCGGGTGATTGGCACCCTTGTAGACCTTCAGCTTACGATACATGTCGCGACCCAGCGGGTTCTTCGGCAGCATGCCCTTGACCGCAGTCTCGATCACGCGCTCGGGCGCCTTGGCGATCAGCTTCTCGAAGTTGATCGACTTGATGCCACCCGGGAAACCGGAGTGAGAGTAGTACATCTTGTCGCTGGTCTTGGCACCGGTAACACGCACTTGCTCAGCATTGATCACGACGATGTAATCGCCGGTATCGACGTGAGGGGTGTATTCCGGCTTGTGCTTGCCACGCAGGCGGCTGGCGATTTCGGTTGCCAGACGACCCAGGGTCTGGCCGGCAGCGTCGACGACGAACCAGTCGCGCTTGACGGTTTCCGGTTTAGCAGTAAATGTCTTCATTCGTTATAGCCTCAGGGGCCGCCCTGAAAATAAGACGGCGAATCTTACTGAATAGTGCTCGCCCTGACAAGAACAGGGCAGCCGGAAACAGACGCTATCGGGGGCTCGGGTCAGCGCGTCCGCCACGGCAGTGGTTCGGTAGGCTAGGCATCCCCTACCATTGGCTTGCGTCGACGGGCTAGGCATCCCCGCCGACAGGCTGCGGAATTATCCTGATTGCCAGAAAAATAGCAACCAACATTTATCCTCTCGGAGTTCCGAAGCGCCCGTCATCTCAGCAAGCGCCGGCGCGCATGCACCGCGCTATATGCCAGAGCCCCATCGGGCACTTCGGGCGGTCGCGATCACTCTCATGTCATCTATTGGGCGAACTTCGTTAATCTCGCATCCATAAAACTTTCGCCAGCCCGGAGGCACTCCATGGAATTTCGTCCACTCGGCCGAACCGACCTGAACGTAAGCTCACTCTGCCTCGGCACCATGACATGGGGCGAGCAGAACACCGAGACTGACGCCTTCGCTCAGATCGACATGGCCAAAGCCGCTGGCATCAACTTCATCGATACTGCGGAGATGTATCCCGTTCCGCCGCGCCCGGAAACCTACGCCACCACCGAGCAGTACATTGGCAACTACTTCAACAGCCGCGGCGATCGAGCCGACTGGATACTCGCAACCAAGATCGCCGGCCCCGGCAACGGCATCAGCCACATTCGCAACGGCCGTCCGCGATTCAACCGTGAGCACATTCGCACCGCCCTGGATGACAGCCTGCGCCGACTGCAAACCGACTGGATCGACCTTTATCAGCTGCATTGGCCGGAACGCAGCACGAACTTTTTCGGGCGTTTGGGCTACCAGCACCTGCCGGACGACGATTTCACACCTCTGGAAGAAACGCTTGCCGCCCTTGATGACGAAGTCAGAGCCGGTCGAATCCGCCACATTGGCATTTCCAACGAGACCCCCTGGGGCGCCATGAAGTACCTGCAACTGGCCGAGACGCACAAATGGCCGCGCGCCGTCTCGATACAGAACCCCTACAACCTCCTCAACCGCAGCTTTGAGGTGGGCCTGGCGGAGATCAGCATGCGTGAACAGTGCGGACTGCTGGCATACTCGCCATTGGCGTTCGGCATGCTGAGCGGCAAATACGAAAACGGCGCCAGCCCGGCGAATGCGCGACTTTCACTATTCCAGCGCTTCGCACGCTACAACAACCCACAGGCACGAGCCGCCTGTTCCCGCTATGTCGCCCTAGCCCACCAGCATGGCCTGGAGCCCGCGCAGATGGCCCTTGCCTACGTAACATCCCGGCCCTTCGTCACCAGCAATATCATCGGTGCCACGACACTGCAGCAGCTCGAATCCAATATCGGCAGCCTTGATCTGACACTGTCGAACGAAGTCTTAGCAGCCATCGACGCCATTCATACGGCGCAACCGAATCCGGCCCCCTGACACAGAAAAAACGAGCCATCAGCAGTTTCAGGTAACGACACACAGGATCCGACAGGATGATCGCCGCGCATCTCCTAGCTCCCTCCACCCTTGTCGCAGGTTGGCTGATCTATTCGCTTGCCTTGCTCTGGGCGGCGTGGCGCGCCCCCTGGGTCGAGCTCTTCAGCGATGCGCGACGGCAACACCTGCTGTTCGGAGCGATGCTGGCCATCTTTCTGCTGTGGTTGGTTCGCCGGGACTTCGACTCCGGTCTTTCATTCCACTTCATCGGACTGACGGCAGCTACCCTGCTGCTCGATTGGCCGCTGGCGATCATCGCAGCTCTGGCGGCCCAGCTGGGCCTGACCCTTACCGGCCATCAGCATCTCACCGCCCTGGGGACCAACGGCGTGCTGCTGGTGTTGATCCCGGTCTTTGTCACAGTCATCTGCGCCCGCCTGGTGGAGCGATCCCAGCCGCGCAACCTCTTCGTCTTCATCTTCTTTGCGGGCTTCTTTCCAGCGGCACTCGCCGCCCTGGCCTGCATCCTGGCATCCCTCGGCATACTGCTGATCGATGGCCGCTACCCGATGCCGCCCTGGCTGGAAGACTTTGCCGGCTACATCTGGCTCGTCATGTTTCCCGAGGCGTTCATCAACGGCACGGCAATCACGGCGCTGGTCGTCTTCTATCCGGACTGGATGGAAAGCTTCAACCAGAGCCGCTACCTGCAGGCGCCCTGGAAAGAAGATAAATGAGGAAACTGCGAGTCAATGCTCGCGGGGCGGCAGATCACCGGAAAACAGCTCATCCTCCAGATCGCTTCCGGGAATGGCGTGCTCCTCCGCAGCCCAAGCCCCAAGATCGATGAGTTTGCAGCGCTCAGAGCAAAACGGCCGACTTGGGCTCTGAGGCCCCCACTCCACTGGCGCCCCGCAGGTGGGGCACTCGACTACAGTCGCGGTCATTTCTGGCCTCCTCGCAATGTCAGATAGAAGCGGTGCAAACGCTCGACTTCCGATTTGAGCCACGCCAGATCACGGTCATTTACAAGGACATCGTCCGCATGCCGCAGGCGCTCCTCCCGCCTGGCCTGGACCTGAATAATCGCCCGCACCTGCTCTTCAGTTGCCTGATCACGGGCCGCGGTACGAACGACCTGGAGAGTATCTGGCACATCGACCACCAGTACACGCTCGACCTGGCGATACTGCCCGGTTTCTATAAGCAACGGAGACACCATGATGGCGTAAGGAGACGTCGCTGCCGCCAGGTGCTGCGCAACCTCGGCGCGAATCATAGGATGCAAAAGGCTTTCGAGCCATTGGCGCTCAGCCGTATTCGCAAATACCCGCTCACGCAGCGCAGCACGATCCAAGCCGCCCTCTGGCAGCAGTACGGCATCGCCGAAATGCTCAGCAATCTGCCGCAACGCCGGGCGACCGGGCTCAACGACCCAACGCGCCGCTTCATCGGCATCGACTACATGCACGCCAAGATTTGCAAACTGGTTTGCCACTGCAGTCTTGCCACTGCCAATACCGCCGGTCAACCCGAGAACCCAAGGCTTCATCCGTCTAATATCCCAGGCCAAATAAGACGCGCGCAGTAGTAACCACTCGGCGAGCTATGCGCAAGCCTCAGCGTTCGAAATAGGACGACAGAGAAAAGCCGATCGGTGACAGGTCGACCGACCGAGCGGAGTTAGAAGCGAGCGAACTGGAGGTAGCTTTCGGTAATTCGGTCGCCCCAAAGCAACGCAATCCACCCCGCTATCGCAAGATACGGCCCGAACGGAATGGGCGTACTGCTTTCAGCCCGCTGCACCCTCAGCAGAATACTGCCAAGCACGGCGCCGACCACCGACGACAGCAAGATAGTGAGCGGCAGAACCTGCCAGCCACCCCAGGCACCAAGCATCGCCAGCAGCTTGAAATCGCCGTAGCCCATCCCCTCTTTGCCTGTGATCAGCTTGAACAGCCAATAAACGGACCATAGGCTCAGGTAACCGGCTATCGCCCCCCACAGCGCATCCTCGAGAGAGGCGAACAGAGTAAAGTTGTTGGCAATCAACCCTAACCACAAGAGCGGCAGCACGAGCGAGTCAGGCAGCAACTGATGATCGACATCGATCATGCTCATCGCCAGCAACCCCCAGGTCAGCAGAAGCATCGCCCCTGCCTGCCAGGAAAAACCGAAATGCCATGCCACGTATCCGGATAGCACGCCACACGCCAGCTCAACCAACGGATATCGACAGCTGATCGGCGCCTGACAAGACGAGCACTTTCCACGCAGCGCCAGCCAGCTGACCAAGGGAATGTTCTCCCAGGCACGGATACGATGACCGCAGTGAGGGCAGCGTGAACTCGGCACCAATAGATTGAAACGCTCCCCAATTGGCTCGGGCGGATAATCCAAATATTCCCGCGCCTGCATGCGCCATTCGCGCTGCATCATGATAGGCACACGGTAGATGGCAACATTGAGAAAGCTGCCAACCAGCAGACCGAGCACTGCAGCAGACAAAACAAAGGCCAGCACATGGCTGGCCAAAAGATCAATAAACATACGTTTAAACTACAGAGCCGAGCTGGAATATCGGAAGGTACATAGCGATGATCAAGCCGCCCACCAGAACCCCGAGTACAGCCATGATCATCGGCTCCATCAGGCTAGTCAGGCTATCTACCATGTTATCGACTTCATCCTCGTAGAAAGTCGCAACCTTGGCGAGCATCTCATCAAGCGAACCAGACTCTTCGCCGATCGCCGTCATTTGCACCGCCATGGTTGGGAAGGCACCCGTAGTACGCATGGAGAAATTGAGTTGCATGCCGGTGGATACATCATTCTTGACTTTCATAGTTGCAGCTCGAAAGACTACGTTGCCCGTAGCCCCCGCCACCGAATCCAGCGCATCCACAAGTGGCACGCCCGCAGCGAAAGTCGTCGATAGAGTGCGGGCGAAGCGGGCGACCGATGACTTGTAAAGAATGTCGCCAACAACTGGTACCTTCAGCAGCAAACGATCGAACCAGTTGCGAAATTTCTCGGAGCGCTTGTGCGCCTCCTTGAAAGCAAAAGCTCCCGCAATCAGCCCTACCAGAATAATGAACCACCACTCCTGCAGCGCTTCCGACAATCCAATTACCATCAAGGTAAAAGCCGGAAGCTCGGCCCCGAAGTTGGCAAACACCTCTTGGAACTGTGGCACCACCTTGATCAACAGAATGGCCGACACAATGACCGCCACCAACACTACCGCAACGGGATAGTTCATCGCCTTCTTGATCTTGGCCTTCAATGCCTCAGTCTTTTCCTTGTAGGTCGCCACGCGATCGAGCAAGGTTTCCAATGCACCGGATTGCTCACCGGAATCGACCAAGTTGCAATACAGGTCATCGAAGTATTGTGGCTTCTTGCGCAAAGCCGTCGCGAAACTGTTACCTGCCGCAACTTCCTGCTTCAGGTCATCCACCAGCTTGCGCATGTTCGGATTGTCGAAACCCTCACCGATGATATCGAAGGATTGCAGCAGCGGCACACCGGCTTTCATCATCGTCGCCATCTGTCGGGTGAACAGCGCGATATCCATGGGTTTAATTTTCTTGCCCGCTCCAAACAGAGACACGGACTTCTTGCGCACTTTCTGTGGATTGATCCCTTGCTTGCGCAATTGCGCCTTCACCAGCGCCGGGCTCGCACCACTAAGCTCACCCTTGACCTTGCTGCCCTTGCGGTCGGTTCCCTCCCAGCTGAACACACTGGTTCTGATCGCTTTCTGCGCCATGCTTAATCCTTGGTGACCCGATTGACTTCTTCGAGGCTGGTCACGCCCTGCATGGCCTTGAGCAAAGCCGAGGTCCGCAGGTCGTTGAAGCCGTCTTTGCGCATCTGGGTTGAAATATCGATGGAGTTTCCGTCTTCCATGATAATCCGCTGCAACGATGGCGTGTTTTTAACCACTTCATAAATACCGACGCGCCCCTTGTAGCCGCCCTTGCAGTTGTCGCAACCTACCGGACCATAAATCTTGAAGGTTCCAAGCTTCTGCTCAGGGAACCCTTCGCGCAGCAAAACGTCACGGGGGACATCAACCTCTTTCTTGCAGCTATTGCAGAGCTTTCGTGCCAGACGCTGAGCAATGATCAGGTTCACGGAGGTCGCGATGTTGAACGCAGGCACCCCCATGTTGCGCAGACGCGTCAGGGTTTCCGCAGCGCTATTGGTATGAAGCGTCGACATCACCATATGTCCCGTCTGCGCCGCCTTGATCGCAATCTCGGCGGTCTCCAGATCGCGGATCTCCCCCACCATGATGATGTCCGGGTCCTGACGTAGAAAGGCACGGAGGGCCTGAGAAAAGTCCATGCCCTGTTTAGGATTGACGTTGACCTGGTTGATACCCTCGAGGTTGATCTCTACCGGATCCTCCGCCGTCGAAATGTTCACATCGACGGTGTTGAGGATGTTCAACCCGGTGTAGAGGGATACCGTCTTACCGGAGCCCGTCGGACCGGTCACGAGAATCATGCCCTGGGGTTGCCGCAGAGCATTCATATACAGATCCTTCTGATCCTCCTCATATCCCAGCGCATCGATGCCCATTTGAGCACTTGAGGGGTCAAGAATCCGCATTACAATCTTTTCGCCCCACAGGGTCGGTAGCGTGTTGACCCGGAAATCGATGGCCTTGCTCTTGGAGAGCTTCATCTTGATCCGGCCATCCTGCGGCTTGCGCCGCTCGGAGATATCCAGCCCTGCCATGACCTTTAGACGCGCCGAAATTCGAGGCGCCAGTTGAATGGGCGGACGCGCCACCTCATGCAGAATTCCGTCAGTACGCAACCGTACTCGATAGGCCTTTTCATAGGGCTCGAAATGGAGGTCTGATGAGCCCCCACGAATGGCGTCGAGCAGCATCTTGTTGACGAAGCGCACGACCGGCGCATCGTCAGCCTCCGCACCGCCATCGTCTCCTTTTATGTCATCCGAAACGGTCTCGACATCCACCCCGTCGAGATCCACGTCGCCCAGATCCTCCAGACCGGTTGAACCATTATCGAAAAACTTATCGATGGCGTCCCCGAGCTTGTCGTCCTCGACGAGGATGGCCTCGGTGGTTAACCCAGTACTGAACTGAATATCGGAAATCGCCTGATGGTTCGCCGGATCTGAAACGGCCACGTAAAGCTTATTGCCGCGCTTAGCCAGCGGGAGCAAGCGATGCTGGCGAGCCAGCTTCTCGCTGACGACATCCTTGGGCGGCACCTCCTTGTCCAGAGCCGCCAGATCCAAGAGCGCAACGCCGAACTGCTCCGAGGCAACTTCAGCGACGGCACGCCCCTTTGCCAATTTGTTCTGGACAACGTAGGTAACGAAGGATGTTTTGTTTCGCAGCGCCTGAACCTGCGCCTGCTGTGCTGTCCGCTCATCCAGTACACCAGCCAACACCATCTGCCGAGCCAACCCGGACAGAGAAATATTTTCGCTCATGGCGATCTCGCTCCAATCTTTGCCGCCTTATAGCGCAGTTGCCACCACCTGCAAACAACGCACGCACGGAGTGACGCTATTGGTCACATATCGTCACTACCAGCCAGGATAACTCTCAGCCAGGCACCGAAAAGCGGACAGAGGGGTACCGATACGCCCGGAGT
Source organism: Stutzerimonas sp. LR2 (assembly GCF_055755175.1). Classification (NCBI taxonomy): domain Bacteria; kingdom Pseudomonadati; phylum Pseudomonadota; class Gammaproteobacteria; order Pseudomonadales; family Pseudomonadaceae; genus Stutzerimonas; species Stutzerimonas sp. LR2. The sequence continues at coordinate 93,651 of NZ_JBVTRR010000005.1, forward strand.
TTTGCTCAGCAGTCGAACCCCAGACCTCCTGCAGAACGCCTTTAGTTGAAGCGGATCACAGCCAGCAACCTACGGAACGATAATCCGCAATAATTGGCACGCCAACTGCTTTAGCACAGACAGGCTCAACAGCCTTAACACTCAAGGAGATTCAAATGAAATCGCAGATGCAGAAAGGCTTTACCCTTATCGAACTGATGATCGTGGTTGCGATCATCGGCATTCTGGCCGCCATTGCGCTGCCGGCCTATCAGGACTATACCGTACGCTCCAACGCCGCCGCTGCCCTGGCAGAAATCACCCCCGGCAAGATCGGGTTTGAGCAAGCAATCAACGAAGGCAAAACTCCATCTCTAACTGCTACTGACGAAGGTTATATTGGCATTACCAATTCCACGTCGTACTGCACCGTGGCGCTTGATACAGCTGCCGATGGCCACATCGAGTGCACCGCGAAAGGCGGCAACGCTGGTAAGTTCAATGGCAAGACAATTACGCTTAATCGTACTGCTGACGGAGAGTGGTCCTGCGCCAGCAACCTTGATCTGAAGTACAAACCAGGCAAGTGCTCCTAATCTAGCCTGTTAAAAAAGAGCGGCTTAGACCGCTCTTTTTTTTCGCCTACATTGGAGGATGACGCCTGTGAAAAAGTCGTACCTCGGCTTTTCTCTGATTGAGTTGATGATCGTGCTATCAATCATCGGCATTCTTGCGGCCATTGCTTTTCCTGCCTATCAGAACTACACCGTGCGCTCGACAGCCGCTGCCGCCTTGGCCGAAATCACTCCGGGAAAGGCCGCGTTCGAGCACGCCATCAACGAGAATCGCACCCCCTCACTGGTGCCCGGATTGCCGGGATTTATCGGTATCGGCGCGAGCACAAACTATTGCACCGTGACGCTTATAGCAACGGCGACGGGCTCGATCACCTGTACCGCACGAAACGGAATGCCGGGACGGTTTAACGGCAAAACCATTACCCTTAACCGCACGGCGGAGGGCTTGTGGGGCTGCACCAGTGATCTGGACAGCAAGTACAAGCCCGGCAAATGCCTCTAAAGTAGCAATAAACGACTAAGCTAGATGTTCTTTCTTAAAAATAAAGAAATGCTGATTGCGGCTTTTTTTCTGCTTGTTTTTTCGAGCACTAGCGTCAGTTATTGGCTGCTTGATTACAGCTGGCTGGAACAACAAAGAATCACTCAGCTAACGCTTGTAGCTGCTGCCTCAGCGGCGCTTCAACTGGGCTACTGGCGCCGCCCTAGCGCCTTTTTCCCGCCCAGCAATGCAGTGTTGTTGGCGTTTATCTTGGGCTTAGTTTCGGCGCTGCTATCTCAACACCCGCAATGGGCATTGAAAGAATGGGCAAAATATGCATCCAGTTTGGCGCTGCTTATTTACCTCGGCACTGCTCTTCGCCAAACCGCCGCTCAGCAAGTGGTGCTATTCATCCTATTTGTCACATCAGCACTTCTGGCAATACAATTTCTCGCTTTTTACATAGCCTCTTTCTTTACTGGCACACGTGACGTCAACCCTTACTTGATGTATCCAGGGTTCGACAACCCACGCTTCTATGGCCAGTTTCAAATAATGCTGATCCCCATCCTGCATGGCTTGGCATTCCAGCAGGACTGGCATAAGAAGCTATTTAACCAGAATGTCATCTACTTAACTCTTCTATTGCAATGGTGCATCGCCTGGGCGCTGGCGGGGCGTGGCGTTTTGCTGGGCCTCAGCATAGCCAGTTTGGTTACACTGCTTGCCACCGGCGGTCGCTACAAGACATTACTCTTGCAGGTTGCGACATTCGCTTTGATCGGTTTGGCAGTCTATTTTTTACTTTTCTTTTGCATTCCAGAGTGGGTGGGGCTAGCCAGAGACATACCTTCTGGCTTGAGGTTTGACCTTTCCAAACGAGATGTTCTTTGGCAAGGCGCATGGGGGATGATCAAAGCCAACCCATTTCTTGGTGTAGGCCCTCTGCACTATTCGGCTGTATGGAACCATATCGGCGCACATCCGCATCAAGCCACATTGCAGTTCCTTGCTGAATGGGGCATACCGGCTACGCTGCTATTCCTGTTCAGTATAACTACCGGCATGTGGCGCGGAGCGAATATAATCCGCAACAAAACAGATATACTTGATGCAGCATTATGGATGGCTCTTTTAGGCTCATTGACGCTTGCTCAGGTCGATGGAGTATTTGCCATGCCCTATACCGAAGGCTGGCTGGCAGTTATTGCCGGGCTAGCCTTGGCTCGCTGGAGAAGCCCTGCAAGCCCTGCCGCCATGGCGCTACCGATGCAACATGCAATATTTTCCATACTGTTGATGGTAGCGATGGCTATCATTGCAAGCATCTTGATTATGGATGTTCCCCTACTGCATGAAACATCCATAAGGTTTTATAAGGAACACAATATTGGCAGTCCACCCAGATTCTGGGATCAGGGCTGGATTCCGATGTGAGGCTCTGCATGTTCAATCCACGTATCAAAGCTTTTTCTATTCACCTGCTGCTTTCAGGCTGCGTAGCAATAGCGGTTGTTTCCCTAGTCTTCTTTATCTGGTATCCCAGCCCGCTTCACACGGCTGTGGGTGTGACCAAGATATTTCTTATGCTGATAGGAATTGACTTGATTCTCGGCCCTTGCCTTACTTTTTTAGTTTACAAGCAGGGCAAAAAGACCTTGACCATGGATCTCTCAATAATCTGTGCTATACAACTCGGCGCATTGCTCTATGGATTGCACGCTGTGGCCGATGGCCGCCCCGCATGGCTTGTTTTCGCTGATGACCGCTTCCAGCTAGTGCGCGTCAACGAAATTGACGAACGCAAGCTAGGTGAAGCGCAACTGGAATATCGAAGCCCTCCATGGACAGGACCGAAGTGGGTTTCTGTACTGGCGCCGGAAGACGCGGACGAAAGAAGCGACTTGCTGTTTGAGTCTGTTTTCGCAGGTATCGATATTTCACAACACCCCGAGCTTTACCAGTCGTTGAGCCTTGCCGGCTCTGCCATGCAAGAAGCAGCAAAACCCTTAGCATTGCTTGAGAAATACAACGCCCCAGAAGCGGTCGCGGCCATCCTTAAAATGCACCCTAACGCAGGCGCTTGGCTGCCCGTAAAAACCAATCAGAAAGACATGGTGGTTTTGCTGAAAGAAAACAATGGCGAGGTTATCGCTATTGTCGATGCTCGGCCTTGGAACTGAAAACCGAGACGCTGGGGCAGGCTAGGATCTCGCGAAGTCTCGTAGTACGGACCAAATGCGCCAATCGCCCTGATGCCACAAAGAAAAACGCCCTGTATTGGCAGGGCGTTTTTTCTTGCGACCTAAATCGCGTCCCGCTGGCGTAGTAGTCCAATCACCTGCCTCACTCCCTCTGCGATACCAACAGATTCGGTATCGACAACCAGATCCGCATTCAGCGGCACATCGTACGGGAAAGACTCGCCCGGAATATTATCCCCACCAGCCGCATACAACCCCTGGGGATCGCGCTGACGGCAGGCTTGCGGGGAGGCCTGGACGTAGACGGTGATCAGACGCTCAGCGCCGATCAATGCCTTGGCCTGTTCGCGCCCTTCGGCGTCTGGTGCAACGAACGCCGCCAGGGTGATCAGGCCCGCCTCGTTGAACTGCCGAGCGACGTGGGCAGCGCGGCGCCAGTTTTCGGTGCGGCCGGCGCGATCCTGCGGTAGGCCCTTGTTGAGATCGTGACGCAGGTTCTGTCCATCGAGGACGTAAACCGCGCGGCCCATATCGAACAGCTTGCGTTCCACCGCGTAGGCCAGGGTGCTCTTGCCGGCGCCGGAAAGCCCAGTGAACAGCACGGTTGCCGGCTGCTGACCGAAGCGTGTGGCGCGCTCTTCCGTTGAAACATGCGCCAGCGCACCGTGATGACCACCCGATCCATGGGCAACCGGGTCGGCGATGATCATGCCGGCGCCGACGGTGCCATTGGTGAGGCGATCGATGACGATGAAGGCACCGGTGGTGCGGTTCTGTGCGTAGCCGTCCAGAGCGATCGGCGCGTCCAGGCTGACCTTGACCTTGCCGATCTCGTTGAGCTGAAGGCTACTCGCAGCGCCCTTCTCCAGCGTGTTCACATCCACCTTATGGCTGATGCTTGCGATGGAGCCCGGCACGTAACTGGTGGCGCGCTTGATGTCGTATTTCTTGCCCGGCAGCATCGGCTCTTCGCCCATCCACACCAGCATCGCCTCGAAGCTGTCAGCGATACGCGGGCGGCTGTCGGCATGCACCAGCATGTCGCCGCGGGAGACATCGATCTCATCTTCTAACGTCAGGGTGACAGCCTCGCCAGGGGTCGCCTGCTCGAGTTCACCATCGAAGGTGACGATGGACTTGACTCGACTGGTCTTGCCGGACGGCAGCACGGCGATCTCGTCGCCCTTGCGCACGATGCCGCTCGCCAGGGTCCCGGCGAAACCGCGGAAGTTGAGGTTGGGGCGATTGACGTACTGCACCGGGAAGCGCAGATCATCGAAGTTGCGGTCCCCAGCGATCTCGACACTCTCGAGAATCTCCATCAGCGACTGCCCCTGGTACCAGGGTGCACGTTCGCTGCGATTGACCACGTTATCGCCCTTGAGCGCTGACATCGGTACGAAGTGCAGGGACGACGGCTTCAGCTCGATGCGCTCGGCGAATGCCAGGTAGTCGGCCTTGATGCGCTCGAACACGTCCTGATCGAAGTTCATCAGGTCCATCTTGTTGATGGCGACGACGATGTGCTTGATGCCCAGCAGCGAGGTGATGAAGCTGTGACGCTTGGTCTGGGTCTGCACGCCATAGCGCGCATCGACCAGAATGATCGCCAGGTCGCAGGTGGACGCGCCGGTGGCCATGTTGCGGGTGTACTGCTCGTGGCCAGGAGTATCGGCAATGATGAACTTGCGCTTGGCGGTGGAAAAATAACGGTACGCCACATCGATGGTGATGCCCTGCTCGCGCTCGGCCTGCAGGCCATCGACCAGCAGCGCCAGATCGACGTCTTCGCCGGTAGTGCCGACCTTCTTCGAGTCGCGGGTGATGGCTTCGAGGTGGTCCTCGTAGATCATCTTCGAGTCGTGCAGCAGGCGGCCGATCAGCGTGCTCTTGCCGTCATCGACGTTACCGCAGGTCAGGAAACGCAGCAGTTCCTTGCGCTCGTGTTGCGCCAGGTAGGCGAGGATGTCCTCGCTGATCAGATCGGATTGGTGACTCATGATGCGTTTCCTTAGAAGTAACCCTGGCGTTTCTTTTCTTCCATCGAGCCCGTGGCATCGTGGTCGATGACGCGGCCCTGGCGTTCGGAGGTCCGGGTCAGGAGCATTTCCTGGATGATCTCCGGCAGCGTGGTTGCGGTGGACTCGACCGCACCGGTCAGCGGGTAGCAGCCGAGGGTGCGGAAACGCACCATCTTCTTGTGGATGCTCGCCTTCTGTTCGGGCGTGAGGTAGCTGAGGATTCGCTCGTCATCGATCATCACCAGGGTGCCATTGAGCTCGACCACTTCGCGCTCGGCAGCGAAGTACAGCGGCACGATCGGGATCTGCTCCAGATAGATGTACTGCCAGATGTCCAGCTCGGTCCAGTTCGACAGCGGGAACACACGGATGGACTCGCCCTTCTTCACCTTGCCGTTGTACAGGTTCCACAGCTCGGGGCGCTGATTCTTCGGGTCCCAGCGGTGCTTGCTGTCACGGAAGGAGTAGACGCGCTCTTTGGCACGGGACTTTTCCTCATCGCGGCGAGCACCACCGAAGGCGGCGTCGAAGCCGTACTTGTCCAGCGCCTGCTTGAGGCCCTCGGTCTTCATCACATCGGTGTGCTTGGCGCTGCCATAGGTGAAGGGGTTCATGTCCTGCGCGACACCGTCCGGGTTGATGTGGGTGATCAGGTCCAACCCCATCTCGCTGACCATCTTCTCGCGGAAACGATACATCTCCTGGAATTTCCAGCGTGTATCGACATGCAGCACAGGAAACGGCAGCTTGCCCGGGAAGAAGGCCTTGCGCGCCAGGTGCAGCATCACGGCCGAATCCTTGCCAATGGAATAGAGCATCACCGGGTTGCCGAACTCCGCAGCAACCTCGCGAATGATATGGATGCTTTCCGCCTCCAGCTGTTTCAGATGCGTCAGTTTGTCGACCATGGCTACTCACGATTTTGCAGGTTGACGGCCAGACGGCCGTGAATTGGGCGCAACTCTAACACGGCCATAGATTCTAATCAGGCCGCCTTTTAGACCTAAAAGCTATAGATTTATACCGACTCGAAGCCGGTCCGACGCAGGCAAATGACAGGCGCCGGAAGCACGGTGATGCGACAGTGCGGATCGGCTCAGGCCGGATTGTCGCAATCGATGAAGCGGTGCTCGATGCCGAAATGCCGGGCAAGGTACTCGCCCAGCGCACGCACCCCGTAACGCTCTGTGGCGTGATGACCGGCGGCGAAGAAGCTGAGGCCGTTCTCCCGCGCGACATGTGCGGTGGGCTCGGAAATCTCCCCGGTGATATAGGCATCCACCCCGGCGGCCACCGCCTGCTCGATATAACCCTGGGCCGCGCCGGTACACCAGGCCACGCGCTGGATCGGCCTGTGCCCGTCGACCATCAGCGGCTCGCGGCCCAACGCCTGTCCGATCTTCGCCTTGAACTCGCCCGGTGCCAGCGACTCGGGCAGCGAGCCGACCAGGCCAACCGACCGCGGATTACCAGGCTCCAGCGGCCCCTCGACGCTCAGACCAAGCAGGGCGGCCAGCTGCACGTTGTTGCCCACCTCAGGATGCACATCCAGGGGCAGATGGTAGGCCAGCAGCGAAATATCGTGGCTCAGCAGGGTTTTCAGGCGGCGCTGTTTCATGCCCACGACACGGGCATCCTCGTTCTTCCAGAAGTAGCCATGATGCACCAGCACCACATCCGCCTGTGCTTGAACCGCAGCATCCAGAAGTGCCTGGCTGGCGGTCACGCCGCTGACGATCCGGGCGACCTGCGGCCGCCCTTCGACCTGCAGTCCGTTGGGGCAGTAATCGGCGATCCTGGCGGCATCGAGAAACCGGTCCGCCTCCTGTACCAGGGTGGTGAGTGCTACTGGCATGGGTTCCCCTTCGTCGCAGCCGGCGCGCAGCAGTCGAACAGCGCGACCGAATCGATCTTACGGATGAAGCTGCATTTCGGTCACAGCTTCGTATAATGCCGCCACCTTAAGGGGCACTCCCCATGCCCGCAACTCTGTCCGGACTCCCGCGCGATGTTCAATGCCCTGCGTTTCCTCGGCTGGCCGCTGCTGGTCGGTCTACTCGTAGCACTGCTGATCATCCAGCGTTATCCGCAGCTGGTAGGACTCAAGAAGCACGACCTCGGCCTGCAACAGGCGCCGCTGGTGGCCGCCGCACCGCAGCAGGGCCCGTACTCCTACGCCAATGCCGTGGCCGGGGCCGCACCGGCCGTTGCCAACCTGTACACCACCAAGGTTATCGAAAAGACCGAGCAGCAGCCGCCGCTATCCAAGGATCCCCTGTTCCAGCGCTTCTTCAGCGACAACCTGCCAAGGCAGCGGCGGATGGAGTCCAGCCTCGGCTCGGCGGTGATCATGAGTTCGGAAGGCTACCTGCTCACGAACAACCATGTGACGGCCAACGCTGAGCAGATCGTGGTAGCGCTCAAGGACGGCCGCGAAACCTTGGCCAGGGTGATCGGCAGCGATCCGGAAACCGACCTCGCCGTGCTCAAGATCGACCTGGCCGACCTGCCCGCCATCACGCTCGGCCATTCCGACCGCATTCGCGTAGGCGACGTCACCCTGGCGATAGGCAACCCCTTCGGCGTCGGGCAGACCGTCACCATGGGCATCATCAGCGCCACCGGTCGCAACCAGTTGGGCCTCAATACCTACGAGGACTTCATCCAGACCGATGCTGCGATCAACCGTGGCAACTCGGGTGGCGCGCTGGTGGATGCCGGAGGCAACCTGATCGGCATCAACACCGCCATCATTTCCGAGTCCGGCGGCTCGCAGGGCATCGGATTCGCCATCCCGGTGAAGCTTGCGCTGGAGGTGATGAAATCGATCATCGAACACGGCCAGGTTATTCGCGGCTGGCTCGGCGTGGAGGTGCAATCGCTGACCCAAGAGCTTGCCGAGTCGTTCGGCCAGGAAGGCCGCCCGGGCATCGTCGTCGCGGGCGTTTACCGCGACGGTCCGGCTGCTCGTGCCGGGCTGCAGCCGGGCGACCTGATCCTGAGCATCGACGGCGTACAGTCCGCCGACGGACGCAGCTCGATGAACCAGGTTGCCCGCGCCCGCCCAGGCGAGAAGATCGATATCGACATTCTGCGCAACGGCAAACCGCTGACGTTGACTGCGGAAGTGGGCATGCGCCCGCCAGTGGCGCCGAAGTAACCCGGGACGCCCCCGAAAAACCACCGGAGGACGCGCCCGCCCTGCGTTAGCCGAGCGCCTCGAGCAGAGCCTGGTTCTGTTCCGGCGTGCCGATGGTGATGCGCAGGAACTGCTCGATGCGCGGCTGCTTGAAGTGACGCACGATCACGCCCTGCTCGCGCAGCGCTGCGGCGATGGCGGCGGCGTCGCGCTGAGGGTGACGCGCGAAAATGAAGTTCGCTGCCGACGGCAGCACCTCGAAGCCGCGCTCGTGAAGCGCCGCCACCACCGCCTCGCGGCTGGCGATGACCTGCCGGCAGGTCTGCTCGAAATACTCACGATCCGCGAACGCTGCAGCCGCACCGGCAATGGCGATGCGGTCCAGCGGGTAGGAGTTGAAGCTGTTCTTGATCCGCTCCAGCGCCTCGATCAGGTCCGGATGTCCTACCGCCAGGCCGACCCGCAGACCGGCCAGCGAGCGTGACTTGGAAAGCGTCTGGGTGACCAGCAGGTTCGGATAGCGATCGACCAGCGCAATCGCCGACTCGCCACCGAAGTCCACATAGGCCTCGTCGACCAGCACGACGGACTCGCTATTGGCCTGCAGCAATCGCTCGATAGCCTCAAGCGGCAGCAGGCAACCAGTCGGGGCGTTCGGGTTGGGAAAGATGATGCCGCCGTTCGGCCGCTGATAATCTGCCACGTCGATCTGGAACTGCTCGTTCAGCGCAACGGCGTGGTAGTCGATGCCGTACAGGCCGCAATAGACCGGATAGAAGCTGTATGTCACGTCCGGAAACAGCAGCGGGCGGCCATGCTGGAACAGGCCGTGAAAGGCATGCGCCAGCACTTCGTCCGAGCCGTTGCCGACGAACACCTGCGCCATCTGCACACCGTAGTAGTCCGCCACAGCCTGCTTCAGGCGCTCGCCGTTGGGGTCAGGATACAGCCGCAGGCCGTCGTTGATTTCCGCCTGCATGGCGGCGATTGCCCGCGGCGACGGGCCATAGGGATTCTCGTTGGTGTTGAGCTTGACCAGCTTGCTCAACTTGGGCTGCTCGCCCGGCACATAGGGCACCAGGTCCTTGACGAAGGGGCTCCAGAATTTGCTCACCGCCCTTCTCTCCTCGAATTCGATTTGCTTGGCGTAGGGTGGAAATCGCGTGACGCTTTCCACCAGTGACATCAGGCGGACGGGGCCGGCGGCCTCGCTCCCACCTTACGGCTTACTTGATCCGATACTCGGCGCTGCGCGCGTGAGCGGTCAGCGATTCACCACGGGCCAGAACCGATGCCACCTTGCCCAGCGTCGAAGCGCCCTCCGCCGAGCAATTGATGATCGACGAGCGCTTCTGGAAGTCGTAAACGCCCAGCGGCGAGGAAAAGCGCGCTGTACCGGAGGTCGGCAGCACGTGGTTGGGCCCTGCGCAGTAATCACCCAGCGCCTCGGCAGTGTAGCGTCCCATGAAGATCGCACCGGCATGACGAATCTGCGGCAGCCATTGCTCCGGCTCGGCGACCGAAAGCTCCAGGTGCTCAGGGGCGATGCGGTTGGCCACCTCGATGGCCTGCTGCATGTCGGCCACCTGGATCAGCGCGCCGCGACCCTCGATGGAGGTGCGAGCGATGTCGGCGCGCTCCAAGGTCGGCAGCAGACGGGCAATGCTCTCGGCGACGCGATCGAGGAAAGCGGCGTCCGGACTGACCAGGATCGACTGCGCATCCTCGTCGTGTTCGGCCTGGGAGAACAGGTCCATGGCGATCCAGTCCGGATCGGTCTGGCCATCGCAGACCACGAGAATTTCCGACGGCCCGGCGATCATGTCGATGCCGACCTTGCCGAACACGTGGCGCTTGGCCGTGGCGACGTAGATATTGCCCGGGCCGACGATCTTGTCCACCGGCGGTACGCTCTCGGTGCCATAGGCCAATGCTGCGACGGCCTGCGCCCCGCCAATGGTGAAGACGCGGTCTACGCCGGCGATGCAGGCAGCAGCCAGCACCAGCTCGTTGACCTCGCCGCGCGGCGTGGGCACCACCATGACCACCTCCGGCACACCGGCGACCTTGGCCGGGATGGCATTCATCAGCACAGAAGATGGATAGGAAGCCTTGCCGCCCGGCACGTAGAGGCCGGCGCGATCGAGCGGGGTGACCTTTTGACCGAGCACCGTGCCGTCGGCTTCGGTGTAGGTCCAGGAGTCCTGTTTCTGCCGCTCGTGATAGCTGCGTACGCGCTCGGCGGCGATCTCCAGGGCCGCGCGCTGCGCTGGCGTGATCCGCTCGAGCGCCTGCTCCAGGCGCGCGCGCGGCAGGATCAGATCCGCCATGGAGGCGACTTCCAGAGCATCGAAGCGCTGGGTCAGTTCGACAACCGCTGCATCACCACGCTCGCGCACGGCCTTGATGATCTCGAGGACCCGCTCGTTCACACCGTCATCAGAAACACTTTCCCAGCTCAGCAGATGGTCCAGATGACGGGCAAAGTCGGCATCGGCAGCGTTGAGTCGGCGAATGGCGGAAGGTGCGGTCATGGTGGGCCTCATGGTTGGCTGGGCTTCGGATCGACAAACTGGCTTTCGAGACCTGTGCAGCGTCTCGCGCGCTAAAGCAATGCTGGGCAGAACTGGCGAGGAGGCGCACCTTCAATGAGCTGTTGAGCTGTAGATGGGCCTTCCGAGCCTGCTCCCAAGGCCGCAGTACCGACGCACCGTCGTCCTTCGGCCAGGTTCTCAGGCGCCGCTAGAATATCAAGCCCACCGTGCGGGCACCCGAGAATTTCAGCTATGGCACGAATAGGCAGGCGCGGTGAAGACCGCGAGGCGCATCAATGCTGATGCTGCTCAACCGCCGCGTGTAAGGTGTCGATCAGCGCCTGGATACGCGCATGCTGCATCTTCATCGAAGCCTTGTTCACGATCAGACGCGAACTGATGGTGGCGATCAGCTCCTGTGGCTCCAGACCGTTGGCGCGCAGGGTGTTGCCGGTGTCGACCACGTCGATGATCTTGTCGGCGAGCCCCACCAGCGGGGCCAGCTCCATGGAGCCGTACAGCTTGATGATGTCGACCTGGCGGCCCTGCTCGGCGTAGTAACGCTTGGCGACATTGACGAACTTGGTAGCCACGCGCAGACGCCCCTTGGGCTCCGGCGCGCCGACCTTGCCGGCGGTCATCAGCTTGCAGTTGGCAATCTTCAGATCGAGCGGCTCGTACAAGCCCTGGCCGCCGTACTCCATCAGCACGTCCTTGCCAGCGACGCCGAGGTCAGCCGCACCATGTTCGACGTATGTCGGTACGTCGGTGGCGCGAACGATCAACAGCCGCACGTCATCCTGGGTGGTTGGAATGATCAGTTTGCGGCTCTTGTCCGGGTTCTCGGTGGGTACGATACCCGCAGCAGCCAGCAACGGCAGGGTGTCGTCGAGGATGCGGCCTTTGGACAGGGCGATGGTGAGCATGGAGCGTTTTCCTTGAACGGCAACGGCCAACCTTGATGGGACGACCAAATGACCAACGGCGTTCTTGCGAACTGAGTCATGCAAGGCGCAATGACCAACGAGAGTAACAGCCAAAGGCTGGCCCGAAGGGCGAGCGCCAGCGAGTCAAACAGGCGAGGAAGCAGAGTTTACTAGCTGTAAATGAGCAATTCCGAGCCTGTTTTTAACGCAGCAGGACCGACGCGCAGCAGATCGCTATCAGCCGGGAACGCGGCGAATCTTCGCCCCCAGCAACTGCAGTTTCTCCTCGATGCACTCGTAGCCACGATCGATGTGGTAGATGCGGTCGATCAGCGTATCGCCTTCGGCCACCAGACCGGCGATCACGAGGCTCGCCGACGCGCGCAGGTCGGTCGCCATGACCGGGGCACCCTTGAGGTGATCGACGCCCGTGACGATGGCGGTATTGCCCTCGACGAGGATCTGCGCACCCATGCGATTCATCTCATAGACGTGCATGAAGCGGTTTTCGAAGACCGTTTCGATGACCGTGCCGGTGCCCTCGGCGATGGCATTCAGGGCGATGAACTGCGCCTGCATGTCGGTGGGGAACGCCGGGTACGGCGCGGTGCGCACATTGACCGCCTTCGGCCGCTTGCCCTTCATGTCCAGCTCGATCCAGTCACTGCCGGTATCGATATGCGCGCCAGCCTCCACCAGCTTGTGCAGCACAGCCTCGAGCAGCGTCGCGTCGGTATCCTTCAGACGTACACGCCCGCCAGTCGCCGCAGCGGCGACCAGATAGGTTCCAGTCTCGATACGGTCGGGCATCACGCTGTAGCGACCACCACCGAGGCGCTTGACACCATCGATGACGATGGTATCGGTGCCGGCGCCGGACACTTTGGCGCCCATGGCGTTGAGGAAGTTGGCCAGATCGACCACCTCCGGCTCACGCGCGGCGTTTTCCAGCACGCTGCGGCCGTTCGCCAGCGCAGCGGCCATCATGATGTTCTCGGTACCGGTCACGCTGACGGTGTCGAAGAAGAAGTGCGCGCCACGCAGGCCGCCGGCCGGCGCCTTGGCCTTGATGTAGCCGCCCTCGACGTCGATCTGTGCGCCCATGGCCTCGAGTCCGCGGATGTGCAGGTCTACCGGACGCGAACCGATGGCGCAGCCACCGGGCAGCGCGACCTCCGCCTCGCCGAAACGCGCAACCATCGGGCCGAGCACCAGGATCGACGCACGCATGGTCTTCACCAGTTCGTACGGCGCCACCAGAGTCTTGATACTGCTGGCGTCGACTTCGACGCTGAGCTTCTCGTCGATAATCGGCTGCACGCCCATGCGGCCGAACAGCTCGATCATCGTGGTGATGTCGTGCAGGTGCGGCAGGTTGCAGACGGTAACCGGAGTGTCGGCCAGCAAGGTGGCGGCCAGGATCGGCAATGCGGAGTTCTTCGCGCCAGAAATGCGAATCTCGCCATCGAGGCGAATGCCGCCGGTAATGATCAGTTTGTCCATGGATATACCCGTAAGCCGCAGGCTCGAAGCACTGTCGAAGGGGGCGGCGCGGCCATCGAGACGCGCTCTGCCTGGAATGATTGGTTGCGCAGGCCTGAGCCGATCAGGCGCGCGCGGCCCAGTCTGTGCGACTGAAGAACTTCATGGTGACGGCGTGGATGCTGCCGTCGGCGATCCATGGATTGAGATGAGCGTAGATCTGCTGCTGACGCTTCACCGGGCTCAGGGCGGCCAGTTCATCACTGATCACGTTGAGCTGGAAGTTGCAGCCTTCGCCTTCCACTTCCACCTGGGCTCCCGGAATCTTCGCTTCCAGGAAATTCTTCACTTCTAGGGCCTGCATGTTCTACCTCGATCGGGCGCAGGACGCGCACGGGCCGGCCATCATACAAAAAAGCCCGAAGGCTGCGAACCCCGAACCTCGCGCACAGATCTCAATCCAGCGTTTCGGCCCCCTGATCGCGCTCGCGCCGATGCCGGGACAGCCCGCTGTCGCTCTGCACGGCCGGGAAGCGCGAGGAGGCGAAGCGCACCACCAGGATCGCCAGCGCCAGCAGCAGGATCGCGCCGGACACATAGACCACGCCCATGTCCGGACGGTGGTGATGGGAAATATCGGAAATCAGCAGGCGGGTCAGCGCGGTGATCGCCACATAGATAAGGAAGCGCACCGGCATGTGGTTGGTTTTGAAATAGATGCCAACCATCGCGCCCAGCTCGAGATAGATGAACAGCAGCAGGATGTCATCGATCGTGATATGGCCCTTCTCGACCATGCCGAGAAACGCCATGACTGCCGCCCAGGCCGTCACGGCGCCGATGGCGAACAGCGCCAGGTAGTGAAAGCTCTCGACCAGCAGATTGCCGAGGGACTCGGCCAGCTCGTGCAGGCTATCGCGCAGATTTTCCGCCCAGCGCAGTTTCATAAGGCATCCTTTTCTAAACCTGGGAAGCTTCCAGCGGCAGGATATCCAACAAGCCGGACACCTTTGCAATCTTGTGCATATCGCCTGGCAATGCACTGACGCGCAGATCGATGCCCGCAGCCTTGGCATCGCGCATGAAGGCCAGCAGCAGCGACAGCCCGACACTGCTGGAACGCTCGACCGCCGAGCAGTCCAGCGTCAACGGCGCCCAGCTGCCGGCGATCAGCGCCCGACCAGCCTCACGCAAGGCCGGGCCGCTGCGGTAATCCAGCACGCCGATCAGGCGCAACTCGCCTTCTCCACCGCGCTCGATCCGGGCCTCACTCATCGCCGACAGCCTGCTGTCCAGCCTCGGTGTCCTTGGCACGCGCCACGACCTCGGCCCACCCATCGATGGTTTTGTCCAGATCACCGCCGTTGCGCTGCATAGAGTCGGCGAACTGGTCGCGGAACAGCTTGCCGATGTTGATGCCGTTGATGATCACGTTGCGCACGCGCCATTCGCCGTCATTGACCATGGTGTAGGACACCGGATAGATCTCGCCCTGGCGCCCCACCACCTCCATGCCGACGCTGGTGCGCTTGGGGTCCTGCTTGCCGCTGGGCGGCAATACACGGATCTGCTGGTTGTTGTACTCGAGCAGGGCGTTGCCATAGAACTGCATCAGGCTGCGCTTGAAGTTCTCCTGGAAGCGCTTCATCTGCTCGGGACTGGCGTTGCGCGAATACTTGACGGTCATGATGCTGCGCGAGATCCCGTCGGCATCGACCACCGGACCGAGAATCTCGTTGAGCGAGTCATAGAAGGCCGCCGGATCGCTGCGGTACTGCTCCTTGTTGGCCTTCAGGTCGGCCAGCAACTCGTCGGTGGTCTTCTGGATCACCTGATGCGCGGTCAGCGCGGCATGGGAGAACAGGGGCAACACGGCCAGCAGAACCAGCAGACCGCGACGCAGGGCAGTGATCATGGATGTCTCCTTCAATCTTTATTCACAGAATTGAGCAGGAACTTGCCGATCAGATCCTCGAGTACCAGCGAAGACTGGGTGTCCTGAATGGTGTCACCATCCTTGAGCACTTCGTCGTCGCCGCCCACGCTGATTCCGACATATTTCTCGCCCAGCAGACCAGCCGTCAGGATCGACGCCGTGGAGTCAGCCGGCAGGATGTTCACGTCTTCCTGGATTTCCAGGGTCACCCGACCGGTGTAGCTGTCGCGATCGAGGTCGATCGCCGTGACCTTGCCGATGGTCACACCCGCCATGGTCACCTTGGATCGGACAGTCAAACCGGCGATATTGTCAAAATAGGCATACAGCTTGTAGGTATCGGCACTGCCAACGCTCAGTCCGCTGACGCGCAGCGACAGCAGCAGCAGGGCCAGCAGGCCGGCAAGCAGGAACAGGCCGACACCCATTTCCAGTGTGCGGATACGCATCAGAAATCTCCAAACATCAACGCGGTCAAAATGAAATCGAGGCCGAGTACTGCCAGCGAGGCATACACCACGGTCCGGGTGGTGGCACGACTGATCCCCTCGGAAGTCGGTTCGCAGTCGTAGCCCTGGAACACCGCGATCCAGGTCACGACCAGTGCAAAGACGACGCTCTTGATCACGCCGTTGAGCACATCCGAATGGAAATCGACACTGTTCTGCATGTTGGCCCAGAACGAGCCTTCGTATACGCCGAGCCAGTCCACGGCGACCATCGCTCCGCCCCAGATGCCGACCACATTGAAGATCAGCGTCAGCAGTGGCAGGGAAATGAAGCCGGCCCACAGACGCGGCGCGATGATGTACTTCAGCGGATCGACGCCAATCATCTCCAGGCTCGACAGCTGCTCGGTGGATTTCATGTTGCCGATCTCGGCCGCCAGTGCGGAACCTGCGCGACCGGCGAACAGCAATGCGGTGACCACCGGGCCGAGTTCACGCAACAACGTCAGCGCCACCATCTGCCCGACCGCCTGCTCGGAGCCATAGCTGCTGAGGATGTTGTAGCCCTGCAGCGCCAGCACCATGCCGATGAAAATACCGGACACGACGACGATCGCCAGCGACAGCACGCCAACCGAGTACAGCTGCTTGACCAGCAGCGAAAAGCCGTTGCGCAAGCCGCTGCGGCCAAACAGCGCATGAACGAGGAAGATCGTCGAGCGCCCCAGCGCCGCCAGCACATCCAGGCCGGCACGCCCGAGCAGGGCGATCCGGTCCATCAACGAACGCTTACGCATCGGCGCCTCCGAGCAGATCATCGGCGTAGGCTGGCGCCGGAAAGTGGAAGGGCACCGGGCCGTCCGCCGAGCCTTTCATGAACTGCCGGATGCGTGGATTGTCCGACTCCATCAGCTCGGCCGGCGTGCCCTGGCCAAGCACCTGAGCATCGCCGACCACATAGATGTAATCGGCAATGGAGGCGGTTTCGGCCAGGTCGTGGGACACCACGATACTGGTGATACCCAGCGCATCGTTGAGCAACCGGATCAAGCGGACCAGCACGCCCATCGCGATCGGGTCCTGACCGGCGAAAGGCTCGTCATACATGAGAATCTGCGGATCCAGCGCGATGGCCCGCGCCAGCGCGACACGCCGCTTCATGCCACCGGACAGTTCGTCGGGCATCAGCTCGATGGCGCCCCGCAAACCCACCGCCTGCAATTTCATCAGCACGATGTCGCGGATCATTTCGTCAGGCAGCCGGGTATGCACGCGCAGCGGAAAGGCGACGTTCTCGAACACGTCGAGATCGGTGAACAGAGCTCCGCTCTGGAACAACACGCCCATCTGCTTGCGCATGTCGAACAGCTCGCTGCGCGAGAGGCTCGGCAGATTGTTGCCCGCCACCCAGACCTCGCCGCGCGCAGGCATCAGCTGCGCAGCGATCAGCCGCAGCAGGGTCGTCTTGCCACAGCCGGACGGCCCCATGATGGCCGTGACCTTGCCTCGCGGGATCGCGATGTCGACGTTATCGAAAATACTGCGCTCGCCGCGCTTGAAGGTCACACCCTTCAGCTCGACCGCGTAGTCGTTGCAGGCGCTCATCTGGTCTCCTTGCATGCAGTCTGCGAAACAGACGGCTCCCGATGACGCCGGGATACTTCTGCCTGACCGTTTTCGGGCGCGCACTATAGCACCGCGCCAGGGGCCGCCCAACCAATGAGCGTTTCAGCAGATGACCAGCGAGACGCCTGTTCAGCCAGGGTTCAGCTTGGTGATGTACACAGCGCTGAGGGCGCTGCCCTGGCACCTGCCACATTTTCCATGAGCCACAAGTCGAATCTCGCTATAATCCTCGCCTTTTAATCGGACGACCTCGCCAGCCATGAGCCAAAGCAGTCAATTGATCGAAACCGCGCAGCGCACCATTCGCCTGGAAATCGAGGCAGTTGAGCAGCTGAACGCGCGTATCGATGCCAGCTTCGTACAAGCCTGCGAATTGATCCTCGCCTGCAAGGGCCGTGTCGTTGTGGTCGGCATGGGCAAGTCGGGGCATATCGGTCGCAAGATCGCTGCCACCCTGGCCAGCACCGGCACCGCCGCCTTCTTCGTGCACCCCGCCGAGGCCAGCCACGGCGACATGGGCATGATCACTCCGGACGATGTGGTACTGGCGCTTTCCAATTCCGGCACCACCAGCGAGATCGTCACCCTGTTGCCATTGATAAAGCGCCTGGGCATCACCCTTATCAGCATGACCGGCAACCCCAGCTCGGTACTGGCCAAGGCCGCAGCAGTGAACCTGGATGCCAGCGTGGCTATCGAGGCCTGCCCGCTGAACCTCGCACCGACCTCCTCCACCACCGCCAGCCTGGTGCTCGGCGATGCCCTTGCGATTGCCCTGCTCGAGGCTCGCGGCTTCACTGCCGAAGACTTCGCCTTTTCCCATCCCGGTGGTGCCCTTGGCCGACGCCTGCTGCTCAAGGTCGAACACGTCATGCACACTGGCGAACGTCTCCCCAGAGTGCGCCGCGGCACCTCGCTGCGCGATGCCCTTCTGGAAATGACGCAGAAAGGGCTGGGCATGACCGTGATCGTCGAGACCGACGGGCGCCTGGCCGGGATTTTCACCGATGGCGACCTGCGTCGCGCCCTGGACAAGGGCGTGGACGTGCGCCAGACCCTCATCGACGAGGTCATGACCGTTCATGGCAAGACCGCCAACGCCGAGATGCTGGCTGCCGAGGCACTGAAGATCATGGAAGACCACAAGATCAGCTCACTGGTAGTGATCGATGAACAGGAGCTGCCCATCGGCGCCCTGAACATGCACGACCTGCTGCGTGCGGGGGTCATGTAATGCACGAACATCTTCTGCAGCGCGCACGTGACATCCGCCTGGCCATCTTCGATGTGGATGGCGTACTGACCGACGGTCGCCTGTACTTTCTCACCGACGGCAGCGAATTCAAGACCTTCAACACCCTGGACGGCCACGGCATCAAGATGCTGATCAACTCCGGCGTGCGCACCGCCATCATCAGTGGGCGCAAGACGCCAGTGGTCGAGCGCCGCGCGCAGAACCTCGGCATCCAGCACCTGTATCAGGGGCGCGAAGACAAGCTGGTGGTTCTCGACGAGCTGCTGGCCGAACTCGGGCTGAGCTACTCTGAAGTGGCCTATCTCGGTGACGACCTGCCTGATCTGCCGGTGATCCGCCGCGTCGGCCTGGGCATGGCGGTCGCCAGCGCCGACGCCTTCGTGCGCGACCACGCTCACGGCGTGACCCAGGCACGCGGCGGCGAAGGCGCGGCACGCGAGTTCTGCGAATTGATCATGCGCGCCCAGGGCACCCTGGCAGCCGCTCAGAACGCCTATCTGTAGAGGTCTGGATGCTCCGCAAACTGCGCTTTCCCGCCCTGCTCACGCTGATCGCTGCCGTACTGGTGGCCATCGGCTACTGGAACATCCGTCCGGAGAGTTTCATGCAGCAGCCAACCGCGGCCACCGGCGAGACACCGGATGTGGATTTCTATGTGATCAATTCACGTACGGTCCAGTACCAGGCGGATGGCAAGCGCAACTACGAGATGACCGCGGAGAAGGTCGAACACATCAAGGCCAGCGACGTCAGCCTCCTGACCAAACCCGACCTGCTGTCCTACCGCGGCGGCGAGCACCCCTGGCATGTGCGCAGCGAGCGCGGAGAGGTTTCAGCGGAGGGTGACGAGGTCCTGCTGATCGACAAGGTCCGGGTCGAGCGGACCGACGCCAAGGGCCGTCCGACGATTCTCACCACCAGCCGGCTGACGGTGTGGCCGGACAAGGATTATGCCGAGACCAAGCAAGCCGTTAGAATCGACGCCGCCAATGGCGTGACCACGGCGACCGGCATGAAAGCGTATCTGGATGACGGCAGGATGCTCCTGCTGTCCAACGTAAGAGGCCAGCATGAGCTGCGTTAAGACTCTCCCCCTCCTGCTCGGTTTGAGCGCATTCTGGCTCGGCGCCAGTGCCTGGGCGCTTCCCGAGGATCGTGAACAGCCCATCCGCGTACAGGCTGACTCGGCCGAACTGGACGACCGACAGGGCGTGGCCGTGTACCGCGGCGATGTGGTGATCACCCAGGGCACCATGAAGATCACCGGCGACACCGTCACCATCACCCAGGACAGCAATGGCGATGTGGAAGTCTTCACCTCCATCGGCAAGCCGGCCTACTACGAGCAGAAGCCGGCCGTGGACAAGGAGATCGTCAAGGCCTACGGCCTGACCATCCAGTACTTTGCCGCCAACGAGCGCATCGTGCTGCTCGACCAGGCCAAGGTCGTCCAGGAAGGCAACACCTTCGAAGGCGAGAAGATCGTCTATGACACCCGCCGCCAGATCGTCAACGCCGGCCGCGCCACCAATACCGACGTCAGCACGCCGCGTCCGCGGGTCGACATGGTCATCCAACCACGCAAGCGCGAGCAGGCCGCGGAGCAGCCCCAGTAATGGCCGTCCTCAAAGCCCAGCATCTGGCCAAGAGCTACAAGAGCCGGCAGGTCGTTCGCGACGTCAGCCTGTCCATCGAGAGCGGGCAGATCGTCGGTCTGCTTGGCCCGAACGGCGCCGGCAAGACTACCTGCTTCTACATGATCGTCGGACTGGTGAATGCCGATCAGGGTCGCGTGCTGATCGACCAGAACGACGTGACCCACCTTCCGATGCATGGCCGGGCGCGTGCCGGCATCGGTTACCTGCCGCAGGAAGCCTCGATCTTCCGCAAGCTGTCGGTCGCCGACAACATCATGGCGATTCTCGAGACCCGCAAGGATCTGGACCGCGGTGGCCGCCAGCAGGCACTGGAAGGCCTGCTGCAGGAATTCCACATCAACCATATCCGTGACAGCCTCGGCATGAGCCTGTCCGGCGGCGAGCGCCGTCGCGTGGAAATCGCCCGCGCCCTGGCTACGGCGCCGAAGTTCATCCTGCTCGACGAACCCTTCGCCGGTGTCGACCCGATCTCGGTGGGCGACATCAAGCAGATCATCCACCACCTCAAGGCCAAGGGCATCGGGGTGCTGATCACCGACCACAACGTTCGGGAAACTCTGGACATCTGTGAGACGGCGTACATCGTCAACGACGGCCAGCTGATCGCCGAAGGCGATGCCCAGAGCATCCTCGCCAACCAGCTGGTCAAGGAAGTCTACCTGGGCCACGAATTCCGACTGTAAGAGCGGATTTTTTGCTCGGCTCGGCAAATCGGCTCTAGGCAAAGGCTTCGTCGGCAGGCATATAATTTGCTTTCATCGGCGCCCTGGGCGCCGCATGTCGGAACAGGCGCGGTTGCGCCGGCATACAAGGTTCGAAGTCCTCTGCCATGAAACCATCGCTAGTCCTGAAGATGGGCCAGCAGCTGACGATGACACCGCAGCTGCAACAGGCCATACGGCTCCTCCAGCTTTCCACCCTCGATCTGCAACAGGAGATCCAGGAAGCGCTGGATTCCAATCCCATGCTCGAGCGTGAAGAGGATGGCGACGACTTCGACGGCTCCGACCCCATGGCCGAGGCCGTCGATCGTTCGAGCGACGCTGGCAGCGAAAAGATCAGCACTCAGGAAAGCACCTATGAAGAGCCTTCGCACAGCGGCGAAGGCCTCGACGAGGCCGACTGGGGTGAGCGCATCCCCAGCGAGCTACCGGTCGACACCGCCTGGGAGGACATCTACCAGACCAGCGCCAGCAGCCTGCCGAGCAACGACGACGACGAATGGGACTTCACCAGCCGTACGTCCAGCGGTGTCAGCCTGCAGAGCCATCTGCTGTGGCAGCTCAACCTCGCCCCCATGAGCGACACCGACCGCCTGATCGCCACCACACTGATCGACTGCATCAACGATCAGGGCTATCTCGAGGAGTCTCTGCAGGAAATCGTGGACAGCTTCGACCCGGAGCTTGAAATCGAGCTCGACGAGGTCGAAGTCGTGCTGCGTCGCGTACAGCAGTTCGAACCTGCCGGTATCGGCGCACGAGATTTGCGCGAATGCCTGCTCCTGCAGCTGCGCCAGCTCCCTGACCGCACCCCTTGGCTCAGCGAAGCCCAGCGGCTGGTGAGTGACCATCTGGACCTGTTGGGTAGCCGCGACTACAGCCTGCTGATGCGCCGCATGAAGCTCAAGGAAGACGAGCTGCGCCAGGTCATCGAGCTCATCCAGAGCCTCAACCCGCGCCCGGGCTCGCAGATCGAGGCGAGCGAGCCGGAGTACGTGGTGCCGGACGTCATCGTACGCAAGCACAACGATCGCTGGTTGGTGGAGCTCAACCAGGACGCCATGCCCCGACTTCGCGTCAATGCCCAGTACGCCAGCTTCGTAAAGCGCGCCGATTCGAGTGCCGACAATACCTTCATGCGCAACCAGCTGCAGGAAGCGCGCTGGTTCATCAAGAGCCTGCTCAGTCGCAACGAAACACTGATGAAGGTCGCCACTCAGATCGTCGAGCACCAGCGTGCCTTCCTCGAACACGGCGACGAGGCGATGAAGCCGCTGGTGCTGCACGACATCGCCGAAGCCGTGGGGATGCACGAGTCGACGATTTCCCGCGTCACCACGCAGAAATACATGCATACGCCGCGTGGCATCTACGAACTCAAATACTTCTTCTCCAGCCACGTCAGCACGGCGGAAGGCGGCGAATGTTCGTCCACCGCGATCCGCGCGATCATCAAGAAGCTGGTCGCCGCGGAAAACCCGAAAAAGCCGTTGAGCGACAGCAAGATCGCTGGTTTACTGGAGGCGCAGGGCATCCAGGTGGCCCGCCGCACCGTTGCGAAATACCGCGAGTCGCTCGGTATCGCACCGTCCAGCGAGCGTAAACGATTGCTGTGATCGGCCACTGGTCGAACTGTCCCGGCGGCAGGCCTCAAGACCTGCTCTTCGCACAAGGCAAAGGAGATAGCAGTATGCAAGTCAACATCAGCGGTGTTCATCTGGAAGTTACCGATGCCCTGCGTGACTACATCGAGGAGAAATTCGACCGACTGGCCCGTCATTTCGACCGCATCATCAGCGTCCAAGTGGTCCTGCAGGTCGAGAAACTCAAGCAGAAAGCCGAAGCCACCCTGCACGTCGCCGGCCGCGAAGTGGTGGGCAATGCCGAACACGAAGACATGTACGCTGCCGTGGACCTGCTGGTCGACAAGCTCGACCGTCAGCTGATCAAGCACAAGGAGAAGCAGCTCGACCACACCCAGGGTGCCGTCACCCGCTGACGCTCATTATGATCCGACTCGAAAACATCCTGACCCCCGGACGTTCCCTGGTGAACGTCCCGGGCGGTAGCAAGAAGCGCGTCCTGGAGCAGATCGCCAAGGTGATCGCCCAGGACCTTTCCGACCTCGACTCCCAGACCATCTTCGAAAGCCTGATCGCCCGTGAAAAGCTGGGCTCGACCGGCTTCGGCAATGGCATCGCCATTCCGCACTGCCGCATGGTCGGCTGCAACGCCCCCGTGAGTGCCGTGCTGCGCCTGGAAACGCCGGTGGACTTCGACGCCATCGATGGCGCCCCGGTCGACCTGCTGTTCGTCCTGCTGGTCCCGGAAGCGGCCACCGACGAGCACCTCGAGCTGCTGCGCCAGATCGCCAGCATGCTCGACCGTGAAGAGGTACGCCAACGTCTGCGCGAGGCACCCAGCAACGACAGCCTGTACCAGGTCGTCGTGGATGTGCAGAACGGTGCCTAGCGCGATGGGGTACAGATGCGGCTGATCATCGTCAGTGGGCGTTCGGGCTCAGGCAAGAGCACCGCGCTGAACGTACTCGAAGACAACGGGTTCTACTGCATCGACAACCTGCCCGCTGGCCTGCTGCCCGAGCTTGCCGAGCGCGCCCTGCTGCACACCGAACTGCTGCACCCGCAGGTTGCCGTGTCGATCGATGCGCGCAACCTGCCCAGCCAGCTCAAGCGTTTTCCCGAACTGCTCGAAGAGGTTCGCGCCCGGCATATTCAGTGCGACGTGCTGTATCTGGATGCCGACGACGAAACCCTGCTCAAGCGCTTCTCCGAAACCCGTCGGCGCCACCCGCTGACCAACGAAAGCCGTTCGCTGGCCGAGGCGATTCGTGACGAGGAGCTGCTGCTGGCGGCAATCATCGATCATGCCGACCTGAAGATCGACACCACGCACCTGAACCTCTATCAGCTGCGCGACATGCTCAAGCTGCGGCTGCTCAACAAGCCTGAGCCAGGCACGGCCTTTCTCATCGAATCGTTCGGATTCAAGCGCGGCATGCCGGTCGATGCCGATCTGGTATTCGACGTGCGCTGCCTGCCCAACCCGTACTGGAAGGCCGAATTGCGCGACTTCTCCGGGCTCGATCAGCCGGTGATCGACTATCTGGCCGCCCAGTCCGATGTGGAGGAGATGTTTCAGGACATCCACGCTTACCTGAGCAAATGGCTGCCACGCTTCGCCGCCAGCAACCGCGCGTACGTCACCATCGCCATCGGCTGCACCGGAGGCCATCACCGCTCGGTGTACCTAGCCGAGCGACTCGGCCTGGCGCTCAAGGAGCCGCTGAAAAACTTGCAGGTCCGTCACCGGGATCTCGCCTAGGAATACGTAAACCCATGCCCGCCCGCGAAGTCACCATCATCAACAAGCTTGGCCTGCACGCGCGTGCGGCGGCCAAGTTCGTCGCCGTCGCCAACCGCTTTCCCTGCAAGATCCGGGTGGGCCGCTGTCCCGCCACGCTGGTCGACGGCAAGAGCATCATGGCCGTCATGATGCTGGCCGCCAGCAAGGGCACTACAGTGCATCTGCATGCCGATGGCGAGCAGGAAGAAGAAGCCCTCGACGCCCTCGTGGCGTTGATTGACGACTACTTTGAAGAAGGCGAATAGCCCTCCGCTCATTCGGGCGTGCTCGCAGCGAGCACGCCACAGCCTCCCGCTTACTTCCCGGCCACCATCATTCGCTCGATCAGCACCGAGCCGGTCCGCACGTTGCCTCGCGTCTCGATGTCGCAGCCAATCGCGACGATCTGGCGGAACATGTCGCGCAGATTGCCGGCGATGGTCACCTCCTGCACGGGGAACTGAATCTCGCCGTTCTCCACCCAGTAGCCGCCGGCGCCGCGTGAATAGTCACCGGTGACCAGATTCAGCCCCTGCCCCATCAGCTCGGTCACCAGCAGGCCGCGCCCCATGCGTCGCAGCAGGGCAGCCTGATCTTCCTCACCGTGGCTGACGAACAGGTTGTGCACGCCACCCGCGTTGGCAGTGCTCGGCATGCCCAGCTTGCGCCCGGAATAGGTCGAAAGCACATAGGAGATCAGGCGGCCGTTTTCCACGAAAGGCTTGGCGTAGGTCGCCAGGCCATCGCCATCATAGCTGGCGCTGCCAAGCGCACGCGGGATATGTGGGCGTTCGTCGAGGCTCAGCCATTCGGGGAACAGCGTCTGGCCCAGTGCGTCCTCCAGATAGGAGGCCTTGCGATACAGGTTGCCGCCGGAGATGGCGGCGATGAAATGGCTGAACAGCCCCGTCGCCAGCTCCGGCGCGAACAACACCGGCACCTCGCAAGTCGGGATCGGTCGCGCGCCCAGGCGCCGCACTGCACGCTCGGCTGCGCGCCGGCCGATGGTCTGTGGATCGATCAGCGCCTCGCCGATACGGTTGACGTCGTAGAAGTAGTCGCGCTGCATCTGGCCTTCGCTTTCGGCGATCATCACGCAGCTCAGGCTGTGCCGTGTGCTGCAATAACCGCCGATGAAGCCATTGCTGTTGCCGTAGGCACGGCAGCCCTGATGGGTGTTGAGACTGGTGCCGTCGGCGTTGCGGATGCGTGCATCGAAGTCGAACGCCGCGCTTTCACAACTCAGCGCCTGCTCGATCGCCTGCTCCGGGGTGATCGACCATGGATGGTAAAGATCGAGATCGGGAAGCTCCCGAGCCATCAGCGTGGCGTCGGCCAGGCCGGCAAACTCGTCCTGCGAAGCGTGCCTGGCGATGGCCAGCGCGGCGGCCACGGTTTCCCGGATGGCCTCGTCGCCGCTGCCGGTGGTGCTGGCCGAGCCCTTGCTCTGGCCGACATAGAGGGTAATGCCGAAACCCTGGTCCCGATTGAATTCGACCGTTTCCACTTCACCCTGGCGCACCGTCGTGGACAGCCCCTGCTCCATGGAGACAGAGACCTCGCTGGCGCTGGCGCCCTGCCGCCGCGCTTCCTCGATGATGCGCTCGACCTTCTCGCGCAAACCGGGCAGCGCATGCGGACCGATGCCGTCTACTTCACTCATAAGCACTCCCAAAACAACACCTGCAATCAAATCAATTGCAGCCCGGCGCGGCCAGTCTGGAGCCTGCTGCCAGGGCTGCTGCTATCATGGCGGCATTTCCTAGTGGACCATCCCCATGTCTGAACACTCCGACGTCGATGATTTCGACGAGAAAAGCAAATCCCAGGTCAAGCGCGAACTGCTCGCCCTGCAGGAACTCGGTGAACGCCTGACCACGCTCAAACCCGACCTCATCGCCCGGCTGCCGCTCAGCGACGCGCTGCACAAGGCCCTGGCCGACGCCCCGAAGCACAAGGCGCATATCGCCCGCAAACGGCACATCCAGTACATCGGCAAGCTGATGCGTGATCAGGATGTCGATGCCATCGTCGCCCTGGTCGATCAACTCGACGCCTCGACCCGCCAGTACAACGAACGCTTCCACGCCCTCGAGCGCTGGCGCGACCGGCTCATCGCCGGCAATGACGAGACGCTGGAAGCCTTCGTCGTCGAATTTCCCGAAACCGACCGCCAGCACCTGCGCGGGCTGATCCGCCACGCCCAGCATGAAGCGGCGCGCAACAAGCCGCCGGCTGCCAGCCGCAAGATCTTCAAATACATCCGCGACCTGGACGAGACCAAGCGCGGCCTGCGATAAACCTGTCCTTTCTCATGTGCCGGCTGGCCCCGAGCCGGCACCTGATGACCGGCAGCCTCAAGCGCCGGTCCCCCCCACCGTGATTTCGTCGATCTTCAGCGTCGGCTGGCCGACGCCGACCGGCACCGATTGGCCATCCTTGCCGCAGGTGCCGACTCCGCTGTCCAGTGCCAGGTCGTTGCCCACCATGGACACGCGATTCATCACCTCCGGACCGTTGCCGATCAGCGTCGCACCCTTGACCGGCGCAGTGATCCTGCCGTCTTCGACCAGATAGGCCTCACTGGTGGAGAAGACGAACTTGCCGCTGGTGATGTCCACCTGGCCGCCGCCGAGGCTGGCGCAGTAGATGCCCTTCTTCACCGAGCGGATGATCTCCTCGGGGTCGCTTTCGCCGGCCAGCATGTAGGTGTTGGTCATGCGCGGCATGGGCAGATGCGCGTAAGACTCGCGGCGACCATTGCCGGTCGGTGCGACGCCCATCAGGCGCGCATTGAGCTTGTCCTGGATATAGCCCTTGAGGATGCCGTTCTCGATCAGTGTGGTGCACTGCGTCGGCGTACCTTCGTCGTCGACGCTGAGCGAGCCGCGGCGGTCGGCCAGGGTGCCGTCATCAACGATGGTGCACAGCTTCGACGCGACCTGCTGGCCGATGCGGCCGCTGTAGGCTGAGCTGCCCTTGCGGTTGAAGTCGCCTTCCAGGCCGTGGCCGACGGCCTCGTGCAGCAGCACGCCGGACCAGCCCGGCCCCAGCACCACCGGCAGCGAACCGGCCGGCGCTGGCAGCGCCTCGAGATTGACCAGCGCCTGGCGCAGCGCTTCGCGGGCGTAGCCCATGGCGCGGTCTTCGCTGAGGAAGTACTGATACCCGGTGCGCCCGCCACCGCCCTGCCCGCCGCGCTCCCGGCGGCCGTTCTGCTCGACGATCACACTGACGTTGAAGCGCACCAGCGGGCGGATATCCGCCGCCAGTCCGCCATCCATGGCAGCGACGAGAATATGTTCCCATACGCCCGCCAGGCTCACCGTGACCTGCTTGATGCGTGGGTCCAGCGCACGGGTGGCCACGTCGATGCGCTTGAGCAGGTCCACCTTCTCGGCGCGGCTCAGGCCATCCAGCGGATTGTCCTGATGATACAGCGGCGCGAAGGCCGCCCTGCCGAGCACCTTGACCTGCCCCTGCTGCCCGCTACGGGCGATGGAGCGGGCGGCCTGCGCGGCCTGGCGCAGGGCATCGGCAGTGATCGCATTGCTGTAGGCAAAGCCGGTCTTCTCCCCCGACAGCGCCCGTACGCCCACGCCCTGCTCGAGGTGGAACCCGCCTTCCTTGACGATGCCATCCTCGAGCACCCAGGACTCGGATACCTGGTCCTGGAAATACAGGTCCGCGGCATCCACGCCGGGGCCGGCGAGCTCACCCAGCAAACCGGGCAGATCGTCGAGTCCCAGGCCTCCGGGGGTCAGCAGTCGCTCGGTGACGGGTAACAGCAGTTCACTCATATCTACTCCAAAGGTTCCGTGCCCAGGCACGGTACGGAAAATCGGCGGTGACGTTGCACCGGCATGCGTTGGCGGATAGCGGCCTGCTCGATTGCGTCTCGCTCGGCAAGCAGAGCAGCCTCACCGCTCGGCTGCTCGCACAGCAGCCGTCCCCATGGGTCAACGATAGACGAATGCCCATGGGTGATGCGACCACCAGGGTGCTCGCCGCCCTGTGCCGCCGCCAGGACATAGCACTGGGTCTCGATGGCCCGCGCGCGAATCAGCGCGGTCCAGTGCGCCTCGCCGGTCACCGCGGTAAACGCCGAGGGCACGCTGAGCAATTCCGCGCCCGCCGCCCGCAAAGCGGTATACAGCTCGGCAAAGCGCAGGTCGTAACACACGCTCATGCCCAGCCTTCCGAGCGGCGTATCGGCCACCACGACCTGACTGCCCGCCGCATAGTCATCGGACTCGCGATATCGGCCACGGCTGTCGGCGACATCCGCGTCGAATAGATGCAGCTTGTCGTAACGCGCCACCCGCTGCCCCTGCTCGTCGATGAGCAGCGAGCAGGCGTTGGGCTTGCCCTGCGGGCAATCGTCGGGCGGTAACGGCAGGGTCCCGGCGACTATCCACAACCCGAGGTCGCGGGCGGCCTGTTTCAACCACGGCAGGATCGGGCCCTCGCCCATGGCCTCGGCGCGGCCGAGGCTCGGCAGATCATTGCGGCCCATGGCAGCGAAGTTTTCCGGCAGCACCGCCAGACGCGCACCGGCCTCCGCCGCCTGCTCGAGCAATTGCCGCGCCCGGGCCAGGTTGTGCGCGACTTCGGCCCCGGTGGCCATTTGAATCACGGCTAAGGACATAGGCTCCCCGCTGGTGAGATGCGAAGCCCGCTGCGAACCCGGCTCAGTTGGGCTTCTCGAAAGGTTTGTCGAAACTGATCTTCGGCGACTGCCACGGCCCCTTGACGTCGTACTGCACACTGGCGAAGCGCGCGACGCGATCACCCAGCAGCTTGTCAGCCACGAACAGCGCGCCGCCGATCGCTGGCGCACCGACGATCAGCGCCGCCAGCGGCAGGTTGTTGCTGATCGGCAACGTAACCAGCAGCTTGGCGTCGATCTCGTCGCGCGCCATGTCGAGCGTGCCATCCAGCTCCAGATTGCTCGACGGCCCGCTGACGGTGATCGGTTCGCGGGTAGTGAAAACGCCAGCATCGGCCTGCAGGCTGCCGTCCAGCCGGTCGTAGCTGAGGCCCTTGCCGAACAGATCGGAGAAATCCAGCCGTAGCCGGCGGCCGATGGAGTTGAAATTCAGCAAGCCGAACACCCGCAGCGCCTGCGCGCTGCCGTCCACCTCGACGAACTGCCCCTTGCGCAGTCGGGGCTGCATGCTGCCGGAATAGCGCGCCATGGCGAACCAGGCTGGCGAACCCGGCCAGCGCCCGTCGGCATCCAGGCGGAAGCTTTCGCTGGTCACCGAGGGCGCAAAGCCCCAGGCCAGCAGCACGTCGGCCAGGTTGCCGCCTTCCAGCCGCCCCTTGTACCAGCTCTGCCCGGCGCCCCAACCTCCGTTTCCGCTGATCCTCAACCCCTTGAGCTGCAACGCGAGATCGCGAAACTCCACACCAGTGCCGACTGGGCGCAGCTTGAGCGCCCAGGCGCCGAGCAGATCGTCACCAAGGGAAACCCGCTCGATGGCCAGGTCCATCGCCGGCAGGCTTTGCGGATCCACGTCGGCCAGGGGATCCGACCGCGCACTGGCGGCTTCGCCAGGCTCTGTCGCCGGCAGGCGCAGGTGGGTCAGGTTGGCTACGATGATGCCGTCATCAGCGTCCGGCAGACGCACCGTGCCGCCGACGAGGGAACTGCGCAGGCCGAGGGACCAGGCAGCAGAACCGCGTTGCAGGTCGATGCCCAGCCTGTCGATACGGGTGCCGAAGCCCTCGAAACGATCGATATCGACCTGCACCTGCCGCAGCAGCGAGCCGGTCGTCTGCTGCGGGTCGCCCTTGCCATGCTGATCAAGCACGGCACGCCAGGCATTCCAGTCCAGCTCCGGCAGGCGCCCCTTGACGTACAGCCCGGGTCGCCCCGGTAGATTCGCCGCACCACGACCCAGGCGCAGCTCGCCGCGTCCCTGCGCCCAGGCATCAGGGGGCGCGACGAAGACCAGCGCGGCCAACTCGTCATGCCGTATGGAATAGCGCCGCTCCGCACCCTGCAGGGACATGCGCAACGTGCTGTCGCGCCGCACGCTGACAGCCTTGCCAAACGGCGCCGGGAGGTCGATGCGCAGGCCCTGGAGCGACGAG
Organism: Stutzerimonas sp. LR2; assembly: GCF_055755175.1. Lineage (NCBI taxonomy): Bacteria > Pseudomonadati > Pseudomonadota > Gammaproteobacteria > Pseudomonadales > Pseudomonadaceae > Stutzerimonas > Stutzerimonas sp. LR2. Next base: position 124,106 of record NZ_JBVTRR010000005.1, read on the forward strand.
TCGATCTGCAACTGGCTGCTTTCGGCCGCCAGTTCCAGGCGCAACTGATAGGGCAGTTCGCCGCTGGCCGGCACCGGCTGCTTGACGTCGAGCCATTCCAGCAGCGGTTTGAGTGCCACGCTGCCCCGCGCCTCGATGCGCGAGGCCGGCTTGCCGACCGAACCGGTCGCGACCGCCTTGCCGTTGACGGCGCGCCCGAACAGCTGCGCCTGAATCTCGTCGGCGCTCAGCCCACGCGCGGTGTCGTAGCGAAATCGGCCGCTGAGCCGCTCGAACGCCAGCGCGGGCTCCGTGATCTTTAGCGCCGCATCGCTGCTGGCAAAATCCACGACGACCCGTGGCGTGCCCTTGCCCAATGGAATCTGCAGATCGAGCGCACCGTCCAGCTCGCCCTGCCCTTGCCAGCCGGCGAAGGTCTCGCCGGTCCCGATCGGTGCCTCCTGCAGCAGGCGCAGCGCATCTGGCAGGCTGCTGCTGACCTGCCCCTTGATCGCCAATTGCGGCACCTGCCCGCTGCCGACATGAGCCACTTCCGCCGTCACGTCATACACGCGGCTGTCAAGAATCCGTCCTTCGGCAAGGCGCACACGGACGCCGCTGTCTTCCACCAGGACCTCGCCGCGCCCCTGCTGCAGGGCCGGCCAGCCCGGCTGGAAGGCCAGCTCGGCGTCACGCACCTTGAAGTACAGGCTGATGCTGCGAGCACTGTCGGGGGCACCTTTGTTCAACGCACCCTGATACTGGAAGTAGCCCTGCTCGACGGTGCCCGCGCGAATCGCATCCTTGAGCCAATCGACCAGCGCCGGGCTCAATGCCGGCGAGTTCGTCGGCAGGTACTTCTCGGTGTAACGCGCATCACCCTCGCTGAGGCCGACGCGCAGGTCCATGTAGTCCTCGACTTCTGGATCGCGCGCGAGGCGAATCAGGAAATCGCCGGCGATCCTGCCCTCCTCTCCGTCGACGCGCAGATAGGGGGCGGCGAGGGTGAAAGCCTGCTCATCCAGCGTCCAGGTCAGCCGGCCGGCGCCGTGCCGATAGTGCCAGGGTTCAGGATAAAGAGGCGCCAGATGCAGGCTGAAGTCATCGCTGTCCAGGCGTAGCTCACCGCTGGCCAGGTCACCCTGGATGCTGCCGCTGCCATTGCCTACTGCGGGAATCCAGTTCTGCGCGCTGAAGCTGATCCGCTCCAGGTTGGCCGCAAAGCGCAGTCGCTGCGGCGAATCCATCTGGGGGTAGAAGTCCGCGCGCAGATTGCGCAGCGTTCCGCTGGGCTGCAGCGCACCCAGCGTTTCCACCGCCGTCTCGGGCAGCGGCGCCAGCGCACGCGCAAGATTGGCGATCGGCGCGACGTTCAGCCGATCGGCCTGCAGTCGCCAGTGCTGCTCGGCCCGACTCTCCTGCAGCAGCAGGCGCGCGTCGCCCCAGCGCTCACCTTCAAGGTCGAAAGCCAGGCGGTCGAGCAGCAGCCGATAACCCTGCTCGGTCAGGTCGACGTAGGCGTCGACCGCCAGATCCTCCAGCTGGACCGGCGGATGCTCGGCATAGGCGGCACGCAGCCGCGGCGCGTTCAACCGCAGCACGGCACGCTCGAGCTGCTGCGCCTTCCAGCGCAGCCAGAGCTCTCCCCCCAGCTGCGCCGTCTGCAGTTGCCAAGCGCCGGTCAATCGGCCTGGCAACCAGGCGGCCCAGTCGCTTTGCGGCAGGCTCAGATACAGCTGCGCCTCAGCCTGCGCCCAGCGCTGCGGCTGCACGCGCGCGTTCAGGCGCAGGGCCAGCGGCTGGCCATCCGGCAGCACACTGCGCCCGTCCAGTCGCAAGCGATTGCCATCGGTGCGTAGCGAAAGGTCCGTGTAGCTAAGGGTCAGCGGTGAATCACCGAAGGGCTCCAGGGTGATCTGGCTGTCGAGCAACGCCAGGCCACGAATATGCTGGAGCGCCTCGAGTATTTTCTGCGGATCGGGCGGCGTCGCATCGTCGCGCTCTGGCAGGCCCTTGACCTGCCATTTGCCATCTTCGCTCTCTAGCACAGACACGTGCACGCCGCTGAATTCCAGCGAACTCAGCCGCCATGAGCGTGCCCAGAGGCTGCCGGCCAGATCGGGCACGACGGCGATGCGATCCAGACGCATCGCACTGTCGCCCTCACCCAGCAGCACGTCATGCACCAGCAGGCGCGGCGCAAGACCTTCCCAACGCCCTTCCAGACGCCCCACTGTCACCGGCATATCGAGGGCGGTGCGCACCCTTTCCTGCAGTTCCGTGCGGTATTCGGCAACCAGCGGCACCAGCTGCCGACCCAGGCTGACATAAAGCGCAGCCAGAATCAGGCCGAACGCGGCCACCCAGAACAACTGGCGCGACAGCGTGACGAGAAAGGCGGCGAGGCGGTTCATGCCGATGCGCTCCGGTTATCCCGGCCCTGGCGGTCTGGTGTACCTCTGTTCAGAGCAGCACCACGTCGTACTGTTCCTGGGAATACATGCTTTCCACCTGGAACTTGATGGAGCGGCCGATGAAAGCCTCGAGATCGGCGACATTGCCCGACTCCTCGTCCAGCAGGCGATCGATCACCTTCTGGTTGGCGAGCACCCGATAACCCTCGGCCTGGTAGGCGCGGGCCTCTCGCAGGATTTCGCGGAAGATCTCGTAGCAGACCGTCTCCGGCGTCTTCAGCTTGCCGCGACCCTGGCAGCACATGCATGGCTCGCAGAGCACCTGTTCGAGACTTTCGCGGGTACGCTTGCGGGTCATCTGCACCAGGCCGAGCTCGGTGATGCCGATGATGTTGGTCTTGGCGTGGTCGCGCTCCAGCTGCTTCTCCAGGGTGCGCAGCACCTGCCGGCGATGCTCCTCGTCCTCCATGTCGATGAAGTCGATGATGATGATCCCACCCAGGTTGCGCAGCCGCAGCTGGCGGGCGATTGCAGTGGCCGACTCGAGGTTGGTCTTGAAGATGGTTTCCTCGAGGGTGCGGTGACCGACGAAGGCGCCGGTGTTGACGTCGATGGTGGTCATCGCTTCGGCGGGGTCGATGATCAGGTAGCCGCCGGACTTGAGCATCACCTTGCGCTCCAGCGCCTTCTGGATCTCGTCCTCGACGCCATAGAGATCGAAGATCGGGCGTTCGCCGGGGTAGTGCTCGAGTCGATCACCCAGTTCGGGCATCAGTTCGCCGACGAACTGGCTGACCTTCTGGAAGTTCTCCCGCGAGTCGATGCGGATCTTCTCGATCCGCGGATTGACCAGGTCGCGCAGGGTGCGCATGGCCAACGACAGGTCCTCGTAGATCACCGTCGGGGCGGCGGCGGTCTTGATCTGGCCCGCGATCTGCTCCCAGAGCCGGCGCAGGTAGCGGATATCCATGAGGATTTCGTCGCGGCCCGCACCCTCGGCGGCGGTGCGCAGAATGAAGCCGCCGGCCTCCTGAATGCCTTCGGCCGCCACGCATTCGGCAACCACTTGCTTGAGCCGTTCGCGCTCGGCTTCGTCCTCGATGCGCAGGGAAATGCCGACATGGCTGGTGCGCGGCATATAGACCAGATAGCGCGACGGGATCGACAGCTGGGTGGTCAGGCGCGCGCCCTTGGTGCCGATCGGGTCCTTGGTGACCTGGACCACCAGGCTCTGCCCTTCGTGTACCAGTGCATTGATCGGCTCGACCGCGTTGCCTTCGCGCGCGGAAATCTCCGAGGCGTGGATGAACGCCGCGCGGTCCAGACCAATATCGACGAAGGCCGCCTGCATGCCGGGCAGCACCCGCACCACCTTGCCTTTGTAGATATTGCCAACGATGCCACGGCGTTGCGTGCGCTCGACATGCACCTCCTGCAGCACACCGTTCTCCACCACCGCCACCCGCGATTCCATGGGGGTGATGTTCATCAGGATTTCTTCGCTCATTGTTGTTCTCGGCGGTGGCTTGATGGGCAGCTCTGGCTGCGGGTCCTGGACGATTCTAACCGGCCTGCGGGCCGAAGCCGCAAGGCTCTAGCGTGAGGCTTTGGTCCAACGCGCCAGGCCGAACGCATCGAGCAGCTGCGCGGTTTCGCACAATGGCAGGCCGACCACCGCCGAGTAGCTGCCATGCAGTTGACTGACGAATACCGCCCCCCAACCCTGAATGGCGTAGCCACCCGCCTTGTCCAACGGTTCGCCGCTGGCCCAGTAGCGTTCGGCCTCGTCATCGCTGATGGTGCGGAAGGTCACTTCGCTGATCACGGTGCGCACTTCGCAAGCCTCGCGGCTGGCCAGGGCCACTGCCGTCATGACCCGGTGGGTACGCCCGGACAGGGCCGCGAGCATGGCCAGACCATCGGCACGATCGACCGGCTTGCCCAGAATGTGCTGATCGAGCACCACGCTGGTGTCGGCGCCCAGCACGCAGCCCTGGTCATCGCCCAGGTTCGCCAGTCCGGTCAATGCCTTGTCTCTCGCGACGCGCTCGACGTAGGCCTCAGGGGTTTCGGTCGGTGATGGCGTCTCGTCGATGGATACGCTGAGCAGGGAAAACGGAACGCCGATCTGCGCGAGCAGCTCGCGGCGACGGGGTGATGCCGAGGCAAGAAACAAAGCGCCCATGGCGGGTCCTCAACGATAAATAAGCGACAGCGTCGCATATCCGGGTACGTCGAGGAAGGCGCAGAGGCCGGCGTAAAGGCTACGCCGGCCGGGATGACTCAGAACCGGAAGTTGACCACCTGGTCGCCCTTGAGCGACAGCGTGCGCTTCTGGGTCGTGCCACCGGAAGTGATCTGAATATCGTAGATGCCTCCGTCGAGCATCAGCGAGACCGGCGTTGCGCCATGGTCCTGATCATTGATGCGCACCCGATCGTCGTACTTGTTGCTGCGTACGATCAGAGAATACATCTTGCTGTCGCACTGTTCGAACGGCACGTCGAGGATGGCGCAGGGCATCATCTGCTTGGCGCTGATGGTGGCCTCAACATTCATCAGGGCCTGAACGGTACCGTCCAGGCTCATGCTCGCCTGAGCGAACTCGGTCCGGGTGCGGTAGCGATACCAGCTGGGATCCATCCTCAGCTCGGTAACCTGCTCACGAATGTCGTCGGCCAGGACGCGCTGGTAGTTCTCCAGCACCCACTGCGACATCTGACCATCGTTGCGGTGCTCGGCGAGGCAGGCGGCCAGGCTCTTGCTGGCCGAGCAACGGAAGGACACCGGCTGTTCGAAGCGGATGGTCTTGTCCAACTTGCGCGCGATGCTCTGAATCTTCTTGCTGTTGCGCTCACGGATTTCAGCCGCCAGTTGCGACTTGAGGCGTTCGACGTCGCGCGCGGCGAGAGAAAACTTCAGGTGCTGGCTGCCCAGGTCCTTTTCCAGCGCCTCGACACGCCCGGAAATGGCCGCCACAGCCTCTGCATTGCGCTTGTGCTCGTCGAGCAGCTCGTCGAGGCGCTTGCGCTCGGCGCTCTGCCCGAGAAACTCGTCTACCTCCATGCGAATCAACTTCTTGCTGTTCGCCATTTGCAATTGCGCAGCCGCCAGTTCGCTCTTCTCGGTGCGGAGGGCATCTTCGAGCTTCTGTTTTTCGAGAAGGATGGCGTCGAGTTCGGCGATCTTGCTGCTCAGCTGCTCGGCACGCGGCGATTCGGCGGAGGCTTCAACGGCGGAGGTACCGCTCGCAGCAGGAGATTCGGGTGCCGCCGGGGTGGATAGCTGTGATGCCTGCGGGGCAGCGTCGGCCTGGGTGTAGCTGCTGTTCATGCCCAGCGCCAGCAACGCTCCGACTGCGCTGATTGCCAGCAGAACGCGCGGAGCGCGAGTGCCTTCGGCCTTGGAAAAAATCGAAATGCCAGCTTCCATACTCGTCGCCCGTGCTGTTGTGCTTGTCGTGGTCTGAAGCGGAACAGGTGATGGCTGAACGCCATCCCGGCGCGGATGATTTCAGAAATGCCATACATCATCAAGGCACGGCCCGTGCCGAGCGACACAAACCCACACAAAACAGCAGACTTTTGACCGGATGCGCAGCGCGCGGAGGATCAATAAACGGCAAAACGCTGGCGCATTCCCTGCAACGCCACGAAGACCCATGGCCAGAGCAGCGCGCTGATGGGCACCGGCACCAGGAACAGCAAGGTCGGCGGACGATTGCCGGTCAGCGTGTTGAGCCAGAGCTGGACCAGCTGCGCGAGGCCAAGCACGACCAGCAGCACCATGCTCTGCTGCCACAGGGGAAACATGCGCAGACGCTGCTGCAGGCTCAGCACCAGAAAGGCGATGAGAATCAGCGGCAACGCGCTCTGGCCGAACAGGGTGCCGGCGAGCACGTCCTGCGCCAGCCCGAAGCAGAAGGCTGCACCCAGGCCGCCGCGATGCGGCAACGTCAGCGACCAGAAGGCAATCACCAGGCCCAGCCACAACGGCCGGGCGATTTCCGCACTGCCGGGCATCGGCGCGACGCTGAGCAGCAATGCGAGCGTCAGACTGAACCAGATGACCCAACCGTTGTTCGGACGCCCACTGATCATTGTCCCGCCTCCTGCGCTGGTGCCGCCGGCGCGGCACCGGCAGCCGGTTGTGCGCCTTCGGCAGCGCTGCCGGACTCGCCAGGCGCCTGGCTCGCCGCGGCCCCTTCGGCGGCAGCTTTCTGATCGGCGTCGGCCTGCGCTTCGGCGGCAGCGGCCGCGCGCTCTTCCGGTGTCCGCGAATCACTGAAGACCAGCATCAGGTAGCGGCTACGATTGAGCATCGCCGTCGGCACCGCACGCACGATGGCGAAAGGCTGACCGGAACCGTGCACCACCTCGGTCACCTGCGCCACCGGGTAACCGCTGGGAAAACGCTGCCCGAGCCCGGAGCTGACCAACAGGTCGCCGGCCTTGATGTCGGCGGTCTCGGCCACGTGGCGCAGCTCGAGGTAGTCGGGGTTGCCGGTTCCCACCGCAATGGCGCGCAGGCCGTTGCGGTTGACCTGGACCGGAATGCTGTGGGTGACGTCGGTCAGCAGCAGGACCCGCGCGGCGTACGGCAGCACTTCGACCACCTGCCCCATCAGGCCGCTGGCATCGAGCACCGGCTGCCCCATGAACACGCCGTCCTTCTCGCCCTTGTCGATCAGGATGCGGTGGGTGAAGGGGTTGGGGTCCAGGCCGATCAACTCGGCAACCAGCACCCGGTCGTCGACCAGTGCCGAGGAGTTGAGCAGCTCGCGCAAGCGCACGTTCTGTTCGGTGAGCGTGGCCAGCTTCTGCAGCCGCCGCTGCATCAGCAGCGCCTCGGCCTTGAGCCGCTCGTTCTCTGCCATCAGGCTGTTGCTGGTGGCTATCTGGGCAGTTGCCCCGCGCCAGATACGCACCGGCATATCGGCGACCCAGTAGAACGGCGTCAGCACCAGGCCCATCTGGCTGCGGACGGTCTTCAGCGCGTCGAAGCGGGCATCCACCACCATCAGCACGACACAAAGCACGACGAACACCAACAGGCGTACGCCGAGCATGGGTCCTTTGGCAAATAGCGGCTTGATCGCGACTACCTCTTGGCTGATGGCTGGGGCTAAACGCGACAAGCCGAAAGCCGGCGCAACCGGAGCTTTCGGCTTGTCATGAGCGACGAGGCGCTAACTCACTCAGTGGACAGCAGGTCCATGGCGTGACGATCCATCATTTCCAGCGCACGACCGCCGCCACGGGCAACGCAGGTCAGCGGCTCTTCGGCAACGATCACCGGCAGACCGGTTTCCTGGGCCAGCAGCTTGTCCAGATCACGCAGCAGCGCGCCGCCACCGGTCAGTACCAGACCGCGCTCGGCGATATCGGAGGCCAGTTCCGGCGGCGACTGCTCCAGGGCACTCTTGACCGCCTGAACGATGGTCGCCAGGGACTCCTGCAGGGCCTCGAGCACCTCGTTGGAGTTCAGCGTGAAGCTGCGCGGCACGCCCTCGGCCAGGTTGCGGCCACGCACGTCCACTTCACGCAACTCGCCGCCCGGGAAGGCGGTACCGATCTCCTGCTTGATGCGCTCGGCGGTCGATTCGCCGATCAGGCTGCCGTAGTTGCGTCGCACGTAGGTCACGATGGATTCGTCGAAGCGATCGCCACCGACCCGCACGGATTCGGCGTAGACCACGCCGTTGAGGGAGATCAGCGCGATCTCGGTGGTGCCGCCGCCGATGTCCACGACCATCGAGCCACGCGCCTCGTCCACCGGCAGGCCGGCGCCGATGGCTGCGGCCATGGGTTCTTCGATCAGGAACACTTCCCGCGCGCCGGCACCGAGAGCCGACTCGCGGATCGCGCGACGCTCGACCTGGGTCGACTTGCAGGGTACGCAGATCAGCACACGTGGGCTGGGCTGCAGAAAACTGTTCTCGTGAACCTTGTTGATGAAGTACTGCAGCATCTTTTCGCAAACGCTGAAGTCGGCAATCACACCATCCTTCATCGGGCGGATCGCATTGATGTTGCCCGGGGTACGGCCCAGCATGCGCTTGGCCTCGGTGCCTACGGCGACGACGCTTTTCTGGTTGCCGTGGCTACGGATGGCGACCACCGACGGCTCGTCGAGAACGATACCGCGATCGCGCACATAAATAAGGGTATTGGCAGTGCCCAGGTCGATCGACAGATCACTGGAAAACATGCCACGCAGTTTCTTGAACATGGGAAAAGGGCCCTGGGGCAAACGCGTGGGGAAAAAAGTGCCGCAAACTCTAACAATGGTGCGAACTTAGGGCAAGGCACGAGTCCGCCCGCGTAGCGCCAGACGTGAGCCATTACGCGCTAGGCCGCAACATGGCGCCACAAGGGGCGCGCATTGGCCGCAGTGCCCTGCGCACGCTACCGATAAGCGCCTGGGGCATGTAAGATTGACGGCTTTTCCGGGCCCGAAAGCCCATTGCTGCGGCCAAACCCGCGCCGCCACGCGCCCCGTCAATCGACGGAAGGTGCAGCCCGATTCGCTTTCCGCTGGAGATACCCGATGGCGCTTGAACGCACCGAGGTGGAAAAGATCGCTCACCTGGCCCGCCTGGGCCTGTCTGAAGCCGACCTGCCCCGCACCACCGAGACCCTCAACAATATCCTCGGCCTGATCGACCGCATGCAGGCGGTCGACACCACCGGCATCGAGCCTCTGGCTCACCCGCTGGAAACCACCCAGCGCCTGCGCGCCGACGTGGTCACCGAACGCAATCAGCGCGACGCCTACCAGGCCATCGCACCGGCCGTGGAAGAAGGCCTGTATCTGGTTCCCCGGGTGATCGAGTGATGAAGGACACCGCCATGCACAACCTGACGCTCGCCGAGATTGCCCGCAACCTCGCGGAGAAGCGCTTTTCTGCCGAAGAGCTGACACGCACCCTGCTGGCGCGCATCGAACAGCTCGACCCGCAACTGAACAGCTTCATCAGCGTCACCGATGAACTCGCCATCGCCCAGGCGAAGGCCGCCGATGCGCGTCGCGCCGCCGGCGAGAACGGTGCGCTGCTCGGTGCGCCAATCGGTCACAAGGACCTGTTCTGCACCCAGGGTATTCGCACCAGCTGCGGCTCGAGGATCCTCGACAGCTTCAAGGCGCCCTACGACGCCACCGTGGTGGAACGCCTCGCCGCCGCCGGCACGGTCACGCTCGGCAAGCTGAACATGGACGAATTCGCCATGGGCTCGGCCAACGAGTCGAGCTACTACGGCGCGGTGAAGAACCCCTGGGACCTGTCCCGCGTACCGGGCGGTTCCTCCGGCGGTTCCGCAGCGGCCATTGCGGCACGTCTGCTGCCAGCTGCCACCGGAACCGACACTGGCGGTTCGATCCGCCAGCCGGCCGCGCTGACCAACCTCACCGGTCTCAAGCCCACCTACGGCCGCGTCTCGCGCTGGGGCATGGTGGCCTACGCCTCGAGCCTCGACCAGGGCGGCCCGATGGCGCGCACCGCTGAAGACTGCGCGCTGCTGCTCTCGGCCATGGCCGGTTTCGACCCGAAGGACTCGACCAGCGTCGAGCAGCCGCTGGATGACTACCTCGCCGCCCTGAGCCAGCCGCTCGCCGGCCTGCGCATCGGCCTGCCGAAGGAGTACTTCGGTGCCGGCCTCGACCCGAAGATCGCCGATGCCGTCATGGCGTCCGTCGAGGAGCTGAAGAAGCTCGGCGCCACGGTCAAGGACATCAGCCTGCCGAACATGCAGCATGCAATACCTTCCTATTATGTGATCGCGCCGGCCGAGGCCTCTTCCAACCTCTCGCGCTTCGATGGCGTGCGCTTCGGCTATCGTTGCGAGAATCCGGTCGATCTGACCGACCTCTACAAGCGCTCGCGCGCCGAAGGCTTCGGCGACGAGGTCAAGCGGCGCATCATGGTCGGCACCTATGCGCTGTCGGCCGGCTACTACGATGCCTACTACCTCAAGGCTCAGAAGATCCGCCGCCTGATCAAGCAGGACTTCGTCGCGGCCTTCGAGCAGGTCGACCTGATCCTCGGCCCGACCACACCGAACCTGGCCTGGAAGCTGGGCGAGAAGAACGCCGATCCGGTTTCTGCCTATCTGGAAGACATCTACACCATCACCGCCAATCTCGCGGGCATACCGGGCCTGTCGATGCCGGCCGGCTTCATCGACGGCCTGCCGGTGGGCGTGCAACTGCTCGCCCCGTACTTCCAGGAGGCGCGCCTGCTCAACGTGGCGCACCAGTATCAGCAGGTCAGCGACTGGCACCTGCGCGCCCCGGCCGGATTCTGAGGAGATCGAACAGATGCAATGGGAAACCGTGATCGGGCTGGAAATCCACGCACAGCTCAGCACCCAGTCGAAGATCTTTTCCGGCAGCGCCACCACCTTCGGCGCCGAGCCCAACACCCAGGCCAGCCTGGTCGATCTGGGCATGCCCGGCACCTTGCCGGTGCTCAACGCCGAGGCCGTGCGCATGGCCTGCAAGTTCGGTCTGGCCATCGATGCCGAGATCGCCGAGAAGAACGTCTTCGCGCGCAAGAACTACTTCTACCCCGACCTGCCCAAGGGCTATCAGACCAGCCAGATGGATCATCCCATCGTTGGCAAGGGCCACCTGGACATCACCCTGGAAGACGGCAGCACACGTCGCATCGGCATCACCCGTGCGCACCTGGAAGAGGATGCCGGCAAGAGCCTGCATGAAGACTTCCATGGCATGAGCGGCATCGACCTGAACCGTGCCGGCACGCCGCTCCTGGAGATCGTCTCGGAGCCGGACATCCGCAGCGCCAAGGAGGCCGTCGCCTACGTCAAGGCGATCCATGCGCTGGTGCGCTACCTGGGCATCTGCGACGGCAACATGGCCGAAGGTTCGCTGCGCTGCGACTGCAACGTTTCCGTGCGACCCAAGGGCCAGGCGGAGTTCGGCACCCGCGCCGAGATCAAGAACGTCAACTCCTTCCGCTTCATCGAAAAGGCGATCAACCACGAGGTGCAGCGTCAGATCGAGCTGATCGAGGACGGCGGCAAGGTGGTGCAGGAGACCCGCCTGTACGACCCGAACAAGGACGAGACGCGCTCCATGCGCAGCAAGGAAGAAGCCAACGACTACCGGTACTTCCCCTGCCCAGACCTGCTCCCGGTGGTGATCGAGCAGAGCTTCCTCGATGAAGTGCGCGCCAGCCTGCCCGAGCTGCCTGGCCAGAAGCGCGAGCGCTTCGAGCGCGAGTTCGGTCTGTCCACCTATGATGCCAGCGTGCTCTCGGCCAGCCGCGAGATGGCCGACTACTTCGAACAGGTCAACGCCACCTGCGGCGATGCCAAGCTCGCCGCCAACTGGGTGATGGGCGAGCTGTCCAGCCTGCTCAACAAGGAAGGCCTGGACATCGAGCAGTCGCCGGTAACAGCCGAACAGCTGGGCGGCATGATCCTGCGCATCAAGGACGACACCATCAGCGGCAAGATCGCCAAGATGGTCTTCGAAGCCATGGCCGCCGGCGAAGGCTCGGCAGACGAGATCATCGAGAAGAAGGGCCTCAAGCAGGTCACCGACTCCGGCGCCATCGAAGCCATGCTGGACGAAGTGCTGGCGGCCAACGCCGAGCAGGTCGAACAGTACCGCGCCAGCGACGAAGCCAAGCGCGGCAAGATGTTCGGCTTCTTCGTCGGCCAGGCGATGAAGGCTTCCAAAGGCAAGGCCAACCCCGGTCAGGTGAACCAACTGCTGAAGAAGAAACTCGAAGGCTAAGCTGAGCGAAGCGACGCCACGGTTGCAGCCCCTGCAGCCGTGGCGTCGCCGCATCGAGCCCTCGGCGCTGCCCGAACTTCGCCATGCCTGCCGCGGGCTTTCGCCGCTCGAGCGATCGACCCAACGGAAGGATTCCCCATGCGACTGACTCGCTTCACTGCCCTGCTGGTTCTGGCCCTGCTGGCCAGCGGCTGCGCCGAGCGTCAACCGACGCAACCACCGCAGGCATCGCCCCCGACACAGGAACGCTTCACCCAGAGCGGCAAGGCCTCCTATTACGCGCGCATGCATCATGGGCAGCGCACGGCCAATGGCGAGACCCATGATCAGAATGCACTGGTCGCCGCCCATCGCAGCCTGCCGTTCGGCACGCGCGTGCGAGTGACCAACCAGCAGAACGGCAAGCAGGTAGTCGTGCGCATCAACGACCGCGGACCGTTCCGTCGTGGCCGCATCATCGATGTCTCCCGCGCCGCGGCTGCGCAACTGGACATGCTGGACCGCGGCGTGGTCCGCGTACGTATCGAAACCCTTCCATGAATGAGCCGATCTCGCCGCAGAACCCGATGACGACCACAGAATCCATTTTTGCCCCCACCGGAGCGCATGCATGTCGCTGATCACCTTCGCCTACCTCATCGGCGGCCTGGTGCTGCTCGTTGTCGGCGCCGAAGCGCTGGTCCGCGGCGCCGCCCGACTGGCCAGCCGCTTTGGCATTCCACCGCTGATCATCGGGCTGACCGTGGTCGCCTTCGGCACCAGCGCACCGGAAACGGCGGTCAGTGTGCAGGCCTCCCTGGGCGGCAGCGGCGACATCGCCGTGGGCAACGTGATCGGCAGCAATATCGCCAATATCCTGTTGATCCTCGGCCTCTCGGCGCTCATCGCGCCGCTGGTGGTGTCCCGGCAACTCATCCGGCTTGACGTGCCAGTGATGATCGGCGCCGGCCTGCTCTGCTACGCGCTGGCCTGGAACGGCAGCATCAGCCGCCTGGATGGTGCCCTGCTGCTGATCAGCCTGATCGGCTACACACTGTTTCTGGTGGCCGCCAGCAAGCGCGAGAAGGCGCCGGCCGGAGACGACGAGTTCGCCACGGAGTTCGGCCCGGACGAGAGCGACAAGCCCTTCGCCTGGGTGTTCCAGCTGTTGCTGATCCTGCTCGGCCTCGGCCTGCTGGTCGGAGGCTCGAATCTGCTGATCGAAGGCGCGGTCGGCCTGGCGCGGGCACTGGGCCTTTCGGAGCTGGTCATCGGCCTTACGGTGGTAGCGGTCGGCACCTCGATGCCGGAGCTGGCTACCTCGGTGCTCGCGGTGATCAAGGGTGAGCGCGACATCGCGGTGGGCAATGTGGTGGGCAGCTGCATCTTCAACCTGCTGCTGGTGCTCGGGGCAGGAGCGGCGGTCGCGCCAGGTGGCCTGTCGATTTCGCCCAACGCACAGTCGTTCGACTTTCCGGTGATGCTGGCGGTATTCGTCGCCTGCCTGCCGATCTTCTTCTCCGGTTACTGCATCCGTCGCTGGGAGGGGCTGCTGTTCTTTGCCTATTACGTGGCCTACACGCTCTATCTGGTCATGTTCGCCACCGGGCTCGGCGCCATCGACCTGTTACGTGATGCAATGCTCTGGTTCGCCTTCCCCTTGACGGCCGTCACGCTTTTGGTGATCTTCCTGCGCGCTTGGCGCCACCAGCGCTGAACCCCGATCCTTTTCCTTAGTGGAGCCCTCTATCGTGACCCTGATGACCTTCGTCTATCTCATTGCCGGCCTGGTGCTGCTCGTTGCCGGCGCGGAGGTACTGGTACGCGGCGCAGCCAGGCTCGCCGCGCAGTTCGGCATTTCGCCGCTGGTCATCGGCCTGACCGTGGTCGCCTTCGGCACCAGCGCACCGGAAACGGCGGTCAGCGTGCAGGCTTCGCTCAATGGCAGTGGCGATATCGCCATTGGCAACGTGGTCGGCAGCAACATCGCCAACGTGCTGCTGATCCTCGGCATGACGGCGCTGGTTGCGCCGCTGGTGGTGTCGCGCCAGTTGATCCGCCTCGACGTGCCGATCATGATCGGCGCCAGCCTGGTCACCTTCGGCCTGGCCTGGGATGGCCAGCTCAGCCGCATCGACGGCGCCATCCTGTTCAGCGCCGTGGTGATCTACACCCTGTTCCTGGTGATCAGCAGCCGTCGCGAGAGCGCGGCCGCTGCCGATGACGAGTTCGCCAAGGAGTTCGGCCTCGACGAACCGGCCAAACCCCACGCCGGCCTGATCAATGCAGGCCTGGTGCTCGCTGGGCTGGTACTGCTGGTCGTCGGGTCCAACTTCCTGGTCGAGGGTGCCGTCGCGCTGGCACGCGCGCTCGGCCTGTCGGAACTGGTCATCGGCCTCACCGTGATCGCGGTCGGCACTTCGCTGCCGGAACTGGCCACATCGATCATGGCGGCCTTCCGCGGCGAGCGTGATATCGCGGTGGGCAACATCGTCGGCAGCAACATCTTCAACCTGCTCTGCGTGCTAGGCCTGGCCTCGCTGGTTTCGCCGCAGGCGATCGGCGTGTCGTCCAACGCACTGGCATTCGACTTCCCGGTAATGATCGCGGTCGCCGTGGCCTGCCTGCCGATCTTCTTCGCCGGCTACTGCATCAAGCGCTGGGAAGGCGCGCTGTTCCTCGCCTACTACGTGGCGTACACGCTGTACCTGGTACTGACCAGCACCGGTCGACCGTTCGCCGAGACCTTCGGCGATGCGATGATCGGCTATGCCCTGCCGCTGACCGCCATCACCCTGCTGGTCATCGCCGCCCGCGCCTGGAAGGTCCAGCGCTAACGCAGAGGACGCCTGGGCGGGCCGGAGCGGCCCGCCCGTTCAGCCTTCGCGCACCTGCGGCCGAGGCAGTTCGAGCACCTGCGCCGTTTCCTCTTCCTCCCCCATACGGCTGAGGGTGCCATCGACCACGGCGCCATTTTCCATGCTCAGCTGGCGATAGCGGATATTGCCGCGAACCCGCGCATTGGAATGCAGCTCCAGCAGATGCTCGACAACAAGATCGCCAACGATGGTGCCGTCGATCAGCGCATCGTAGCTGCTGACATTGCCCTCGATCCGGCCCTCGGCGCTGAGTGCGAGCAGGCTGTGGGTGCCGGCCTTGTGGCGAACATTGCCTCGCACCTCGCCACTTACCTTGAGCCCTTCTTCGAACGTCACGTCGCCGACCAGCGACAGGTTGCCGGAGATCAGGCTGGAAAACTGGTCAATGGTGACGCGCGCCACCGGCTTCTTCTTGTTGAACATCACTCACTCCAGAAAGTTAACGAGCCTTCTTCTGTTGCCGGAAGAAGGCCAGGTCGGTCTGCAAGCGCTCGACCTGCGCGGAAAGGGTGGCGATACGCCGTAACAGCTGCTCCTCGGTGGCCTGGGCTTCCTGCCGCTGCAGCCGGGCATGCTCCAGCTCGGCACTGAGCGTCAGGTTTTGCTGATGCAGCACTTCGATCTGCCGCGCCTGGGCCGCCTGTTCGTCGAGCCGCAGGTACAGCAGTGCGCCAATCACGCAAAGCAAGGCGAGGATGATCAGGCGCCCCGCGCGAGCGCCGCGTGCTGCCTGCAGCCGGTGTTCGGCACGTACCAGCTCGCGCGTGGACGGCCGCCTAGTCTTCAGCCAGGCCATCGCTGGCGCGCTCCAGATCGCCCAGTGCCAGAAAACGCTGTGGATCGACGAAGCGCCCCTTGTGCAGCACTTCGAAGTGCAGATGCGGGCCGGTCGAACGCCCCGTCGACCCCACCGCCGCGATGCGCTGCGCGGGCGTGACCACGTCGCCCTTGCGTACATCCAGCCGAGACAGATGAGCGTACCGCGTGACCAGCCGGTTGCCATGATCAATCTCCACCAGCTTGCCGTATGCGCCACGGTAGCCGGCGAAGCGCACCCGACCGCCGGCGGCCGCAACCACATCGGAGCCGCTCTTCAGCGCGAAGTCCACGCCGGAATGAAAGGCCAGGGTCTTGCGGAAGGGATCGATGCGATTGCCAAAGGCAGAGCCCAGGCGCGCCTCGCCCACCGGCCGCCGGGATGGGATCGCCATCAGTGCCGCATTGCGCTCGGCCACCCGCTGCATCAGGCCATCGAGCAGCACGCGCATGCAGCGCGCCGAGGTCTCGCTGCGCCGCAGATCGGCCAGGGTCAGCGTCTCGCCATCCTGCGACAGCTCGCCGGCGCAGCCGCGGGGCGGCAACAGCACACCGCCCTGCCCTGCGCCGACGGGACGTTCCGGCGCCAGCACCGGCAGCAATGTCGGATCCAGCGCTGACAGCTGACCGTGCAGCTCACGCTGCTGGTCCAGCATCTGCTGCAAGGCGAGCAGATCGGACTCGAGGGATTTCAACCGGCCGACCACCTCGCCGACACGCGCAATGGCGAAGCGGCCCTCATCGGCGAGAGCAGGCTCGTCCAGCTGGACGCTCTCCTGCGGGCGCAGGTCGCTGCCAACCCAGACGCCGCCGGCGAAGCTGCCCAGACTCAGGCCCAGCACCAGAACAAGGCCCGGCACTGCCAGCCGCCGCAGATTCACCACGCGGATATCGTCACGCGTCAGCGACCGGTTCGAAGGTGTGAAAA
Organism: Stutzerimonas sp. LR2; assembly: GCF_055755175.1. Lineage (NCBI taxonomy): Bacteria > Pseudomonadati > Pseudomonadota > Gammaproteobacteria > Pseudomonadales > Pseudomonadaceae > Stutzerimonas > Stutzerimonas sp. LR2. The sequence goes on from NZ_JBVTRR010000005.1 coordinate 140,863, forward strand.
ATGGCATGAAAGATTTCCTGGAACACAAACCGGCTGCCTTGCTGGCATGCCGTCGAACGTTCCGGGCAATTTGACGGAAACGCGGTTTTTTTTCTGAGGTCTGATGACCGATTACGACCATGGCGCGGCGATTCTTAAGCCATAAAGCCGATATCGATCACATTGACGATAAACGGTAGCCGTCGCACCGTACTGATGGACGACTCAGGTCCAGCCCAGCCATCCCAGCACGAACAACCCGGCGTTGATGCTAAGGGCCGCCATCAGTGTGGTGATGACGATGATGGTGGCGGCGAGCTGGTGATTGGAGTTGACGGCACGCGCCATGACGAAGCTCGCCGCGGCCGTAGGGCTGGCGAAATAGAGAAACAGGATGCCCAGTTCCGCATTGCGGAACCCGCAGGCCCAGGCACCGAGCGTCGCCAGCGCCGGCAGCCACACCATCTTCATCAGGCTCGAGCTCAGCGCGCTGCCGCTGCTGGTACGCAGGGCGTCGAGCGACAGCGTGGCACCAATGCAGATCAGCGCCAGCGGCAGCGTCATCTGGGCGAAGTACTGCCCGGACGTCATCAGCCAGCCCGGCAAGGCGATCTGCCAAAGGGCGAACGGCACCGCGGCGACAACACCGATGATCAAGGGATTGCGCAGGATGCTGAGCAGGATGTCCTTCGCCCCGACCTGGCCGTTCGGACTGTAGATGGCCAGGACCATCGCCGAAAGGCTGTTGTAGACCAGGATCACCACCCCGGCCAGCACCCCGCCGACCGAGAGCCCGTAGTCGCCGTAGAGGCTGCTGGCCAAAGCCAGCCCGACGATGCCGTTGTTGCCGCGAAAGGCACCCTGAACGTACACACCCCGGTCGGACACGGGGCAGCGCCACAGCGCCCAGAGCCAGGCGACGAAGAAGGTGGCTATCGTGGCGACGACGAAGTACAGCAATAGCGCAGGCTGCAGCGCCGCATTCAGGTCGGCCTTGATGATGGAGATGAACAGCAGGGTCGGCATGGTGCCCTTGAACACCAGTGCCGACGCGGTATAGACGAATGCCGAGTCGATCCAGCCGAGGCGCTTGAGCGCGACGCCGAGAAACAGCATGGCAAACACCGGAGCGGTAACGCTCAGGGTCTGCAGGATGAGGGGAAGCATGGATGACGCCTGCGACTACGGAAGCGCAAGCATAAAGCATGAGCGCCGCCCGGGCCCAACCGCCACAGAGTGGACGGTCAGCCCCTGACGCTCACCAGGCGGGCGTGCCTGGCGCTGGTGCGTTGGCTCAGCGACGAACCGGTCGCTTCTGCAGCTTGCGTTGCAAGGTCCGCCGATGCATCCCCAGCGCACGCGCAGTGGCGGAGATGTTGCCGTCGTGCTCGCTCAGCACGCGCTGGATATGCTCCCACTGCAGGCGATCGACCGACATCGGGTTTTCCGGCACCAGACTGTCGAGGTCGGCATGCTGCGACAGCAGCGCGGCCAGCACATCATCCGCATCGGCGGGCTTGCACAGGTAATTGCAGGCGCCGCGTTTGATGGCTTCCACCGCCGTGGCGATGCTGGAGTAGCCGGTCAGGATCAGCACCCGCATCTCCGGGTCGAGCTCGAGCAGCTTGGGCAACAGCACCAGGCCCGAATCACCCTCCATCTTCAGGTCGAGGACCGCGTAATCGGGAACGTCCTGCTTGGCCAGCGCCAGCCCCTCTTCGGCCGAACCGGCGATACTGACCTGCAGTCCGCGACGGCTCATGGCGCGCGCCATTACCCGGGTGAACGTGGGGTCGTCATCCACCAGGAGCAGATGAGGCTGTTCCTCACCCTCTTGCTGCAACTCGTCGGTCATCTGTGCATTTCCTCGCATTGGTCACGATCAGGTTCACGCGCGTACCGAGCCGTGCGGCAGGCGCAGCTCGGTCAGTGTGCCACCTTCTTCGTGATTGTAGAGCTTCACCGTGCCGCCAGCGCGGGTGACGCTGGCCTGACTGAGAAACAGACCAAGGCCGAAACCTTTGCCCTTGGTCGTGATGAAGGGGCGGCCAATCTGCTCGGCAATGGCCAGCGGCACGCCGGCGCCATGGTCGCGAATGGTCAGCCGGATCCACTGCGCATCCCAGTCCAGACGAATCTCGAGATCTTCCGGGCTGGCATCGGTGGCGTTGTTCAACAGGTTGAGCAGCGACTGGCTGAGGTCCGCCGGTGGCATCAGCTTGGGCGCGCTGCCAAGGCCCACGCAGTGGAAGCGGTAGGTGGCCTCGGGACGCATGAGGTGCCAGCGCTGCAGCACCGATTCGACCCACTCGCGCGCCGTCTGCTCGACCACGGCTTGCCGCCGGTCCGCCTCGGCGGCGCGAACCAGCTGGCGCAGGCTTTCCTTGCAGAGCTGGACCTGCGACTGCAGCAGGCCGAGATCCTCGTTCAACTGCGGGTCGTTGTATTCCTGACGCAACTCCTTGAGCAGCACGCTCATGGTCGCCAACGGCGTGCCCAGCTCATGGGCGGCACCGGCGGCCTGGGTCGCCACGGCCAGCAGCTGCTGGTCACGCATGCTCTCCTCACGTCGCTGGGCCTGCTGCTGCTCCTGACGGCGCAGTTGCTCGGCCATGCGCGCGACGAAGAAGGTGATCAGCGCCGCCGCCAGGGCGAAGCTCAGCCACATGCCATAGACCTGCAGCGTGGCGCGCTCGAACGGCGGCAGGGTGAGCGGGTCGTACCACACCAGCATCAGCGTGTAGCCCAGCAGCGCCAGCCCGGAAAGCACGATGGAATACAGCCAGGGCAGTGTCGCCGCGGCGATGGTCAGCGGAACCAGGTAATAGGAGACGAAGGGGTTGGTCGAACCACCGGAGTAGTAAAGCAGGGCGCTGTGGATCAGCAGGTCGCAGCCCAGATGCACCGCATATTCGAGCTCGGTGACCGGCCAGGGCCCGCGCAAGCGCAGCGCCGTTCCCAGGCAAAGCACAGCGGACACCGCCAGGGTGATTCCCAGCGCCAGCCAGGGCAGCGTCAGCAGCTGGGTTGCGTAGGCCACACCCACGGCACCGGACTGTGCGGCCAGCACCACGATGCGAATTAGGGTCAGAAGCCGAAGGTTCTGCCGGCTGGCGGACAGCAGCGGGACGGATGCGTACATGGAGTCTCCAACAATTCGGCGGAGTATAACCAAGCCGTTCGCAAGCCAGCCCAAAATGCGGCAACTCGACGCACGGACTGCTGCACACATTCGCTGGCGGAGTTAGAGTCTTGAGCTACCGCACCGCACCGGTGCCCATGCCAAGGACCCGTTATGCACCCATCCCTCCTCCGCCGCGCAGCCTTCGTCGCCGTGCTCGCGAGCGCTACCAGCCTGCCCGCCATGGCCGAAGAGGCCCGCTACAACCAGGTCGCCCTGCGCGCCGAAGTCAGCAGCGAAGTGGCCCATGACCGTATGCACGTCACGCTCTACAGCGAAGCACAGCACAGCGACCCCGCCGAGCTCGCGGCGCAGACGACTCGCGCGTTGAACCAGGCGCTGCAGACCGCTCGCCAGAACAAGGACGTGATCGTCAGCCAGGGCAGCCGCAACAGCTATCCGGTCTACGACGACAAGGGTCAGCAGATCACCGGCTGGCGAGAGCGTGCCGAGCTGCGCCTGGAAAGCGGCGATTTCGCCAGCCTGTCGAAACTGACTGCCGAACTGATGAAGAGCCTGAAGATGGGCGGCATGTATTTCAGCGTCTCCGATCCGATCCGCAAGCAGAACGAGGACGCTCTGCTCAAGGATGCCGTAGCCGCGTTCCAGGCCCGCGCCCAGCTGGCGACCGAAGCCCTGGGCGGCAGCGGCTACAAGCTAGTGAGCCTCAACCTCAACGGCGGCGGCTTTCAGCCGGTCATGCGTAGCAGCGCGATGAAGATGGACATGATGGAATCAGCACCGGTACCGGAGATCGAGGCAGGCACTCGCCAGGTGACGATCAACGCCGACGGCATCATCGAAGTTCAGATGCCATGACCGAAACTGACCGTTCGGACCACTTTTAAATATCTGCTTACAAATGGCCAGCCCGCGCCATGCAAGGGCTGGCGACCGATTGGACACCACAAATGAGAACTTGATGCAGTAAATCGTAAATTCTCGTTTACGAATGATTATCATGCGGGCGCCAACGAGACGGCTACAAGGAGCCCGCATGTCTATCCCCTTCGCACGTACTGCCCTGTCCTGCGCCATGATCGGCTGCAGCTGGACGGCCCTGGCCCAGAACGCGCCTGTCACGCTCAACGACACGGTCGTCAGCGCCTCCGGCTTCGAACAGAAGATCACCGAAGCACCGGCGAGCATCAGCGTCATCAGCCGTGAAGATCTGCAGCAGAAGCGCTACAACAACCTGGCGCAGGCTCTGGGCGACGTGGAAGGTATCGACATCGGCCAGGGCACGGGCAAGACCGGCGGATTGAATATCAGCATCCGCGGCATGCCGAGCCAGTACACCCTGATCCTTATCGACGGGCGCCGTCAGAACGCGGCGGGCAATGTCACGCCCAACGGCTTCAACGAAACGTCCACCAGCTTCATGCCGCCACTGTCTGCCATCGAACGCATCGAAGTCATCCGCGGCCCGATGTCGACGCTCTATGGTTCTGACGCCATGGGCGGCGTGATCAACATCATTACCCGCAAGGTGGCCAAGGAATGGACCGGATCGCTGACGCAGGACTACACCTACCAGGAAGACCGCGACTTCGGCGATACCCGCAACACCAGCATCTACGCCAGTGGCCCGCTGGTCGATGGCTTGCTGGGCCTGCAGCTGCGCGGAAGCCTGTTCGATCGCGAAGCGTCCGACCTGAGCTACGGCAACGGCATCGAAGTGAGCAAGCGCGGCCCCTCTCCGGTCGAGGGCCGCACGCATAACCTGGGCGCCCGCCTGAGCTTGACCCCGCACGAGGATCACGATTTCGGCCTGGACGTGGAACGTGGTCGCCAGGTCTACAACAACGACGAATGTCAGCTCGGCAGCCTTGATGGCCAGAATCAGGAATGCACCGCCAGTGCGGCCACCCGGGCAAATGGTTACGCCGACGAGCTTCGTTTCGAACGTGAGCAGATCGCGCTCACCCATACCGGCCGTCTGGGTTTCGGCACGCTGGAATCCAGCCTAATGCACAACACGACCGAAACCATTGGCCGCACCATTCCGGGCACAATCGGCACCCCGACCGCAGTCCCGGGTGCCATCGGCGGTGCGCCACGCGAACTGGAGACGACCAATCTGGTACTGGACACCAAACTGGTCGCGCCGGTGGGCGAATCGCACATCGCCACGGTTGGCGGCCAGTGGTGGAAAGCCGAGATGGACGACGGCATCGCTCAGACCACGTTCGAGCAGAAAACCTGGGCCGTCTTCGCCGAAGACGAGTGGCGCCTGCGCGAAGATCTGGCGTTGACACTGGGTGCCCGCTACGACGATCACGAAGCCTTCGGCGGTCATGTCAGCCCACGCGCCTACCTGGTCTGGAATACCTCCGAGAATTGGACCATGAAGGGTGGTGTGAGCCGCGGCTACCGCACGCCGGACCTGAACGATCTCCACTCCGGCGTGAATGGCGCCACACGTCAGGGCCAGGTCATCACCATCGGCAACCCTGACCTCGAGCCGGAAACCACGACGAGCACCGAATTCGGCGTGTATTTCGACAACCTGGCTGGCTTCAATGCCAACGCCACGCTGTTCCACAACAAGTTCAAGGACAAGATCGCCAGCGGCGACCCAATCCAGATCACCGGACGCCCGGGAATTCCCAACGGCAGTTATGCGCAGCAGATCAACATCGACGAGGCCGTCACCCAGGGCCTGGAGCTCGCCGCAAGCTGGACGTTCGCTCCAGCCTGGACGCTGAGCGCCAATTACACCTACACGGACAGCGAGCAGAAGAGTGGTGACAACAAGGGCGAACCCCTGACCAACACGCCGGAGCACCTCGCCAATGCGAAGCTGAACTGGCAGACCACCGACCGCCTGAATCTCTGGTTGAAGAGCGAGTACCGCGGCGAGCGCGCCCGCTTCACGTCCTCGTACGAGAACCTTGCCGATAACGGCCGTTACTCCACCAATCAGTCCATCTACGACACACTGGGCAAGAACACCAAGGCGTACACGCTGTTCCATCTGGGCGGCTCGTACCGCGCCTCGGAAAACCTGACGTTCAACGCCGCCATCTACAACCTGCTGGACAAGGACTTCGTCGATGGCAAGGCTTACGGCACTTACAGCTATGCCAACTCTAATCCTGCGACTCTCCCAACCATAGGCACCGCCTATGGCACCGACTTCTCCCACTCCACCGCCGGGACTACCGGGGTGATGGAAGAAGGCCGCCGTCTGTGGCTATCCGCCAACTTCACCTTCTGACCGCCCAGAAGACGACGAGCCGGGTTGGACCCGGCTTCGTTGTTTCCGGTACAGCCTGACAGCAAAGACGCGAATGTATGCTGTTTGTAAATCTTTAGCATCTCTGTGAGCAGGCACCCTAGAATTCGCACCACTCTTCTCCAAGGTAAGGATCACCATGCGTCTGTGGCTCGGCACGTTGCGCCAATGGCACTGGATCAGCTCCGCGCTGTGCCTGGTTGGCATGCTGCTCTTCTCGGTCACGGGCATCACCCTCAACCACGCCGGCCAGATCGAAAGCAAACCGCAGGTGCAAAGCCGCGCTGCGCAGCTTCCCGAATCGCTGCTCGCCAAACTGCAAACCGAAACGCCCGAGTCGGGTCTGCCCGTCGAACTGCGCGCTTGGCTGGAGCAGACACTGGACATTCGCCTGGCCGGGCGTGAGGCCGAATGGAGCGATGGCGAACTCTATGTCGCCCTGCCGCGCCCCGGCGGCGATGCCTGGCTGAGCCTGAGTAGCGAAACCGGCGAACTGGAATACGAGTCGACCGACCGCGGCTGGATCGCCTACTTCAACGACCTGCACAAGGGCCGCCACACCGGTGAGGCCTGGAGCTGGTTCATCGACTTCTTCGCCGTTGCCTGTGTGGTGTTCAGCCTCACCGGCCTGCTGCTCCTGCAACGTCACGCCGGCAACCGGCCCAGCACCTGGCCGCTGGTAGGCCTGGGGCTGGTGATACCGCTGCTGCTGGCGCTGCTCTTCATTCATTAAGGACTGCCCATGCGTAAACGCCTGTTGTTGCCCCTCGCCCTGCTCAGCGCCCCGCTGCACGCGGCGGACCTGCAGCTGGACGTGGAAATCCCGCGTCTGGATGTCGCCGAGTACCACCGGCCCTATGTCGCCATCTGGCTCGAGCGACCGGACCAGAGCCATGTCGCCAATCTGGCGGTGTGGTACGACACCAAGCTCAAGGACAAGGAGGGCGAGAAGTGGCTCAAGGACCTGCGCCAGTGGTGGAGACGCAGTGGCCGCAGCCTGGAAATGCCGGTCGACGGTGTCAGCGGTGCCACCCGTGCCGTGGGCAGTCACAGGTTGCAGTTCTCCGACCGGCAGGCGCCACTCAAGACGCTGGAAGCGGGCGAGTACCGCGTCGTGGTCGAAGCCGCACGTGAAGTCGGCGGTCGCGAACTGCTGCGCGTTCCGTTCAGCTGGCCACCTAAACAGAGCGCCGAGCACCAAGCCCAGGGTCAGAGCGAACTGGGCGCAATCACCCTCAAGCTGACCCCATGAACAGGACCCACGCCATGAAACTCGTCATCAAATGGACCACCCTGGCGCTCGCCGTCTGCCTGCCGTTGTCGGCCCAGGCCCACCGCGCCTGGATGCTGCCCTCGGCCACCGTACTCTCCGGCGAAGAGCCGTGGATCACCGTAGACGCTGCCGTTTCCAACGATCTGTTCTACTTCGAACACGTACCGATGCGCCTCAAGGGCATCGGCGAGGCAGCCCAGGCGCCGGCAGGCGGCCCGCCGGGCATGCGCCGGCCGGTTCCCGAACTGCAGATCATCGCGCCGGATGGCTCGAACGTCTCCGCGCAGAACGGCAGCATCGGCCGCTACCGCAGCACCTTCGATGTACAGCTGAGCCAGAAAGGCACCTACAAGCTGGCCGTGGCCAACAATGGCCTGTTCGCCAGCTGGAAGGAAAACGGTCAGCCGCGCCGCTGGATGGGCACCGCGGAAAGCTTCGCCAAGGACGTCCCGGCGAAGGCCGAAGGGCTCAAGGTCAGCCAGACCAGCAACCGCATGGAAGTGTTCGTCACCTCCGGCGCGCCATCCACCGAAGTGCTCGAACCGACCGGCAAGGGCCTGGAGCTCAAGCCCGTCACCCACCCCAACGACCTGTTCGCCGGCGAAGCGGCAGACTTCGTCTTCCTGCTCGATGGCAAGCCGGCCGCCGATGTCGAGATCAGCGTGATTCCGGGAGGCAATCGCTATCGCGACGAGCTCGGTGAGATAAAGGCGAAAACCGACAAGGACGGCAAGGTGAGCATCACCTGGCCAGAAGCGGGCATGTACTGGATGGAAGCCGAGCTGACCACCGCCAAGGGCGTCAGCAAGCCGGCCACCGAGCGCCGCGCCAGCTACAGCGCAACCCTGGAAGTGCTGGCGCCCTGACGCGCCGACCAGGTCCGAGCCGTCGTAACGGCTCGGGCCAGCCTTTTCCCCCTCGTCGATGAGCCTTCCGTTGCACTCATCCCTCTTAGCGCTTCTGCGTGCCTGGCCGCTGTACAGCTGTATCGCCGTCGCGTCCTGCCTGCTCTGGTGGCAACCGGCGCGGGAGGTCAGCGCGGCAGTGGTGATCGCGCTCTATCTCGCGCTTTCGCTACACTGCTGGCGTGGACGGTTGCGCCCGCGCGCGGCCGTCGATGGCCCGGCACAGCTGGTGATCGCCTATGCCAGCCAGGGCGGTCAGGCACAGGACTTCGCCGAACGCAGCGCAGCGCAGCTGCGCGACGCGGGCCAGCAGGCGCTGCTGCTGCCGCTCAATGCGCTGGACCCGAACCACTGGGCGGCCCCGCGCATCCTGTTCGTCGTCAGCACCTACGGCGAAGGCGAGGCACCGGACAATGCGGCCCGCTTCGAGCAGCGGCTCGCCGCCGATGGCATTCATGCGCGATCGCTGGAATATGCCGTACTGGCCTTCGGTGATCGCCAGTACCGGGATTTCTGTGCCTTCGGCCGCCGCCTCGACGAGCGTCTGCGCCAGCTGGGGGGCTTGCCGTTGTTCGACCGGCTGGAAGCCGATCGCGGCGATCCTGGCGTGCTGCGTCACTGGCAACATCAACTGGCCCACCTGAGCGGCGACAGCAATTTCAGCGACTGGCTGCCGGCACCCTATCAAATCTGGCGCCTGACCGGCCGGCACTGCCTCAACCCTGGCAGTTCCGGTGCGCCGGTACAACTGCTGACTCTTGCACCGCCGAGCGAACAGACATCATGGCGCGCAGGCGATATCGTCGAGGTCGGCCCGCGCCACGCGCTCGCGCGCATCGAAGCCTTGCTGCACGATGTGGGCCTCGACCCTCATGAATTGTTCGACGGCCAAAGCCTGGCCGCACAACTGTCCAGAAGGCATCTGCCCGCCACTGGCGACCTGCACGGCCTCGACGCCGAGGCGCTGCTGGCCTTGCCGCCGTTGCCACACCGCGAATATTCCATCGCCTCGATACCGGCGGACGGCGCCGTGCAGCTGGTGGTACGCGAAGCCTTCCAGGCCGATGGCACTCCCGGGCTCGGTTCCGGCTGGTTATGCCGCTACGCGGCCATTGGCGAAGAGATCGATCTGCGCATCCGCAGCAACCCCGCATTCCACGGCCCGGACGCCGCCACACCACTCATTCTGATCGGCAACGGCACGGGCATTGGCGGACTGCGTGCGCACCTGCGCGAACGTGCCGCACATCCGGGCTCGCGCAACTGGCTGCTGTTCGGCGAGCGCAACGCGGCCCACGACCTTCTCTTCCACGAAGAATTGGCACAGTGGCGTGAAAGCGGCCATCTGCAGCGGCTGGACCTGGCGTTCTCTCGCGACCAGCCGGAGAAGCGCTACGTGCAGCACGTTCTGCGGGATGTCGCCGACGAACTACGCTGCTGGGTCGCCCAGGGCGCGGCGATCTATGTCTGCGGGAGCCTCGAGGGCATGGGCCAGGAGGTGCAGCAGATACTGCTGGGACTGCTCGGCCAGGCGCGACTGGAGCAGTTGAGCGACCAGGGACGCTATCGCCGCGACCTGTACTGACACCTGGTAACGACAAAGGCCGCTTCGAAGAGCGGCCTTTGTCTTTCACGCCTGCGGATCAGAAGTGGAAATTGGTACTCAGCAACGCGGTCCGACCGGCTGCGACATGGGCATAGTGGCTGCCGTAGACCTGATCGAAGTAGCGCTTGTCGGTCAGGTTCTGCACGTTCAGCTGCAAGTCCAGGTTCTTGTTCACGCGATAGGCCGCCATGGCGTCGTAGCGCCAGTACTCAGGCACCTCGATGTTATTGGCCGCATCGCCGAAGCGGGAGTCGACATAGGTGGCGCCGCCACCGATGGTCAGGTCCTGGGTGAGGTTGTAGGTGTTCCAGAAGCTGAAGCTGTGCTTCGGCGTGCTGGGCACCTCGTTGCCGTCATACAGGCCGTCGACGTAGTTCGGGTTGGTCCGCGTGCCGATATTGGCGGCACCGGACTTGAGCAGTTCGGCGTCCAGGTAGGTGTAGCTGGCGAACACCTGCCAGTTGCGGGTGAGTTGACCGGTGGCGCCCAGTTCCAGGCCATCGACCCGGGTTTCACCGATGCTTTCCTGGAAACCACTGGCGTTGGTCACCCGCGCGTTGGTTTTCTCGGTGCGGAACAGCGCGGCGGTCAGGCCGAGACGCTCGTCGAGGAAGTCCCACTTGGTGCCGATCTCGTAGTTACGGTTGCGCTCGGGATCGAGAATCGCGTTGTTGACGCTGAGCGCATCGGCGCCCTCTCCACCGGTCTCGCCGGACGGGTTGCTGGAGGTCGACCAGGCCGCATAGAGGCTGCCGTTGGGCAGCGGATTGAAGACCAGGCCCAACTGGTAGTTCCAGAAGTGGCTCTTGTTCTCCGGCCGCGTCACCACTCCGGCAGTGGAGACGGCCTTCTGCTCCGTTTCGTAGTCGTCGTAGCGCAGGCCCATGTTCAGCGACCATTGCTCGTTGAACTTCAGCGTATCGAATACATAGGCCGCCAGCGTTTCGGTGTCGGTATCGGTCGTCGCCGTGCTGCGCGCAATGCTGCCGGTCCAGGCATCCTTGGGGCTCGGGTTGTACAGGCTGGTGCAGTCACCGGACGCCAGGTGCGCCGGCGTACAGGTGTTGCCGCTGGTACCCGGAGTCACTATGTAGGGTCGGTTGTGCACCCCCACATCGCTGATCTCGACGCCCGTTACCAGGGTGTGCTCGATGCTGCCGGTATCGAACCGTGCGGTCAGGTCGGTCTGGTTGACCCAGCTCTGGGTGTTGGAGTTGCGGCTCTTGGCAGAGCGCGAAACCAGGCCATTGGTCACGTTGCCACGAGAGTCGTCCGGGTTGGTGACGATGTAGTCCAGGGTGGTGCGGGCGATACGCGTAGTGTTAGAGACGGTCAGACTCTCGTTCAGGTCGTGCTCCAAACGGAGCGTGCCGGCATCCGTAGTGCTCTCGCGGAAGTCGCGACCTTCCAGGCCGTAGAAGTTGTCCCGATCGACCTTGACGGGCTCGCGGCGCGGATTGCTCGGCGTCGCCACCGTCAGCGGAATGCCGTAATCCGGCATGTCGTCGGTTTCCAGGTGGTAGTACGACAGCGTCGCGCGGGTCGGCGTATCGAAGCCGAAGGTGATGGTCGGCGCCACGCCCCAGCGGCTGACGTCAACGCCATCGCGGCCGGCGACGTTGGCTTCGTGCTTCATCAGGTTCAGGCGCCCAGCGACGTTGTCGCCGAGCACGCGGTTGACGTCCAGTGTGTAGCGGCGCGTCTGGTCCGAGCCGAGGGTGACGCTGGCGTCGCCGAAGTCGCGCTGCTTGGCGGTCTTGCTGATCAGATTGAGGCTGCCACCCGTGGAGCCCGCGCCAGTGTAGGCCGACCCCGGCCCCTTGCTCACCTCGATGCGCTCGACGTTGAAGATCTCGCGGGTTTGCGAGCCGACATCACGCAGGCCATCGATAAAGGTGTCGCTCTCGGCGTTGAAGCCGCGAATGATCGGCCGGTCACCCGCCGGGTTGCCGCCCTCACCCGCACCGAAGGTAATGCCGGAGGTGGTACGCAACGCGTCGACCAGCGTGAGCGAGCCGGTGTCGCGGATCACCTGATCGGTGATCACGGTGACCGATTTTGGGGTCTCGCGCAGCGGCGCGGTGTACTTCTTCGAAGCGGAGGTATCGGCTTTGTAGCTTTGCTCCTGCTCGCCGATCACGGTCAATTCGTCGAGCGCGACCGGCGCATCGCCGCGGGCGGCAGTGGTGTCCGGCACGGGCTGGGCAATGGAGGGGGCGGAGAAAGCGGTAAGGGCAACACCGATAGCCGAAGCCAACACGCGTGGTGGCTGGGCCAGTTCGAGAGACTGACGCGACATGGAATGCAGATCCTCAGGAGTTAATGCAACTGCGAATTGCTATTATTAGCGGATGGCATTCTGATACATTCTGTCGCATTCTGAAACATCTAAATGCAAACTAATATCGTTCAACCTTTTTCCTTCTGCCGGTGTCCCATGCTGCTACGCATTGCCAATGTGTTTTCCCGCGAAGAAACCGCCCGTATCCGCGTCGCGCTGGAACAGGCTGCCTGGCAGGACGGTCGGGTAACGGCCGGCTACCAGTCGGCCAAGGCGAAACACAACCTGCAGCTGGCCGAAGACGACCCGCTCGCCCGCGAGATCGCCGAAGCCATGCTGCAGCGTCTCTGGCAACATCCGCAGTTCATGTCCGCCGCGCTGCCGAGCAAGGTCTTCCCACCCCTGTTCAACTGCTATACGGCCGGCGGCGAGTTCGGCTATCACATCGACAACGCCGTGCGGCAGGTGCGCAACAGCGCCGAGCGCGTGCGCACCGACCTGTCCGCCACGCTGTTCTTCAGCGACCCCGACGAGTACGACGGCGGGGACCTGGTCATCCAGGACACCTACGGCACCCAGCGGGTCAAATTCGATGCCGGCGACATGGTGCTCTACCCCAGCACCAGCCTGCACAAGGTCGAGCCGGTAACCCGCGGCGCACGGCTGGCCTCGTTCTTCTGGATTCAGAGCCTGGTGCGCGAGGACGCTCAGCGCACGCTGCTTTACGAGATGGATCAGGCCATTCAGCAGCTGACTGCCGATGTGCCAGACCACCCGTCCCTGGTGCAGCTGACGGGCACTTATCACAACCTGCTGCGGCGCTGGGTCGAGGTCTGATGCAGCATCTTCTGCGCCGTGAGGAAACACTCGACACGACCCAGCTGGGCGATCTCGCCGAACAGCCGCAGCGTGCCGCGCGACTGGTACTGGCGGCTGCGGCGAACGGGGAAATCGAGGCCCAGGCACTGCTCGGTCAGATCCTGCTGGAAGGCTACGGCATCCAGGCCGATCCGACGCTGGCCCTGACCTGGTTCGACATCGCCGCCGAGCGCGGACATGCCATGGCCTGCAACATGGCCGGACGCTGCCACGAACACGGCTGGGGTTGCACAGCCGATACGAAGCGCGCCGCCGACTACTACCGCCGCGCCGCCGATCTGGGGCTGGACTGGGGCATGTACAACCTCGCCAACCTGCTGGCCACCGGACGTGGCGTGGTGAAGGACCACACGACCGCCTACCGGCTCTATCGTCAGGCTGCCGAGCTTGGTCATGCCAAGTCGATGAACCTCACCGGGCGCTGCCTCGAAGACGGCTGCGGCGTGGCCCGGGATGTCACCGCGGCACACGCCTGGTATGCACGCTCGGCCGAAGCCGGCGACTTCCGCGGGCAGTTCAGCCACGCTGCGGTATTGCTGGCACAGGGCCAATGGGAGCAGGCCCGCGGCTGGCTGGAGCGCGCCTTGCGGCTCGGCCATCTCAGGTTTATCGAGACCGCGCTGGCCAGCCTGCGGGCCGCCGCATTGCCGCAGATCGCCGATATCGTCGAGGCCTACGCCCGACGACGCGACGAGCTACGCGCCGGGGCGCGGTGAGCGAAAGGCGGAAACGAAAACGCCCCGCATGGCGGGGCGTTCGTGCAGCGACTAAGGCTTAGATGTAGTAGGCCTTCAGCGGCGGGAAGCCGTTGAATTCGACGGCGCTGTAGCTGGTGGTGTAGGCACCGGTGGACAGCCAGTACAGGCGATCACCGATGGCCAGATTCAGCGGCAGGCCGTACTTGTAGTTCTCGTACATGATGTCCGCGCTGTCGCAGGTCGGACCGGCGATCACCACTTCCTCCACCTCACCCTTCTTCTCGGTGTAGATCGGGAACTTGATGGACTCGTCCATGGTTTCGATCAGACCGCTGAACTTGCCCACATCGACGTACACCCAACGCTCCACGGCGGTGCGCGACTTGCGTGCCACCAGCACCACTTCGCTCACCAGGATGCCGGCATTGGCGATCAGCGAGCGGCCCGGCTCGAGGATGATTTCCGGCAGGTCGTCGCCGAAGTCTTCCTTGAGGAAGCGGATGATCTCCTCGGCGTAGGTTTCCAGGCTGTTGGTGCGGGTGATGTAGTTGGCCGGGAAGCCGCCACCCATGTTGATCATCTTCAGCTCGATGCCGTCTTCTTCCTTCAGCCGCTCGAAGATCACCTTGACCTTGGCGATGGCGGCGTCCCAGACGGAGATGTCGCGCTGCTGCGAGCCGACGTGGAAGGAAATGCCGTACGGTTCCAGGCCCAGTTGGCGGGCAAGAATCAGCAGATCCATGGCCATGTCGGTCTGGCAGCCGAACTTGCGCGACAGCGGCCAGTCGGCCGTGGTCGAGCCTTCGGTAAGGATGCGTACATAGACCTTCGCGCCCGGCGCGGCCTTGGCGATGTTGCGCAGGTCGGCTTCGGAGTCGGTGGCGAACATGCGCACGCCCTTCTCGAAGAAGTAGCGGATGTCCCGGGATTTTTTGATGGTGTTGCCGTAGCTGATGCGCTCCGGACCGACGCCGCGGGACATGACCTTGTCCAGCTCGTAGATCGAGGCGATGTCGAAGCTCGAGCCCTTGTCACGCAGCAGGTCGATGATTTCCACCGCTGGGTTGGCCTTGACGGCGTAGTACACCTTGGCGAACTCGAAACCGGCGCGCAGGTCGTCGTAGGCCTTGCTGATGGTTTCGGTGTCGATCACCACGAACGGGGTTTCGTGCTGGTCGGCGAAGGCCTTCATCTTCTGGAAGGTGGCGCGCGGGAAATAGTCTTCGATCTTGACCGTCATGCGTGGGACTCCAAAAACGGGAAACAAAAGTCGGATGAGGGGTGAAGGGCGTCAGCCCTGACAAGAACGCCTGATCAGTTTCCCCACTTTGGTTCGCCTACTTCCCAAGGCATGTCGCCGAGTATCACGTGGATCTCTCGTCGTCAGTACTTGAGCCGGATGGATCGTTGCCAGCATGGACGTTCGGGCGCGAACTTTAGGACCAAGGGGGGCATAGATCAATCAAAAAAACGTCCCGATTGCGCATCCGTTTCGAGTTGTTGTCGATTCAAAACAAAGCGTCATGGAAACTGCACAAAACGGCCGATTTCCGCTGCCGTGCGGGCCGCAGGGAAATCCATTTGCCGCTATAATCGCCGCCTTTTTTGACAGACCGACTACTCGTCGACGGGTTCCTTAATTCCGATGACCACTCAGGCCGCCGAAGTCGCGAAGCGCCGTACCTTCGCCATCATCTCGCACCCCGATGCGGGCAAGACCACCATCACCGAAAAGCTGCTGCTGATGGGCAAGGCGATTGCCGTCGCCGGCACGGTGAAATCGCGCAAGTCCGACCGCCACGCCACCTCCGACTGGATGGAGATGGAGAAGCAGCGCGGCATCTCCATCACCACCTCGGTGATGCAGTTCCCCTACCGCGAGCACATGATCAACCTGCTCGACACCCCCGGCCACGAGGACTTCTCCGAAGACACCTACCGCACCCTGACCGCGGTGGACTCGGCACTGATGGTGCTCGATGGCGGTAAAGGCGTCGAGCCGCGCACCATCGCCCTGATGGACGTCTGCCGCCTGCGGGATACGCCAATCGTGAGCTTTATCAACAAGCTCGACCGCGATATCCGCGACCCCATCGAACTGCTCGACGAGATCGAAGCGGTGCTGAAGATCAAGGCCGCGCCGATCACCTGGCCGATCGGTTGCTACCGCGACTTCAAGGGCGTGTACCACCTGGCCGAGGACCGCATCATTGTCTTCGTGCCCGGCCATGGCCACGAACGCATCGAGACACGGGTCATCGACAAGCTCGATTCCGACGAGGCCCGCGCGCACCTGGGCGACATGTACGACGATTTCGTCGAGCAGCTGGAACTGGTCCAGGGCGCCTGCCACGAATTCGACAAGGACGCCTTCCTGCGCGGCGAGATGACCCCGGTCTTCTTCGGCACCGCGCTCGGCAACTTCGGCGTCGACCATGTGCTGGACGCCGTCGTCGACTGGGCACCGAAGCCGCTGGCGCGCGTCGCCAACGAGCGCACCGTGGAGCCGGTCGAGGAGAAATTCACAGGCTTCGTGTTCAAGATCCAGGCGAACATGGACCCCAAGCACCGCGACCGCATCGCCTTCATGCGCATCTGCTCGGGCAAGTACGAGAAAGGCATGAAGATGCGCCACGTGCGCATCAAGAAGGACCTGAAGATCGCCGACGCGCTGACCTTCTTCTCCAGCGAGCGGGAGATGCTGGAGGAAGCCTGGGCCGGCGACATCATCGGCCTGCACAACCACGGCACCATCCAGATCGGCGATACCTTCACCGAAGGCGAAGTGCTGGGCTTCACCGGCATCCCGCACTTCGCCCCGGAACTGTTCCGCCGCGTGCGCCTGAAGGATCCGCTCAAATCCAAGCAGCTGCGCCAGGGCCTGCAGGAGTTGGCCGAGGAAGGCGCCACCCAGGTGTTCTTCCCGGAGCGCAACAACGACATCATCCTCGGCGCGGTGGGCGTGCTGCAGTTCGACGTGGTCGCCAGCCGCCTGAAGGAGGAATACAAGGTTGAATGCGCCTACGAGGCAATCAACGTCTGGTCGGCGCGCTGGATCGAGTGCAGCGACGAGAAGAAGCTCAAGGAATTCAAGGACAAGGCCTACGAAAACCTCGCTGTCGACGGCGGCGGCCACCTCACCTACCTGGCCCCAACCCGCGTCAACCTCAGCCTGATGGAAGAGCGCTGGCCGGAGGTGAAGTTCCGGGCGACGCGCGAGCATCATTGAGGCAACCGATCGCCTCGCGCTGATCAAGCGAGTTCTCGCACGGATGCGAGAGGCCTATACCGACACAAGGATGTGCGACGCCTGCCGAACGCCCATCGCCCGAACACCGTCACTTCGCCCGATCGCTTCGCAGCCAGCTCACCGATTGCGAGCGCCTGCTGTGGCGGCAGCTGTACAATCGCGGCTTAGCGGGATTCAAGTTCCGGCGGCAGCCCCCGTGGCCGCCCTATGTGCTGGACTTCTATTGCGCCGAGCTGCGGCTGGTGATCGAGCTCGATGGCGGGCAACACCATGACGCCGCCGGGCTTGCGCGGGATCAGCTGCAGCGCATCTGGAGCGCCAGGGGCTGGAGGTGCTGCGTTTCAGTAATCTGGACGTATTGCAGAATCTGGACGACTTTCTGACGGAGCTGTTGCGCAGGATCGAAGCCCGCGCCCCTCACCCCAGCCCTCTCCCCAACGGGGAGAGGGAGCCTGAATGAAGCCACCGACCCTTTTTGGTCGGCCCGACACGCATTAAAGCGCTTCGCCCTACACCCGGAACGAAAACCGCGCGTGCTAATCCCCTCTCCCTTCCGGGGAGAGGGCTAGGGTGAGGGGCTGGCGGCCATGCCTAGCGCCGTAACTACCCCTTACCCCCTATCACCTACTCCTCAAGTGTCCAGGCGATCAAGGAATCACCCAGCTTGGTGCCGAACGAGCCATGCCCGCCGGCCATCTGCACCACGTACTGCTTGCCGGTCTTCTCGGACACATAGGTCATAGGCGTCGCCTGGCCACCGGCGGGCAGGCGGCCTTTCCACAGCTCCTTGCCGTTTTGCAGATCATAGGCGCGCAGGTAGTAATCCAGGGTGCCGCTCATGAAGGCCACGCCACCGGCAGTGACAATCGGCCCACCCAGCGCGGGCGTACCCACCGGCAGAGGGATGCCCAAGGGCGCGCTGTCGCGGCTGGTGCCGTTCTTGTGCATCCAGACCTTCTTCATGCTACGCAGGTCCAGCGCGGTGACGTAACCCCAGGGTGGCGTCTGGCAAGGCAGGCCGAGCACCGACAGGAAGGGCTCCAGCCGCACCATGTACGGCGCGCCGAGGTTCGGCTGCAGACCGGTCTCGCCGCCACCGGAGCGCTCCTCCGGATCGACGTCATCACGGTTGACCATGGTCGAGACGAAGGCCAGGTAGTTCGGTGCGCCGAACAGCAGCTGGCGGCTCGGATCGACGGCCACGGACGGCCAGTTGAAGGTCCCCACGTTACCCGGATAGATCAGCGAGCCCTGCTCCGACGGCGGCGTGAAATCGCCCTCGTAGCGCAGCTGGCGGAACTGGATGCGGCACATCATCTGGTCCAGCGGCGTGCCACCCCACATGTCGCGCTCGCGCAGTGGCTCGTCCGGCGCGTAGCTCACGGCCGAATAGGGCTGCGTGGGCGCGGTGAACTCGCCGTAGTCGGTGCCTTGCGGCACGGGCATCTCGTCGACCGGCACGATGGGCTCGCCGGTGCGCCGGTCGAGGATGTACAGGTCGCCGCGCTTGGTCGGCTGGATGATGGCCGGGACCTTGCCCTGCGGCCCGTCGATATCGACCAGCGTAGGCTGCGAGGGCAGGTCGCGGTCCCAGAGATCGTGGTGCACCGTCTGGAATTCCCAGCGCACCTGGCCGCTCGCCAGGTCCAGCGCCACCAGGGTGTCCGTGAAGCGCTCGGATTCCGGCGTGCGCGGTTGCGCCCACTGATCCGGCGTCTGGTTGCCGGTGGGGATGTAGACCAGCCCCAGCGACTCGTCGGCGGTGGCGATGGTCCAGGAGTTCGGCGTGCTGCGCACGTATGTTTCGCCGGGGACCAGGGGCTCGGTGGCGTCCGGATTGCCAGGGTCGAAATTCCATACCAGCTCGCCGCTGCGCACGTCATAGGCGCGGATCACCCCGCCGGGGGAATCCACCGCGCCGTTGTCGGTGATCGAGCCACCGACGATGACCAGCTTCTCCGTCGCGACGGGCGGCGAGGTCGGCAGATAGACGCCCAGCGCGCCCTCGCCCAGCCCGGCCTTGAGGTCCACCGTGCCGGCATCGCCGAAGTCCTCGCAGGGCTTGCCGTCGGCAACGTCCAGGGCGATCAGCGTGCCGTCATTGGTCGGCAGGAACAAGCGGCGCTCGCAACGCGCGGCTGGCTCGGCCGCAGAGGCCGGCGCCTGGCTGTAGGCCGTGGCGTCGTGGTAGGCCAGACCGCGGCAGGTCATGTGCTGGTAGTACTCGGCATCGCGATTGATGCTCGGATCGAAGCGCCAGCGCTCCTCGCCGGTGTCGGCATCCACCGCGATGGCGATGCTGTGCGGGGTGCAGATGAACAGGTTGTCGCCGACCTTCAGCGGTGTGACCTGGTAAGTGATCTCGCCAGGGTCGCCCTCACCCGGCAGATCGCCGGTGTGGAACTCCCAGGCCTTCTTCAGCTTGCCGACATTGGCCGGCGTGATCAGGTCCGCCGGTGCGTAGCGGTCGCCCCGGTCGGAGCCGCCATAGGCCGTCCACTCGCTGGCCCGGCGTCCGGCCTGACCTTCCGGGGCCAGGCCCTGCATCTGCGCGTCGCCGAACTCACCGGTGATCGAGTGGTAGTCCTGCGTCAGCGAATAGCCTGCCATCAGCGCACCGGCCAGCAGGCCGATCCCGAGCAGACCGCTAGCACCGTCGCGCCAGATCAGCCGATCGCTGACATGGCGATTGACGAAGGGCAGGATCAGCCAGAGCCCGAGGATGCACCAGAGGTCGATCCGCGGCGCCAGCTGCCACCAGTCGAAGCGCACTTCGTAGAACGTCCAGGCCAGCGTGCCCAGCAGCAACGTCGCGTACAGCCAGATCGCCGCGCGCCGCCGGGTGAACAGCAGGCCGGCCACCACCAGCAGACCGATACCGGCGAACAGGTAGTACCAGGAACCGCCCAACGTCGCGAGGTAGCCGCCGCCGATGGTCATGAGCGCACCCAGCACCAGAATCACCAGGGCGGTCAGGGTGATACGCAGGGGCCGCGGCCCGTAATCGATACTCATCGCAGTCTCCAGCCAGATCGATGCAAAGCAAAAAGCTGGCGAAACCTTCTGACACAAAGTCTTCGCCAGCTTGTAGTGGATGCGGCGCGGAGCCCTTTAGTTCAGCCCTTTTGGCCTGCCGGTCAGGCGGCAGCACCGACCGCAAGCGGCTGAGTCTCGGGCCGCTTGATCAGCGCGTAGACCACCCCGGTCAGCAGGCTCCCGGCCAGGATCGCGACCAGGTAGAGCAATGCATGGTTGATCGCGTTGGGGATCAGCAGCACGAAGAGGCCGCCATGGGGCGCCAGCAGCTTGGCACCGAACGCCATGGACAGCGCACCGGTCAGTGCACCACCGGCGATGCTGGCCGGAATCACCCGCAGCGGGTCCTTGGCAGCGAAGGGAATCGCGCCCTCGGAGATGAAGCAGCAACCCAGCACCAGCGCGGCCTTGCCGGCTTCGCGCTCGGTCTGGGCGAACTTGCGCCGTGCGATCAGCGTGGCGATGCCCATGCCGATCGGCGGCACCATGCCGGCAGCCATGGTCGCGGCCATCGGCGCGTAGCTTTGCGAGGCGAGCAGCCCGACGGAGAAGGCATAGGCCGCCTTGTTCACCGGCCCGCCGAGATCGACGCACATCATGGTGCCCAGCAGCAGCCCGAGCAGGATCGCGTTGGAGGTGCCCATGGTGTCGAGGAACTCGGTGAGCCCGGCGAGCATCTTCGCCACCGGCGTGCCGACGATGTAGATCATCACCAGGCCCGTCACCAGGCTGGCCAGCAGCGGAATGATCAGGATCGGCTTGAGCGATTCGATGCTGGCCGGCAGTGGAATCCAGCGACTCACCGCCTTGGCCGCATAGCCGGCGACGAAACCGGCGATGATGCCGCCGATGAAGCCTGCGCCGAGCGTGCCGGCCAGCAAGCCGCCGATCATGCCGGGCGCCAGGCCCGGGCGGTCGGCGATGGAATAGGCGATGTAGCCGGCCAGCAGCGGCACCATCAGCTGGAAGGCGGTTTCGCCGCCGATCTTCATCAAGGCAGCCGCGAGGGTGCCCTCCTCCTTGAACGCCTCGATGCCGAAGACGAACGACAGGGCGATCAGCAGTCCGCCCGCCACCACCATCGGCAGCATGTAGGACACCCCGGTCAGGAGGTGCTTGTAGACATCGGTCTTCTCCGCCTTCTGTTCCCCCGTAGCGGCACTTGCCGCGACGCCACCGCCGAGCACGGCCGCTTCCTGCAGCGCGCGATCCAGCGTCGCCTCGGGTTGCTTCAGTGCGACACCGGTGCCGCAGCGGAACACGCGCTTGCCGGCGAAACGGGTGACATCCACCTCGATATCGGTCGCCAGCAGCACTGCGTCGGCCGCCTCGATGGCCTGGGGGTCGAGCACGTTGCGCGCGCCCACCGAGCCACGCGTCTCCACCTGCAGGTCGTAGCCCTTGCGCGCGGCGGCCTGCTGCAGCGCCTCGGCGGCCATGAAGGTGTGCGCCACGCCGGTCGGGCAGGCGGTGATGGCCACCAGCTTGGGTTTGCCGGCGGAAGGCGCGGCTTCGGCGTCGGCGTCGTCAACCGGCTGCAATTCGGCCGCGGTATCGGCGGCGCTGCGCAGGAAGCCTTCCGGGTCAAGCAGCGCCTCGGACGGGGTCGACTGCACGACACGCTTGCCGACGAAGCGCGCAAGCGACAGCGGTCCGGTCTTGACCACCACGACCAGGTCGGCCTCGGCGATCTGTTCGGCCGTGAGCGGCGAGCCGATGGCCTTGGGATCGTGGACTTCCACGGCGGTCGACCAGCCCAGGCGATGAGCCGCGGCTTCGAGCAGGCGCGAGGTCAGCACGCTGGTGACCATTCCGTTGGGGCAGGCCGTGATGATGAGCAGATTCATTCCTTCACCTCTTGTAATTATTGGCTGAGCGGCTGCAACCGCACGGCCGCTTCAAGCTCGGCCAGTTGCGCCCGATCAGTGATGCCGAAGCCGATTTGGCCGACGGCCTGAGCGGCAATCGCCGTGGCATGCGCCAGGGTTCGCTCGGCCGGCCAACCCGCCAGCAAGCCGTGGAGCATGCCGGCCAGCAGCGAATCCCCGGCGCCCACGGTGCTGACCACCCGCACCTTCGGCGGCTGGGCATGCCAGGCGGCAGCCGGCGAAAACCAGCTGACCCCGGCGGCGCCCTGGGACATCACGACATGCTCGATGCGGGCATTCAGGCGCCGAGCCTCGTCGGCCAGGGCCTGCGCGTCGGCCGGATCGAGGTCGCGGGCCTGGGCCAGTTCCTCTTCGTTGGGCTTGATCAGCCAGGGTGACAGGGCCAGCCCTTCGCGCAGCGCCGCGCCACTGGTGTCCAGCGCGACTCGCGCACCGAGCCGCGCGAGCCGCTGCAGCAGCTCGACGAACCACGGCACCTCGACGCCGCGCGGCAGGCTGCCGGCCACCACGACCAGCTCATGGCCAGGCACCATGCGTTCGAGGCGGGCTAGCAGCTCGTCGCGCTGGGCGGCACCGACCTCTAGCCCCGGGCCATTGATATCGGTAATTCGCCCATCCGCCTCGGCCAGCTTGATGTTGCTGCGGGTCTCGCCCGCCACGCGGACGAATTCGTCGGCAAAGCCCCGCGCGGCGAACAGCTGCTCGAAAGGCTGGGCATTGGCTTCGCCGAGAAAGCCGGTCACGGTCAGCTGATGGCCGAGATCGGCCAGGACCTGGGCGACGTTGAGCCCCTTGCCCGCGGCGTGCACCTGCAGGTTGTCGCTGCGATTGACTTCGCCCAGGCGCAGCGCGGGCAGCTGCACGGTGAGATCCAGCGCGGGATTGAGCGTGACGGTCAATACGCGCGCCATCAGCAGTGCTCCCCGACGAAGGCGCGCACTTCATGGGCGCCGGGCAACATCAGGACCTGCTGAGCCAGCCTCTGGCAGGCGGCGAAGTCCAGCTCGCGCACCCGCGCCTTGACCAGCGCGATGCTGCGCGCCGACACGCTCAACTCGTCAACGCCCAGCCCCACCAGCATCGGTATCGCCAGCGCATCGGCGGCCAGCTCGCCGCAGACGCCGACCCATTTGCCCTGCGCGTGGGCGGCTTCCACCGTCATGGAGATCAGGCGCAACACGGCCGGGTGCAGCCCATCGGCCTGGCCGGACAGCGTCGGGTGGCCACGGTCGATGGCCAGCGTGTACTGGGTCAGATCGTTGGTGCCGATGCTGAAGAAATCGACTTCCTGCGCCAGCACTGGCGCGATCAGCGCGGCGGACGGAATCTCGATCATGATGCCCACCTGCAGGTCGGCCACCGGCAGTTCGACGCGCAGGCGGTCGACCAGCGCCTTGGCGGTGCGCCATTCCTCGATATTGCCGACCATGGGAAACATGATCCGCAGCGGCCGGCCGTCGGCGGATGCCAGCAAGGCACGCAGCTGGGTTTCGAGAATGTCCGGGCGTTGCAGGCTCAGGCGAATGCCGCGCACGCCGAGGAAGGGGTTCTCCTCGGCCGGCATCGGCCAGTACGGCAGCGGCTTGTCGCCGCCGACATCGAGCGTGCGCACCACCAGGGGCCGGCCTTCGAGGGCTTCCAGTACACGGCGGTATTCGGCTTCCTGGGTCGCCTGATCCGGCGCCTGAGCGTGATTCATGAACACCAGCTCGGTGCGCAGCAGGCCGATGCCCTCGGCACCGAGCGCCACCGCCTCGGGCGTCTCGCCGGCGGCGCCGATGTTGGCAGCGATCTCCACCGGATGGCCATCACGGGTGATCGCCGGCTCCAGACGTCGCTCATGGGCCAGGCGCTTGCGTTCCTCCCGCGCGGCGCGCTCGCCCCGGGCCTGTTCGAGCTGCGTATCGCTCGGCGCCACCAGCAGCTCACCGCGCTCGCCATCGAGCAGCAGCAGGGTGTTGGGCGCCAGGCCGAGCACACCGGGCCCGGCGCCGACGATGGCCGGAATACCCAGCGCCCGCGCAATGATGGCGCTGTGCGAGGTGGCGCCGCCGCCGGCGGTGAGAATGCCGGCGACGCGCTGGGCATTGAGGGTGGCGACGTCCGACGGCGCCACCTCATCCATCACCAGAATGTAGGGCTCATCCGGGGCCTGCTCGGCTTCGACACCGGCCAGGCAGGCCAGCACGCGGCGGCCCACGTCGCGCAGGTCGGCCGCACGCTCGGCGAGCAGCTGGTCATGCAGCGCCTCCTGCTGCTGCGCCGCGCTTTCGATTTCCTCCATCCAGGCCGCTTCGGCGCTGAGGCCTTTCTGCAGGCGCACCTGCACCTCTTCGCGCAGGGCGGGATCCCTGAGCATGGCCTGGTGGGTGGTGAAGATGTCGCGGATGCTGGCGACCTGGCTCTGCGCGATCAGCGTGCCGATTTCGGCGAACACCTTGTCCAGCGCCGCGTCGAGCCGCTGCAGCTCGACGGCGGGCGATTCGCCGCGCCGCGGATAGTCGATCGCCTGCGGCTTGCGCACCAGCACCGGGCCGATGGCGATGCCGGGCGAGGCGGCGATGCCGATCACCTGCTCGCCGGCCCGCAAGGCGGGCACGTCCTGGGCGGCTTCGTTCAGTTGCACGGTGGCAGCTGGCGGCTCCGCCGGTTCCCCGCCGACTGGCAGCGGCTCGATTTCCTCGCCCAGCCCTTCCTCCACCGCGCGCACCAACGCCGGCAAGGCATCGTCGGCGATCGAGGGCTCGGCGATGAACTCCAGCACCTGCCCGCGATGCGAGCCCATCGCCAGCAGCTTGCTCAGGCTCTTGGCCGACACCCCCGCGCTCTGGCTGCCGGCCAGGCGCACGCGGATCTCGCCGGCAAAGGCCTGTGCGACCTCGGTCAGCACCTTGGCGGGCCGTGCGTGCAGGCCGTGGGCATTGGCCAGCGGCACGCGGGCGCTCGGCCAGTCCGCCGGCACGTCGCCGCCCAGGGCTTCGAGCACTGTGCGACTGGAGGTCGCCTGGCTCAGCTCCGCGCCGCGCCCCTCGATCAGCAGGTTGCACAGGCGCTCGAGCATCGCCCGGTGCGCTTCGCCGAGGCTGGCCAGCACGAACAGGCCGTTGAGCGGCTGGCCATGGTGATCCAGCGACGCGGCGGGTGTGACGAACGCCAGCCCCGGTCGCTGCACCGACTGCTCGCTGCTCAGCCACCAGAGGCCCTCACCCAGCGGCAAGGCCTGGTCGAGCGCGAGCCCCGCATTGAAGCCGGAGACCACGCACTCGGCGCGCTTGAGCAGCTTGACGCCCTGCCAGGCCAGCTCATCGAAGTCCTCGGCGGCGACGCCCAGCCCCACCAGCTCGCCATCGAGCGCCAGTTCCTGTGGCGCCCCTTGCAGCAGCGCGATGATCGCCTCGGGGCTTTCGGCGCGCTGCAGCGCCTCACTGAGGTCGCCCTCACCGAGGGCGCGGGTCAGCAGCTGCAGCAGACGCAGATGCTCGTCGGAACGCGCGGCGATGCCGATGGCGAGGTGGACCTGCTGGCCGTTGCCCCAGTCGACGCCTTGCGGAAAATGCAGCAGCCGCACGCCCGTGGTGAACACCTGATCGCGGGTTTCCGGGGTGCCATGGGGGATCGCGATGCCCTGGCCGAGAAAGGTCGAGCCCTGGGCTTCGCGTGCGCGCAAGCCGTCTAGGTAGCCGGGCGCCACCAGCCCGTCGGCGACCAGCACCTCGCCGAGCAGCGCCAGCGCGGCCGGTTTGTCCGCCGCGACCTGATGCATGTGGATGTGCTGCGCATTCAACTCAAGCATGGAGAACTCCTGCGGGGCTCGCGATGGTTGTGGCCGACGATGCGCCGGCATTGCCCGAATCCTGGGCTGGCGCTTCAGACCTGAGAGCTGCTGAAACGTTTCAGCCAAGGCTGGCACATTACGCAATATTGGGTAATTCTAGAAGCCCGAGTTCATACCACCCGTCTTAGGCCCCCAGTTGAAACTGACCGACATCGCCCGCCTCGCCAACGTTTCGGTAACCACCGCCAGCTACGTGCTCAACGGCAAGGCCGCGCAGCGACGGATCAGTCCAGCCACGGTCGAGCGCGTGCTGGCGGTCGCCGAGCAGCAGGGTTTTCAGCTCGACCAGCAGGCCGCCGGGCTGCGCCGCGGCCAGTCCCGGACCCTCGGTTTCATCGTGCCGGACCTGGAAAACCCCAGCTATGCACGCCTGGCCAAGCTGCTCGAGCAGCGTGCGCGACAGCGCGGTTACCAGTTGCTGATCGCCGGGACCGACGACGAGCCGGACACCGAGCGCCAGGTCATCCAGGTGCTGCGCTCGCGACGCTGCGATGCGCTGATCGTCGCCAGCTGCCTGCCGGCGGACGATGCCGGGTACCGCAAGGTCCAGGCGACCGGCACGCCGGTGATCGCGCTGGACCGTGCGCTGGATGCCGAGCACTTCTGTTCGGTGGTCAGCGACGACCGCGAAGCCGGCGCGCAGCTGACCCGCTCGCTGGACGTGCCGCCCGAGGCGCATGTCGCCCTGATCAGCGCGCGCCCGGCGCTGCGCATCAGCCAGCAGCGCGAAGAAGGTTTCCAGCAGGCACTGGCGCAGCACCGCGGGCCGGTCAGCATCCTGCGTGCCGAGCAGTTCAGCCGCGCCTGCGGCCGCGCTCAGATGCTCGCCCTGCTCGACCGCAGCCCGCTGCCCGATGCGCTGATCACCACCGCCTACGTGCTGCTGGAAGGCGTGTTCGACGCGCTGCGCGAGCGCGACCTGCTCTGGCCCGAACAGCTGCGGCTGGGCACCTTCGGTGACGCGCAGTTGCTGGATTTCCTGCCGATCCGGGTCAACGCGATTTCCCAGCAGCACGCGCAGATCGCCGAGCAAGTGCTGGAGCAGGCCATTCGCGCCATCGAACAGGGCGACTACCGCCCCGGCGTGATCGCCATCGAGCGCGAGCTGAAGGTCCGCCGCGGCTGACGCCCTCTTGCGGGCGCCGACGCACTGGCGGAAGCTTGTCGTCTTTCGAACAGCCCGCCTCCCCTGATGAACATCGAACAGATCACCCAGCGCCTGCATGCGATCCGCGATCGCAACGACTGGCAGCGCTTTCACAGCCCGAAGAACCTCGCCATGGCCGCCAGTGTGGAAATGGCCGAGCTGGTGGAAATCTTCCAGTGGCAGACCGAGGACGAGTCGCGCCAGCTATCGGCCGACAAGCTCGAGCACGCGGGCCAGGAGGTCGGCGACATCCTCATGTACCTGCTGCTGCTGTGCAGCGAGCTGGGGATCGACATGGAACAGGCGCTGCTGGACAAACTGGCCGACAACGAGCGGCGCTTCGTCCGATGAGCGACCGCCATTTCGACGAGCTGGCGACGCGTTTCGCCGAGAAGATCTACGGCGGCGCCAAGGGCGCGATCCGCCTGGCCGTGCTGCAGGCCGACCTGACCGAGATCCTGCCGCCGCGCCCGCTGCGGGTGCTGGACATCGGAGCCGGGCTCGGCCATATGAGCCTCTGGCTGGCGCAGCAGGGCCATGCAGTCACCCTCGCCGAACCCGCCGAACCGATGCTGCAAGGCGCCCGCCAGCAGTTCGCCGACGCCGGTCAGCAGGCCACCTTCATCCAGGCGCCCTGGCAGGAGGTGGAAGCGCATGTCGACGGCCGCTTCGACCTGGTCATCTGCCACGCCGTGCTGGAGTGGCTCGCCGAACCCCAGGCGATCCTGCCGGTGCTGCACCGCCTGACCGCGGCCGATGGCTGGCTGTCACTGGCCTTCTACAACCGCGATGCGCTGATCTACCGCAACCTGCTCAAGGGCCATTTCAAGAAGCTGCGCAGCCAGACCTATGCCGGCGAACGGCAGAGCCTGACGCCTCAGCAACCGCTGGACCCACGCGAACTGGCTGCGCAACTCGCGCCGCACTGGCAGGTCGAATCCAGCAGTGGCGTGCGCGTTTTCCATGACTACATGCCCGCCGATTTCCAGGCCCGCACCGAGCCGGCCGACCTCATCGAGATGGAACTGGCCTACCGCCGCCATCCCACCTTCGCCGGCCTCGGGCGCTATCTGCACTGGTTGTGCCGGCCACGCTGAGCCGGCCGGGAGGTTTCCATGTCGACCCGCGCGTTTTTACCCTTGCTCTGCCTTACCCTCGCGGCCTGCCAGAGCCAGAACCCCTATACCGACGAATCGGCGCCGATACCGCCCGCCCCTCCGGTGGAACAGATCCAGGCGCCCACCTACCCGGCCGCGCCCCGGGACTTCTCCAGCTACCAGCACTGGAGCTGGCGCAGCCCGCCAGCGGGTACGGCCTCGATCAGCGGTGAAGAACTGCAGGAAATGGTCGCCGGCGCCCTCGATCAACGTGGTCTGCGGCCGGCACCGGGCAACGCTCCGGGTGATGTACGGATCAGCGCCAGCGCCAGCAAGGAAACCCGAGTCCGCCAGACCTACGACAACTACGGCTACGGCCCGCATGTCGGCGTAGGCCGTTATGGCGGTGGCTACGGCACCGGGTATGGCGTCGGCACCAGCGTGCCCATCGTGCGCAACTACGAGGAGGAAGTCGTCTCGGTGCGCATTGAGATGTTCGATGCGGCCTCCGGGCAATCGGTCTGGAGCAATCGTGCCGAAGCGCGCCTGAGCGGCAGCCGGGCCAAGCAGCAAGATGCGGTGCGCCAGGCCGTCGAGCGGGCGCTGGCCGATTATCCGCCGCGCTGAGTGCGGCAAGTGGCTACGCGCCGAACGAAGGCGCCGGGCCTAGACTGAGCAGACCCTTCCCTGGAGAACGATCATGTTCCGCCGCCTGTTGCTGATTCCCCTACTCCTCGCCCTCGTCGCCTGCCAGGGCCCGCAGGTGCAGCGTGATTTCGATCCGACACGGGATTTCTCCGCCTATCGCGCCTGGAGCTGGAAGGAGCCGGCGCTGCAGTACCGGCCGGATGACCCGCGCATACAGAGCGACCTCACCGAGCAGCGCATCCGCGACGCCATTGCCGAGCAACTGGACCAGCGCGGGCTGCGGCCCGCCACGGCGAGTGCCGCGGCCGGCGTGCAGGTGCAGGCCTGGTACATCGTCGACCAGCGCACCCAGCAATACACGACCACTTCCGGCGCCTGGGGCAACCCCTGGTACGGCTACTGGGGCGGACCGATGTTCACCGATACCCGCACCATCGACTATCAGGTCGGCACCTTGCAGATCGATCTGTATGACGCCACCGACGGCAAGCTGGTCTGGCGTGGCAGTGCCGAACAGGTACTGCGCAACCGCCAGGGCACGCCCGACGAGCGCGCTGGCAGCATGCGCGAGCTGGTGGCGCGGGTGCTGTCGCAGTACCCACCGCACTGAGCCAAGCGCCTGAACCTGCCGCAGTGCTGGCGAGCGACTGCCGCGCTCGCCATACTGTCGCGCCGCTGATCCTGGAGACCCGAAATGCCTGCTGTTGCCTGGTGGTTGCTCACCCTGCCGTTCGTTGCCGGCGCCATGCTGCCTTTGCAGGCCGGAATCAACGGTCAGGTGGCGCGCCAGCTCGGCAACGTCATGGGCGCGGCGTTGCTTTCGTTCACCGTGGGAACGCTGGCGCTGTTCGTCATCGTGGCAGTCCAGCGCGATATTCCGGCGCTGCAGACCCTCAAGGACCTGAGCCGGTGGCACTGGTGTGGTGGCCTGCTGGGCGCCTTCTTTATCGCCACCGCCGCCTTCGCCGCGCCGCGCACCGGCGCGTTGCTGTTCATGGCGTTGCTGCTGGCCGGGCAGCTGTTCGTCGCGCTGCTGCTGGACCACTTCGGCTGGGCCGGTTTCCGCCAGTCGCCCATCAGCCTCGGCAAGGTGGCCGGCCTGTTGCTGATCTTCGGCGGTGTCTGGCTGATCCAGCGTGGCTAGGTTTGCACAGCCAGGTCATTCTCACTGATGCTCGAAGGCGTAGAACAGGTTCGGCTCGCTGACCAGATAGAGATTGCCCTGAGCGTCGAAAGTCATGCCCTCGGCCTGCGGCACGCTGCGCTCGAGCCCGGCGAAACCGCGCCATAGCGAGCGGAAACTGACCAGGTCCCCCTCGGCATCCAGCTCCAGCATCATCTTCGCCTCGTCGCTGAGCAACACGAGGTGACCGGTCTGCTCGTCGAAATGCACCGACGACAGGTCGCTGGCCATGTCAAGCTTGTCGATCCAGGCCTGGCGGTCGATGATCTTGATGTCCATGTCGCCGGCCAGGCTGCGCTTGATGCCGTGGATTTCATAGAGCTTGCGCGGCGAATGCTCCTTGACCACGAACAGACGATCGCCCGCTCGGTCGTAACCGACGCCTTCGAAACCGGTGTTGTCCGCCTCGTTCAGCGCCAGCGTGATGGAGCGTGCATCGGCGCGGCGCAGCGGGCCGGCCAGGTTCGGCACTTGCACCACCACCAGCGCCTGCTGGCGTTCCTCGGTCAGCACCAGCAGGTCGTCACCCAGATAGGTCACGCCCTCGACGTCTTCGAAGCCCTGCAGCGGGTAGCGCGCGATGAACGTCCCATCACGGCCCAGCGCCAACAGCTCCTCGGGGTTGTTGACCACGGCCCACAGGTGACCACGACGCTCGTCGTAGGTCAGCCCGGAAAGGTTGTCCTTCACCGTTGCCACGGGCAACGCATCGATTCTCGCCCGGTATTCCGGCAGCCACAGGCTGCGACGCTCCCAGCTGTTCTCATGCCAGGTGGTTTTCAGTGTGTAGAACAGCCGCTCATCCAGATGCAGCGTGACGGCAAGGTACAGCAGGCAGAACAGCAGCAGGCCACAGGCCCAGCTCAAGGGGCGCAGCGTCGCTAGTCGTCCCAGCTGCGCGATGGCGAGGGCTCGCATGGTGTCTACTCGTTGAAGTCGTGTGGGCAGGCTGCCCGGGACTTGTTGCAGTTGAATGAAGGCAGGAATCGCGACGGATGCGTCACGCACTACGCAGGGACATTCCGACCCTCATCCGCCGCGCTTGTTCCCCTCTGACATTGAACTCTCGGCCCCGGCCAGCAGCCCAATGCCCAGGGCTGCGCTTGCGCACCGCAATCGAACGATCTGGGAGAGTGATAGATGCGGGTAGAAGGATTCTTCGAGTGGCTGGGTCAGGCACTCGGCACCGTCATACGTTTCATCGTCGAAGGGCTGGCCGACTTCTTCGGCCTGTTTGCCCGCGCCGGGCACAACTTTCTCGAGGGGTTGTCACGCACGCTGGGGATGGACCGCTCGCTGCTGAGCCTGGTCGCGCTGGTCATCGGCCTGCTGTTGCTGGTCGCGGCCGTTCGCTCATTCTTCCGCGGCTCAATCATCGGCGGACTGGTCTGGCTGTTCCTCGGCTTGTGGCTGCTGAGCTGGCTGATTCACTGATCACGCCGATACATCGCCCGGCATACCCCGGGCACTGCGGTTTTTCCTCTTTTCCCACAGGCCACGTATAGTGCCGGGCCGTCCCGGAGGCCCGTAATGTCCCGCATGCTTGCCGCCTGGCGCCACGCGCCCACGCATCAGAAGGTGTGGGCTCTGGCGGCGCCGATGATCCTGTCGAACCTGTCCGTGCCGCTGGTGGCGCTGGTGGACAGCAGCGTGATCGGCCATCTGCCGCACGCTCACCAGCTGGGCGCGGTGGCGGTTGGCGGCAGTCTGTACACGCTGCTGGTGTGGGTGATGGGCTTCCTGCGCATGGGTACCACCGGCTTCGCCGCGCAGGCAGCCGGCCGCCAGGATGGCGGCGCGCTGCGCCAGATATTGTTGCAGGGACTGTTGCTGGCCGTCGGCTTCGCCCTGCTGCTGGGCACACTCGGTGTGCCGCTCAAGGGCGCCGCGCTGCAGCTGATGCAGCCCTCGGCGGAACTGAACGACCTGACCCGCGACTATTTCCACACGCGCCTGTTCGGCCTGCCTGCCGCGCTGGCCAGCTATGCACTGATCGGCTGGTTTCTCGGCACGCAGAACGCCCGCGCGCCGCTGGCCATTCTGCTGACGACCAACCTCATCAATGTCGCGCTGGACCTGTGGTTCGTGCTCGGCCTCGACTGGGGCGTGGCCGGGGCCGCTCGCGCCTCGGTGATCGCCGAATGGAGCGGCGCGCTGCTTGGCCTGGCCCTTACTCGCAAGGCCCTGGCGCGTTATCCCGGCCGACTCGACACTCGCGCGCTGCGGCACTGGACAAGCTGGCGCCCGCTGATGGCGGTCAACCGCGACATTTTCCTGCGCTCGCTGGCACTGCAGCTGGTGTTCTTCCTGGTCACGGTGCAGGGCACCCGCCTGGGCGATGCCACAGTCGCCGCCAACGCCCTGCTGCTCAACGGCCTGCTGCTGACCGCGCATGCCCTCGACGGACTGGCCCATGCGGTGGAAGCCTTGAGCGGGCATGCCATCGGTGCAGGCGACCGCAACGCACTGCAACGGGTGATGGTGGTTGCCGGGGGTTGGTCATTGCTGGCCAGCATCGCCTTCGGCCTGTTCTTTCTGTTCGGCGGCCAGCTGTTCATCCAGTTGCAGACCGACATACCCGAGGTGCGCCAGACCGCGCTGACCTACTTGCCCTATCTGGCGGCATTGCCGGTGATCGCGGTCTGGAGCTATCTGCTCGATGGCCTGTTCATCGGTGCCACCCGCGCGCGGGAGATGCGCAACAGCATGCTGCTGGCAGTGGCGCTGACGTTGCCGCTCGGCTGGCTGCTGCAGGGGCTGGGCAATCACGGCTTGTGGCTGGCCTTTCTCGCCTTCATGCTGACGCGTGGCATCTGCCTGGGCGTGCTCGCCTTGCGTCTGCAGCGCCGCGGCACCTGGTTTACCATGAGCACGCCTGGCACCACCCATTCCGAAGGACGCTGAACATGGCCTATGCCATTGCCGCCTACTTGCACTTTCTGGCGATCTTCCTGCTCTTTTCCCTGTTGCTGCTGGAGCATCAGCTGTTCCGCCAGCCGCTGACGCTGGAGCGCGCGCGCAGCCTGTTCCGCATCGACATAGCCTTTGGCATCACGGCCGCGGCCGTGCTGGCGAGCGGCATCGCCCGGGCGGTCTTCTACGGCAAGGGACTGGACTACTACCTGAAGAACAGCTTCTTTCACGCCAAGGTCGGTTTGTTCGTGGTCGTCGCCGTCCTGTCCATCTACCCGACGCTGACCTTTCTGCGCTGGCGCCCCGCTCTCGCGGCAGGCCAGGCACCGACCATCTCGAGCGGCAGCGCCAGATGGGTCAAGCTGACCATCCGCCTGGAGCTGCTGCTGCTCGCGCTGATTCCCCTGCTGGCGGCGCTGATGGCACGGGGCTTCGGCGTCATGCCCGGCTGACGCCGGGCACCCATCAGGGCGTCAGGTAGGACGAACGCGTCAGTCCCAGGCGCAGCGCGTCGATGTACTGCGTGCGTTCCTTGGCGCTCAACTTGGCGCCCGCGACCTTGTCGCGGTAGTAGGTCATCAGCTCCTCGGGCGACAGGTGCACGTAGCGCAGCATGTCCTCGATGGTGTCGTGGGTCTCGATGCCGGCGTGGTAGTAGCTACCGTCCTCGCGCTGATAGACGTTCACCGAATCGGTATCGCCGAACAGGTTGTGCATGTCGCCGAGAATTTCCTGATAGGCACCCACGAGGAACACCCCGAGGAAATACTCCTCGCCAGGCGCGACCTCGTGCACCGGCATGCTGCTCTCGATGCTCTGCTCGTCGACGTAGTGCTTGATCTTGCCGTCCGAGTCGCAGGTCAGGTCCTGCAGCACGGCGCGCCGCACCGGCTCCTCGGTCAGCCGCTGCAGCGGCACGATCGGCAGGATCTGGTCGATCGCCCAGGTATCGGGCAGGCTCTGGAACACCGAGAAATTGCAGATGTACTTGTCCGCCAGCTTGTCATTGAGCTCGTCGAGCACCGCCCGATGGGAGCGCTGACGGGCCTTGAGCTGGTTGTACAGACGACGGCAGATGGCGAAATAGCTCTGCTCGGCCAGCGCCTTCTGCGCCAGCGTCAGCTTGCCGGACGCGTACTGCGCGCTGGACTCGCTCATGTAATGGGTGGCGCGCCAGTAGGTCTCGGTGACCATTTCCGGGTCGGTCGGCCCGAGCAGATCGGCCAGCGACTGGACGATGTCCGGCAGCTCGCCGTAGTTGTCGATCTGCGGTATTTCGTCGTTGTGCCGCTCGACGTCGGTGACCTGCATGACCAGCACCGCATGGTGCGCCGTCATCGCCCGACCGCTCTCGGAGAAGATGTTCGGATGCGGCAGCCCCTGCGCCTCGCAGAACTCCTTGAGCATGCCGACCACGGTACCGGCATATTCGTCGATGTCGTAGTTGATCGAACTGGCATTGCGCGAGTGGGTGCCGTCGTAGTCGACGCCCAGGCCGCCGCCGACATCGATGTAATCCACCGGCAGGTTCAACGCCCGTAGCTCGGCGTAGTAACGGATAGCCTCACGGAAGCCCTGACGGTAATCCGCCAGGTTGGCGATCTGCGATCCCATGTGGAAGTGCAGCAGGCGGATGCCCTGATCCATTTCTGCGGCGCGGAAGCGTTCGATCACCGAGAGCAACTGCGCTGCGGACAAGCCGAACTTGGAACGCTCGCCACCGGTATCGGCCCATTTGGACGATGCCAGCGACGACAGGCGCACTCGCAGGCCGACCTGCGGGGTCAGCTTGAGCTCGTTGGCCTCCTCGATCACCAGTCCGACCTCGGACTCCTTCTCGATGACGATGAACACCTTGTGGCCGAGCTTCTGACCCATCAGGGCCAGGCGGATGAACTCGCGATCCTTGTAGCCATTGCAGACGATGGTGCCGCCCTTCGGTGCCAGCGCCAGCACGGCCATCAGCTCCGGCTTGGAGCCCGCCTCCAGGCCGATGGAAACGTTCTGCGTGGCGATGATGTTCTCCACCACCGCTTCCTGCTGATTGACCTTGATCGGGTACAACGCGGTGTACTTGCCGGCGTACTCCATGCGCTCGATGTTGGCGTCGAAGGCGCCGGTCAGGCGCCGCACGCGGTCCTGCAGGATGCCGGGAAAGCGCACCAGCAGCGGCAGCGACAGCCCCGCCTCGCGCAATTGCTCGATCAGCCCGTTGAACTCGATCGGCTCACCGCTCGGCCCCTGCGGGCGCACTTCGACATTGCCCTGATCATTGATGGCGAAGTAACCGGCCCCCCAGTGGCGAATGCCATAGATGCTGCGGCTATCGGCAGCGGTCCACTGGCTACCGTCGTCTTTACGTGTGCGTCGTACAGGCATCGAAGCCTCCCGGAAAGAATTGAACGTTTCGCCGCAAGCAGATGCGCCCGGCGAAGGCTATGCGGCTTCGACAGCCGATATGCGGAAAAAGGTGAAAATTGGTGAGGCTGTCACAGCGGCACTCAGCCGCCGGACTTCTTGGCCTTGAAGCCGCGTTTGCCGAGTTCGTCGAGCAGCAGCTGGACATGATCGCCCTGGATCTCGATGACGCCGTCCTTCAGCGCCCCGCCGGTACCGCAGCGGCGCTTCAGCGCACTGGCCAGTTCCTTGAGTTCGCTTTCCGGCAGGGGCACGCCGCTGATGGTGGTCACCGTCTTGCCGCCTCGCCCCTTGCTCTCGCGACGTACCCGCGCGACACCGTCCCCCTCTGGCACGAGGTTTTGCTTGCACACGCAGCTGCCCAGAGGCTGACTGCAGTCGGGACAATGCCGACCGCTGTCGGTGGAATAGACCAGCCCACCCAGGCCGGCCAGGGAAGTGGTTTTCTTGGCCACGCAAACCTCGCTCGCGAATCTGGTCCTGTCTGACAGGACCGAACAGCCGGCTAATTTACCAGCATTGCGGCCCAGCTAGCAGACCGCCGCCCGGACAACGACCAGTGCCGGCCGGACGACCTGCGAGAAAAGTTCGAGCCTGCGCGACTCAGACGATACGTCCGGTTGGCGCATAAGGTGCCGGGTCCACGATCGGTTCGCGACCGAGCATCAGATCCGCCAGAAGCTGGCAGGACGCAGGTGCCAGCACCAGCCCGTTGCGGAAGTGCCCGCAGTTCAGCCACAGCCCGTCGAAACCGCTGACCTGCCCTATATAAGGGACACCGTCTGGCGAACCAGGACGCAGACCCGCCCAGTGCTTGACCACTTGCGCGTCGGCGAGCGCGGGCAGCAATTCGATTGCGGTCGCTCGCAGGCTTTCCAGCGCATCCTCGGTGGGCGTCTTGTCGAAACCGACATCTTCCAGCGTGCTGCCGACCAGGATATGGCCGTCGCGACGGGGAATCGCATAGCGCCGCTTGGCCAGCACCATGCTCGGCAGGAAGTCCTCCGCGCATTTGAAGAGAATCATCTGTCCCTTCATCGGCTTGACCGGGATCTGCAGTCCCAGAGTCGCCAGCAACTGAGCGCTCCAGGCACCCGCCGCCACCACGACTTGCTCGGCACGCATATCGCCCTGCGCCGTCCTCACGCCCACGACCCGCGAGCCATCCTGCAGGAAGCTCTCGACCGGGCAATGCTCGACGACCGTCACGTTGGACAACCCTGCCAGCGCCGCGCGCAACGCCTGCAGCAGTCGCGGATTGCGAATGTTGGCCACGCCCTCCATGTAGACGGCCCGTTCGTAACCCTCACCCAGCGAAGGCACGGCCTTGCGCACCGCCTCCATCGGTACCGCGTGCAACGGACGGCCATAACGCTCGGCCCAACTCAGCGCCTCGGCCTCGTCGTGCAGGTCGAGCCAGTAGAGGCCTGTCACATGCACCTCGGGGTCCACCCCCGTCTCGCTCAGCAGCCGTTCACCCAGCTCCGGGTAGAAGTCCTGCGACCA
Source organism: Stutzerimonas sp. LR2 (assembly GCF_055755175.1). Taxonomy (NCBI): domain Bacteria; kingdom Pseudomonadati; phylum Pseudomonadota; class Gammaproteobacteria; order Pseudomonadales; family Pseudomonadaceae; genus Stutzerimonas; species Stutzerimonas sp. LR2. The sequence goes on from NZ_JBVTRR010000005.1 coordinate 177,825, forward strand.
ATGCGCCAGCGCAGTCACCGCCGGGCTGTAGCGCCACGGATACAGCGGCGAAACGATCCCGCCGCCGGCCCAGGAGGCTTCGCTGCCAACATTGCCAGACTCCAGCAGCAACACCGATTTCCCCGCTTCCGCCATTCGATAGGCCGATAGCAGACCAATCACGCCTCCGCCGACAACGATCACTTCTTGATTCACAAGCCTCTCCCACAATCTGGTTCACATTTCCGCCCGAGCTGACTTGGACGGCCGGGCACGCTGCTTTAAAAGAGAACGTTCGCGCATCTCTTCATGACATGCGGGAACAGCAGCCAGGACGGCCGAACATCATACGTGCAAAGGAACCGCACTATGTCGAACCGAAATCAAGGCTTCACGCTTATCGAACTGATCGTCACGCTGACAATACTGGGCATCGCTGTCGCGATAGCCGTCGCGGCATTTGGAGAGGTGATTGAACGGAATCGACAGGAGGCACTGAAAGACGAGATCGAGAACGCGCTGTACACCGCCCGCACGCAAGCGATTCTGCAGCGCCGGACCATCGAGATATGCGGGAGCGGCAACGGAAAGAGCTGCTCATCCAGCTGGACGGATGGTTGGCTCATTCGTGCACCGAGCGGCCAGATACTGAAGCACACCCAGCTTCCGGCCCATACGCTGCGCTGGAGGGGGTTCAGCCCTTACGTGCGCTTCCGTGACAACGGCACCAGCCCCACAAGCAATGGACGCTTCTTCCAATGCTACAAACAGCAAATTGCCTGGCAGCTCATTCTCAATCGACAAGGTCGGGTACGAGCCGGGTCGCCCGCAGAAAACGCCAGCAACGCGAATCTGTGTCGATGACTGAATTGCTTGAGCAGGAACACGAACATCGACGCCGTCACAACTTGATTTGACGCAGATCGAAGGGCCGACCGCCCATCCACGTATATGTGCCAACCATCTTCCGCAGAAGGACAGACACACTGGTGCATTTGCATTATTCGCTCACGATTCTCTTGGAGCACACCATGTCACGCCGAACCGACATGCACGGATTCACCCTGATCGAATTGATGATCACCCTGGTGTTACTTGGCATATTCGCCGCGATTGCCGTTCCCAGTTTCAACGCCCTGATCCGCGGCAACCAGGTGCAAAGCAAGGCGGAGGAGCTGGTCACTTTCCTGCAGTTCGCTCGCGGCCAGGCTGCGCTCAATCGGCAACCATATGAAGTGCAGATCAAAAGCAACGCGCCATGGGAAATCCGCAAAAGCGGCAGCAACGAAGCCGAGCGAGTTCTCGAACACAATCCCGAGCACGCTGAAATACTCAGTTCGGCCCTGAGCGACAACAAACTCATCTATCGCCCCAATGGGACCGCGACAGCCGCCAAGTTCACCATCTGCCGCGAAGCAGACCCCACCACCGGCTACTTGCTCGAAGTACAACCCAGCGGCGGTCTCGTTCTTTACCCACGAGGCCAGAAAGATGGAGCCGCCTTGGACAGCTGCACCCCATGAGGAAAGCGATGAAAACCAATAAAGGCTTCAGCCTGATCGAAGTGCTCGTAGCGCTACTGCTGACCACCATCGGAGTACTTGGAATGGTGGCGCTGCAAGGCCGCAGCATCCAATACACCCAGGACTCCGTACAACGCAACACGGCCGTTCTTCTGTCCGGAGACCTTATCGAAATCATACGGGCACACCCGAAAGAGCTTTTCAACACCTCCCCTCCACAGTTCCCCATGAACAGCGGGTTAAAAAGCAGCTCGATGTTCTACAAGGAGGCCGGAAGCGATTTCATTGATCGTGAAAGCTGCGTCGCTAGCCCGACCAGAATAGCGCAGACAGCAAAAGAGTTGCGTGACTGCTGGGCGGACAAGGTGGAAGCGGCGCTACCTGGCGGAGCCGAGCTGTTCGACAGCGATACCTACATCTGCCGAAGCTCCACGCCGGGCAGTTGCGACGGCCAGGGCTCGATGCTCGAGATTCATATGGCCTGGCAAGTTCGAGAAGGCGCCTGTCTCGACTCGAGCAATACCGACGACACCGTCTGCACCTATACCGTTCGGGTAGAACCATGAAACTCATGAAACATGAAGTCGGCCTGTCCATGGTCGAGCTGTTGATCGCGTTGGTTATCAGCAGCTTCCTCATCCTCGGGATCACCCAGGTTTATATCGACAACAAGCGCAACTACGTTTACCAGCAGAATCAGGCGGGAAACGTGGAAAACAGCCGTTTCGCCGCTCTTGTAATCAATGACTATCTGGGCAAGGCCGGGTATCGTCGCTCGCCCTCGGCATTGCTAGATATCGTATTTCCTGCCCGCGGAGCTACCGGCGGATGTCAGGCATTCAGCGCAGGCCACGCAGCCACTGGCCTCGACCCCGACGAAGGGATCGGTTTCTGCATCCGATACCAGCCACAGGTGAGCAACGAACTTGACTGTCAGGGCGTTGCCAGCCCGGTCGTATACAACGAGGCATTCCCTTCGTCGCCACCAGATGCGAGTGAACTCACCGTTCTGGCTTTCAAGTATGAGCCAAGTAGCGACGGGGAATTGCAGAGCGGCGCGCTGCTTTGCAAGAGCCTGAACGCCCCCAGCCCACAGTACGGCGAGGTGCTTCGCGGCATTGCCGATTTCCGGCTCGATTTTGGGGTTGGCAAAGCAGACATGCTGGAAAAGGAAGTCACGACATTCATCTCGCAAGCCGACTGGACGCCGGCCAGCGGCGCCATTCGCAGCGTGCGCTATTCGCTGCTGCTCACCAGCCGCGCCAGACAGCGTGACAGCGACGATTCGAAGGTGCTTGCCGATTGGCTCGTCGAGGCTCCCGCGGATGAACAAACCCGTCTGCAGGACGCAGACAGCGGACGTATCTATCAAGTTGCAGGAGCAACTCAGACCCTAAGGAACCTCATGCCATGAGCCTTAACACTCGCAAGTCTCAGGGCGGCGCGGTGCTGCTCGTATCACTCGTCATGCTCCTGGTCCTAACGGTGCTTGCGGTCAGCAGCATGCGTGGCGTGACGCTTGAATCACGTATAACGGCAAACCGTGCCCAAGACATGAAAACGCAGAATGTTGCGGACGCGGCATTGCGGGAAGCTGAGTTTCGTTTTTACGGTCCTGGCAACTTGGCCGACAAGCTTGAAGCTAACGCGGCCAACTGCGAGACCTCGAACACGATAAAGCTCAACGGCATCAATAAGCCATGTCTGCTTGAAGTAGAACCCGATCGCCGCCTGGCCTTCGTAGACCAGCCGCAACTCATCAGCGCGGACGACCTGTCGATCACGTCGAAAGTCTGGATGCCTTACCGTGGCACAGACCCCGCCGCCGAAACAGAAGCAGATGCGTCCTACAACAGCATTCTGGCGGAGGAGACCGGCAACGCGGCCCTGAACGCGGAGTATGGCGGCCGTGGCGAAGGGAACGGCACCTACTTCTACCTCAACAATGGCAAGACTGGCGATGCTCTTTATCTGCAGTCGACGCACGCCAACATCTACCTTGGCCTTAACAATTGAGAGCCGACATCATGCTTCGTTTTCGAACTTATTCTCATGCCAAGACGCTGTCGTCTGCGTTGTTCGGCATGGCACTGCTGAGCGCAGCCGATACTTTTGCCGCCGTTTCCCAGAGCCCGCTTAGTTTGACCGTGGGCGTACCGCCGAACATGGCACTCACCCTTGACGACTCCGGCAGTATGCGTTGGGCTTTCGCACCCGACGCCATTAACGACATCCACGCAACAAGACGCGCGAAGTCGAGCGACTTCAATCCGCTTTATTTCAACCCAAATATCACCTACGACGCGCCCATCGTCTTCAACACAAGCGGCACTGAACAGCCATTATCCACCAGCTACACTGCTGCGTTACTCAATGGCTACAAGAGCTCTTATGGAAGCATTAATTTAAGCAACAACTACAAGTTCACCTGGAGCTATGACCTTCTCAGCTCGCAAGCTACTAGCTACGGATACAGCAACACTTCAAACCGATTAGGAGAGAACCCGTCTGCAGACTTTAGTGCCAGCGTCGTTCGCAACACCAATGGCACAAGCAATGTCACTAATAGTGCCGGCATTCCGTTCGCCATCAACCGCACCGGCAGCACGTCCTGTAGCGCGACGGCAACTATTTCAGGGGTTAGCATTACCGCAACCTGTAGTCAGACTGCAACCAATACCTATACGGCCACTTTAGCACAGCGTGGCGTACCGGCTTATTACTATACCTACGACCCAACCCTTGCGACCAACTGCACCGCCGCTAACGACAACTGCTATCGACTGAATTTCGTTAACAGCGAACAACAACAGAACTTTGCGAATTGGTATTCGTTCTACCGTAACCGAGCACTGGCAACGATTTCCGCTGCCGCGCTTGCTTTTTATAACTTATCCCCCGCGGTCCGCTTGACTTGGCAAGGGCTGGGCAACTGCAAGAGCTTCAACGGAAGCGACACGGCGAACTGCTACAACAATTCACTGAAAGAGTATTCGCCTGCTCACAAAGGGCAACTCTACGCATGGCTGCAAAACATTAATTTCAACCAAAGTACTCCCTTGCCGGAAGCGATGAAGCGCGCGGGCGAGTTCTACACAACCAGCACGCCGTGGCAGAAGAACCCTAACGGCACGGGCAACACTACACAAAACACATATGCCTGCCGGGCCAGTTACCACATCCTCATGACCGACGGACAGTGGAACGCCACGACCACGATGCCAAGTAATTTCCGTCATGACGCGGCGAACTTTACATTGCCCGACGGACGAGCCTACAGCCAACGCAAGCCCTACTACGACAGCACGAACAACACCCTGGCTGACCTTGCGATGCACTACTGGGCTACAGACCTCAATCCAAATCTCGACAATGATCTGCCCGCTTATATGCCTTTCAAAAGCGGGGACAACACCACAGATTACTGGGATCCGCGTAATGACCCAGCGACCTGGCAGCATATGACGAACTTCGTCATGGGTCTGGGGCTGACCGAGTCCTTGAACAATGCCAGCATTCCTTGGGCTGGCAGCACATTCGCAGGTCAAGGCTATTCCAACCTACTCGCAGGCACAGCCAACTGGCCAGCTGCCTCCAGCGGCAGCGCTAACAACGTCTACGACCTCTGGCACGCTGCCATCAACTCTCGCGGCGAGTTCTTCAGCGTCGACAGCCCGGAGGCGATGGTTCAGGCATTTGATGACATCCTGTCCCGCATCGCTGATCGCAAATCCACTGCGGCGAGGCCCGCAATCAACTCTGGCCAAGTCAGCACCGACGAGAACAACAACGGTACGGTCAAGACAGTCTCCTATCAGACATCCTATGCCAGCGACGACAACTGGTCGGGCGACGTCAAGCGTTTCGAAAAAGCGTGGAGCGCTCAAAACAACGCATTCGAGACTTCCGAGATATGGAGTGCCAAGAATCAGGTGCCTGGATGGCAAAGCCGCAACATCAAGATGGCTGGCGATACGAACAGCGGCCTGGTGGACTTCAATTGGGACAACGCCGGCGCAGCAAATACCGCAGGTACGCTGGCCAACCTACTCAGCCGTGATCCGGAAAACAGCAATCTACCCGACACCCTGGGACAGCGCCGACTGGAGTATTTGCGCGGCAAGCGCAGTGATGAGGGCTCACCGTTCCGCCAGCGCAGTGGCGTGTTAGGCGACTTCTACTCGTCGAGTCCGGCCGTGGTCTCAGGGCCACGTTACCTCGTCAACTACAGCAACCGGCTGGAAGGGAACACTGCTTACTCGACCTTCGCGACCAGCATCGCCAACCGCACGCCGCGCGTTTACGTGGGCGGAAATGACGGCATGCTGCATGGCTTCAATGCACTGACCGGCGTCGAAGAGTTCGCCTTCGTCCCCAGCGCGGTTTTCCACAAGTTGAACAAACTGACCGGAAACAATTACAGCCATGAGTTCTATGTCGACGGCAGCCCAGTCGTAGCCGATGTCTATAACGGCACCGAGTGGCGCACCATCCTGGTCGGTACTTTGAAGGCAGGCGGCAGATCCATTTTCGCACTGGATATCACGACCCCCGGAAGCGAAGAGCTGCTATGGGAATTCGATGACAGCAGCCTGCCGGCTGACGCAGCTGTGAAGATGGGCTATAGCTTCTCCCAGCCTACAATTGCGCGCCTGCACACCGGAACCTGGACCGTCGTATTTGGTAACGGCTACGAAAGCGCCAACAACACCAACGGCAAGGCGGCTCTGTTCATCGTCGATGCAATGGAAGGCACCCTCCTCAAAAGCCTTGAGGTTGAAGGCGTAAACGGCATTGCCAACGGCCTTTCGACGCCGAAGCTTGCCGATTACAACGCTGACGGCGTGGCTGACTACGCCTACGCCGGAGACCTTCAGGGCAACGTCTGGCGTTTCGACCTTCTGCGCAATGGCCGCAGCGATTCGGCGCCATTCACCACGGAAGACGATGGCGAGAACGCGATATCCGATTTCGAAGTCGCCTATGGGGGCGCGCCACTGTTCAGCGCAGTTGCGAACACCGGTACCAATGCACGCCAACCTATCACTTCCGCTCCGAGCCTGGTGCTCCACCCTACCGGCTTCGGCTATCTGGTGGTGTTCGGTACGGGTAAGTTCTTTGAGACTGGTGACAAGGAAGGCGACAAGAGCATTGCCCAGACGGTTTACGGCATCTGGGACAAGCAGACATTGGGTGAGGAAGCCAGCGCCCCTAACATCAGCCGCAGCAGCCTGCAGATGCAGGAGATCGTAACCCAGACCACCGTTGAAGCAGACGGTACGACCCGCCAAGGCTTGGTATTGAGTGCTAATAATGTTCGCTGGCAAGCGAGCGACAGCGCGCCAGCTCAGGATGGCTGGTACCTGAATCTTCGCCAGAGCCAAGGCGAGATGGTCGTGGAGAACATGTCGCAGCTGGGCCGCACGATCTTCTTCCAGACGCTGATCCCTAACGATGATCCATGTGGTGACGGCGCGAACAACTGGACCTATGCCATCAACCCCTTCACAGGCGGCAGAACGTCCCACAACGCCTTCGACTACCGGCCGACAACGGACATAGGCACAACCAACGTCTCAGCCATCCGCCAGGACGGTGAAGGGGGCGGCACGCTATCGCAGGATTCCGATGGGACCTACCAGTATTGCACAGGCCAGGAATGCGTTAACGTCTACCCAGATCCGGCCAGCCTGGGCCGCCAGAGCTGGCGCCGGGTCGAGCAGGAGTAGCAACCGGATGAACATAGTATTAATGGAGCAGTACATGAAGCGCGCTCAGAGCGGTTTCACCCTGATCGAGGTCATGATTGTCGTCGCAATCATCGGGATCCTGGCGGCGATCGCCTATCCCAGTTACGACGAGTACGTCAAACGCGGTAACCGTACCGAAGGCCAGGCGCTGCTGAACGATGCAGCCGCTCGACAGGAGCGCTATTTCGGCCAGAACAACGCCTACGTAACCGCCGACGCAAATATCGCCAAGCTGGGTCTGAAGAACGGCAACACTTCGGAAACAGGCAAGTACACGCTTTCCGTGGGCTCTACCAATGGCGACGGCGGGTATACGCTGACAGCAGAACAGGAGTTCGGCGACGCTAAATGCGGCAACCTGACTTTGAATGCCCTTGGCATCAAAGGTAACACTGGCAGCAAGAGCGCAGCGGATTGCTGGCGTTGAACTAAAGGCGCTCCGCTAGACAATAAAAAAGGGGTCTCTAAAGACCCCTTTTTTGACGAGAAAGCATCACAGTGCCTTAACCCGCAACTCCTTCGGCATGGAGAACGTCACGTTCTCCGGCCGTCCTTCCAGCTCGGCCATACCGCTGGCACCCCACTCTTTCAGCCGCTCGATTACCCCACGCACCAGCACCTCAGGCGCCGATGCGCCGGCGGTGATGCCGATACGCTCGACGCTCTCGAACCATTCTCGCTTGAGGTCCTCGGCGCCGTCGATCAGATAGGCCGGGGTATCCATGCGCTCTGCCAGCTCACGCAGACGGTTTGAGTTTGAGCTGTTGGGGCTGCCGACCACCAGTACCACGTCGCATTCATCGGCCAATTGCTTTACCGCATCCTGGCGATTCTGCGTGGCGTAGCAGATGTCATCCTTGCGTGGACCACCGATGCTCGGGTACTTGCTGCGCAGCGCGTCGATGACGCGACTGGTGTCATCCATGGACAACGTGGTCTGGGTGACGAATGCCAGCGCCTCGGGGTTGCGCACCTGCAGCTGGGCGACATCCTCTTCATCCTCGACCAGGTAGATCGCGCCGCCATTGCGCGCGTCGTACTGCCCCATGGTCCCTTCGACTTCCGGGTGGCCCTGGTGGCCGATGAGAATGCACTCGCGCCCTTCACGACTGTACTTGGCCACTTCCAGATGCACCTTGGTTACAAGCGGACAGGTGGCGTCGAATACCTTCAGGCCGCGTTTTTCGGCTTCCTGTCGAACGGCCTGCGAAACGCCATGGGCGCTGAAGATGACGATGACGTTGTCCGGCACCTGATCCAGCTCCTCGACGAAGACCGCACCGCGGGCACGCAGGTCTTCCACGACGAACTTGTTGTGCACGACCTCATGTCGCACATAGATCGGAGGACCGAAGACTTCCAAGGCGCGGTTGACGATTTCGATGGCGCGATCTACACCCGCGCAGAAGCCGCGAGGGTTGGCGAGTTTGATTTGCATGATGGGTCTCGGCACGCGAAGGCTTGATGACGGGGGAGTGTAACGCGATACGTGCGGGCTTTCTCGGGTGCCCTTCGTCAGCCAGCGGACGCGAACGCCTCCGCCGACTGCGAGCCGGTTACACCGGTTTGACGTCGATGATTTCGACTTCGAACGTCAGGGTCTTGCCAGCCAGAGGATGGTTGAAGTCGACAGTGACCTGATTGTCATCGAAGGCCTTCACCACCCCTGGCAGCTCGGTGCGGGCCGCGTCCTGAAAGCTCACCATCAAGCCTTCGGAGAGCTCCATCCCGGCGAACTGGCTGCGCGGCATGACCTGGACGTTCTGCGGGTTGACCTGGCCGAAGCCCTGCTCCGGAGCAATCTGCAGAGTGCGCTTGTCACCAGCCTTCAGCCCATAGAGCTGCTGCTCGAAACCCGGCAGCAAGTTGCCATCGCCCACCTTGAAAGTGGCCGGTTTCTTGTCGAACGTGCTGTCGACCAGCTCGCCCGTCTCCAGGCCGAGCGCAAAATGCAGGGTGACTTCCTTGTCCGGCCCAATGCGCTGTTCAGTCATGTGCGGATTCTCCGGTCTTGTTGCCCTTGAACATATCCAGCGCCAGCATCACGGCGCCTACGGTAATGGCGCTATCGGCGATGTTGAACGCCGGGAAGTACCAGCGGTTCTGCCAATGCACCAAGATGAAGTCGACCACGTGACCAAGCACCACGCGGTCATAGAGGTTGCCCAAAGCGCCTCCCAATACCAACGCCAACGCAACGGCGAGCCAGGTTTCGCTGGCCTTCAGGCGCTTGAGCCAGACCACCAGCACGACGCTCACGCCAATAGCGATCGCCGCGAACAGCCAGCGCTGCCAACCGCTGTGGTCGGCCAGAAAGCTGAACGCCGCACCGGTGTTGTAAGCGAGGGTCCAGGCGAAGTAGTCGGGGATGACCTCGACCTTCTGGTACAGGCTGAAATTGGCCTCGAACCAGTGCTTGGTGGCCTGATCGAGGGCGATGACCAATACGCTCAGCCAAAGCCAGGCAAGCTTGCCGAAACGCGCCGTCATGCAGCGGCCTCCGCTGAAACACGGCGCGGCACAGAGCGCGCCATTCCAGCAGCAGTGAAGGCCGCATCGTGATGGCGATCTGAAGCCCAGCCTACGATCGGATGCACGGACTCACGCATAGTGACGGACCTCACCGGCGCCTTCGATGTTTTCCACGCAGCGTCCACAGATTTCCGGGTGTTCGACATGGCTGCCCACGTCGGGCAAATGGTGCCAGCAGCGGCCGCACTTGCTGTGCTCGGTCTTGCGGACCAACAATTTGAGACCGGCCAACTCGCTGTCCACGGCCTCGGCGGGCGCCTGCGCCAATGGTGCGATGTCTACCGCCGAAGTGATCAGAACGAAGCGCAGTTCACTACCAAGACGAGCCAGCTCGCCAGCCAGCGACTCCTCGGCATACAGGGTGACTTCAGCCTGCAGGTTACCGCCGATGGCCTTGGCGTTGCGCTGGTTCTCCAGCTCCTTGTTTACCGCCGCCTTGACCTCCATGACCTTGTCCCAGAACGGGCGACCGAGCTCGAAGCCTTCCGGCAGCTCGGCAAGCCCTTCGTACCAGGTATTGAGCATCACCGACTCGTTACGCTCGCCCGGCAGGTACTGCCAGATCTCTTCGGCGGTGAACGCCAGGATCGGTGCGATCCAGCGCACCAGCGCCTCGGCAATGTGGTACAGCGCAGTCTGGCAGGAACGCCGCGGCAGACTGTCGGCGCCGGTGGTGTACTGGCGGTCCTTGATGATGTCCAGATAGAAGCCGCCCAGCTCCTGCACGCAGAAGTTGTGCACCTTCTGGTAAACGTTCCAGAACCGGTAGGTGGTGTAAGCCTCCTCGATCTCGCGCTGCAGCAGCAGCGCACGGTCGATGGCCCAGCGATCCAGCGCAATCAGCTGATCATTCGGCACCATGTGCTGCGCCGGGTCGAAACCGTCGAGATTCGAGAGCAGGAAGCGCGCGGTGTTGCGGATGCGTCGATAGGCATCGGCGCTGCGCTGCAGGATCTGCTTGGAAACCGCCATCTCGCCGGAATAGTCGGTAGCCGAGACCCACAGACGCAGGATATCGGCCCCCATGCTGTCGGTGATCTCCTGCGGCGCGATGACGTTGCCGAGGGACTTGGACATTTTGCGGCCATTCTCGTCCACGGTGAAACCGTGGGTGAGCAGCCCCTTGTACGGAGCGTGCCCGTCGATGGCGGCGCCGGTCAGCAGCGAGGAATGGAACCAGCCGCGATGCTGATCGGAGCCTTCCAGATAGAGGTCGGCACGCGGCCCCTGCTCGTGGCCCATGGGGTGCGAGCCGCGCATCACGTGCCAGTGGGTGGTGCCGGAATCGAACCAGACGTCCAGGGTATCGGTGATCTTCTCGTACTGCGCCGCTTCGTCGCCGAGCAGCTCGGCCGCGTCCAGCTTCGACCAGGCCTCGATTCCGCCCTGCTCTACGCGCTGCGCCACCTGCTCCATCAGCTCGACGGTGCGCGGGTGCAGTTCGCCGCTTTCCTTGTGCAGGAAGAACGGGATCGGCACGCCCCAGGTGCGCTGGCGCGAGATGCACCAGTCCGGGCGTCCGGCGATCATGCCGTGCAGGCGCGCCTGCCCCCAGGCCGGGACGAACTCGGTCTGCTCGATGGCGTCCAGTGCACGACGACGCAGCGAACTGCCGTCATGGGCAACCTTGTCCATGACGACGAACCACTGCGCCGTGGCGCGGTAGATCAGCGGCGTCTTGTGCCGCCAGCAGTGCATGTAGCTGTGCTGGATCGACTCGTGCTTGAGCAGCGCACCCACCTCGGCGAGCTTTTCGACGATCACCGGATTAGCCTTCCAGATGAACTGGCCGCCAAAGAACGGCAGATCCGAGACATAGACGCCGTTGCTCTGCACCGGGCCGAGAATGTCGTCATTCTCCATCCCGTAGTGCTTGCAGGAGCGGAAGTCGTCCTCGCCGTATGCGGGCGCCGAATGGACGATACCGGTACCGGCACCGGTTTCCACGTAGTCGGCCAGATAGACCGGAGCGAAGCGCTCGTAGAACGGATGACGGAAGCGGATCAGCTCCAGCGCCTTGCCTTCGCAACGGGCGATGATTTCACCGGCCAGGCCATAGCGCTGCAGACAGGACTCGACCAGTTCTTCGGCCAGCACCAGCAAGCGCTCGCCGGTGTCCACCAGCGCATAGACGAACTCGGGATGCACGTTCAGCGCCTGGTTGGCCGGAATGGTCCAGGGCGTGGTGGTCCAGATGACGATGCTGGCGCGCTTGGCCAGACTGGCCAGGCCGAACGCGGCGGCCAGCTTGTCGGCGTCCTCGACATCGAAGGCGACGTCGATGGCATCGGATTTCTTGTCCTGATACTCCACCTCGGCCTCTGCCAGCGCCGAACCGCAGTCGAAGCACCAGTTGACCGGCTTCAGCCCCTTGAAGACAAAGCCACCCTCAACCATCTTGGCCAGGGCACGAATTTCCCCGGCCTCGTTGGCGAAGTCCATGGTCTTGTAGGGGTTGTCCCAGTCGCCCAAAACGCCGAGACGAATGAAGTCGGCCTTCTGCCCTTCGATCTGCTCGGCGGCGTAGGCGCGGCAACGCTCGCGGGTCAGATCCGCTGGCTGGTTCTTGCCGAAGGTGGTCTCGACCTTGTGCTCGATGGGCAAGCCATGGCAGTCCCAACCCGGTACGTAAGGTGCGTCGAACCCGGCGAGGGTACGCGAACGCACGATCATGTCCTTGATGACCTTGTTCACCGCATGGCCGATGTGGATGTTGCCGTTGGCGTACGGCGGGCCATCGTGCAGGATGAACTTCGGGCGTCCCTCGCCGATCTGCCGCAGCTTCCGGTACAGGTCGATGCTGTTCCAGCGCTGCAGAATCTCCGGCTCGCGCTGTGGCAGACCGGCCTTCATCGGAAATGCCGTGGACGGCAGATTGAGGGTCGCTTTGTAATCGGTCATTTCAGTCCTGACTCGTCATAAGGGATGAAGCCCGCCAGTAATCACGGGCAGCGGCGATGTCCGCATCGATCGCCGTCTTGAGCGCCTCAAGCGAGGCAAAGCGCTGCTCGTCGCGCAGCTTGCGATGAAAGGTCACCTGCACCAGACGGCCATACAGGTCACCCTGGTAATCGAGCAGATGGACCTCCAGATGGGGCTGGCCGTCGCTTTCGACCGTAGGCCGCATGCCGATGTTGGCCACGCCGGCGAACACATTGCCCTCTACCTCGAGTGTCACGACGAACACGCCGCTGAGCGGCGTGTTGCGACGCTTGAGCTGGACATTGGCAGTCGGCGCGCCCAGCTGGCGACCGAGTTTCTGCCCATGCATGACCCGCCCGGTGATCGCGAAGGGCCTGCCGAGCAATGCCTCGGCACAGCCCAGATCACCGTCGGCCAGTACCTGGCGCAGCCGCGTGCTGCTGACACGCTCGCCATCCACCTCGATGGTGGTGGCCGCCTCGACACTGAAGCCTTCGGCGGCGCCAGCCTTGAGCAGGAAGTCGAAGTCGCCGGCGCGGTCACAGCCGAAACGGAAATCGTCGCCCACTTCCAGGTGCCGCACGCCAAGGCCTTCAACCAGTGTGGCGTGGACGAACTCGGCCGCGCTGAGCTCGCGCAGCCGACGATTGAAGGCCAGGCACAGCACCAGATCAACCCCCTGCTCGCTCAGCAGCTGCAGTTTCTCGCGCAGCCGGGTCAGCCGTGCGGGCGCCCGATCCGGCGAAAAGTATTCACGTGGTTGCGGCTCGAAGATCACCACGCAGCCCGGCAGCCCCAGCTCGGCCGCACGTTCGCGCAAGCGCGCCAGGATGGCCTGATGCCCCCGGTGCACGCCGTCGAAATTGCCGATGGTGGCGACGCAGCCCCGATGTCGGGGGCGCAGGTTGTGTAGACCTCGAACCAGCTGCATACCGCACTTCTTGCTTGAAAAGTGGCCGATTATACGCATGTGACATGGCGAGCGGACAGGTTTGCATCGGCCGGACAGTGGCGATCAATGCCGCAAATGTCGCGGCCGCAAACCCGTCAGCAAGAGCCCGCCGGCAAATGCCGCCAGGCCGGCACAGACCAGCAAGCCCAGTTGCAGCGCGCGCTGCTGCCAACCCCACTGGAACCAGTCCTGGGCCGGCACGTTCAGCCACCAGACCACCGCCACCATCGCCGCACAGGCCGCCGCCAGGCGCAGGCCGAACAGCCACCAGCCGGGTGCCGGCCGATAGACGCCGATCTTGTACAGCCCCCAGAAAAGCAGCACGGCATTAAGCATGGATGACAGCGAAGTCGCCAGCGCCAGGCCGACGTGCTGCAGCGGCCAGATCAGAATCAGGTTCATCACCATGTTCGCCACCATACAGATCACGGCGACACGCACCGGCGTCTTCAGGTCCTGACGCGCGAAGAAGCCCGGCGCCAGCACCTTGATCAACATGAACGCCAGCACGCCCAGCGAGTACGCCTGCAGCGCCCGAGCCGACTGCACTACCGCCTCCTCGCTCATGGCGCCGTAGTAGAACAGGCTGGCGATCATCGGTTCGGCGAGAATGCCCAGTGCCAGTGCCGCCGGTACGCCCACCAGCAGCACCATGCGCAGCGCCCAGTCCAGAGTCGCCGAGAACGCCTTGGGATCCTCTCCAGCATGCTGGCGCGACAGGCTCGGTAGAATTACCGTGCCGATGGCGATGCCGAACGCACCCAGCGGCAATTCGGACAGCCGGTCGGCGTAATAGAGCCAGGAGACGCTGCCGGTTTGCAGGAAGGACGCCAGCACGGTATCCAGCAGCAGATTGATCTGGCTCACCGAAACCCCGAACAGCGCCGGCACCATCAACAGCATGATGCGCCGCACCCCCTCGTCACCCCGCTTGACTCGTGGCCTGGGCAGCAGCCCCAGCTTGGCGACATACGGCAGCTGGAACGCCAGCTGGGCGAACCCGGCGATGAACACGCCCCAGGCCAGCGCCATGATCGGCTGATCGAAATAGGGGGCCAGGAACACCGCCGACATGATCATGCAGACGTTGAGCAGCACAGGCGTGAAACCGGGCACCGCGAAATAGCCGTAGCTGTTCAGCACCCCCGAGGTGAAGGCCGTCAGCGAGATCAGCATCAGATAGGGAAAGGTGATGCGCAGCAACTCGCCGGCCAGCTGCATTTTCGCCGGATCGTCATGAAAGCCCGGCGCGAAGACCATCACCACATAGGGCGCGAACAGCACGCCCAATGCAGTCAGCCCTGCCAGAATGAGCCCCAGCATGCCAGCCGTACGATCCACCAGCTGCTTGACGTCCGCCAGCGTGCGCTTGGTGCGGTACTCCGACAGCACCGGCACGAAGGCCTGGGCGAAGGCCCCCTCGGCGAACAACCGGCGGAGGAAGTTGGGGATCTTGAACGCGATGAAGAACGCATCCGCCGCCGCACCGGAGCCGAAGTAGCTGGCGACCACCATATCGCGTACCATGCCCAGCACGCGCGACAGCAGGGTCATGACACTGACCACGGCGCTGGAGCGCAACAATCCGCCCTTGCCGATTTTTTCGGACATTTGTCTTCCTAGAGTTGCAGCGAGAGTGATCGACCGGGCGCCCTGCGCCGGCCTGATCGATGGCCAGTTACGACACGAAATGAGGCGGCGAGTTTAGCCTCAGCCCATCTGTCCGGCCAGCTTCTCAAGCCATTCGACCAGGCTTGACAAGCGCCCTTCGCATCGGCATGATTCGCGGCCTTATTTGCTTTGCAATCCCCACGTTTTCGAGGAGTTCGACGGTGGCCAACAGCCCTTCCGCCAAAAAACGCGCAATTCAGGCTGAGAAGCGTCGCAGCCACAACGCCAGCTTGCGCTCCATGGTTCGCACCTACATCAAGAATGTGGTCAAGGCCATCGACGCCAAGGACCTGGACAAGGCCCGCGCAGCCTACACCGCCGCCGTGCCGGTCATCGACCGCATGGCCGACAAAGGCATCATCCACAAGAACAAAGCCGCTCGTCACAAGAGCCGCCTGAACGGCCACATCAAGGCCCTCGGCGAAGCTGCTGCAGCCTAACTGCAGGTTCTTGTAAAAAAACCGGCCTAGCGCCGGTTTTTTTGTGTCTGCTTTTTCTGCCTGACCCCGACGGATCGAGACGACTGCAATTATTGCGTCACTGGCCAGGGCAGAATCGGAATCGCCGTCACAGCATTCTGCGGACTACCCTCGATGACCCGGTCGCTGTACACGAGATAGACCAGCGCATTGCGCGACTCGTCAAAGAAACGCACCACCTGCATGGTCTTGAACACCAGCGACGTGCGCTCCTTGAACACCACATCGCCATCCTTGAGCTTGCCCTTGATGCGAATCGGGCCGACCTGACGACAGGCGATGGAGGCCTCCGCGCGATCCTCCGCCAGCCCCAGGCCACCTTTGATTCCACCAGTCTTGGCCCGCGACAGATAGCAGGTCACGCCATCGACCATGGGATCATCGAATGCCTCGACGACGATCTTGTGATTCGGCCCGAGCCACTTGAACACCGTGTCGACCGCACCGATCTCCTCGGCAGCCGCCAGGCCCGGCAGGGCCAATCCCACCATCAGTGCCGCAATCGCCAAGCGCATGGAACACCTCAGACCAGAATCATGTTGTCGCGATGGATCAACTCGGGCTCATCGACATAGCCCAGCAGCTTTTCGATCTCGTCGGATGACCGCCCGAGAATGCGCTGCGCCTCAGCCGCACTGTAATTCACCAGCCCGCGCGCCACCTCGGCGCCCTGCGGACCGACGCAGACCACCATCTCGCCACGGCGGAACGCGCCCTGCACCGCACGCACGCCGACCGGCAGCAGGCTGCGGTTGCCCTGACGCAAGGCCAGCACCGCCCCTTCATCCAGGGTCAGCGTGCCACGCGTCTGCAGATGCCCGGCCAGCCATTGCTTGCGAGCCGCATGCCGATTGCATTCAGGCGCCAGCAGGGTACCCAGCCGCTCGCCCGCCTTGAGGCGCGACAGCACCTGCTCGATGCGCCCACCGACGATCACCGTGTGCGCACCGGAACGCGCAGCGAGGCGCGCCGCCCGGAGCTTCGTCTGCATGCCGCCGCGCCCCAGGGCGCCACCGGTGCCGCCTGCGACCGCGTCCAGCGCTGGGTCGTCGGCACGCGCCTCGCTGATCAGATTGGCTTCGGGGTTATGACGCGGATCGGCATCGAACATGCCATCGCGATCGGTGAGGATTACCAGCAGGTCGGCCTCGACCAGGTTGGCAACCAGCGCGGCCAGGGTATCGTTGTCACCGAAGCGGATCTCGTCGGTGACAACCGTGTCGTTCTCATTGATGACCGGCACCACGCCGAGATCGATGAGCGTGCGCAACGTGCTGCGCGCATTGAGGTAGCGCTTGCGATCGGACAGATCGTCATGGGTGACCAGAATCTGCGCGGTCTGCTGATCGCAGCGCGCGAAGCTAGACTCCCAGGCACGGATCAACCCCATCTGGCCCACCGCAGCGGCAGCCTGAAGTTCGTGCACCGCCTTGGGGCGCGAAGCCCAGCCGAGACGACTCATGCCGGCAGCCACCGCACCGGACGAGACCAACACCAGCTCGACGCCCGCCGCCCGCAGCGCCACCATCTGGTCGACCCAGACAGCCATCGCCGCCTGATCGAGCCCTCGACCGTCGGCGGTCAGCAGCGCACTGCCAATCTTCACCACCCAGCGCCGCGCGCCGCTCACCTTGTCCCGCATCGTTCCCGCCTTCCATTCGGCCAAAACACTTCCGGATCGGGCTGCGCACGAGCCAGCCCGCCGACCACCCGCCTGAACCAGGCCTCACAGCGGCCCGACGCTCGCCTCAGCGAACGTAGATGATCTCGGCGCCGCCCTCGTCATCATCATCGTCGTCGAAGTCATCATCATCCGCCTCCTCGACCGACTTGACGCCAGCACGACGCAGCGCCCGCTGATCATCGAGCTCCTGCAGCCGAGCCCGCGCCTCGTCCTCGATCTGCCGATCCAGCTCGGCAAGCGCCTCGGCATACTCCGGCTCCTCGGCGATACGCACGGCGCGCTCGTCCAGGTAACGCATGATCGCCTGACTGAGCGCCTCGGTACCCTCGCTCTCCAGCGCGGAGATGACGAACACCGGCCCTTTCCAGTCCAGCCGCTCGACCACCTGCCGGACGCGCTCTTCGCGCTCCTCTTCAAGCAGCTGATCGGCCTTGTTCAGCACCAGCCAGCGATCACGCTGCGTCAGCGCCGGACTGAACTTCTCCAGCTCGTGCAGAATCACCTCGGCGGCATCGGCAGGGTCACTGCCGTCCAGCGGCGCCATATCGACCAGATGCAGCAGCAGACGGGTACGCGCCAGATGCTTGAGGAAGCGAATGCCGAGCCCGGCACCTTCCGAGGCACCCTCGATCAGCCCCGGGATATCGGCGATCACGAAGCTCTTGTAGCGACCCACGCTGACCACGCCGAGGTTCGGCACCAGCGTGGTGAACGGATAGTCGGCCACCTTCGGCTTGGCCGCCGACACCGAGCGAATGAAGGTACTCTTGCCGGCATTCGGCAATCCGAGCAGACCGACGTCTGCCAGCACCTTCAGCTCCAGCTTGAGGTCGCGCGCATCGCCTGGCTTGCCTGGCGTTGTCTGCCGCGGCGCGCGGTTGGTGCTGGACTTGAAACGCGTATTGCCGAGCCCGTGCCAGCCACCCTGCGCCACCAGCAGTCGCTGACCGGCCTTGGTCAGGTCGCCCATGATTTCCTGGGTCGCTGCATCGATGACCGTCGTACCTACCGGCACCGGCAGGATAAGGTCTTCGCCTTTGGCGCCAGTGCAATCGGTGCTGCCGCCCTTCTGCCCGTTCTGCGCTTGGAAGCGCCGGGTATAGCGATAGTCCACCAGCGTATTGAGGTTCTCGTCAGCCTCGAGATACACCGAGCCGCCGTCACCACCATCACCGCCGTTGGGGCCACCCTTTTCGATGAACTTCTCGCGACGGAAGCTCATCATGCCGTTACCGCCGTCGCCGGCCTTTACAAAAATCGATACTTCATCGACGAATTTCATGGGAACGCCTCCCGTCGCAGGACGGGCTTAAGAAACAAGAACGTAAGGACCTTGCGAAAAACCGGACGATCGCCAAGCGGTTCTCGGCAAGAGCCTCACAGGATACAGAAACAAAAAAGCCCCGTCGCATGACAGGGCTTTTCCAGCAACGCCGCAGTTAGGCTGCGACGACGCTCACGTAGCGACGGCCAAAAGCGCCCTTCACTTCGAACTTGACCACGCCTTCGACCTTGGCGAAGAGGGTGTGGTCCTTGCCCATGCCAACGCCATAACCTGCGTGGAACTGGGTGCCGCGCTGACGCACGATGATGTTGCCGGCCTTGATGGCCTGGCCGCCGTACATCTTCACGCCAAGTCGTTTGGCTTCTGAGTCGCGACCGTTGCGGGTAGAACCGCCAGCTTTTTTGTGTGCCATGAGTTCAATACTCCTATATGGGGATTCAGGCCCGATTAGCCCTGAATACCGGTGATTTTGACCTCAGTGAACCACTGACGGTGGCCCTGACGCTTCATGTGGTGCTTACGACGGCGGAACTTGATGATGGTCACTTTGTCGTGGCGGCCCTGGGCAACCACTTCAGCGGTGACTTTGGCACCATCGACCACCGGAGCGCCGATCTTCACATCGTCGCCGTTGCCGATCAGCAGAACGCGGTCAAAGGTGACAGCTTCGCCAGTCGGAACTTCGAGTTTTTCAATCTTGAGGTATTCGCCTTCGGCAACCTTGTATTGCTTGCCGCCGGTTACGATAACTGCGTACATCTTGTATCTCCGTTGATCCTGCTCACCCAGCGCTTTGAAAGAATGATTAGTGGCTGGCATGGCTGCATGGGGCCGGAAGGTGACGCCCGTGCAATTGCGTAAGGCAGGGAAATGCCCAGGGGGAAGTTCAGGGTCCGCGATTGTACGCATGCGCCACACCCCGCGCAATAGCCAAAGGGCGTTGCCTTGACAGTGCCAGACCCGCCCCCTAGCATGCCGCGCAATCTGCGAGGAGTCCCCGATGCAACCCCAGCCTTTCTATCAAGTTGTGGCGGACGATTTTGCCGCTGTCGACGGCATCATCCGCAAGCAGCTGACTTCGCGCGTTCCTCTGGTGGAAAAGATCGGGGATTACATCACTTCGGCCGGCGGCAAACGCCTGCGCCCGCTGCTGGTGCTGCTGAGCGGCAGCGCGCTGGGTCATCAGGGCGAGCAATTGCGCCTACTCGCCGCCATCATCGAATTCCTCCACACCTCCACGCTGCTGCATGACGACGTCGTCGATATGTCCGGCATGCGTCGTGGCCGCTCCACCGCCAATGCGCTATGGGGCAACGCGCCCAGCGTGCTGGTTGGCGACTTTCTATATGCGCGCTCGTTCGAGATGATGGTCGAGCTGGATTCGATGCCCGTCATGCGCATCATTTCCCAAGCGACCCGGGTCATCGCCGAAGGCGAAGTGCTGCAGTTGTCGAAGGTTCGCGACGCCAGCACCACCGAAGAGATCTACATGGAAGTCATCCGTGGCAAGACCGCGATGCTCTTCGAGGCCTCGACGCACAGTGCCGCCACCCTGGCCGGCGCCAGCGAGCAGCAGCGCGAGGCGCTGCGTACCTTCGGCGACCACCTCGGCATCGCGTTCCAGTTGGTGGATGATCTGCTCGACTACCAGGGCGATGCCGAAACCCTCGGCAAGAACGTTGGCGATGACCTCGCCGAAGGCAAACCCACGCTACCGCTGATCTACACGATGCGCGAAGGCTCCGCCGAACAGGCTGCCCTAGTGCGCAAGGCCATCCAGAAAGGCGGACTGGAAGATCTGGAGAGCATCCGCAGCGCAGTCGAGGCGTCCGGCGCCCTGGACTACACCGCCAAGCTCGCCCGCGACTATGCCGAACGCGCCATCGCCTGCCTCGAAGTCATTCCGGCCAATCAGTATCGCGACGCACTGGTCCAGCTTTGCCGCTTCGCGGTAGCCCGCACGCATTGATCACCCTTCTTGACGCTGCGCCAAGCGCGCAGCTCGCCCTCCTATCAAGCCCCTCCCTCCGCTCGCATGAGCGGTGAATAATTGCGCTTGCATATTTGCAAATAACAATTATTCTCATTAACAAACTGAATGGGAGGTGCCGCATGACCTATCTGATCGATGCCTGGCTGGACCGGCCGCAACCCTACCTGCGGATACTCGACCGCAACACCGGCGCGGTGTGCGTTTCACTGGAAGGAGAGGCGCTGGAGGAGCTGCGCGAGCAGGGCGATCTCGACCTGCAGGAGCTCAGCACGAACGAGCCCTGCGTGCTCAAGGAGCAGATCCGCAATCTGTTTCTGTTCAGCTATGCCCGGGCATTGCGCCCCTGAGCCGATCAAGGCCTGAACGCGCGCACCGCGGTTGGAAACACGCGCGTCCCGTGGTCAGCGCCGCCGCGCATTGCGCGACAGCTGCCGAGAGACCGTCGAGCGCAACCGCGTCAGAGCACGTCCAGCAGTTCGACGTCGAACACCAGCGTACTGTGCGGCGGGATGCTACCGACGCTCTGCGCACCATAGGCCAGTTCGCTCGGCACATAGAGGCGCCATTTGCTACCGGCATTCATCAGCTGCAGCGCCTCGGTCCAGCCGGCGATGACGCCTCCGACCGGGAACTCGGCCGGCTGGCCGCGCTGGTAGGAGCTGTCAAACACGCTGCCGTCGATCAGGGTGCCGTGGTAGTGGGTCCGCACGCTGTCTTCGCGGGTCGGCTTGGCCCCGTCGCCTGCGGACAGCACTTCATACTGCAGACCGGATTCCAGCACCACCACGCCGTCGCGCTTGGCGTTTTCGGCGAGGAAGGCACGGCCTTCGGCAGCGGCGGCCTCGGCCTTCTGCTGAGCTTCGACCTGCATGCGCTGGCGGATCACCGCGAAGCTGGCATTCAGCGCCTCGGGGCTGACCTGGCTGGCAGCACCGGCGAACGCGTCACGAATACCGGCGATCACCGCGTCGAGGCTGACACCCGGCGGCGGGTTGTCACGCAGCTGATCACCCAGCTGACGGCCAATGCCGTAGCTGACGCGGGTTTCGTCGGTGGAGAGATTGAGTTCGGTCATGCCGGGCTCCGGTCAGGTAAAAAGGTCGGCCAGACTAGCACAGCCGAACAGCCGGAGTCGTCGCAGCGTGGCTCACCTGCCCCGGCAGCGCTGCGAGCAGTAACGCACTTCATCCCAGCAGCGCGCCCACTTCCTGCGCCAGGTGAACGGCAGGCCGCAGCGGGCACAAACCTTCGATGGCAGGTCGGCCTTCCTTCTCACAAGGAATCCCCAGCATCCAGCCGTGCCAGCAGCGCCTCGCCACGCTGCCAGAGCGCTTGCTGCCTGGCCTCGTCCATGCGGGTCAGGTTGCGATAGACCATGGTCATTCGTGGATTGCCCTGCAGCCGCTCACGGTGGCGCATCAGGAAATGCCAGTACAGCGCGTTGAACGGACAGGCATTCTCCGTCGTGCTCTCGGCCACGCTGTATGAGCAACCCTGGCAGTAATCGGACATCCGCTTGATGTACTGGCCGCTCGCGCAGTAAGGCTTGGACCCCAGGTAACCACCGTCGGCGTGCAGCACCATGCCCAGCACGTTGGGCAGCTCCACCCACTCGAAGGCATCCATGTACACGGCCAGGTACCAGTCGCACAGCGCCGGCGGCGCGATACCCGCGAGCAGGGCGAAGTTGCCCGTCACCATCAGCCGCTGAATATGATGCGCATAAGCGAGTTCGAGCGTCTGCCCGATTACCTGGCGCATGCAGTTCATCCGCGTGCGGCCGGTCCAGTAGAACTCCGGCAGTGGCCGGTCGTTGCCGAAAGCGTTGCGCCGCGCATAGTCGGGCATCTGCAGCCAGTAGATGCCGCGCACGTACTCGCGCCAGCCGATCAGCTGACGAATGAAGCCCTCGGCCGCGTTCAGCGCCACGTGCCCCTTTCGATAGGCCGCCTCGACATCGGCGCACAGTCGCCGCAGGTCGAGCAGTCCGACGTTGAGCGCCGCTCCGATGCGGGCATGAAAGAGGAAAGGCTCTCCGCTGGCCATGGTGTCCTGATAGTCGCCGAAGGCCGCCAGCCCGAAATCGAGGAAATTCAACCAGAGCCGCTCGGCCTCGGCGTGGGTCACCGGGTAATCGAAGCCATCCAGGCCGCCGTAGTGATGGGCGAAACGTGAGCTCACCAGTGTCAGCACTTCACGGGTAATGGCATCGGCCGTAAAGGACAGCCTGATCGGGCCATGTAACCCGCGCGGCAGCGCCTTGCGATTGTCGGCGTCGAGATTCCAGACACCACCCTCCGGTGAGCCATCCGGATTCAGCAGCAACCCGGTTCGACGCCGCATCTCGCGGTAGAAGAACTCCATGCGCAACTGCGACTTGCCCTGTGCCCAACGCGCGAACTCGCTGCGCGAGCAGATGAAACGCCGATCGGCATGCCAGGTGATTGGCAGGCCGCAACCGTTGAGCGTCTGCTCGACGCGCCAGTCGCCGGCCTCGGTGACATGAATCGATCGTGGCCGATGCAGCGTCGCGAAACGGAGCAGCTCGCCGGCCAGCGAGCCACTGTTGGCCGGATCGTCGAGCCGTACATAGTCCACCGCCACGCCGCGCAGCCGCAGTGCCTCGGCAAAGTGGCGCATGGCGCTGAATATGAAGGCGATCTTCTGCGGATGATGCGGAACGTGACCTGCCTCCTCCGCCACTTCCGCGAGCAGCACCCGGTCACGCGCCACATCAAGACCTTCGAGGGCGGACAGCTCGAAGCTCAGCTGGTCCCCCAGCACCAGCCGCAGCGCCGCTACGCTCACAGCGAAGCGCCTTCAGCACACGCCCTGGCGAGTCTCACCACTGCGAACGCATGCCGATGGGTACGCGCAGCGGCTCGCGAACGCCATCCGCCAGGCCGCACATCTCGTCATAAGGGGACTGCTGCACCAGATGGAATGGCAGCTCGGGAAGGTCGCGCAGCAGGTCGCGCGCGTGCTCGACCGAGCGCAGATGGCAAACGCTGCCGCGCTCGTCGACCAGCGCGTGTCGCTGGCCTTGCAGATAGATGTCGAGGATATAGATGCCGCCCTCAAGGGAAATCAGCTCGAGGGCATCGATACGCCCCGCATTGGCATGCCGGGCGAGGTCGCTCAGGTTCATGGCAAGTACTCAGGAAATAACGATACAGAATATTGAACAAACAATAATTCTGTACAGCTTTTCCGATGACTGCCGCAGGTGAGGTGTCAGTGCTTGGTGATCTTGTCCATGTAACCCATGGCAAAGGCCGACACCACGAAGGTGAGGTGGATGATCACGTACCACATCAGCTTTTCGCTATCGATCTGCTGTACGTCCATGAACATGCGAAGCAGGTGGATCGAGGAAATCGCTACGATGGAGGCGGCGACCTTGAGCTTCAGCGAGCTGGAATCCATCTTGCCGAGCCAGTCGAGCTTTTCCTTGCCCTCGTCCACGTCCAATTGCGAAACGAAATTCTCGTAGCCGGAGATCATCACCATCACCAGCAGCCCGCCGACCAGCGCCATGTCGATCAGCGACAGCAGGGTCAGCACCAGATCCGCCTCGCTGATGGAGAGGATCATCGGCAGGATATGGAATATCTCCTGAAAGAACTTGATCGCCAGGGCCAGCAGCGCAAATGCCAGACCGAAATAGATGGGCGCCAGCAGCCAGCGAGCGGCATACATGGCGTTCTCGAGAATGCGTTCCATGAGGTCTCACAGCGGTAATTGAACGAGGCGCGAGTATACGCAGCAGGGTCGAGCGGACCAAGGCAGGCAAAGGGTCATCGTGGCGGCAGGACAGAGCCGGGCCGTCACCGGCAGGTCAGCGCCAGAAGGCCGCACATCGATGATGCTGTGACGATCATTCCCAGCCGCTGAGGAAGCGCCCCTGGTTGGCATTGACTCGCCGCAGCTCGGCCTGCATGTGCAGCTGCCAGATGGAGGGATCGTCCGATTCGCGGTAGCCCTGCCCGACGAGATTGTCGGCGATGGCCTGCAGCACCGACTCAGCCATGGCCGGCCCGTGGAAGGGCCCCTGAACCTTGATCGCGGTAGGCTGACCATCGGCCAGCCCAGCGGCGCAGAGCAGCGTCCATAGGCCATTGCCGCCAGCGAGGGGGCGGATGGCACATTCGATACGGGTAACCAGGCCCAGGCACTGGCGGTTGAGACAAAGGTTGTGCGGCATGACGGCAATCCTCGCGTCGGGCTGACGCGGAACATCCTGCACGGATGTAGCGCGAGAGCCTGTTTATCCCCTGAAGCTGTGGATAATCCTGTGAATGAAGGGTGCATGCCCTTCTCCACTGCAGACCCGCCGCGCGCCCTATCGTTCCGTTCAAAAACCGCACAATGGCGACGTTCAGCTGCTCCCTTCGGATTTGGCAGCCTCTTGCTCCGGCGCCACCGCCGTCTCGCCCTTGCCTTCCTCTTCCAGTTCGATCTCGGCGATGTCGCGCAGCCGTTCGACTACCCTGGCGTTCACGCTGCCCTTGGGAAAGTGGCCCTGCTCATTGGCCGCGCCCACATCCTCGCCCACCAGCAGCGACAACGCCTCATCCACCTGTCTTACAGCATAGACGTGGAAGCGCTGCTGGCGTACGGCCTCCAGCACGCGCTCATCGAGCATGAGGGTGGTGACGTTGGCGAACGGGATGATCACCCCCTGCTCGCCGGTCAGGCCGCGCGCCTCGCAAAGGCGGAAGAAGCCTTCGATCTTCTCGTTGACCCCGCCGACCGCCTGCACTTCACCGAACTGGTTGATCGAGCCGGTGATGGCGAAGCACTGCTTGAGCGGTGTGCGCGACAGCGCCGAGATCAACGCACAGCACTCGCCCAGCGAGGCGCTGTCGCCATCGACGTAACCGTAGGACTGTTCCAGCGCGATGCTCGCGGAAATCTCCAGGGGAAACTCCTGGGCGTAGCGGCTGCCCAGGTAGCCAGTGAGGATCATCACTCCCTTGGAGTGGATCGGCTGGCCGAGGTTGACCTCACGTTCGATGTCGACGATGCCTGAACCACCCGGATAGACGGTGGCGGAAATGCGTGCCGGCATACCGAATGCCGAATCACCGACTTCCAGCACGGTCAGGCCGTTGCACTTGCCGATCGCTGCACCCTCACTGTCGATCAGGATCACGCCGGCGAGGATGTCCTCGAGAATCCGCGCCGAAACGCGGCCCGTGCGCGTGGCCTTGGCCTTCAGTGCACGCTCGATATGGCCGACGTCCGTCACCTCGTCCTTGGCCAGCTGGCGAATGAAGTCGGCCTCGCTGACCAGCTGGAACAGGTCGCCAATGCGCGCCGACAACCGGCCCTGATGCTCGGCCAGACGTGCGCTGTAGGTTGCCAGGCGCGCCACCGCTGCCGAGGTGAGAGGGGCCATGCCCTCTTCCGATGTACGGGTCATCATCAGCTGGGCGAACTGCTCGAGGCTGTCCTCGGCCAGCGGGATGTCCTCGTCGAAGTCCACCAGCACGCGGAACATCTCCTGGAAGTCCGGATCCAGGTCCTGCAGCGTGTAATAGAGCTGGCGCGAGCCGATGATGATCACCTTGACGTTCAGCGGGATGACCTGCGGCGTCAGCGTCACTGTGGCCAGGCGACCCAGCTCGGCCAACGGCGACTCCATCTTCAGCTTGCGCGATTGCAGGGCGCGCTTGAGCGCCTCCCAGACGAAGGGTTCGCTGAGCAGCTTCTCGGCCTCCAGCATGAGAAAGCCGCCATTGGCGCGATGCAGGGCGCCGGGGCGCAGCTGGCGGTAGCTGGTATAAAGCGCGCCCTGGTCGGTGCCGTATTCGATACGGCCGAACAGGTTGTCGAAGGTCGGGTGCGGCTCGAACACCACCGGCGCGCCGCCATCGACCGGGTGGCCGACCACCAGGCTCGGGCTGTACTGCTCCTCGAGCAGCACGCGGTTCTGTGCCTCCGGGCGGTTCTCGTCGACCAGCTGCTCGACCACGGTCTTCAGCAGGTTGACCTGCACCGCCTGCAGATAAGCCTCGATGCCGGCGTTCTCGGCATACTTTTCCGAAAGGGGCGCCAGCAGCGGATGCAGTGCCTGACTGATGGTCTCGTCATTGAGCTGGCGCAACTGGTTGGTGGACTCGCGCTTCCACTGCGGGAGGCTGGCCAGCTCTTCGTTCAGGCGTACTTCCAGCGCGGAAATATCTTCGTGGTAACGCTCGCGCTCGGCTTCCGGCAGCTGAGCGAATTCGGTCTCGTCCAGCGCCTTGCCGTCCTTCATCGGAGTGAAGGCGATATTGGTGCTGTCGCGGTAGAGGGCGATTTCCTTCTCGAGCGCAAGCTTCTCGATGACGTCCAACGCCTTGTCGTAGCGCTGGTTGAAGGCGCGGTCGATGGCGCTCTTCTTCTGCTGGAAACTCGGATGCTCGAACACCGCCGGAAAGGTCGCCAGCAGATTGTCGATCAGCTGGTTGATGTCGGCGATGAACCCCGCCGCGCCACCATGGGGCAACTCGAGCACCCGCGGCTCACGGGGCTCGTTGAAGTTGTTGACGTAGACCCAATCCGACGGCGTTTGCAGTCGCTTGCCTTCGGCCTTCAGGTAACGCCGTACGAAAGAGAAACGCCCGGTGCCCGGCTCGCCCATCACATAGACGTTGTAACCGGGTCGCGGCATGGCAACGCCGAATTGCAGCGCCTCGACGGCGCGCTCCTGACCGAGCACGCCGAGAAAGGGCTCAAGCTCGGCGGTGGTCTTGAAGTTGAATTGGCTGGGCTCGAAGGGACGGGTCAGCGCATCGGGTGCCAGGCGCAAGCCGGCAGCGACAGTTTCAGGCATCGGGAATCCTTGCTGGAGTGGCGCATGCGGCCACGATTGATGGCGTCATTCTGGCGTTGCCTCGGGCGCGCCGCAAGGCTGGCAGCCGGCCCGGGCATCCAGCGGGCGACGGTCCGGTTTCGGCGATAAAACCCGAGCGGCGGCTGTAATGACACAAGTGGATACATTTGGCCGCAGCGGACTCCGCCCCGGGGCTTGATGCAGATCAAACGGTCGCTTGACGGAAAAGCGCTTCCTAAAGCCAGCCAACACAAAAAGGAGCTTCCGTGATGCGCCCTTCTCTTCCCCTATTGCTTAGCAGCCTATTGGTCACCGGCGCCGCGAACGCTGACGATCTTCGCGAACGCGCCAATGCCATCTTCAAGCCGATTCCGGACAAAGTCACCGAGGTGCGTGGCCAGAAGGTCAGCGAAGATCAGGCCATGCTCGGGCACAAGCTGTGGTTCGACCCGCGCCTGTCCAGCAGCCATGTGATCAGCTGCAACACCTGTCACAACCTGAGCATCGGCGGCAGCGACA
Source organism: Stutzerimonas sp. LR2 (assembly GCF_055755175.1). Taxonomy (NCBI): domain Bacteria; kingdom Pseudomonadati; phylum Pseudomonadota; class Gammaproteobacteria; order Pseudomonadales; family Pseudomonadaceae; genus Stutzerimonas; species Stutzerimonas sp. LR2. The sequence goes on from NZ_JBVTRR010000005.1 coordinate 205,934, forward strand.
ACGTGCCGACGTCCATCGGCCATGGCTGGCAGAAAGGCCCGCGCAACTCGCCCACCGTGCTGAATGCCGTGTTCAACGCCGCCCAGTTCTGGGATGGCCGCGCCAAGGATCTCCAGGAACAGGCCAAGGGCCCGGTCCAGGCGAGCGTGGAAATGAACAGCACGCCCGAACGCGTCGTCGCCACGCTCAAGAGCATTCCGGAGTACGCCGCCGAGTTCAAGAAGGCCTTCCCGAAAGACAAGGACCCGGTCAGCTTCGACAACATGGCCTATGCGCTGGAAGCCTTCGAGGTCAGCCTGACCACGCCGAACTCACCGTTCGACCGCTTCCTCAAGGGCGAGGACAAGGCCCTGGATGACAAGCAGAAGCAAGGCCTCGCGCTGTTCATGGACGCGGGCTGTTCCGCCTGCCACAACGGCGTGAACCTCGGCGGCCAGGGCTACTTCCCCTTCGGCGTCGTCAAGAAGCCGGGTGCCGAAGTGCTGCCGGCCGGCGACAAGGGCCGCTTCACGGTGACCAACACCGCCAGCGACGAATACGTCTTCCGCGCCGCGCCGCTGCGCAACGTCGCCCTGACGCCGCCGTACTTCCACAGCGGCGAGGTCTGGGAACTGGAGCAGGCGGTGGCCATCATGGGCGACAGCCAGCTGGGCCGTCAGCTCAATCAGGACGAGGTCAGCGCCATCACCGCCTTCCTGCGCAGCGTGACCGGCGATCAGCCTCAGGTAGCCTACCCGGTTCTTCCGGCGAGCACCGCCGACACGCCGAAACCGCAGTAACCGAAAGCCGCTCCCGACGCCTGCGCCGGGAGCGGACCTCGGCGGCGCTCAACCGCGCCGCTGCTCCTTGAGAAGGTCCCGAATCTCGCTCAGCAAGAGTTCTTCCTTGCTGGGAGCCGGCGGTGCGGATGGCGCTTCGGCCTCCTTGCGCTTCAGGTGATTGATGGCCTTGATCGCCATGAAGATGGCGAAGGCGATGATCAGAAAATCCACCACCGTCTGAATGAACGCGCCGTAGCGCAGCAGCACGGCCGGAGCATCCCCTGCCGCCTCCTTGAGCACGATCGCCAGATCGGAGAAATCCACACCTCCGATCAGCAACCCCAGCGGCGGCATCACGACGCCATCCACGAACGACGACACGATCTTGCCGAACGCGGCGCCGATAATGATCCCCACCGCCATGTCGACGACGTTACCGCGCACGGCGAACGCTTTGAATTCGCTGATCAGACTCATAATTCGCTTCATCCTTCTGGTAGTGGCGGGCTGGCCTGCAACGGTGCGCTACCTCGCGGAGCACCGTCGTAGAGCATAGGCGGGCCGGCCACGACTGACCACGCCGATGCGCCTTTCATCGACCGAGGATTGCCAGTGAGGTTCGCTTGATCGCCGTCAACCGGTTCTGCCGGACGGGCGAATAAGGTAGAGCCCTTCCTGACACCCGGAGCGATTTCCATGCACGTCGAACACCATCCCCTGATCAAGGATTTTCCTGAAAAGCGCGAACAACTGCAGCGCCTGCGCCAGGAAGACCCTCTCTTCGCCCGCAAGGCCGAGGAGTACGAAGCGCTGGACAAGCGCATCTGCCGCGTCGAGGACGGCGTCGAAACCCTCGAAGACGCCGCGCTCACCGCCCTCAAGCAGGAACGCGTGACCCTCAAGGACGACATCGCCCGCGACCTCCGGCGCGCCTCCGGCAGCTGCTGCGGCGGTTGCTGCGGCTAAGCTCCAGCGAAACGGAAAAAGCCCGCCATTCGGCGGGCTTTCTATTTTCACCTTCGGCTAGAACAGGCCGCCGAAACGAAAGCCCGAGCCGACCCAGACGAACGCCACTGCGGTCAGCGTGATCAGCACGATGTGCAGGCCCAGCTGCGGCAGGCGTTGCCCGTCCAGCTTCGGAATCAACGCCAGCCGCGCATGGGCGCCGAGCAGCGCGGTCAAGCCGAGCAGCACCAGCTTGGCCTGCACCAGCCGAGCGATCGGTGTGGTATCGAACCACTGCCCGTGGGGTAGCCAGAGGCTCGCCAGCCAGAAGCCGGTGATGATCTGGATCAGCAGCGCCGGAATGCCGATGCGTTCGTAAAGCTGCTCGAACTGGCGTACCGGCTGCGGATCGCGCTGGCGCATGGCCCTGGGCAGCACGCCCAGCAACAGCACCAGATGGCCGCCAACCCAGACGGTCGCGCCCAGCAGATGCAGAAACAACAGATGTCGCATGGCACGCACTCCTGCTCGATTTGTTTACAGTCTGGCTGCTCCGCTTCCGCTTGTGGCTGATGCCAATCAAGTCAGCCGTTATCATGCGACACCCCTTTTCCGACCCGGAGTTTCCCATGGCCAAGGCCAAGCGCATGTATGGCTGCACCGAATGCGGCTCGACCTTCCCCAAGTGGGCCGGCCAGTGCGGCGATTGCGGCGCGTGGAATACGCTGGTGGAAACCGTCGTCGAGGCCACCCCAGCCGCCTCGGGACGCGCCGGCTGGGCCGGTGACCAGGCCAACATCAAGACCCTGGCCGAAGTCAGCGTCGAGGAAGTGCCGCGCTTCTCCACCGCCTCCGGCGAACTGGACCGCGTGCTCGGCGGTGGCCTGGTGGACGGCTCGGTGGTGCTGATCGGCGGCGACCCGGGCATCGGCAAGTCCACGATCCTCCTGCAGACGCTCTGCGCTATCGCTCAGCGCTTCCCGGCGCTGTATGTCACCGGCGAGGAATCGCAGCAACAGGTCGCCATGCGCGCCCGTCGCCTGGACCTGCCGCAGGACCGGCTCAAGGTGATGACCGAGACCTGCATCGAGTCGATCATCGCCACCGCCCGCGCCGAGAAGCCCAAGGTCATGGTCATCGACTCGATCCAGACCATCTTCACCGAGCAGCTGCAGTCGGCGCCTGGCGGCGTGGCCCAGGTGCGCGAGAGCGCGGCGCTGCTGGTGCGCTTTGCCAAGCAGAGCGGCACGGCGATCTTCCTCGTCGGCCACGTCACCAAGGAAGGCGCCCTGGCCGGGCCGCGCGTGCTCGAGCATATGGTCGACACGGTGCTCTATTTCGAGGGCGAGTCCGATGGCCGTCTGCGCCTGCTGCGGGCGGTGAAGAACCGCTTCGGCGCGGTCAACGAGCTGGGCGTATTCGGCATGACCGACAAGGGCCTCAAGGAGGTCACCAACCCCTCGGCGATCTTTCTCACCCGTGCTCAGGAGGCGGTGCCCGGTAGCGTGGTGATGGCCACCTGGGAAGGCACCCGGCCGATGTTGGTGGAAGTGCAGGCGCTGGTCGATACCAGCCACCTGGCCAACCCGCGGCGCGTCACCCTGGGCCTGGACCAGAACCGCCTGGCCATGCTGCTGGCCGTGCTGCATCGCCATGGCAGCATCCCGACCTATGACCAGGACGTGTTCATCAACGTGGTAGGCGGCGTGAAAGTGCTGGAAACCGCGGCGGATCTGGCGCTGATGGCTGCGGTGATCTCCAGCCTGCGCAACCGACCGCTGGATACCGACCTCCTGGTGTTCGGCGAAGTGGGACTGTCCGGAGAGATCCGCCCGGTACCGAGCGGTCAGGAGCGCCTGAAGGAGGCCGCCAAGCATGGCTTCAAGCGCGCCATCGTGCCCAAGGGCAACGCGCCGAAAGAGGCGCCGGCGGGCCTGCAGATCATCGCGGTGACGCGTTTGGAACAGGCGCTCGACGCGCTCTTCGAATAGCCGTCAGGCCTCGCCGAGCGCGGCCAGTTCGCGCTCCAGCAGCGCTTCGTCGCCGAGATTGAGCTCCACCAGACGGCGCAGGTGGGCAATGGAGTCGAGGTCGATGTGCTGGCAGGCGAAACCGATCAGCTCGCCCTCCTCGTGGCTCATCGTCACCTCCATGCGCACCTCGGCATCGTCGGACAGCCGAACCCGCGCCTCGAACGGCTGCCCGGCGTCGGCGCTCCAGCCCGCCGGACGGCGGACCAGCAGACCTTTGAGCGACAGGTCATGCAGTTCGACCGGCCAGCGGCGCTCGCCCTGAACCAGCTCGGTGGCAGCGTCGAACTCGATGCGCTGAAAGCGCCGGCGCTCACTGGACGAATCACTCATGGCATTACTCCGCTAGGTCTGGGTTCACTATAGGACAGCGCCAGCTGAAGTCGTCGTCACAACCAGCGGCGGACGCGCGTGCAGTAGGCCCGATAGTCATCGCCGAACAGCTGCCCTAGCAATCGCTCTTCGTGCACGATCACCCCGCGCTGCATGGTCAGGATCACCAGGGGCAGCAGCAGCCATGGCCACAGCGAGCCCCAGAGCAAGGCGATGCCGCCGTAGATCAGGCTGTCGGCCAGGTAGATGGGATTGCGCGAAAAGCGGAACGGCCCCTCCTCCAGCAATTTCGCGGGCTTGCCGTAGGGATTGACCGTGGTCTTGCGCCAGAGCATCAACAACGCGGCCCAGAGCATCAACAGCACGCCGGCATCGATCAATCCCCAACCGATGTAGCGCGTCCAGAGCGTCTGCGGCAGCGCGATGGGCAGCATCGCGTCGAGCAACCAGGCGGCAGCCAGGAACAACAGGTAGATAAGCGGCGGCGGGAGGATCACGCCGGTGGCGTTTTTGAACATGCCAGAACTCCGATGAGCGGTAAGCAGAGTCTAGCGCGGCACAAGCCCGCAGCGACGACCGGGATCAAGGCATCAGCAATTGTCGGCGCCAGAAAGCAGAAAGCCCGCTTGCGCGGGCTTTCCGTTTGCGTCTGGACGCGCTTAGTTACCGTACACCGGGAACTTGGCGCAGACCGCCTCGACCTTGCCGCGGACCGCGTCGATCACCGACTCGTCGCCCATGTTATCGAGGATGTCGCAGATCCAGCCGGCCAGCTCGCGGCACTCGGTCTCGCCGAAACCGCGGGTGGTGACGGCCGGCGTACCGATACGCAGACCGGAAGTGACGAACGGCGAACGCGGATCGTTCGGCACGCTGTTCTTGTTCACGGTGATATGGGCGCGACCTAGGGCGGCGTCCGCGTCCTTGCCAGTGATGTCCTGCTTGATCAGCGAGAGCAGGAACAGGTGGTTCTGGGTGCCGCCGGAAACCACGTCGAAACCGCGCTGGATGAATACTTCGGCCATGGCCTGGGCGTTTTTCACTACCTGCTGCTGGTAAGCCTTGAACTCGGGCTGCAGGGCTTCCTTGAAGCACACCGCCTTGGCCGCGATGACGTGCTCCAGCGGGCCGCCCTGGGCGCCCGGGAAGACTGCGGAGTTGAGTTTCTTCTCGATCTCCTCGTTCTTCTTGGCCAGGATCAGGCCGCCGCGCGGGCCGCGCAGGGTCTTGTGAGTAGTGGTGGTGACCACGTCGGCGAAGGGCACCGGGTTCGGGTAGACGCCGGCGGCGACCAGACCGGCCACGTGAGCCATGTCGACGAAGAGATAGGCACCGACCTTGTCGGCGATCTCGCGGAAGCGGGCAAAGTCCAGCTTCTGGGAATAGGCCGAGAAACCGGCGACGATCATCTTCGGCTTGTGCTCGACGGCCAGGCGCTCGACTTCGTCGTAGTCGATCAGGCCTTGATCGTTGATGCCGTACTGCACGGCGTTGTACAGCTTGCCGGAGGAGGACACGCTGGCACCGTGGGTCAGGTGACCACCGTGGGCCAGGCTCATGCCGAGGATGGTGTCGCCCGCACTGAGCAGGGCCAGGTAGACCGCGGCATTGGCCTGGGAGCCGGCGTGCGGCTGGACGTTGGCGTAGTCGGCGCCGAACAGCTGCTTGGCGCGATCGATGGCCAGCTGCTCGACCACGTCGACGTACTCGCAACCGCCGTAGTAGCGCTTGCCCGGGTAGCCTTCGGCGTACTTGTTGGTCAGCACCGAACCCTGGGCTTCCATCACCGCCGGGCTGGTGTAGTTCTCCGAGGCGATCAGCTCGATGTGGTCTTCCTGACGCTTGGCTTCCTGCTGCATGGCAGCGAAGAGATCGGCGTCGAAACGGGCGAGGGTCAAATCACGGCTGAACATGGCAGTCCTCTGAGATCAGCTGGCGGTATAAAAAGAGAGGCGCGGATTCTACCTCATCCGGCCGGCGGCGGGTATGAGCGATAGTCATGTACAAGATGAGCAGCAGGCGCCCCGGAGCCGCCGCCGCGGCGCTGCGGCGGTTTGCCCTGACCGGTGCATTCGGGTAGCTTTGCGCCCTTTACATGCCTCCCTTTTCCTGGCCCTCGCGGGCTCCGGGGCGGCATCCATCACCACTGTCACGGGCATCTGTTTCCATGGCTCAATACGTCTACACCATGCACCGGCTGAGCAAGGTCGTTCCGCCGAAGCGTGAGATCCTCAAGAACATTTCCCTGTCGTTCTTCCCTGGCGCCAAGATCGGCGTGCTCGGCCTGAACGGCGCCGGTAAGTCCACCCTGCTGCGCATCATGGCCGGCGTCGACACCGAGTTCGACGGCGAAGCCCGCGCCATGCCGGGGATCAATGTCGGCTACCTGCCACAGGAGCCACAGCTCGACCCGAGCAAGACCGTTCGCGATGTGGTGGAAGAAGCCGTCAGCCAGATCAAGGACGCCCAGGCGCGCCTGGATCAGGTGTACGCCGCCTACGCCGAGCCGGACGCCGATTTCGACGCCCTGGCTGCCGAGCAGGCCAAGCTGGAGGCCATCCTGCAAGCGTCCGACGGTCACAACCTGGAGCGTCAGCTGGAAGTCGCCGCCGACGCCCTGCGCCTGCCGCCGTGGGACGCCAAGGTCGAGCACCTGTCCGGCGGCGAGAAGCGTCGTGTGGCGCTGTGTCGTCTGCTGCTGTCGGCTCCCGACATGCTGCTGCTGGACGAACCGACCAACCACCTGGACGCCGACTCGGTCGCCTGGCTGGAGCGGTTCCTCCATGACTTCCCGGGCACCGTGGTGGCCATCACCCACGACCGCTACTTCCTCGACAACGTCGCCGGCTGGATTCTCGAGCTCGACCGCGGCGCCGGCATCCCGTACGAGGGTAACTACTCCGGCTGGCTGGAAGCCAAGTCCGAGCGTCTGGCCCAGGAGTCCAAGCAGCAGTCGGCCCACGAAAAAGCCATGAAGGAAGAGCTGGAGTGGGTGCGCAAGGGCGCCAAGGCCCGCCAGGCCAAGTCCAAGGCCCGCCTGCAGCGCTTCGAGGAGATGCAGTCGCAGGAATTCCAGAAGCGCGCCGAGACCAACGAAATCTACATCCCGGCCGGCCCACGCCTGGGCGACAAGGTCATCGAGTTCAAGAACGTGACCAAGGGCTACGGCGACCGCGTGCTGATCGACGACTTGAGCTTCAGCATGCCCAAGGGCGCCATCGTCGGCGTGATCGGTGGTAACGGCGCCGGTAAGTCGACCCTGTTCCGGATGATCATGGGCAAGGAAACCCCGGATTCGGGCAGCATCGAGATCGGCGATACCGTGCAGCTGGCCTGCGTGGATCAGAGCCGCGACGACCTGGACGGCAGCAAGACCGTGTGGGAAGCGGTATCCGACGGACTCGACATGATCAAGATCGGCAACTACGAGGTGCCGTCGCGCGGCTACGTCGGCCGCTTCAACTTCAAGGGCGGCGACCAGCAGAAGTTCGTCAAGGATCTGTCCGGTGGTGAGCGTGGCCGCCTGCACCTGGCGCTGACCCTCAAGCAGGGTGCCAACGTGCTGCTGCTCGACGAACCGTCTAACGACCTCGACGTGGAAACCCTGCGCTCGCTGGAAGAGGCACTGCTGGACTTCCCCGGCGCCGCCATCGTGATCTCCCACGACCGCTGGTTCCTCGATCGGGTTGCCACTCATATCCTCTCCTACGAGGACGATGGCAGCGTGGTGTTCTTCGAGGGCAACTACACCGAATACGAGGCCGATCGCAAGAAGCGCCTCGGCGATGCCGCGTCCCAGCCCCACCGCGTCAAGTACAAGAAACTGGCGCAGTAAGTCGGCATGCACACAGGAACGGAGCCAATCGGCTCCGTTCCTGCGTCAGAAACACGACAATCGACTAGTAGCAAAACGCCTTATGCCGGATAATTGCCGCCCACTCTGATCCACGGCCGGCAATCGTCTACCGCGCCACGACTTCGTGACAGGAAGGAATTTCGCATGGCAGCCCTGGGATTGCGCGGCAAATCACTGCTGGCCTTGTTGCTTACCTGCCTGCTGGCCTTCGTGTTCGCAGGCTTCATCGGCCGCGAGGCGCTGCTCGGCGTGCAGAACCGCTTCGGCGAAGCCTATGCACGCAACGTGGTGCAACTCAACCGCGAACGCCTGTTCGCGCCGGTGTCTCGCGAGCTCGCACTCGCCCAGCGCCTCGCCGCGTCGCAGTTGACCCTCGCCTGGCTCAACGACGAGCGCAATCCGACCAAGCGCGAGACCTTTTTCAAGGAAGCTGCCGGTTACCAGCAAGCGCTGGGCGATCACGCCTACTTTGCCGCGTCGGCACGCAGCAACAGCTACTATTCCAACGGGCCCGACCAGGCGCCCAGCGAGACGCCGCGCTATGAAATGAGCCCGGACAATCCGCGCGACGAGTGGTTCTTCCAGACGCTCCAGGCCAATGCACCCTACGCACTCAACGTCGATCGTTCGGTGGTCACCGGCGAACTCAAGGTCTGGTTCAACGTGCAGGTACGAGATGGCGATCGGCGCCTCGGGCTGGTCGGCTCGGGCATCGGTCTGCAGGCTTTCCTCGACGACTTCATCGAGTCCAACAAGGTCGGTGTCGAGTCGATGGTGCTCGACGCCTTCGGCTCCATCCTGGTCCACCCCAACCAGAACCTCGTCACGCTGAATGCCGAGACGGCACGGGGGCGCTCGCTGTCCACCAATATCCTCGGCCTGCTCGACGACCTCAGCGCAGCGTCGGCGGTACGCCAGGCCATGGCCGAAAGCCGCGACAGTCCCGGCAGCGTGGCGACCGTTCGGGTCACGCTGGATGGCGCCCCGCGATTGCTGGCGCTGAGCTGGATTCCGGAACTGCAGTGGTTCGTCGCCAGCGCCGTCGACCTGAGCACCGCGCAGGTGGTCGAGGTGCGTCCGCTGCTGCCGGCCATCGGACTGTTCCTCGTGCTGTTCCTGCTGCTGATCGGCGGTGGCGCCTGGCTGGTGGAGAAGCGCGTGCTCAAGCCGCTGCGCCAGCTACGCCGCAGCGCCCAGGCGCTGGCGGCCGGGCAGTACGACGCGCCGCTGCCGCTGCATCGCCAGGACGAGATCGGCGAGCTCAGCGCAGCCTTCGGCGCCATGGCACAGAAGGTGCGCAGCCACACCAGCGAGCTGGAGAACCGCGTACGCGAGCGCACCCGCGACCTGGAACAGGCCAACCGGGACATGGCCGCGGCACACAAGAAGATCGACGACTCCATCGATTACGCCAGCCTCATCCAGCGCTCGATCCTGCCGAACCGGCAGCTGGTCAGCGCCATGGGCGATCGCCATGCGGTGCTGTGGCGGCCGCGCGATGTCGTTGGTGGTGACTTCTATGTCTATCGCGCCGACGACCACGGCTGTCTGTTCGGCGTGGTCGACTGCGCCGGCCATGGCGTACCCGGCGCCCTGATGACCATGCTGGCCCATGCCGCGATCGATCAGGCACTCGGCAGCACCGGCCTGGCCGATCCGGCCGCGGCGCTGGCGCGTACCGACGCCATCGTGCGCAGCATGCTCAAGGAAGAGGATGATGCCCACGCGCTGGCCACCAACATGGACATCGGCCTGGCCTATGTCGATCTCAAGCGGCGCAAGGTGCATTATTCCGGCGCGAAGATCGCTCTGTACTACTGTGACGGCGAGGACGTTCACGAGGTCAAGGCGGCACGCCGGGCGATCGGCGACAAGCGCGTCGGCGAGTACCACAACACCAGTATCGACCTGCGGTCAGGCCGGACCTTCTACATGACCACCGACGGATTCCTCGACCAGGCCGGCGGCGACCAGGGCTACGGCTTCGGCAACAGCCGCTTCGCCAGCATGATCCGCGAGCATGCAAGGCGTCCGCTGGCTGAACAGGGCGAAGCCTTCAGCCTCGCACTGGCGCGCTACCAGGGAGAATTTCCGCAGCGCGACGACATCACGATGTTATGTTTCCGTTTCGATTGAGACAGGGAGTTGGCCATGGCCCCCATTGACATGTTCGCGATGCGCGAATGCTACAACCAGCAACAGATAATGCTGTGCTTCAACGGCCCCATCTCACGCAGCCTGATCGAAGAAATCGGCAACGCGCTGCGCAACTACATGGCCGAAGAGCAGGCACATCCATCTTCGGCGATGGACGTGTTCGCCGTGTACATCGAAATGACGCAGAACATCCGCCACTACACCCGCGAGAAGAACTGGTCCGATCAGCAGGCCGGCGCCACCGTGGTGGTTTCGCGTGATGACCAGGGCCGCTATGTCGTCTCGGCAGGCAATCTCATCGAAACCGCCGACGGTCAGGTATTGCTCAACGCTGTCGCGGAACTGGCGAAGAAAGACAAAGCCGAACTGAAGGCTCTGTACAAGGAGCAACTGCGCAAGCCACGCGACGAACACGTGGCCACCGGCGCAGGGCTGGGCCTGATCGATATCGCCCGCAAGTCCAGCGAACCGCTCAAGGCTTCGCTGCAGCCGGTCTCCGGCGAACTTTCCTTCATCAGCCTGAGCGCCGTCATCTGAATCCCAAGAGCATCCCCATGAACGACTTTTCCATCCCCGGCAGCCAGTCCACTCCCGCTATCCAGTCCGACTGGGAAAAAGGCATCGTTTCGATGCAGGGCGATTCCTACCCGGAGAATTCCTACGAACTGTTCCATCAGGTCTACGAGTGGATCGAACGCTTCCTGGGCCAGGCCAGCCACCCGCTCAGCCTCGAACTGCGCCTGCTGTACCTCAACACCAGCAGCATCAAGGCGATGATGGATATCTTCGACCTGCTCGAGGCCGCCTTCCAGGATGGCCGCCAGGTGGCGGTCAACTGGTACTACGACGTCCGCAACGAGCGCGTGGTCGAGCTGGCCGAAGAGTTCAAGGAGGACTGCACCTTTCCGTTCTCCATCCTGAGTCACGACTGACAGAAGGTCGATATGCGCGGGCCATCACCGTTAGAGCAAGAAGTAGCCAGCCTTCTCGCCGATCCACAGTTCGAAGGGCATCCACTCAAGGAAGCCCTGAGCCAGCTGTGGAGCGCCCACCACGATCTGCTCGGGCGCATCGAGCGAATCGCCCGCGTCTCCGACGGCTACCAGAGCATTGCCCGCGAGCGTGAACTGAGCCTGGCGGCGCGCTTCGACAAGCAGCTGCGCCAGCTGGAGAAGGTTGCGCGCATCTCCGATCGCTACCAGGCGATGATGCAGGATCTCAACGCCTCGCTACGCGAAGCCTCGATGCTGGACTCACTGACCGGCATCGCCAACCGCCGCCTGCTCACCGAACGCCTGCGCGAGGAAAGCGAGCGGGCCAAGCGCTACGGACGCCCGCTGGCGCTGGTCATGCTCGACATCGACCGCTTCAAGATCATCAACGATGACTACGGCCACGATGTCGGCGACCGGGTGCTGATCGAGGTGGTACGGGTGATGGAGTCGGAAATCCGCGAGCACGACCTGTGCGGCCGTTGGGGCGGCGAGGAGTTCCTGATCCTGATGCCCGAGTGCACCGCACAGATGGCGCAGACCGTCATGGGCCGCCTGGGCGCCAGCATCGCGGCGCTGGGCGTACGGGTGAACGAGGATCTGCTCGGGGTCACCGCCAGCATGGGCATCGCCGAACTGCGCCCCGAGGAAACCTATTCGAACACCATCAACCGTGCCGATCTCGCCCTGCTGCGGGCCAAGCGCAGCGGTCGCAACCGGTGCGAGCTGGCGGACTGACCGCTTCGCCCGCCATGCGCACAAAAACGATGCATTCGATGCGACATTTCGGCGCAAAGTAGGACAGCGACGGGGAACTCCTTCTCGACCTCCCTTGAAAGGCGCACCAGACAAGCGATACGCGCAAAGCATCACCATCCGTTGGCGCCGCACGCCGCGCACCACATAAAGGCACCCTCCATCCACATCGCACTTCCGCGGTGCAAATCAGGTTTGTTACAGTCGCCCGCCAAAAAAATTATCAATGACTGCCAACAAGCGGTCGCCGAGGGCCTACTGATGATCGAAACCGTTGATGCCTTTCTCGCCCGACTGAAGCAACGCGACCCCCACCAACCCGAATTCCACCAGGCGGTGGAAGAAGTGGTTCGCAGCCTCTGGCCATTCCTCGAAGCCCACCCGCACTACATGCAGGCCGGCATCATCGAACGCATGGTGGAGCCGGAGCGCGCCATCATCTTCCGCGTGCCGTGGGTCGACGATCAGGGCCGCGTTCAGGTCAACCGCGGTTTCCGCATCCAGATGAACAGCGCCATCGGCCCATACAAGGGCGGCCTGCGCTTCCACCCGTCGGTAAACATCGGCGTACTCAAGTTTCTCGCCTTCGAGCAGGTCTTCAAGAACTCCCTCACCTCGCTGCCCATGGGCGGCGGCAAGGGCGGCTCGGACTTCAACCCGAAGGGCAAGAGCGACAACGAAGTGATGCGCTTCTGCCAGTCCTTCATGAGCGAGCTGTACCGCCACATCGGCGCCGACCTCGACGTGCCAGCCGGTGACATCGGCGTTGGCGGCCGCGAAATCGGTTTCCTGTTCGGCCAGTACAAGCGCCTGTCCAACCAGTTCACCTCGGTACTGACCGGCAAGGGCCTGCCCTACGGCGGCAGCCTGATCCGCCCGGAAGCCACCGGCTACGGCTGCGTGTATTTCGCCGAGGAAATGCTCAAGAGCACCCACAGCAGCTTCGATGGCAAGCGCGTGGCGATCTCCGGCTCCGGCAACGTCGCGCAGTACGCCGCGCAGAAAGTCATGGAGCTGGGCGGCCGCGTCGTCTCGCTGTCGGACTCCGGCGGCACGCTGCACTTCCCGGACGGCATGACCGACGAGCAGTGGGCCTATCTGATGGATCTGAAGAACGTCCGTCGCGGTCGTCTGGAAGAGATGGGCACGCAGTTCGGCGTGACCTACATGGCCGACCAGCGTCCCTGGAGCCTGCCGTGCGACATCGCCCTGCCCTGCGCCACGCAGAACGAGCTGGACGGCGAAGACGCCCGCGCGCTGCTGAAGAACGGCTGCATCTGCGTCGCCGAAGGCGCCAACATGCCGTCGACCCTGGAAGCCGTGGACCTGTTCCTCGAGGCCGGCATCCTCTATGCCCCGGGCAAGGCCTCCAACGCCGGTGGTGTGGCCTGTAGCGGCCTGGAGATGAGCCAGAACGCCATGCGCCTGCACTGGACCGCTGGTGAGGTGGACACCAAGCTGCACGGCATCATGCAGTCAATCCACCACGCCTGCGTCGCCCACGGCGAGGAAAACGGCCGGATCAACTACGTCAAGGGCGCCAACATCGCCGGCTTCGTCAAGGTCGCCGATGCCATGCTGGCCCAGGGCGTCGTGTAACGGCTGAGCCGACCGGCAAGCCTCGCCAGAAAGACAAAGCCCCCGTCGGATCGTCCGGCGGGGGCTTTTGCTTTGTGGGGCCTCCCGTGGCAATCGACTACCAGTAGTTCTCCACTGCCACCTGACCGGGCCTGCGAGTCATCGCCAGGTTCAGATCACGGGCTTTCAGTACCGCACGGGTGTCCTCGATCATCTGCGGGTTGCCGCAGAGCATGATCCGCGAATGCTCCGGCGTCAGCTGCAGATCGGCAGCGCGCTCCAGTTCGCCGTTCTCGATCAGCGTGGTGATGCGCCCATGCAGCGCGCCGGACACCCGTTCGCGCGTGACTACCGGCAGGTACAGCAGCTTCTCGCCGAGACCCTCCAGGTAGTCGCGCTGAGGCAGTTCGGCGATCAGCTGCTGATAGGCCAGTTCGCGGGCTTCGCGCACGCTGTAGACGAGAATGATGCGCTCGAAGCGCTGCCAGGCCTCGAAGTCCTGCAGGATCGACAGAAACGGGGCGATCCCGGTGCCGGTGGCCAGCAGCCAGAGGTCACGACCATCGGGAAAGCGATCCAGCGTCAGGAAGCCGAAGGCCTGCTTGTCCACCAGCAACTCGTCGCCCACCTCGAGCCGGCTCAGCTCACTGGTGAATTCGCCGTCCGGCACCACGATGGATAAGAAATCGAGAAACTCGTCGTGCGGCGCCGATACCATGGAGTAGGCACGCCAGACAATACAGCCGCTGGGCTTGCGCACGCCGAGGCGGGCGAACTGCCCGGCGGTGAAACGAAAGCCGGGGTCGCGGCTGGTGCGCAGGGTGAACAGGTTGGGCGTCAGCGTCTGCACCTCGAGCAGGCGCTGGCGGGTGAACTTCTCTTCGCTGGCGGTCATACTTCGCTCCCTCCGAGCATCAGTGGACACTTACGTGGCGCCCCGTGAACTCTTGATACTCCTTTCCGACGCCCACAAACACCGCCAGTTCTCATGCCTATTCTCGACACCCCGTACGCCAGCCTCGACCTGATCCGCCAGCCGGAGCAGCCCAACGAGCCGTTGCAGGCCTTCGACGCCGCCGACGAATACCTGCTCGCCACGCTGCATGAACAGCGTCTGCCGGCCGCCACGCGGGTGCTGATTCTCAATGACAGCTTCGGTGCGCTGGCCTGCGCGCTGGCCGCGCATGTCGAAGTGACCAGCAGCGGCGATTCGCATCTGGCCCATCTGGCCTTGCAGAAAAACCTGGCACGCAATGACCTGCCGGCCGAACGCGTGCGTTTCGTTCCCGCCAGCGAGGTCGCCGAGGGCCCGTTCGACCGGGTGCTGATTCGCGTACCGAAGACCCTTGCCCTGCTGGAAGAACAGTTGATCCGTCTGCACGGCCAGCTGGCGCCCGGCGCGCAGGTGATCGCGGCGGCGATGATCAAGCACCTGCCGCGTGCCGCCGGTGATCTGCTGGAGCAGTACATCGGCCCGGTGCAGGCTTCGCTGGCGGTAAAGAAGGCCCGCCTGCTCAGCGCCACGCCAAGCGCGAAACCGGTACCGCGGTCGCCCTACCCGACCCGCTATCAGCTCGACCAGCCAAAACTGGAACTGCTAAACCACGCCAACCTGTTCTGTCGCGAAGGGCTGGACATCGGCACGCGCGCCTTTCTGCCGCATCTGCCCAAGGCGCTCGGCGCGCTACGTGTCGCCGACCTAGGCTGCGGCAACGGCGTGCTCGGCATCGTCTACGCGCTGGGTAACCCGCAGGCGGAGCTGACCCTGGTGGACGAGAGCTACATGGCGGTGCAGTCGGCGCGCGAGAACTGGCAGGCGATCCTCGGCGAGCGCCCGGCCGATATCCGCGCCGGCGACGGCCTGGCCGAACAGCCGCCCGGCTCGCTGGATCTGGTGCTGTGCAATCCGCCGTTCCACCAGCAGCAGGTAGTCGGCGATTTCCTCGCCTGGCGCATGTTCACCCAGGCCAAGGCGGCACTGACCAAGGGCGGTGAGCTGTGGATCGTCGGCAATCGCCACCTTGGCTATCACCTCAAGCTCAAGCGTCTGTTCGGCAATGCCGAGCAGGTCGCCGCCACGCCGAAATTCGTCGTTCTGCGGTCGATCAAAGCATGAACGAGGTGCCGGTCCGCCTGAGCATCCGGCAGTTCGCCGCACGTACCGGGCTGTCCGCCGACACGCTGCGCTATTACGAGAAGATCGGCCTGCTGCGGCAGGTTGCTCGGGATGCCAGCGGCTTTCGCGTCTATGGCCCACGCGACCTGGAATGGATCGGCTTCATCCTGCGCCTGAAAGACACCGGAATGGCGCTGGTAGACATCATCCGCTATGCCGAACTGCGCGAATGCGGCGCTACCACGCTGGCGGCGCGCCAGGCGCTGCTCGAAGAACATGCGACCCGGCTGCAGGAACGCATCCAGCGCGACCATGATCATCTCGACGCATTGCGCGCGAAGATCGCCCTGTATCGCCAGCAAACTTCCGCTTGACCTGGAGCTGACTCCAACCCGCAGGCTTTCCTCTAGCCCATCAAGAGGAACGCTCCATGTCTGCATCGACCCGCTACACAAACGGCCTGGCCAAGCTCGAAGAAATTGACGGCGAAGCCGGGCGCAAGGTCATCGACAGCCTGCAAGCCATCGCACCGGACCTGGCCCGCTACGTGATCGAGTTTCCCTTCGGCGACATCTATCAGCGCCCCGGCCTGGACCTCCCCCAGCGCGAGCTGGCGACCGTGGCGGCGCTCACCGCGCTCGGCCACTGCCAACCGCAGCTGGCGGTGCACGTTCACGGCGCGCTGAATGTCGGCTGCACGCCGGAGCAGATCGTCGAAGTGGTCATTCAGATGGCGGTTTATGCGGGCTTCCCGGCGGCACTCAATGGCATGCACACCGTCAAGACGGTATTCGCCGAACGAGGTTTGCTGCCGACCGGCAACGCCAACGAATGACCAACTGCCGGGCTTGCCTTGCTGCAGGCGCGGCTCAGTTCGGCGGCGCCTCGCTCAGCAACGCCTTGCTGATCGCCTGGCCGACCTGTTCGAACAGGCTGCCGGCTTCCTTGCCTTCGTCCAGGCCTTCGGCGCAGGCCACCACGACGATCGCACGGCGCTCGTCCTGCGGCTCGATCACGCCCACATGGCAGGCGCGCTCCAGCTGCGTGCCAGTCTTCTGGATGAAGGGCACGTCCTCCGGCAGCCCGGCCTCGAGCCGGTAGTTGTCATAGGTATCGAGCTTCATGAAGCCGTACAGCAGATCGCGGCTCTCGGCCGACAGCAACTCCCCGCGCACCAGTTTTTCCAGCATCGTGCCGTAGGCCACCAGGCTGCTGGAGTTGAGCTGGCGGGCGTAGTAGCGCTCGTAGGCCTGCTCCATGCTCGCCGCCTTCAACTCGTCCTGCTGCAGATTGAGTACCCGCGCCAGCGCCTCATAACGCGGCTTGCTGAACGGCGCTGAGGCCAGCTCCACCAGCTGCATGTTGTCCAGCCGGGCGGCATCGGGATGTACCTCGCCGTATACGTCGCGCCGCACCTGGGTAAAGCTGGTGATGGCCTCGAAGTCACCGCCCATGCTCTTGCGGGTGCGCTGGTTGAGCGCATCCTCGCCGACCAGGCGGATCAGCATGTTGGCGGCCGTGTTGTCGCTTTCGATGAGCATTTCCTTGAGCAGGTCGCGCAGCGAGTAATCGACGCCATTGTCCTGCCAGACCAGATCGCCGGAGCCGTCCACCTTGTCCTCCGCCTCCAGCGTCAGCCGCTGATCGAGGCGAAACTCGTCATCGTCGACGCCCTGCAGCACGGCCAGCGCGATCGGCACCTTCACTGCCGAGCCGAGGTACCAGAAGCGCTCGGCGTCGTAACGCAGCTCGGCGTCCTCGCCCAGATGCTTGATGTACACGCCGAGCTTGCCTGGCGACGCCTCGTCGACGCGGCGCAGCTCCTGCTCCAGCCCATCCTTCCAGGTCGCCTCGGCCTGTTCGGTGCAGGCCGTCAGGCCGGCCAGTGGCACCAGCAGTGCGCCCAACGCGATCAATCTGCTCATCTTCGAATCAACCCCGCTGCGGCGACGGCCTCGCCGGTGCCACGCAATGCCCGCTCGGCCTGGGTGGTGGAGGCCACCCCGCGCACGCAGGCGACAATGATCAGGCGCTGGGACGTCGAGTCCGCCGCGCCTGGCTGGTCCACCAGCCCGGCATCGCAGATGCGCGCGCGCTGGGTGCCGGTCTTGTGCGCGAACCCGGTGCCGGACGGCAGGCCAGCCTTGATTCGCCGCCCGCCGGTCTCGACCCGGCGCATCACGCTCAGCAGGTACTCGGTGCTCGCCGGCCCCAGCGCGGTGCCGGCATCGAGTGCCGAGAGCAGATCGCCATAGGCCTTCAGCGTGCCGGAGTTGAACGGCGTGGCGTAGTAACGCTCGTAGGCCTCGCCGAGGCTGATGGGCACCAGCGCGCTGCGCTCCACGCCGATCAGCCGCGGCAGCAAGGCCAGGCGGCCGGCGTCGTTCGGCTGCCGCTTGAGGGCGAGAAAATCCTTACCGGACAGGGTGCGCGCCGCCGGATGCAGTTCGCCATAGATCAGCCGTCGCACATCGGCCAGGGTGGTGATCGGCCCGAAACCCTCGGGCACCAGCTCGCGGGTGATCGCATTGACCTGCTCGATGCCGACCAGCCTGATCAGCATGTCGCTGGCGGTGTTGTCGCTGTGGATCAGCATCTGGTCCAGCAGATAGCGCACGCTCAGCGCCTTGCCCGGCGCATAGCTGTTGGTCGGGCCGGCACCGTCGACATAGTCGCTGGCAAGCAGGGTCACCGGGCTGTCCAGCGTCAAGTCGTCCTGCTCGACACGGCGCATCACCGCGATGGCAATCGGCACCTTGACCGTCGAGGCCAGGTACCAGGCGTCCTCGCCATGGTAGGAGACCGAGATGCCGGTCTGCATGTCCTTGACGTAGACGCCCAGTTGCCCCGGTGTCTGCCTGTCCACCTGCGCCAGGCGCGCCAGGAACGGGCCGCTCCATTCGATGCTGTCCTGCGCCACGGCGCGCTGGGCGAGCGACAGCGTGATCAGCAGCAGACACAGAGCGGCGAACGGTGAACGAAGCTGGGCGGGCAACAACATGGGCCTCCGGATCGAATGGTGCATTTCCCACTTATCCGACCACCGGCGCTGGCGGGCGTGCGCCGGGTCCCGATTACCGGTGCAGCGCAACCGCTGGCGCCGATGCGAGTCCGATGACTATCAACCGACGCAGGAGTGGAGCAGTGGCGCGCACCGAACATTTCATCGGACTGGAGTGGCTGCGCTTTTTGCTGGCCATCTATGTCGTGCTGTTCCATACCGTGCACGCCTACGTCGAGGACGAGCCGACCTGGCTCTCGGAGCTGGCCGGCGTCGGCTTCTTCGCCACCAGCAGCTTCTTCGTCCTCTCCGGCTTTCTGCTGGCGCACGTCTATTGTCGGCAGGGCGAACTGCGCGAGCCGGCGCGGCATTTTCTCGGCAAACGCCTGGCCAACCTCTACCCGCTGCACCTGTTCTCGCTGCTGCTGACGGCCATCGTGCTGACCATCATCGCCAAGCTAGGCATTCCGCCGGACGACGCCAAGGCGAGCCTGCGCTATGTGGTCTACGACACCAACGAGGAGCTCAGCGGCGAGGCCCGCGACGCCCTCGAGTACTTCATGAACAACCGCGAGCTGGCGTTCAACTTCATTCTGCAGCTGCTGATGCTGCATGCCTGGAACCCGCTGTACCTGACGTTTAACCCGCCGCTGTGGTCGATCTCCACGCTGTTCTTCTTCTACCTGTGCTTCCCGCTGCTGGCACCGCGCCTGATGCGCCTGCGCCACAAGGGCTGGTGGCTGCTGGCGATCGCCGCGCTCTACCTGCTGCCGCCGCTGTGGGCGATCCAGCAGGATGCCTACGGCATTCCCGTCACCGGCATGCTGCACCGCATGCCGCTGCTGCGGCTGCCGGAATTTCTCGCCGGCATTCTGCTCTGCGGGCTGTTCCGCGAATGGCGAGCGGCCGGCGGGCAACTCGGCATCGCAGCACGGCTGGCACTGGGGGCCTTCGTGCTGGCGAGCTTTCTGGCCACGATGTGGCTGCTCAAGGGCGAACGCTACTGGTATTTCCTGTTGCACAACGGCCTGCTGCTGCCGGCGCAACTGGCGCTGGTCTGGCTCTGCGCGCTGATCGCCACGCCACGCAGTGCCGCAGTGGTCGGCTGGTCACAGCGCCTCGGCGCGGCCTCGTTGCCGCTGTTCGTGCTGCATGTGCCGGTGTTCATCCTCTTCTCGCGCTCGGAGAAGCTGCTCGGGGCGGTATCGGCCGAATGCCTCGAGGACTGGGCCGATTGCGTGGCTCAGGCGGGGGAACTGGCACTGACGCCGGCCTTCTATCCGCTGTATCTGGGATTGTGCATCGTGGTGTGCGTGCTGGCGCAGGAGCGAGCGGTGGTGCCGGTGAGGCAGTTCCTGCTGAGGCGGGTATTGAAGGTTTGATCCCGGGGCGCGTGAAGTCGCATGCCCACGCGCGCCAGAAAAAGCGAAAGATCGCGACCGAAAACCTACAGGCACACTCGGACCCCATTCCCCGTCAGGAGGCCGAGCGTAGGCGTTGCGTAGGGGCGCGCGAGGCAGGACGCCGAGCGAGGAGCGAAGGGACAGGGACGTCCCTTCGCGACGGCCCCCGGAGCAACGCCGGAGGGAGGGAAGTTTTGCGAAGCAAAACCCGGATGCCGGGTGGCCTTCTTTTTGGTTACTTTTTCTTGGCCAGACAAGAAAAAGTGACTCGCCCAGCAGGGCGAAAACCAAGCCGTCAGGCAACTCGTTATCCTCGTGACGACCCAGCAACCTTTTGCCGCACTGATGGGCTAAAGCCCCCAAAAGGGTCACGCTACGTTCTGATGGTCCACACGCCCCGAACGCAGAGGCCCGCCGTGGCATGCCCACGCAGCGCGGGGACGATCAGCGACTCCATTTCCGCAGCCGACCGGCGGGCCGAAACCCACCCTGCACGCCGGCGACTACAGCAGTTTATCCAGGGTAATCGGCAGGTCCCTTACCCGCCTGCCGGTCGCGTTGTAGATCGCATTGGCCACCGCCGCTGCCACACCGACGATACCGATCTCCCCTACTCCCTTCGACCCGAGCTCGTTGACCACCTCGTCGTGTTCCTCGACGAAGATCACCTCGACCTCGGGAATGTCCGCGTTCACCGGGATGTGGTACTCGGCGAGGTTGTGGTTCATGTAGCGGCCGAGCCGGTGGTCGATCAGCGTCTCCTCGTGCAGCGCCTGGCCGATGCCCCATACCACGCCGCCGACGATCTGGTTGCCGGCCGTCTTCGGGTTGACGATTCGTCCGGCGGCGATCGCACTGACCACGCGACTGACCTTGATGGTGCCAAGGTCCTCGTCGACGCGCACCTCGACGAACACCGCCGAATGGGTCGCGGTCGCCCAGGCGTCGCGCTTCTCGTCAGGCTTGACGCTGGCTTCGGCGTCCAGCGCCCCGCTGACCTGGACGATGTCGCGCAGCGCCACGGCATGTTCACCGGTTTTCAGCCACAGCTGCCCATCGACGAACTCCACCGCGTCCAGACTCGCCCCGGTGAACGGCGAGGCCGGCGACTGCTGCACGGCGTCCAGCAGCTTCTGCCGCAGGCCGGCGCAGGCCCGCTGCACGGCGCTGCCCACCGATGACACGGTGGCCGAACCGCCTTCCAGCGGCGCCTGCGGCAGGCTGGAGTCGCCGAGACGGAATTCCACCTCGCTCATCGGCAGGCCCATCGCGTCGGCGGCGATCTGGGTCATCGCGGTATAGGTGCCGGTGCCGATGTCGGCGGTGGCGCTAGTTACCAGCAGCCTTCCGTCCGCGTCGAGACAGGCGCGAGCAGAGGCAGGCATCTGCATCGCCTCCCAGACACCGGTGGCCATGCCCATGCCGACCAGTTGATGGCCGTCGCGCAGACTGCGTGGCTGCGTCGGGCGCCGCGACCAGCCGAAACGCTCGGCACCCTGCTGGTAGCAGGCACGCAGTTCCTTGCTGGAATAGCGCTTGCCCTCGTTACCGTTGGTCTCGGTGTAATTGCGCAAGCGCAGCTCCAGCGGATCGATACCGATTTCATAAGCCAGCTCGTCCATCGCGCACTCCAGCGCATAGACGCCAATGGTCGCCCCCGGGGCGCGCATGTCCAGCGGGGTATAGACGTCCAGCGGTGCCAGACGGTAGCCGAGGCGCACGTTGTCGCAGGCGTAGAGCATGCCGGACCACTCCACCTCGTGCTCGGTGAAGTCCTCGAAGCGCGAGGTCTGGCCGATGGCCCTGTGCTCGATGGCCTGCAACCGCCCTTCGCCATCGGCGGCGAGCTTGAGCTGCTGGACGGTCCGCGGGCGATAGCCGAAGGTGAACATCTGCTGGCGAGTCAGCTCGACGCGCACCGCGGCCTTGAGCTTGAGCGCGGCCATTACTGCCAGCGGCAGCTGGTACTGCGGGCGCAGGCCGGAGCCGAAGGCACCGCCGACGAAGGGCGACAGCACGCGGATCTTGCCCTCCATGTCGAACACCTGCTCCAGGTAGCGCTGGCAGTTCTGCACGCCCTGGGTCTTGTCGTGGATCAGCAGCTCCCCGCCCGGCTGATACTGGACGATGGAAGCATGCGGCTCCATGGGGTTGTGGTGTTCCACCGGGGTCTCGTACTCACGGTCGATGCGATTTGCCGCCGCCGCGAACGCCGAGTCGAAATCACCACGCGGCTCGGGGAGCTCGGCAGGCGCATCGTGGGCCTGATCGCGCACGGCCTGCAGATCGGTCTGGTGTGCCTCGACTTCGTATTCGACTCGCACCAGGCTCGCCGCATGGCGCGCCAGCGCTTGGGTCTCGGCCACCACCAGCGCCAGAGGCTGGCCGCTGTAGAGCACACGGTCGTTGTACAGCGGGCGGAACGGCGAGCCTTCGGCGGCATCGTCATCCTCGTAGGGCTCGTCGTAGCTGGCCACCGGCGGTCGGTTCTGATGGGTCAGCACCAGGCGCACGCCGGGCAGTGCCTCGGCCGCGGCGGCGTCGATGCGCGTGACTCGGCCACGGGCGATGCGGCTCGAGACCACCGCGCCGTAGAGCAGCCCCGGCACCTCGGCTTCGGCGGCATAGCAGGCCTTGCCGGTGACCTTGAGCGGGCCGTCGACGCGATCCAGCGGCTTGCCGAGTGGAGAGTTGGCACTGTTCATCGGACGGTTCCTCCGGCGGCTTCGGTGAGCGCGCGCACGATGGCGCGATGGGCCAGGTCGATCTTGAAGGCATTGTCGGCAAGCGGTTGCGCACCTTGCAGCAGGCGATCGGCCGCCGCGGCGAACCTCGCCGGCTCGGCGCGCTGACCACTGAGCAGGTCTTCGGCTTCCTCCAGGCGCCAGGGCTTGTGGGCCACGCCGCCCAGGGCGATGCGTGCGCGACGGATGATGTCGCCATCGACCTCCAGCGCGGCGGCAACGGAGACCAGCGCGAAAGCGTAGGACGCGCGGTCACGCACCTTGAGGTAGGCGCAGTGGCTGGCGAAGCCCTCCACCGGCAGTTCGACGGCGGTGATCAGCTCGCCCTCGGTGAGCACGTTGTCCAGCTGCGGCTGGTCGCCGGGCAGGCGGTGAAAGTCCACCAGGTCGACGCGCCGCTGGCCATGCGGCCCTTCGATGTGCACCCGCGCGTCCAGCGCCGCCAGCGCGACGCACATGTCCGAGGGATGCACGGCGACGCACGCCTCGCTGGCACCGAGGATGGCGTGGATGCGGTTGCGCCCGTCGTGTGCGCCGCAGCCGGACCCTGGATCGCGCTTGTTGCACGGGGTGGCGGTGTCATAGAAGTAGTAGCAGCGGGTGCGCTGCAGCAGATTACCGCCGGTGCTGGCCATGTTGCGCAGCTGGGGCGATGCCCCGGCAAGAATGGCCTTGCTCAGCAGCGGGTAGCGCTGCTCGATCTGCGGGTGCCAGGCCAGGTCGGCGTTGCTCACCAGAGCACCGATGCGCAGGCCACCCTCGGCTGTCTGTTCGATCTCACGCAGCGGCAGGCCGTTGATGTCGATCAGCTGGCCCGGATGCAGCACGTTTTCCTTCATCAGGTCGAGCAGGTTGGTGCCACCGGCGATATAGCGGCTGTCCGGCCCGTGCAGGGCGATGGCCTGGTCGATACGTTCGGGGCGCTGGTAGCTGAACGGCGTCATTGCGCACCCTCCTGGCCACGTAGCACCGGCAGTGCCTCCTCGATGGCGGCGAGGATGTTCGGATAGGCGCCGCAGCGGCAGAGGTTGCCGCTCATGTGTTCGCGGATCTCGTCGCGGCTGCTGGCGCGGTGCTCGGCCGCGAGCCCGGCCGCCGAGCAGATCTGCCCCGGCGTGCAATAACCACACTGGAAGGCATCGTGCTTGACGAAGGCGGCCTGCAGCGGGTGCAGCGCCTCGGTGCTGGCCAGGCCCTCGATGGTGGTCAGACGCGCGCCGTCGTGCATCACCGCCAGGGTCAGGCAACTGTTGATGCGCCGCCCGTCGAGCAGCACCGTGCAGGCGCCGCACTGGCCGTGATCGCAGCCTTTCTTGGTGCCGGTCAGGCCGAGCTGGTCGCGCAGCAGGTCGAGCAAGGTGGTCCAGGGTTGCACCTGGAGCTCACGGCGTTCGCCGTTCAGCTCCAGGCTGATGGTGCAGGTCTGGCCTGCAGCTGAAGAATGTTCGCTCATGGCAGCCTCACGGTTTGGGCATTGGTGTGCGCTGTCCGTGCGTCTTGGGGTACGACTGGCGTGGCGCCGAAATCGTTCAGCTCCCTGAGCGGGGGCCGGAGCATCTCCGTGCAGGCTTATCGGATCAGCACCGCCGGCGATCGCCCGGGTGGTCGATGTCCTGCAACACGCCGGGGTCGTCCACCTCCAGCTGCTGCACGGCATGCCGGGCGAACAGCGCCTGGGCACCGCGATCGCCATCGAGCTGCAGCAACCGTTCGCGATGAGCGCCACCAATCCCGCGCGGATGGCCGGGCCGCCCCTGATGGACAGGCACCACCAGATTGTCGTGGTCGATCGCCGCGACGATGGCCCGCAGGGTCGCTGGCTGGACATAGGGCATGTCGCCCAGCGCCACCAGCCAGCCGCGGGCCGCCGGTGCATGGGCGACCGCCTGGGCCAGGCTATGACCGAGGCCACGGGTCTCCACCAGCAGCCGCTCGCAGTCCCCGGCATGGGCGCCAAGCCAGTCGTGCAGCGGACCATTGTCGGCGCGGGTCACCACCAGCAGCCGCTCGGCGACGCCGCGCAGGTTCGCCAGCGTGGCGGCGAGCACCGGCGGCGCCGGCGCATCGCTGAGGCTCGGCGCCAGCAGCTTGTCCGCACCACCGGCCGCGCGGTAACGGCTGCCCTGCCCGGCGGCGAGCACGACGGCGCAGACACCGGCACCAGGCACCCTGCGCTCAGGCACAGCGCTGCTGCGCCGACAGGCTCGGCGCCAGGGCGCCATTCTTCAGCGCCACCACCTCGGCCATCAGCGACAGGGCAATTTCCGCCGGCGTGCGGCTGCCGATGGGCAGCCCGATGGGGCCGTGCAGGCGCTGCACCTGGCGCTCGCCAAGACCCAGCGAGAGCAGGCGCGCCTTGCGCTTCTCGCTATTGACCCGCGAGCCCAGGGCGCCGACGTAGAAGGCTTCGGACTGCAGCGCGGTGAGCAGCGCCATGTCGTCCAGCCGCGGGTCGTGGGTCAGCGCGACGATGGCGGTGTGCGCATCCGGCTCGATGGCCAGCACGGCGTCGTCCGGCATGCCGGGCACGAAGCGCACGGCGGCCGGATTCCAGTCGTGGGCATAGCCTTCGCGTGGGTCACAGATCAGCACCTCGAAGCCGAGGCCATGAGCCAGGTCGGCGACATAGCGCGACAGCTGCCCCGCGCCGATCATCAGCAGGCGCCAGGCCGGACCGAATGGCGCGCGCAGGGTATGGCCATCGAACTGCAGCACAGCCTCACGCCCGGCGGGCTGCAGGACGACCGCGCCGCTGGCCATGTCCAGCCGGCGCAGCAGCCGCTCGTGTGCGGCGCAGCGCGACAGCAGCTCGTCGATCCAGCCGGCATCGCGCAATGGCTCCTGTAGCAGGCGCAGGGTGCCACCGCAGGGCAGGCCGAAACGCGCGGATTCCTCCTTGCTCACGCCATAGGTGATCAGCTGGCAGGTCGACGGTGGCTCATCGGCCATGACCCGGGCGAGCAGGTCGTCCTCGACGCAGCCACCGGACACCGAGCCCTCGACACGGCCGTCACCGCGCAGCGCCAGCAGCGAGCCCTCCGGGCGCGGCGCACTGCCCCAGGTTTCGATCACCGTGTAGAGCACCACCGCGTGACCGTCACGCAACCAGTCGCGGGCACGCCGCAGCACTGCCAGATCGACACTGTCCATCGTTCTCCTCGAATTCACTGTTTGCACCGGCTGGCCGGCATGCAAGCAGTGACCGATGGGCTGCGTGGTTAGTTCGTCGCCGGCACCAGCATGGCGTCAGCCACCTCGCGCCGCTTGCCGCGACCGGCCAGGCGCTCCACCAGGGTCAGGGCGAACTCCAGGGCGGTCGCCGGGCCCTGGCTGGTGATGCAGTTGCCGTCCACCACCACCGGCTGGTCGAGGAAATGCGTGCCGGTGAGGTTGTCGCTCATGCCTGGGTAGCAGGTCACCTGGCGGCCCTTGAGCACGCCGTAGGGGTGCAGCGCCACCGCCGGCGCGGCGCAGATCGCCGCGTAGTCCAGTCCGGCGCGGGCCTGCTGGCGTACGCGCTCGGCCAGTGGCTCCAGCTCGCCGAGGGTCTTCGCGCCGGGCATGCCGCCGGGCAGCACGATGAGGTCGAAGTCCTGCGCCAGCACATCGAGCAGCATGGTGTCGGCAGTGATCCGGGTGCCGCGCGCACAGGTCAGCATGCGCCGTTCCTCGGCGCTGGCCACCACCACGTCGAACTCGGCACGGCGCAGCACGTCGATCAGGGTGACGGCCTCCAGGTCTTCGGAACCGTCGGCGATCGGAATCAGGACACGTTTGCTCATGGCGTTCACCTGCTCAATGGAAATTCAACCGCGCTGCCGGCCGGTGTAAGATGCCCGGCTTTTGCGACGACAGGCCAGCCGCCCGCCAGAGGCGACGGCCCCACACTTAACCGGCACAAGAGGATCGACCATGCTGGAAAAGCTGTTTCAACTCAAGGCGCACAACACCACGCTGCGCACCGAGATCCTGGCCGGCATCACCACCTTCCTGACGATGGCCTACATCCTCTTCGTCAACCCGAGCATCCTCGCCGAGACCGGCATGGACCACGGCGCGGTGTTCGTCGCCACCTGCCTGGCGGCAGCCATCGGCTCGGCGATCATGGGTCTGGTCGCCAACTACCCGATCGCGCTGGCACCGGGCATGGGCCTGAACGCCTTCTTCACCTACACCGTGGTGCTGACCATGGGTTACACCTGGCAGACCGCGCTGGGTGCGGTGTTCCTTTCCGGCCTGATCTTCTTCGGGCTGTCGATCTTCAAGATCCGTGAATGGATCATCCACAGCATTCCGCTGGCCCTGCGCGCCGGCATTGCCGCCGGTATCGGCCTGTTCCTGGCGATCATCGCCCTGAAGAACGCCGGCATCGTCGTCGACAACCCGGCCACCCTGGTTGGCCTCGGCGACCTCAGCGCCGGCGGCCCGCTGCTGGCGTGCTTGGGCTTCTTTCTGATCGCCGCGCTGGCCTACCGCAAGGTCACCGGTGCGGTGATGATCGGCATCCTGGTGGTCACCGGCCTGTCGATCCTGCTCGGCCTGTCGCAGCTCAACGGCGTGGTGTCGATGCCGCCGTCGCTGGCGCCGACCTTCATGCAGCTGGACATCATGGGCGCGCTGGATATCGGCCTGATCAGCGTGATCTTCGCCTTCCTCTTCGTCGACCTGTTCGACACTTCCGGCACCCTGATCGGCGTGGCGCAGAAAGCCGAGCTGCTGGACAAGGACGGCAAGATGCCGCGCCTGGGCCGCGCCCTGCTCGCCGACAGCACCGCCACCATGGCCGGCGCGGCGCTGGGCACCTCGACCACCACCAGCTACATCGAATCCGCCGCCGGTACCGCTGCCGGTGGCCGCACCGGCCTGACCGCCTGCGTGGTCGCCCTGCTGTTCCTGCTCAGCCTGTTCTTCGCCCCGCTGGCCGGCGCCGTGCCGGCCTATGCCACCGCCCCGGCGCTGCTGTTTGTCGCCGTGCTGATGATGAGCAGCCTGGCCGGGATCGACTGGGACGACCTCACCGTCGCCGCGCCGGTGGCCATCGCCGCGCTGGCCATGCCGCTGACCTTCTCCATCGCCAACGGCATTGCCTTCGGCTTCATCGCCTGGACCGCCATCAAGCTGCTGGCCGGCCGCTGGCGCGAGCTGAGCCCGGCGATGTGGGTGCTCTCGGCACTGTTCGTGGTCAAGCTGGGCTGGTTTACCGGCTGATCAGACCGTACACGTTCGCGGCCGCTCCCACTGTCCGCCCGGAAGTGGGCTTGGCCGCGAAGCTCCTGAAACCTCTGCACGAAGCCCTGCCATGCCGCTGCCCCAGCTCGACCCCGCCCAATACGACGCCCAACTCGCCGAGAAAGCCGCCCGGCTGGAGGAGCTGCTGGCACCGTTCGATGCACCGGCAGCGGAAGTCTTCGATTCGCCGCGCGAGCATTACCGCCTGCGTGCCGAGTTCCGCCTGTGGCGCGAAGACGGCCAGCGCCATTACGCGATGTTCGAGCAGGGCGACAAGCACAAGGCGATCCTGATCGACGACTTCCCTATCGCCAGCCGCCGCATCAACGAGCTGATGCCGCAACTGAAGGCCGCCTGGCAGGCCTCGGAAGTACTCAGCTTCAAACTGTTCCAGGTGGAATTTCTCACCACCCTGAGCGGCGATGCGCTGATCACCCTCGCCTACCACCGCCCATTGGACGAGGCCTGGCAGGCCGAAGCCGAGCAGCTCGCCGCAGACCTCGGCGTCAGCCTGGTCGGCCGCTCCAAGGGCAAGCGCATCGTCATCGGGCGCGATTACGTGGAAGAACAGCTGGTGGTCGCCGGCCGCAGCTTCCGCTACCGCCAGCCGGAAGGCGCCTTCACCCAGCCCAACGGCGAGGTCTGCCAGAAGATGCTGAACTGGGCGTACGAGGCGCTCGGCGAACGCGATGAAGACCTGTTGGAGCTGTACTGCGGCAACGGCAACTTCACCCTGCCGCTGGCCACCCGCGTGCGCCGCGTACTGGCCACCGAGATCAGCAAGACCTCGGTCAACGCTGCGCTGGCCAACATCGAAGACAACGGCCTCGATAACATCGAGCTGGTGCGCCTCTCCGCCGAAGAACTGACCCAGGCGCTGAACGAGGTGCGCCCGTTCCGCCGCCTCGCCGGAATCGACCTGAAGAGCTACGACTTCGGCAGCGTCTTCGTCGACCCGCCGCGCGCCGGCATGGACCCGGACACCTGCGAACTGACCCGTCGCTTCGAGCGCATCCTCTACATCTCCTGCAATCCGGAGACCCTGGCGCAGAACATCGCCCAGCTCGCCGATACCCATCGCATCGAGCGCTGCGCGCTGTTCGATCAGTTCCCCTACACCCACCACATGGAAGCCGGGGTGCTGCTGGTTCGCCGCTGAGGCAGCAGCGCGCTCGCCAGCCTCGGCACGCCACTTGCTGCTCGGCGCTTCGCGGGCACGGCCTGGCCGCGCGGGCGAGCGCTCGGCGCACTTGAGCCCTCAGCCCTCGCGGGGGCCGCGCTGGCCCTTCGGCGCAATCGGTGGTTCACCGTCGGCGGCAGCGCGCGCCAGCGTTTCTCCGGTTGCCGTCTCCTTCCGCTCACGATCGCCCGCGGTGTTGGCCAGCAGGCTGCCGGTGGCCACCTGCAGATAGGCCTGCAGCTGGCGCAGCATCGACGCCGCGTTGGCGGCATCCTCGATCCGCTGGGCGCTGGCATCGGCACCGAGGCGATAGCGGTAAAGGCGCGGCTCGAGGTCCTTGGGCTGTACCAGGATCTGCTCGCCGCGGATCATCGCCACGGTCTGGTCGCTGCCCGAGGGTTTGATGATGCCGAAGCCCGGGTCACGTTCATCCAGTGCCAGCAGGTCGCGACCCCAGCACTGATGGCGCACCTCGCCCCCGAGGCGGCCCATGATGGTCGGCACCACGTCGACCTGGGTACCCACCACTTCGCGCCGGCTGCCGAACTGCTCGGTGACGCCCGGGGCGATCAGCAGCAGCGGCACGTGGAAGCGGAACAGATCCATCTCGGTGAGCTGTTCCGGCGCGCCGAAACCATGGTCGCCGACCACGACGAACAGGGTGTCCTTGTACCAGGGCTGGCGCTTGGCCTGCTCGAAGAAGCGGCCCAGCGCCCAGTCGGAATAACGCATGGCGGTCAAGTGCGCATCCTGCGAGCCATGGCCGGCGACCGCCGGCACTGGCAGCGGGTCCGGCAGCGCATAGGGTGTGTGGTTGGACAGCGTCTGCAGCAGTGCATAGAAGGGCTCGTCCGGTGCCAGCGCGCCGAGCTCCTGCACGGCGCGGTCGAACATGTCCTGGTCGGAGACGCCCCAGGTCGGGTCAGCCACCACCGGGTCGACGTAGTCGTTGCGCCCGACGAAACGGGTCATGCCCTGGTTGCCGAAGAAGCCGGCCTGGTTGTCCCAGGCGAAATCGCCGTTGTAGACGTAGACGTCATTGAACGCCCGGGCGCTGAGCAGCTGCGGTAGCCCGGAGAAGCGGTTGCCGCCCTCCGGTGACTGCATCAGGTACTCGAACCCCGGCAGATTGGGAAAGCACGCCATGCTGGCGAACATGCCCTGGTGGGTGTGGGTGCCGTTGGCGAAGAAGCGCTCGAACAGCAGGCCCTCACCGGCCAGGCGGTCGAAGTGGGGTGTGATGCCATCGCGGCTGCCCAAGGCGCCGACATAGCGCCCGGCGAAACTCTCCATCAGGATGACCACCACGTTACGCACCGGCAATCGACCGGCCTCCGGCGCCCGGTAGTCGCGGCGCACAGCGGCCAGCTCCGGGTCGGCCAGCTGGTCGTTGCCGGTCAACAGCAGCTCGCGGGTGACCGCCAGGGCCTCGTCCTCGGGCAGCACGGCTTCCCAGGCGTTGTCGCGATGATCGGAATAGCGGTTCTTCGCCGCCTCGTAGAGGGTCAGCGCCGGGTTCAGGCCGAGCTGGTTGATGAACACCGAGTCGGTGGTGAAGGCATCGCCCCAGCGTAGCGGCGGGCCCTGACGCAGGGTGCCGCGAGCGGCGACCACGCTGATCAGGACCAGCACCAGCAGCGTGGCGCCACGCCAGTGCCAGGCCAGCGGCGGACGAGCTGGCGAGCGGCGCATCTGGCTGACGCCGCGCGGCCGGCAGCGACCGTCGAGCCAGCGGAGCAGCAGCGCCCAGACCAGCGTCAGCCCGCCCCAGACGCTCAACAACGTGACCACCGGAAAGCCGTGCCAGAGCATGCTCAACACCGTGGCCGGGTCCTCGCCGAGGTATTGGAAGACCAGCGCATTCAGCCGCTGATGAAACTCCTGATAGAAGTTCAGCTCGATCACGCCGAGCAGGATCGCCAGACTGGCGCAGGCGGTAAGCCAGACTCGCTGCAGCCTGCGCGCGGCCATTGCGCGCGGGCTAAGCACCGCCAACGACAGCGGCACGAAGATATATACCAGCACGCGCAGGTCGAAACGCAGGCCGTTGCCGAAGCCTTCGAGCAGGGTGGCCAGCGAGGCGTCACCAAGCAGCTCGCGGTTGAACAGCAGCAGTGCCAGGCGCAGCAGTGCCAACAGCGTCAGCAGTGCGAGCGCAGTGCCAGCCATGAACAGCAGATGGTGGCGTAGTCCGGGCTGGACAGCCTGCGCGCGGGCGGTTGCGTCGGTCATGGGAAAGTCCTGGGTGAATGGAAGAAATTCAGAGGAGGATCACCGCCCAGATCAGCGCGATCAGCAGCATGGTCAGCAGCTGCGCCGCGCTGCCCATGTCCTTGGCGCGCTTGGACAGCGGGTGCAGCTCCAGCGAAATGCGGTCGACGGTGGCCTCGATGGCCGAATTGAGCAGCTCGACGATGGGCGCCAACAGCACCACGGCGATCAGCACGGCGCGCTCGACCCGACTGACCTCGAGCAGGAATGCCAGCGGTATCAGCAGCAGGCAGAGCAGCACCACCTGGCGGAACGCCGCTTCGCCGCGGTAGGCGGCCCGCAGGCCGGCCAGCGAATAGCCCCCGGCGAGCCACAGCCGCATCAGGCCGCTGCGCCCCTTGAGCGCCGCGCCATCGGCCACTGTGCTGCCGCTTTCGGATGAGCATTCAGGCGACATCGCAGCGCACCTCGCGATAGCCGGCATGGGCGGTCAGCAGCCGTTGCCAGTCCGGTTCGCTCATGGCCGTGCAATGACGCCTGAGCTGGCGCAGGTCATGCCGGGCGGCGGCGTGACGGCGCAGCCGACGCCGGCTCTTTTCCAGATCGAGCAGGGCCACCTCGACCTGCGCTCCATCGTCTTGGCCATGGACCCTGAGGAAAATGTGCTTGGGGTAACAGCAACCATGCTGCCAACGCGCGTGGTGGAGACGCCCGAGGGTGCGGCCGACCGCATCCAGCATGCGTGCCTGCACGACGCTGCCGTAGTAGCCCGGCATGCCCTCGTCGTACCAGTCCTCCAGGCTGACGAAGCCCTGCAGTTCGGCCGTTACCAGCAGGGCCTGCCACTGCCCTGCCTGCTGCCGCGTACCGCAGTAGATCAGCTCCGGCACGCGCACCCCGAGATCACGCAGGGCCTGCAGCGCGTGGCACTCGCGCAGCACCGTGGGCCGGCCGAACGGATGCAGCGGCGAGCGGTACAGATGGCCGATCTGGCGCTTGCAGTAGAGCAACGGCTGCTGCAGATCGCGCGGGCGAATCCGCTGCACGCCGCTTTCGCCGGCGCGTCGCCGGTTGGGCTCCTCGACCCACTCGCCACGCATGTCCCACCAGCGCTGAAAGGTGCTGGTCCGCGCCTCGCGGGCCGGCAGTACGAAGGCTCGGCTCATGCTCAACCCCGCTTGCGCAGTACGTAGACCCGCCACATAGCGTAGCCCGGGAGGAAATCGCTGCGGTCGAGGATGTCGAAACCGGCCTCGGCGAACTCCGCCTCAATCACCGAACGGGCGACCACGAAGCGGTTCTGGTTGTCCTTGGCCGGCCGCCGACGCTCCAGGCGCCTGCGCTTCCAGGCCTTGTAGTTGCCGTCCACCCACAGCGAGACGATCAGCGTGTCGCGCGTGACGCGGTGGAATTCGCGCAGCATCGCCAGGCGATGCGCCGGGTCGGCGATGTGATGCAGCAGGCGCATGCAGAAGATGCTGTCCACCGCGTTGTCGCCCATGTCGATGGCGAAGGCCGAGGTCTGGAAGGTCTCCACCCGCTTGACCACCTCCAGCGGCTGCGCGGCCTCGGCGATGGCCAGCATGTCGGCGGAATTGTCCGCGGCGAAGATCATCCGGCTCGGGTGCTCGGCCAAAAGGGGCCAGAAGCGCCCGGCCCCACAGGGCAGATCGAGGACCAGATCGGGCTCGCCGGCGATTTTCAGCGCGCGTCGCGCCATCTGCTCGTCACGCCAATGCGACAGCCGTCGGGCGAGGCCGTCCTGGTGCTTGTGCAGGTATTCGTAGGCGTGCTGGCGGTCGTACTTGCGCGAGAACTCAAGTTCGATGGGGCTCGATGTCGGCATGTCGGGCACTCCGGGGGAAGACGGAGCGCCAAACTAACCGGCCGGACATCAACGGGTTGTCAAAGAGATGTGAAAAAAACGTCAAGACGCCAGGCGGACGGCAAAGCAGCTGCCGCAGGGTTCGCGGCCATGCACTTCGACCGCCCAGCCCTGGTGCGCACAGATTCGCCGCACCAGCGACAGCCCCAGGCCGAGCCCTTCGCCGCGCCCCTCGGCACCCCGCACGAAGGGCTGGAACATGCGCTCCTGCTGATCTACCGGAATCCCCACGCCGGTGTCTTCGACGCGGAAGCCGCCGTGCTCGAGCACCAGCCGCACCTGCCCGTGCTCGGTGTAGTGCAAGGCGTTGCGCAGCAGGTTGGACATCACCGTGCCGAGCAGCGTGTGGTTGTAGGTCTGCTGGTCATCGCCTTCGCGCACCACCTCGAACGCCAGTCCCTTTTCCCGCATCGGTGGCCCCCAGCGCTCGCTCTGCTCGCGGGCAACATCAGCCAGGCCGGCGCTGCCACCGAAGACCTCCTGCTGATCGGGCCTGGCCCGCGCCAGCAGCAGGAAGGTGTCGACCAGCGCCTGCATCTCCTCGGCCGCGCGCTGGATGCGCTCGGCCTGGCGCCGCGAGCGCTCGGGCAGGTCGCTGGCGAGCAGCAGCTCGCAGGCGCCGAGCACCACCATCAGCGGCGTGCGCAGCTCGTGGCTGACGTCGGCGGTGAACAGCCGCTCGCGCTCCAGCGTCTGGCGCAGCTGGCCGAGGGTGCTGTCGAACGCAGCCGCCAGATGGCCCACCTCGTCATCCACATACTGCAGCGCCAGCGGCGGCGCCAGCGGATGCAGCTGGTCGCGGTGGCGCACCTGATTGGCCAGCCGGCTGACCGGGGCCATCACCTTGTGCGCCATCAGCCGGCCGAGCAGCCAGGCGCCCAGCACGCTCAGCAGGAAGCCGGCGAGCACTGTCTTGAACAGGGCGTTCTCACGCTCCTCGAACTCGTTCTGGTCTTCCATCAGCACGTAGCGCTCGCCGTCCAGATCGCGTACGTAGACGTAGTAGGCCTCGTCGCCGCGGACCACCTCGGTGAAACCCTCGGGCAGCGTGGCGAAGCCTTCGGGCAGCGGATAGTCCGGCAGCGCGGTGCTGAAGAAGCGTGTCTGGGCGTCGAGGCGCGGTGGACGTCCGCTGGGCAGGTCCTCGTGCAGCACGATATCCAGCTCGCGACTCAGCTCCTCGGTCACCAGCTGTGACTCGACGAAGTAGACCACCGCGACGATCCCCAGCGAGAACACGCCGCTGACCACCAGGGTCATCAGCGTGAAGGCGATGACGATGCGGCGGGCGAAGGGTTGCTTAGTGAGCATCGCCGTCCTCCGCCAGACGGAAGCCCACACCGTGCACGGTGTGCAGCAGCGGCCGGTCGAAGGGCTTGTCCAGTGCCTGGCGCAGCTGGTGGATGTGGCTGCGCAGGCTGTCGCTGTCCGGTACGTTGTCGCCCCACAGCGCTTCCTCCAGCGCCTCGCGGCGCACCACCGCCGGGCTGCGCTGCATGAGGATGGCCAGCAGCTTGTGGCCGATGGGGTTGAGCCGTATCGGCACGCCGCCGCGGCTGACGGCCAGGGTATCGAGGTCATAGACCAGGTCACCGACCTGCAGCTGGCGACGCCGCGAACCCTGGCTGCGACGCAACACCGCCTCGATACGGGCGACCAGTTCGGACAGCGCGAAGGGCTTGATCAGATAGTCGTCGGCGCCGGCTTCCAATCCCTTGATGCGATCCGGCAGGGCGTCGCGCGCGGTGAGCATGATGATCGGCGTGTCGCGCCGTGCGTCTTCGCGCAGGCGCTTGCACACCTGATAGCCGTCGATGCCGGGCAGCATGATGTCCAGCACGATGAGGTCGTATTCCTGGGTCGCGGCCAGGTGCAGGCCACTCAGCCCGTCCTGCGCACAGTCCACCAGGTAGCCCTTGAGCTCGAGGTAGTCGAGCACGTTGGCCAGGATGTCACGGTTGTCTTCAATGACCAGGATGCGCATATCGGTTCGCGGCTATGACGATCTTTTCACGGCTTCTTGACGAAGGGCTCAGGGACGTCAACGCAGGCTGCGCCGCGTTCGTCCTCAGCCGTGGATCATACGATGCCTTTTCTCCGTCATGCTCAGCTTCGTTATCTCGTCCTGCTGCTCCTCTGGCTCGTGGTATTCCGGTTGACCCTCCTCGCGGCGGAAGCTGTAGAACAGGTTCGGCTCGCTGACCACGTACAGCGTGCCGTCGTTGTCCAGGGTCACGCCTTCAGGCTGCGGCGCCGAGCGGCCGAGGTCGCTGAACAGGCCGTTGAGGCTGCGGTAGCTGAGCATGCGACCGTCGGCGCCGAGCTCCATCACCAGCCGCGACTCGTCGCTGAGCAGAATCAGGTGGCCGGTCTCTGCATCGAAGTGGATGTCGGAGAGGTCGGTGGCAAACACCTGACTGGCGATCCAGTCACTGCGATCGTGAACGGCCAGTTGCAGCTGACCGTCGAGGCTGGCGGCGACGCCCCGGACCTCGTAGAGCTGGCGCGGGTCGCGCTCCTTGACGATGAACAGGCGGTCGCCCACGGCATCGTAGGTCACCCCCTCGAAGCCCTTGTTGCCGTTGAGGCCGATGCCCAGGGAGAAGAACCTGGCCTCGGACACATTGATGCTGCGCGCCAGTGCCGGTAGCTGGAAGATGCTGATCCGCTGGGCACGCTCGTCGGACACCGCAACCCGGCCACCACCCATATAGGTCAGCCCCTCGATATCGCCGAAGCCCTCCAGCGGATAGCGCTCGAGCAGCTCGCCGCGCTTGCTCAACGCGACGATTTCCGTCGGCCCGCCATTGATCACGCCAAGCAGGCGGTCGAGATCGCTGTCGTAGGTGATCGCCGAGAGGTTGCGGCTGATGCCCTCGATCGGTCGGGCGTCGATGGCCACCCGATAGCCCGGCAGCCAACGCAGCGCCGGATCGTGCGCGCTGACGTTCCACTGA
The DNA here is from genome assembly GCF_055755175.1 of Stutzerimonas sp. LR2. NCBI lineage: Bacteria > Pseudomonadati > Pseudomonadota > Gammaproteobacteria > Pseudomonadales > Pseudomonadaceae > Stutzerimonas > Stutzerimonas sp. LR2. The sequence goes on from NZ_JBVTRR010000005.1 coordinate 242,068, forward strand.
TGGGTCAGGTGGAAATACAGCCGCTCGTTCCAGTGCAACGCGATGCTCACGCCCAGGCCGATCAGCAGCAATGCGAGCAGGCCGAACAGCCGGTAATGGCGGCCCGAGCCTGTGGCCGGGCGTGGGGCGGGGTATGGATGAATCTGCATCTGCTGGCCTTCCTCTTCGCGGCTCGCTCTGCTTGCGATAGCTGCTTCGGTGGTCGGCCGGCCAGCGTTCGATGGGCCTCTGGCGCAGCTGGAGCACCGGTGGCTCGACCCCGAGCGCGGCGACCATAGCCCAGCGAATGTGAAGAAAATGTCAGCGTTCTGACGGCTTCGGCGACTTAAGACTGCCTTAAGTTTGCCCACCAACAATCGGCCCAGGCTTCTAACCGAGGTTCCCCAATGGAACTGCCCTGGGTTGATCACACCGACATACTGGCCCGCATCGGCCGCGAGCCCTCGCTCTGCCTGCAACTGACACAGGCCGGCGAGGACCCGCGGCGCGTCGCCCTTGAAGACTTCATTCGCCAGCGCTTCGCCGAGCATTACGGCGCCCGGGTGCGTCACTTCATGCCCTGCCTGCTTGGCCTGCATGGCGACAACGGCCAGGTGCAGGGCGCGGTCGGCCTGCGCAGCGCGCAGCGTCGCCCGCTGTTTCTCGAACGGTACCTGGACGAACCCATCGAGCTGGCCGTTGCCCGCCGCAGCGGCCGCCCGGTGCCGCGCGAGGAAATCGTCGAGGTCGGCAACCTGGCGGCCTTCGGCAATGCCTCGGCGCGGCTGCTGATCGTCGCGCTGACCGATCTGCTGGTCGCCCAGGGCTTTCGCTGGGTGGTGTTCACCGGCACGCCGGCCCTGCTCAACAGCTTCCAGCGCCTGGCCCTGGAGCCACTGGCGCTGGCCCCGGCCGACCCGGCGCGGATGGGCGAGGAGCTGGCCGACTGGGGCAGCTACTACGCCAGCCGCCCGCAGCTGATGGCCGGCGAGATCCTGCCCGGCCACCAGCGCCTGCTGCAGCTGGGCATCTACGCCCGACTTGGCTACCAACCGTTGTTCGATGCCTCGGAGGTGCCGCATGCAGCCTGCAACTGAACGCTTCTGGACAGTCCTGGAACAGCACAGCGGCATCGCCCTGGGCGAAGGGCCGCGCCAACTGAGCTACGCCGAATTGCGCCACGAGGTGGCCGCACGCGCCAGTCAGCTGCAACAGCTCGGCGTGCAGCGCGTCGCCCTGGCGCTGGACAACGGCCTGGAGTGGGCGCTGTGGGATCTGGCCCTGCTGCGCGCCGGGCTGATCTGCGTGCCGCTGCCGGGCTTCTTTTCCCCGGCACAGCAGGAGCATGTGCTGAACCACGCCGGCATCGACTGCCTGATCGGCACGCCAGGCGCGCTCGCCGGGCGCTGCGACTTCCAATCCGCTGAAGCCGGCCTGCTGCTGCTCCAGCCGCAGACAGTCACGCCGGTGCCGGCCGGCACCAGCAAGATCACCTACACCTCCGGCACCACCGGCCAGCCCAAGGGCGTCTGCCTGGATGCCGAGGCGCAGCTGGCGGTGGCCGAGAGCCTGTGGCAGGTCAGCCTGCCGTGTGATGTCCGGCAGCACCTGTGCGTGCTGCCGCTGGCCACCCTGCTGGAAAACATCGCCGGGCTCTATGCGCCGCTGCTGGCCGGTGCCCGGATCGAGTTGCGGCCGCTGACGCAGATCGGCTTCTCCGGCAGTGCCGGCTTCGACCTGCCGCGCTTTCTCGCCACGCTGAACGAAAGCCGGCCGCAAAGCCTGATCCTGCTGCCGCAGCTGTTGCTGGCGCTGGTCAGCGCCGCCGAGCAGGGCCTGCCGCTGCCGACGACGCTGCGCTTCATCGCCGTCGGTGGCGGGCGGGTGGCGCCGCAGCTGCTCGAACGCGCCGAGCGGCTCGGCCTGCCGGTGTTCGAGGGCTACGGCTTGTCCGAATGCGCCTCGGTGGTCTGCCTGAACACGCCCGAAGCACGGCGCATCGGCACGGTCGGCCGGCCTTTGCCGCACGTCGAGCTGCGCCTGGCCGACGACGGCGAGGTGCTGGTCAGGGGCCCGCAGATGCTCGGCTATCTCGGCGAGCCTCCGCAGGTCGGCGAGTGGCTGGCCACCGGCGATCTCGGCCATTTCGAGGACGGTTTCCTGGTTCTGCACGGGCGCAAGAAGCACCAGTTCGTCACCGCCTACGGGCGCAACGTCAACCCGGAATGGGTGGAGGCCGAGCTGGTCCAGCAGGCGCCGATCGCCCAGGCCTGGCTGCATGGCGAGGCGCTGGCGCAGAACGTCGCGGTGCTGGTGCCGCGGTATCCCGAGCTCAGCGATGCCGGACTGCAGGCGGCAATCGACCGGGTCAACGCCGGCCTGCCGGACTACGCCCGCGTACACCGCTGGCTGCGTGCCGACGCGCCGTTCGGCGCCAGCAACGGCCTGGCCACTGCCAACGGCCGGCTGCGCCGCAATGCGCTGTTCAACCATTACCAATCGGCGATCAACGCCATTCAGCCCTGACTTTCGAGGTTCACCATGGAATTCTTCGACCAGCTGCAACAGCAGACCAGCGCCGAGCGCGACTACCTGTTGGCCGCGCCGATCATCCATTCGGCGCTCGCCGGCACCGCGACCCGCGCGCAATACATCGCCTTCCTCACCCAGGCCTACCACCACGTCAAACATACCGTGCCGCTGCTGATGGCCTGCGGTGCGCGCCTGCCGGAGCGGCTGGAATGGCTGCGCGAGGCCATCGCCGAATACATCGAGGAAGAGATCGGCCACCAGGAATGGATCCTCAACGACATCCGCGCTTGCGGCAGCGATGCCGAGGCGGTGCGCCATGGCCAGCCGGCGCTGCCCACCGAGCTGATGGTCGCCTACGTCTACGACCGCATCGCCCGGCACAACCCGGCGAGCTTCTTCGGCATGGTCAACGTGCTCGAAGGTACCAGCATCGCCCTGGCCACCCAGGCCGCCGGCGTGCTGCAGGACAAGCTCGACCTGCCGGCCAAGGCGTTCAGCTACCTGACCTCCCACGGCAGCCTGGACCTGGAGCACATCGAGTTCTTCAAGCGCCTGATGAACCGCCTCGATAACGAGGACGACAAGGCCGCCGTGGTGCACACCGCGCGGGTGGTCTACCGCCTCTATGGCGACATCTTCCGCAGCCTTCCCGCGGCGGAGCACGACCATGCACTTGCCTGACGCGCGCATCCTGCTCACCGGTGCCAGCGGCGGTATCGGCCAGCTGCTGGTGGAACGGCTCTGCGCCGGCGGTGCCCGGCTGCTGCTGGTGGGGCGCGACAGCATTGCGCTGGAAAGCCTGGCCCGCCGTTACCCTGGGCAGATCAGTCTGGTCGTGGCAGACCTCACCCAACGCAGCGGGCGACAGCTGGTGCTGGAGGCCGCGCGCCGCTTTGGCGGGCTCAACGGTGTGATCAACGCCGCTGGGGTCAATCAGTTCAGCCTGCTCGAACAACAGGACGAGGACGCCATCGCCCGGCTGATCGGCGTCAACGTCACCGCCACCCTGCAGTTGACCCACCTGCTGCTGCCCTTGCTGCGCCAGCAACCGCGAGCGCTGCTGGTCAATCTCGGCTCGACTTTCGGCTCCATCGGCTACCCCGGCTTCACCGCCTACTGCGCCAGCAAGTTCGCCTTGCGCGGCTTCTCCGAGGCGCTGCGCCGCGAGCTGGCCGACAGCCAGATCAAGGTGCTCTATATCGCGCCGCGCGCCACCCGTACGGCGATGAACAGCGCCGACGTGGTAGCGATGAACGACGAGCTGAAGGTGGAGATGGATGATCCGCAAGAGGTCGCCCGGCAGATCGTCCATGCCATCACCGCCGAGCGAGAGGAGTTCTATCTCGGCTGGCCGGAAAAACTCTTCGTGCGCCTCAACGGCGTACTGCCGCGGCTGGTCGACCAGGCGCTGCGCAAGCAATTGCCGGTGATCAAGCGCTTCGCCCGTGCCGAACAGCCACCCGCACCGCAACCCACCTCTCCCGGAGAACACCCATGAAGCCTCTGCTCGGCCTTTGCGCCCTGATGCTGGCCCTGGCCAGCCTGCCCTCCTTCGCTCTCAGCCCGGCCGGCGAGTCGTCGCTGCGTCAGATCCAGACGCGCTGGGCCGAGATCAACTACCAGACGCCCGAGACCCAGCGCGAAACCGCCTTCGCCAGGCTCGCCTCAGAGGCCGAAAGCGCGGTGATCGGCGAACCGCAGGCCGCCGAACTGCATATCTGGCATGGCATCGTGCTCAGCACCTGGGCCGGCGCCAAGGGCGGACTCGGCGCGTTGGGGCTGGTCAAGCAGGCCAAGGCCGAACTGGAAAAGGCCATCGAGCTCGACCCCGCGGCACTCGACGGTTCGGCCTACACCAGCCTCGCCAGTCTCTACTACCAGGTGCCCGGCTGGCCAATCGGCTTCGGCGACGAAGACAAGGCCGAGGCGCTGTTCAAACAGGCGCTGGCGCTGAACCCGGACGGCATCGACCCCAACTACTTCCACGGTGACTTTCTGCTGCGCCAGAAGCGCTATGGCGAGGCGCAGGCCGCGCTGCAGAAGGCCCTCGCCGCACCCGATCGCCCCGGCCGTGAAGTGGCCGATGCCGGCCGCCGCGAGGAAGCCCGCGCGCTGCTGGCCAGGGTCCAGGAAAAGCTGGAATAAACCGAGACGGCGGCGTTGAATGCACAGCAACGCCCAGCGGCGGAGAACGACAGGAACGACATGCGCATTCTGCTGGTGGAAGACGATCGCGCCCTTGGCGAGGGCATCCGCACCGCGCTCAAGCCGGAGGGTTATACGGTGGACTGGCTGCAGGACGGCGCCAGTGCGCTGCATGCGCTGAACCATGAAAGCTTCGAGCTGGTCATCCTCGACCTCGGCCTGCCGCGCCTGGACGGGCTGGAGCTGCTCAAGCGCCTGCGCGCTGCCGGCAAGCCGGTGCCGGTGCTGGTGCTCACCGCGCGCGATGCCACCAGCGACCGCATCGCCGGGCTGGACGCCGGCGCCGACGACTACCTGGTCAAGCCGTTCGACGTCGCCGAACTCAAGGCCCGCCTGCGTGCCCTGCTCCGGCGTAGCTTCAATCGACCGGAACCGGTGCTGGAATACCGCGGCATCCTGCTCGACCCGGTCAACCAGCAGGTCAGTTACCAGGGCACGCCGATCAACCTGCCGCGCAAGGAGTTCGTCCTGCTCCACGAGCTGCTCGCCCAGCCCGGTCGCGTGCTGACCCGCGATCGCCTCCAGCAGGTGCTCTACGGCTGGGACGAAGACGTCGAGAGCAATGCGCTGGAGGTGCACATCCACCACCTGCGCAAGAAGTTCTTTCCCGAGCTGATCCGCACCGTGCGCGGCGTCGGCTATCTGGTGGACAAATGCTGAAGCGCTCGATCCGCCAGCGCACCCTGGCGCTGCTGCTCGGCACCCTGCTGGTCTCGCTGAGCCTGATCTCCTGGCGCAGCTACCGCGACGCGCGCCACGAGATCGAGGAACTGTTCGACGCCCAGCTGGCGCAAAGCGCGCGGCTGGTGCAGGGCCTGGTGATGCGCGAGATGGAGCCGCAGGCCCGTCAGGCCCTGCAAACCGCGCTGGATGCGGCGGTGAACGCTCGCCGCGATCAGGGCGTGCCGGGGCACGACTACGAGACCAAGCTGGGTTTTCAGGTCTACGCCGAGGACGGCAACAGCGTGCTGCAGTCGGCCGGCGCACCGAACGGCGCCCTGCAGCAGCTGGCCGCGGGTTCGGCGTCGCCGTTCAGCCACCTGGCCGGCGGCTATCACGAGGTGCTGCTCGACGGCCATGCCTGGCGCCTGTTCCTGCTGCACGACCGCGAGGACGCGCTGTGGATTCTGGTCAGCGAGCGCGGCGATGTGCGGGGCGAGCTGGTGGGCAAGATCGCCCGGCGCAGCCTGTTGCCCGACCTCGTCGGCCTGCCACTGCTGGCGTTGCTGATCTGGCTGGCGGTGGGCTGGGGCCTGCGCCCGCTGGCACGCATGGCTCAGTTGCTCAAGCGCCGCGACCCGGACAACCTCGCGCCGCTGTTGCTGGCACCGCTGCCGCAGGAGCTGGAACCGGTGGCGGCCTCGCTCAATCGCCTGCTGCAACAGGTCAATCAGCTGATCGAACGGGAGAAGCGCTTCATCGCCGACGCCGCCCACGAACTGCGCACGCCGCTGGCGGTGCTGCGCATCCATGCACAGAACGCGCTGCAGGCCGCCAGCGAGGACGAGCGCGAACGGGCTCTCGAACAGCTGATCGCCGGCGTCGACCGCACCACCCGCGTGGTCACCCAGCTGCTGACCCTGGCGCGCCTGGAACCGAGTGCCCAGCGCCTGGGCCTGACCGACCTCGATCTGCTGCCGCTGTGTCGTGAAACCCTCGCCGAGCTGACGCCCCTGGCGCTGGCCCGCGGCCAGGAGCTGACGCTGGATGTCGACGAGCTGGCCGATTTCCACCTCAGCGGCGATGCGGCGAGCCTCGCCACGCTGCTGCAGAATCTGGTCGGCAACGCCCTGCAGTACACCCCCGACGGCGGCCAGATCCAGGTCGGCCTGCAGGCCACCGCTGCCGCGATCACGCTACAGGTGGACGACAGCGGCCCCGGGGTGCCGGCGCCGCAACGGGACAAGCTGTTCGAGCGCTTCTATCGACAGGGTGACGGCCAGGGTGCGGGCCTCGGCCTGGCCATCGTCGCGCGCATTGCCGAGCTGCACGGCGCCAGCATCGAGCTGGCCGACTCGCCGCTCGGCGGGCTGCAGGTCGCCGTGCACCTGCCCCGCCAGCCTCTCAGCACGACCACCGGCGCGCAGCCGCGACCGCACGCCACAGGCGCAACGGGCATTCGCTAAGGTTCGCTTAAGCCTGGCGCCCTAGACTGCCGCCATTCCCCCACACGGAGTGCGTGAAATGTCTGTGACCACCCCCCTGCCGCGTTACGGCCGGCTGAGCATCGCCCTGCACTGGCTGATGCTGCTGCTGATTGCCGCCGTCTACGCCACCATCGAACTCAAGGGCAACTTCGCCAAGGGCAGCGAGCCACGCGAGCTGCTCAAGCACTGGCATTTCATGCTCGGCATGACGGTGTTCGCGCTGGTCTGGCTGCGGCTGATCGCCCGCTGGTTGCACCCGGCGCCGCACTCGCTTGCCGGCGCGGGATGGGAACAGGCGCTGGCCAAGCTGATGCACCTGGCGCTGTACGCGCTGATGATCGGTCTGCCGCTGCTCGGCTGGCTGACCCTGAGCGCGGCGGGCAAGCCGATCCCCTTCTTCGGCCTCGAACTGCCGGCGCTGATCGGCGCGGACAAGGCGCTGGCCGGCGATTTCAAGGAGCTGCATGAAACGCTGGCGGTGGCCGGCTACTGGCTGATCGGCCTGCATGCCGCAGCCGCGCTGTTCCACCAGTACGTGCGCCGCGACGGCACCCTGTTGCGCATGCTACCGCAGCGCCACCAGGCCTGAGGCGCAGACGCGACAACGCCCGGCCGATTCGCATCGGCCGGGCGTCGTGGCGTTTCAGCCGAGCAGTTCGCTGAACGGCAGGTACTGCACCAGCTCGCCTTCGGCGAGGGTGCGCTGGCACTCGACGACGGCCAGCCCATCCGCCCAGGTCGCCGAGGTCAGCATGGCCGAGCCCTGGCGCGGGAACAGACGCACCTCGAGCCGGCCATCGACCGCTTCGAGCCGCGCGCGCAGGAACTGCTGGCGCACGTTGGCCTTGCGCCAGGCGAAGCCGGCAGACAGGCGCAGCGGCGTGACCTGCACCTGCGTGCAGCCCTGGGCGCGCAGCAGGAACGGCCGAGCCACCACCAGCGAGGTGACCAGCGCCGCCGCCGGGTTGCCGGGCAGGCCGATCCACGGCGTGCCGTTGACTTCGCCGAAGGCCAGCGGCTTGCCCGGCTGGATCGCCAGACGCCACAGGTGCAGCTCGCCCAATTCGCGAATCGCCTGCTTGAGGTGATCCTCCTCACCCACCGAAACACCGCCCGAGGTGATGATCAGGTCGAAGCGGCTCGCCGCATCGGCCAGCGCGTCGCGGCTGGCGCCCAGATCGTCGATCAGGATCGGGTAGTCGTGCACCTCGCAGCCGAGGCTCTGCAACACGCCGAGCAGGCTGTAGCGGTTGGAGTTGTAGATCTGCCCGGCGTCCAGCGGCTCGCCCGGCTCGCGCAGTTCGTTGCCGCTGGACAGCAGCGCCACGCGCAGACGCCGGTACACCTTCACCCGCGCCACGCCGAAGGTCGCCAGCAGGCCGAGCTCCTGCGGCCGAAGACGCTTGCCGGCGTCGATCAGACGCTCGCCAGCCGCGGTTTCCTCACCCAGGCAGCGCACGTTGTCACCGGCGTTCACCGCCGGCAGCCAGATGCGATCGCCTTCGATACGGCAGTTTTCCTGCGCCACCACGGCGTCCGCGCCCGGCGGCAACGGCGCGCCGGTGAAAATGCGCACCGCATGCCCGGCCGGCAGCTGCTGACTGGCGGCGTCCCCGGCGGCGATGCGTCCGGCCAGTGGCAGCGCACCGCCCTCGGCCGGCAGATCGGAGGCGCGCAGGGCGTAGCCGTCCATCGCGCTGTTGTCCCAGGGCGGCACCGGAAAGCTGGCATCCAGCGGCTCGGCGAGCACGCGACCGAGGGCATCGCGCAGCGCGACCTCTTCCACCGCGGGCGGCGCCGGCACCCGCGCCAGCAGCTCGGCGATGGCCTCGTCGACCGGCTTCAGCCCGCCGGTATCGCAGCCGCAGCCGCTCATGAGCGTGGCCCGCAGTTGTCCACCGCGGCCGCCTTCAGGTGCGGGACGAAGTTGCAGGGTTTGGTACGGCTGTCCAGCTGCTCGACAAGAATCTTGTTCCAGGCGGTGCGGCAGGCGTTGGTCGAGCCCGGCAGGCAGCAGACCAGCGTGCCGTTGCTCATCCCGGCCAGCGCGCGGGACTGCACGGTGGAGGTGCCGATCTCGCCCAGCGATACATGGCGGAACAGTTCGCCGAAGCCGTCGACGTCCTTGTCCAGCAGCGGCTGTACGGCCTGCGGGGTGTTGTCGCGGGCGGTGAAACCGGTGCCGCCGGTGATCAGCACCACCTGCACGTTTTCGCTGGCGATCCAGCTGCACACCCGGGCGCGGATCTGCCAGATGTCGTCCTTGACGATGGCCCGTTCGGCCAGCGTATGGCCTGCGCTCTGCAGACCGTCGATCAGCGCCTGGCCGGAGGTATCGGAATCGATGTTACGGGTGTCGCTCACCGTGAGCACGGCGATGTTCAGAGGCTGGAATTCGGTGTTGGACAGGTGAGCCATGGCTCGAAACTCCCTTGAAGATGTGTGCGCAGGCTGCACCGGCGCCGCGGGCCAGCCCATTCCCCGTTGGAGGTAGGCGCGCGGCAGGCGGTGCCGGCAGGTCGACCAACGCGTATGGCGTTGGTCAGCGAGCGTTGCGACAAGCCCGACTGCAACGCAGCGGGGCATGGGTCAGACCGGCAGTGCCGGCCGATGGTAGCGAATAAAACGGTCGGCCCGCAGCCCGTTCGGCGCGGGCAGTCAACCGCCGCTGGCGTTCATGAAGCGCAATACCTGGACCTCGCCGCCGCTGGAGAATTCGTGGCGCAGCGGTTTGCGTTGCAGCGCGGCGTGAATGGCGTCGATCACCGGCTGGTCGCTGGTCGGATGGCGGCGCAGCAGTGCACGCAGGTCGATGGAATGCTCGTGGCCCAGGCACAACAGCAGGCGACCTTCCACGGTCAGCCGCACGCGGTTGCAGGTGGCGCAGAAATTGTGCGAATGCGGCGAGATGAAGCCGATGCGCGTCTGCGGGTGCTCCGGCAGGCGCACATAGCGCGCCGGCCCGCCGCTCTGCTCGGCCGAATCGATCAGCGCGTGACGCTCGGCGATCAGCGCCTTGACCTCGTCGCTGGAGCAGAAGCTCTCGCCGCGCGAACGGCCGACATCGCCCAGCGGCATTTCCTCGATGAAGCTCAAGTCCAGCCCGCCGGCGATGGCAAAGTCCACCAGGTCGGCGACTTCCTCTGCGTTGCGGCCCTTCATCACCACGGCATTGAGCTTGATCCGCTCGAAGCCGGCGGCGCGCGCCGCATCGATGCCGTCGAGCACCTGCTGCAGCTGGCCGGTGCGGGTAATGGCGTGGAATTTCTCGGCGTCCAGGCTATCCAGACTGATGTTCAGCCGCTTGACCCCGGCCCGTGCCAGCGGTGCGGCGAGCCTGACCAGCTGCGAGCCGTTGGTGGTCATCACCAGTTCACGCAGACCGGGCAAGGCCGCGATGCGCTCGCAGAGACCGACGATGCCCTGGCGTACCAGCGGCTCGCCGCCGGTGAGGCGGATCTTCTTCACGCCCAGCCCGACGAAGATGCGCGCGATGCGCTCCAGCTCCTCCAGACCTAGCACCTGCTGGCGCGGCAGGAAGGTCATGTCCTCGGCCATGCAGTAGACGCAGCGGAAGTCGCAGCGGTCGGTGACCGACATGCGCAGGTAGTCGATCTGGCGGTTGTGGGCATCGCGTAGTTGAGTCATCGATAACACCTCTGAAGCCTCGTAGGGTGGATGACACTTCTTCATCCACCGTGGGCCTCGCGCGGTGGGTGGTGAAGCACCTTCCACCCGGCGCAGGGCCAAGCCGCCGTCATTGCATCAGTGGCGTTTCCGCGCCCTGCAGGTGGATTCCCTCGATGTTCGCCGCCCCCACCAGATTCTGCAGGTACTGGCTGACGCCGATCTGCCAGACACGCTGGTTGAGTTCGGCGCGAATCGTTCCGGCGACGATCTCGTAGGGCAATTGCTCGCCCTCGATACGCTGGTCGACGAACACCAGGTGGTAGCCATAGCGGCTTTCCAGCGGCTGCTGGCAGAGGCCGACCGGCAGACGGAACAGCTGGCGCTCGAACTCCGGCACGGTCTGGCCCTTGCTGATCTGCCCAAGCGCCCCGCCCTGCTCCTTGGATGGACAGGCCGAATGCTGCAACGCGAGCTCGGCGAAGCGTTGCGGCGCCGCCTGCAGTTGCTGCAACAGGCCCAACGCCTGTTCCCGCGCCAGGCTGCGCGCTTCGGCGTCATCTGCCGGACAGGCCAGCAGGATGTGCCGCGCGGCCAGCAGCGGCGCGCTGAAGAAGCGCTGACGGTTGCCGTTGTAGTACTGCTGACAGGCCGCCTCGTCGGCCAGCGGCAGCGGCACTTCCTGTTCGATCAGCGTGCGGGTGGCCGCTTCTTCCTCGCTTTCACCGGATTCAGCACGCACCACCAGGCCGAGTTCGGCGATGCGCTGCTGCAACAGCTCGCGCACCACCAGTGCCTGGGTCGCCAGAAAGACCGCCTCGTCGCGGCTCTCGGCGGGGTGATACTGCAATTCCTGGGCGATGGCCTGGGGCGCGATCGCCACCCCGTTGACCCGCACCCGCGGCCACTCCTGCTCGCTGCTGGCGATCAGCAACGGCTCGCCGGAGGCCTGCTCCTCGGCGGGCTGGTGTTCTTCTTCATGCGGTAGCTCCTCGAACAGAGGGGCCTCGGCCGGCACTTCGATTTCCGGGCGGGCGCCGCCACCGCAGCCGCCACCACCCGTGCTTCCACCACATCCACAACCCATGATGATTACCTCGATAAGACGCTTGAAGCTTCGATCCGATCGACCAGACCGGCTGACGCGTGGGGCGTCAGCCGGCAAGGGTCATACCGGGCTCTTGCTCTTTGCCGTGGCAGGCACGGCGGACGGCACGGCGGTTTCGCGTACCGGTGCTTCATAGGTGCGCGGGCGCTGCGGACGCGGCATGGCCGGCTTGACGCCCTTCTGCCGGACGATCTGGTAGCGCCGGCCCAGGTACCACACCGGCGCACTGACGATGTGCACCAGACGGGTGAAGGGGAACAGCACGAACAGGGTCACGCCGAGGAACACGTGCAGCTTGTAGATGACGCTGACCGACTCGATGGCGCCTGCGGCCTTGACCGGCTGCAGGGTGACCAGACTCTGCGCCCAGGTGCCCAGCAGCACCATCACCGAACCGTCCAGGTGGCCGGTGGAGGCGACGATGGTCAGCAGCCCCAGCACCAGCTGCGCCAGCAGCACGAACAGGATCATCACGTCGCTGGTGTTGGAGGTGGCCCGCACGCGCGCGTCGGTCAGCCGGCGATGGATCAGCATCACCAAGCCGATCAGGCAGAGGATGCCGAAGAAGCCACCGGACACCATCGCCACGATCTGCTTCTGACCGCTGGTGATGAAGTGGTGATAAAGCGCCTCGGGCATCAGCAGGCCGACGAAGTGACCGGCCAGGATGAAGATGATGCCGACGTGGAACAGGTTGCTCGCCAGGCGCATGCGGTTGTTCGACAGCATCTGGCTCGAGCCGGCCTTCCAGCTGTACTGCGACAGGTCGAAGCGCGCCCAGCTGCCGATCAGGCAGATGGCCAGGGCGATGTAGGGGTAGACCCCGAACAGCAGGAAATTGAAGTTAGACATTGCGCACCTCCTGGGCGAGCGCGGCGGCCTGCCCGTCATGCTTGAAATCGGTCCAGTGCAGCGGCACCGGGCTTTCCTCGCGAGCCTTGCCCGGCCCGCTCGGCATGGATGGGCAGCGATCCTGCTGCTCGGCCTGGAGGAAGTTGACCTGCTCCTCCTCCCAGATCTTGTCCAGGGCCTCCAGCGAGTCGTCGCGTTCTTCGGCGGCAACCTGCTCCTGCAGGCCGGCCAGGGTTTCCTGCACCGGCTCGCCGGCGATCTGCAGCAGTGCGGTGAAGCACGCGGCATGCGGGCTCTCGCGCTCCTGCAGACGGGCCGCCAGCAGGGCCAGCAGATGGGCGACATCGGCCAGCCCCTCGCGGGCCTCGAGGTCTTCGCGGGTGGCGAGGTACTCGAGGTACAGCGGGATGTAGTCCGGCAGCTCGCGCACGCCGATGGCGAAGCCGGCCTCGGTGTACTGCGCCATCAGGTCGACCATGGCCTGGCCGCGATCGCGGGACTCGCCATGCACGTGTTCGAACAGCAGCAGCGACAGCGCGCGGCCGCGGTCGAACAGGTCGGTGTAGCGCTCCTGCACGTCCATCAGGTCGCCTTCGGTCAGCTCGTCGAGCAGGCGGCGCAGCGCGATGCGCTGCTCCGGGCTGATCTCGCGGGCCGAGCCGATGGCCTGAGCCAGTTCGGCATGGCCGTCGCGCAGGTGCTGGTCGGGATAGTCCAGCAGCAGGGAAATCACTTTAAGGATGCGCATGGCTCAGTCCTCCCACAGCTGGACGGTCTTGATGATGTCGCGGCGGTTGGCCTTCCTGGCGCCGAACATGTTGGTGTCCGAGGCGCCCGAGCAGCCGCTGCCGAAGCTGAAGCCGCAACCGGAGCGCTCGGCGAAGGCATCGCTCATGGCCTCTTCGCGGTGCGCGGTCGGGATCACGTAGCGGTCCTCGTAGTTGGCGATGGCCAGGTAGCGGTACATGTCTTCCACCTGGGCCACCGACAGACCGACGCTCTCCAGCACCTTGAGGTCCTGCACGCCATCGACCTGCTCGGCGCGCTTGTAGGCACGCATGGCTAGCATGCGCTTGAGCGCCAGCTTGACCGGCTCCTCGTCGCCTGCGGTGAGCAGGTTGGCCAGATAGCGCAGCGGGATGCGCAGGCTGTCGACGTCCGGCAGTACGCCGTCCATGCTGACGTGACCGGCGCTTGCGGCGTTCTGGATCGGCGACAGCGGCGGCACGTACCACACCATCGGCAGCGTGCGGTATTCCGGGTGCAGCGGCAGGGCCAGCTTCCAGTCCACCGCCATCTTGTATACCGGCGACTTCTGTGCGGCGTCGATCACCGACATCGGAACGCCGTCGTTGAGCGCCTGCTCGATGACCTTCGGGTCGAACGGATCGAGGAAGATCTCCAGCTGCTTGGCGTACAGGTCCTGCTCGTTGACGGTGCTGGCCACTTCATGGATGCGGTCGGCGTCGTACAGCAGCACGCCGAGGTAGCGGATGCGGCCCACGCAGGTCTCGGCACAGACGGTCGGCATGCCGGCCTCGATGCGCGGGAAGCAGAAGATGCACTTCTCGGATTTGCCGCTCTTCCAGTTGAAGTAGATCTTCTTGTACGGGCACCCGCTGATGCACATGCGCCAGCCGCGGCACTTCTCCTGGTCGATGAGGACGATGCCATCCTCCTCGCGCTTGTAGATCGCACCGCTCGGGCAGGACGCGGCGCAGGCCGGGTTAAGGCAGTGCTCGCACAGGCGCGGCAGGTACATCATGAAGGTGTTTTCGTACTGGCCGTAGATGTCGGCCTGCACCTTGTCGAAGTTCTTGTCCTTGCGGCGCTTGGCGAACTCGGTACCGAGAATCTCCTCCCAGTTCGGGCCCCACTCGATCTTCTCCATGCGCTGACCGGAGATCAGCGAGCGCGGACGCGCCACCGGCTGATGCTCGGAGATCGGCGCGGTGTGCAGGTTCTGGTAGTCGAAGTCGAACGGCTCGTAGTAGTCGTCGATCGTCGGCAGGTCCGGGTTGGCGAAGATGTTCGCCAGCACGCGGAACTTGCCGCCGATCTTCGGGTTGATGGTGCCGTCGCCGTTGCGCACCCAGCCGCCCTTCCACTTGTCCTGGTTTTCCCACTCCTTCGGGTAGCCGATGCCGGGCTTGGTCTCGACGTTGTTGAACCAGGCGTATTCCATGCCTTCGCGGCTGGTCCAGACATTCTTGCAGGTGATCGAGCAGGTGTGGCAGCCGATGCACTTGTCCAGGTTCAGGACCATGCCTACTTGTGAACGAATCTTCATGGCCTTATTCCTCAGATGTCTTGCGGCAGGGGTTGCGGCAGGTCATTGCCGTTCGGGCCGTCGAGCCAGTCGACCTTGGCCATCTTGCGCACCACGACGAACTCGTCACGGTTGCAACCCACGGTGCCGTAGTAGTTGAAGCCGTACGCCTGCTGGGCGTAGCCGCCGATCATGTGGGTGGGCTTGAGCACCACACGGGTCACCGAGTTGTGGTGGCCGCCGCGGGTCTTGGTGCTCTCGGCGCCCGGCACGTTCACGATGCGTTCCTGGGCGTGGTACATCATCACCATGCCCTCCATCACGCGCTGGCTGACCACCGCGCGGGCGGTCAGGGCGCCGTTGGCGTTGAAGCACTCGATCCAGTCGTTGTCCTCGATGCCGGCTTTCTTGGCGTCGACTTCGGACATCCACACGATCGGGCCGCCACGGCTGAGGGTGAGCATGATCAGGTTGTCCGAGTAGGTGCTGTGGATGCCCCACTTCTGGTGCGGGGTGATCCAGTTCAGGACGATCTCGGGGTTGCCGTTGCTCTTCTTGCCCTTCACGTAATCGATGGTGCGGGTGTTGATCGGCGGCCGGTAGCTCATCAGCTGCTCACCGAAGGCCTGCATCCAGGGGTGATCCTGGAAGAACTGCTGGCGACCGGTGATGGTGCGCCACGGGATGTACTCGTGGACGTTGGTGTAGCCGGCGTTGTACGACACATGCTCGTCTTCCAGGCCTGACCAGGTCGGGCTGGAGATGATCTTGCGCGGCTGCGCCTGGATGTCACGGAAGCGGATCGCCTCGTGCTCCTTGGGCAGCGCCAGGTGGCTGTGGTCGCGGCCGGTGAATTCCGACAGCGCGGCCCAGGCCTTCACGGCAACGTGACCGTTGGTTTCCGGTGCCAGGCTGAGGATGACCTCGGCAGCATCGATGGCCGATTCGATCTGCGGACGCCCTTGGCTGACGCCCTCGTCGCGCACCTTGTAGTTCAGCTCGCCGAGGAAATCGACTTCATCCTGGGTGTTCCAGTTGATGCCCTTGCCGCCGTTGCCGAGCTTGTCGAGCAGCGGGCCGAGGGAGGTGAACTTCTTGTAGGTGGCCGGGTAGTCGCGCTCGACCACGGCCATGTTCGGGCAGTTCTTGCCCGGCTGCGGATCGACGCCAGCGGTCTTCCAGTCGGTACCGCCGAACGGCTGCGCCAGTTCGCCGGGGCTGTCGTGCAGGAGCGGCACGGTGACCAGGTCCTTCTCCACGCCCAGCTGACCTTCGGCCATCTTCGAGAAGGCCTTGGCGATGCCCTTGTAGATCTCCCAATCGGACTTGGCTTCCCAGGCCGGGTCGATCGCCGCCGACAGCGGGTGGATGAAGGGGTGCATGTCCGAGGTGTTCATGTCGTCCTTCTCGTACCAGGTCGCGGTCGGCAGAACGATGTCGGAGTACACGCAGGTCGAGGACATGCGGAAGTCGAGGGTGGTGACCAGATCGAGCTTGCCGATGGCGCCCTCGTCCTGCCATTCGGCCTCGGTCGGCTTGAAGCCGTCGGCGCGCTTGCCCAGGTCTTCGTTCATCACGCCGTTCTTGGTGCCCAGGAGGTACTTGAGCATGTACTCGTGGCCCTTGCCCGAACTGCCCAGGAGGTTGGAGCGCCAGACGAACATGTTGCGCGGGAAGTTATCCGGATTGTCCGGCTGTTCGCAGGCGAACTTCAGCGATCCGTCCTTCAGCGACTGGGTGACGTAGTCCACCGGCGACATGCCGGCCGCTTCAGCATCACGGCAGATCTGCAGCGGGTTGCGGTTGAGCTGCGGTGCGCTCGGCAGCCAGCCAGCGCGTTCGGCGCGGATGTTGTAGTCGAGCATGTGCTCGGGGAACTGCGACTTGTCGGCCAGCGGCGAGAGCACCTCGTGGATGCTCATCTTCTCGTGGCGCCACTGCGAGCTGTGGTTGTAGAAGAAGCTGGTGCCGTTCATCTGGCGCGGCGGACGGCTCCAGTCGAGGCCGAAGGCCAGCGGCAGCCAGCCACACTGCGGACGCAGCTTTTCCTGACCCACGTAGTGCGCCCAGCCGCCACCGGTCTGACCGACGCAACCGCACAACATCAGCATGTTGATCAGGCCGCGGTAGTTCATGTCCATGTGGTACCAGTGGTTCATCGCCGCACCGACGATGATCATGGAGCGGCCATGGGTCTTGTCGGCGTTGTCGGCGAATTCACGGGCGATCTGGATGGCCTTCTCGCGGGACACGCCAGTGATGACTTCCTGCCAGGCCGGGGTGCCGGGCACGCTGGCATCGTCGTAGCTGGAAGCGACGTTGCCGCCACCCAGACCACGGTCGATACCCAGGTTGGCAGCCATCAGGTCGAACACGGTGGCGACCTTGGTGGTGCTGCCGTCGGCCAGGGTGATGGTGCGGACCGGCACGCGGCGCAGCTGGATGCTTTCGCCTTCGGCGTGCTGGAAGTGCTCGTGGAGGATGCCGCCGAAGTACGGGAAGGCGACCTCGGCCGTCTCGCCGCCCTCGATCTGGGTCAGGGAGAGGTCGACATCACGACCGTCCTTGCCTTCGCGGGCCTCGATGTTCCACTTGCCCTTCTCGCCCCAGCGGTAACCGATCGAACCCAGCGGCGAAACCAGCTCGCCGGTGCTGCCGTCGACGGCGATGGTCTTCCACTCGGGGTTGTTTTCCTGGCCGAGGTTGTCGGCCAGGTCGGAGGCGCGCAGGAAGCGGTCGGCGATGTAGCTGCCGTCCTTCTCGTTCAGGCGCACCAGCACCGGCAGGTCGGTGTAGCGCTTGGCGTAGTCGCGGAAGTACTCGCTCGGCTTCTCCAGGTGGAATTCCTTGAAGATGACGTGAGCGAAGGCCTGGGCCAGCGCGGCGTCGGTGCCCTGCTTCGGATTGAGCCAGAGGTCGGTGAGCTTGGCGACTTCGGCGTAGTCCGGGGTGATGGCGACCGTCTTGGTGCCCTTGTAGCGGACCTCGGTGAAGAAGTGAGCGTCCGGCGTACGGGTCTGCGGGACGTTGGAGCCCCAGGCGATGATGTAGTTGGAGTTGTACCAGTCGGCCGATTCCGGCACGTCGGTCTGCTCGCCCCAGATCTGCGGCGAGGCCGGCGGCAGGTCGCAGTACCAGTCGTAGAACGACAGGCACACGCCGCCGATCAGCGACAGGTAACGGCTACCGGCCGCGTAGGAAACCATGGACATGGCCGGGATCGGCGAGAAGCCGATGACGCGGTCTGGACCGTACTGCTTGACGGTGTAGACGTTGGCCGCGGCGATGATCTCGTTGACTTCGTCCCAGCTGGAGCGGATGAAGCCGCCCATGCCGCGCTTGCTCTTGTAGGACTCGGCCTTGGCCTTGTCCTCGACGATGCTGGCCCAGGCGTCCACCGGGGTCATGTTGCGCCGTGCTTCACGCCACAGCTTGAGCAGCGGCTTGCGCACCTTGGGGTACTTCAGGCGGTTGGCGCTGTAGATGTACCAGCTGTAGCTGGCACCGCGCGGGCAGCCGCGTGGCTCGTGGTTGGGCAGGTCGTTGCGGGTGCGCGGGTAGTCGGTCTGCTGGGTTTCCCAGGTGATCAGGCCGTTCTTGACGTAGATCTTCCAGGAGCAGGAACCGGTGCAGTTCACGCCGTGGGTCGAGCGCACGATCTTGTCGTACTGCCAGCGCGAGCGGTAGACGTTCTCCCAGTCGCGGGATTCGATGCGGGTTTCACCATGACCATCGGCGAACTCGCCTTGCTTCCTGTTGAAGAAGCGCAGTTGATCGAGCAAGTGGCTCATCGTTTTCTCTCCTCACTCCGGTTGCGAACCACTGGCCCGACCGGTCGGCTTATCAATCTCGGCTTGCGCCAGCCGGCGTGGCTGGCGCATTCGTTCGGTGAAATCTCAGGACGCGAGCTTCTGGCGGGCCTCCAGCTCACGGTCGACGCTGGACACGTAGTACTCGTCGGAGAACGCGCCCTCGGGCTCCTTCAGCCAGAGCAGGCAGAGCCCGAAGCTGACGAAGGCACCGGCGGCGATCACCATGAAGAACTGCGATGGGGTCACGAAGGTGAACAGAGTCAGGTAGCAGACGGCACCGACGTTGCCGTAGGCCCCGGCCATGCCGGAGATCTGCCCGGTGACGCGGCGCTTGATCGATGGGATGATCCCGAAGGTCGCGCCCTCGGCGCCCTGGACGAATACCGAGCAGAGCACGGTGATCGCCACGGCGACGATCAGCGGCCACTTGGAGTTCATCAGGCCCATCAGCAGGAAGCCGACGGCGATGCCCAGCATGTACGCCAGCATGACGAAGCGACGGTTACCGAAGCGGTCGGAGACCAGGCCGCCCATGGGCCGCGCCACCAGGTTCACGAAGGCGAAGGAGGCGGCGATGATGCCGGCAGTGGTCGGCGTCAGCCCCCAGGTCTGCTCGAAGAACATCGGCAGCATCGACACCACGGCCAGCTCGGCACCGAAGTTGGCGAAGTAGGTGGAGTTCAGCGCAGCCACGGTGTTGAAGGGGTACTTGTCGTCTTCCGGCACGCCCTTTTTCAGGATCGGCACGTTGACCCGCAGGATCTGCACGATCTGGAAGATCACCACCAGGGCGATCACCGCGTAGCAGATCATGGCGCCGGTGGAGCCCAGGTAACCCAGCCCCTCGATACGCCAGACCAGGATGCCGAGCACGCCGACCATGGGGATGGTCCAGATGATCAGCTTGACCATGTCCGCCCAGGTGCTGACTTCCAGCGCGCTGGCCTTGTGCGGCTTGCGGTGCACGGTGCCGGCCGGGCCGTCGGTAAGGGCGAACCAGTAGTACACGCCGTAGACGGCCATGATGATCGCCGAGCTGGCGATCGCCCAGCGCCAGCCTTCCGGACCACCGAAGGCATGGATGGCGATGGCGGGCAGGCTCATGGCGGCGGCGGCGGAACCGAAGTTGCCCCAGCCGGCATAGAAGCCTTCGGCGAAACCGATGTCCTTGGGCTTGAACCACATGGCGGTCATGTGGATGCCGACCACGAAGCTGGCGCCGATGGAGCTGAGGATCAGGCGCGAGACCAGCAGCTGGGTGCGGCTGTCACCGAAGGCGAAGAACAGGGCCGGGATCGCCATGACCACCAGCAGCACCGAGAACACCCGACGCGGGCCCCAGTGGTCGAGCGCCATGCCGACCAGGATGCGCGCCGGGATGGTCAGCGCCACGTTGGCGATGGCGAACAGCTTGAGGTCTTCGGGCGTCAGCCAGTTCACGCTTTTCAGCATGCTCGAGGCCAGCGGCGCCATGCCGAACCAGACGAAGAAACAAATGTAGAAGGCGATCCAGGTCAGGTGCAGAGCCCGGATCTCGGGGCGCTTCCATTCGAACAGCGTAGAAACTCTCATGATGAGCTCCTCACTCAGGGGCAGGCTTGAATCAGGACCGGGCAAGGCGCCCGGCGGGCCAGGAAGGCGCTGACGCTGCCGAAGGTCATGTAGTCGAGCTCGTCGACCAGTAGATTCAGCGAGCGGGAAATGAAGCCGCCGTCCGGTTCGTTTGAATGTCGCGCGATGACCAGCAGGTCCGGCTTCTTGTGCTCGGCAGCCTTGAGGATCATCTTGCGGGCGTCGCCTTCGGCGAGGATCACGTCGACGTCCAGGCCGAAGGCGCTGACCTTGGCCGCCGCCTCCTGCAGGAAGGCCTGGAATTCGCGACGCTCACGCTCGTACAGCTCGACCGCCGAATCGCTGGTGTCACGGGTCTCTTCCACCACGCCGATCAGCATGATCAGCGGCTTCAGCGGACCGAACATCTCGAGGGTGGCGTCCAACGCTTTGCGGGCGTTACGCGAGTTGTCGTAGGCAATCATGATGTTCATGGCAGCTCTCCAGACTCAGGGGTTCTTCACGTAGGCGTTGGGGCGCAGGTAGAACCACCAGTTGAGGATCAGGCACAGCGCGTAGAACACCGCGAAGCCGTACATCGCCACTTCGGGGGTACCGGCCTTGACCTGCTCGCCGATCACGATGGGGGCGACGAAGGAGCCGTAGGCGGCGACGGCGGAGGTCCAGCCGAGGACCGGGCCGGCCTTCTCGCGGTCGTAGATCACGCCGATGGTGCGGAAGGTGGAGCCGTTGCCGATGCCGCTGGCAGCGAACAGCACCAGGAACAGCACCAGGAAGAGGAAGAAGTACTCCTCGGGCTGGGCCGAGCCGTAGGCCTGGTGCATCACGTAGCCGGCGGCGACCGAGGCGATGACCATCACCACCGAGATCACCTGGGTGACGATGGAGCCGCCGACCTTGTCGGAGATCCAGCCGCCCAGCGGACGGATCAGGGCGCCGATGAAGGGGCCGATCCAGGCGTAGGTCAGTGCGCTCGGTGCGTTGGGGTTGGCGACGCGGGTGATGGTGCCGTCGGCGGCCACTTCGTTCATGAAGCCGAAGATCACCGTGATCGACAGCGGCAGCGCCATGGAGAAGCCGATGAACGAGCCGAAGGTCAGGATGTAGAGGATGCTCATCGACCAGGTGTGCTTGTCGCTGAAGATGGTGAACTGACGCTTGATGTTCGGCTTGATGCTGCCCGGCAGCATGCGCAGCATGCCGAGGGTCAGGCCGATGGTGAGCAGCATCACGCCCCACATGTTCAGCACGCCGAGGCCGGTCGGTGCAGGCAGGTAGAGGTACAGGCCGAGGGCGGCGGCGACGAAGGCCACGGCGTAGAGGCCGAGAATCTTGCCGAAGGCGTTCAGCGGGTAACCCGGTGTTGGCGAGATCACCAGCAGGTTGTTCATGCCGAACCAGCCGGCGAAGGCCAGCGGGACGAGGAACAGCAGCCAGACCCAGCCGGCGTTCTGAATCCAGGTTTCGGTACCGGCAGAGATCTTGCCGATCAGCGTGCCGCTGTCCTTGATCAGCTCCATCGGCGCACCGGCCATCGCGCCGAACACACCGGCGGTCATCACCAGCGGGATGAGGATCTGCATGGTGGTCACGCCGAAGTTACCGAGGCCGGCATTCAGGCCCAGGGCCAGGCCCTGCTGGTTCTTCGGGAAGAAGGTGCTGATGTTGCTCATCGAGCAGGCGAAGTTGCCGCCACCGATGCCGGAGAGGAAGGCCAGCAGCTGGAACACCCACAGCGGGGTGTCCTGACTCTGCAGCGCGATGCCGGCGCCGGCGGCCGGGATCATCAGCAGGGCGGTGGTCAGGAAGATGGTGTTGCGCCCGCCGGCGATGCGGATCATGAACGACGCCGGGATACGCAGCGTGGCGCCGGTGAGACCGGCGATGGCGGTCAGGGTGAACAGTTCGGCCGGCTCGAAGGGAAAGCCCAGATTGAGCATCTGCACCGTGACGATGCCCCACATCAGCCAGATGGCGAAGCCCATCAGCAGACTCGGGATGGAGATCCAGAGGTTGCGATTGGCGACCCGCTTGCCGGTGGTGTCCCAGAATGTCTGGTCCTCCACGTCCCACTTTTCGATATTGCTCATGGTCGATCCTCTTGGCGCCAAGGCCCTGCTGACAAACGCAGCGGGGTCAGGAATGGCTCGCACGCTAAGCGGAGGGGACCGTCCCGAATTTGACTCAGGTCAATACACGACAGGTGGCAATTTGCTTTGGGGTACCTTTCTACCTCTTTCGGGATATTCCGATTTTCACGATAAAAATCATTACTTATCAATAAGTTAAGAAACCCTCAAACAACCGGTTGTGGCACCAGGCATAACCCCGAAAGCATTGGGAGTACACCCCTCACCATGGCAAGCGAATGCCGCAAGGCGCAGAATGCGTCATCGCCGCCCGACGAGCCGACCATGCCCCAATCCGAACGAGACCAGCTCTCCACGCGCCACTCGATCGTGTTCAACACGCTGGTGGCGTTCGTGGTGATCATCGGTTTTTCCCTGGTCAGCATGCTGGCCAGCCTGTACCTGGCCGACGCCCTGGAAGGTGATGCCGAAGCCATCAACCAGGCCGGCAGCCTGCGCATGCAGGCCTACCGCCTGGCCTTCACCGCCGAGCATGGTCCGCAGGCGCTGCTCGAGGAGCGCATCGACATTCTGGAGCGCACGCTGCGCTCGGCGTCGCTGCGCTCTGCCCTGCACCGCCATGGCGACACGCCTCTGCCGGGCCTGCATGGCGGCGTGCTGCAGCACTGGCAGGAGCGCATGCGCCCGCTGCTCGATGCCCAGCCGCCGCGGCTGGACGATTACCGTCGCGAGGCCCCGGAATTCGTCAGTGAGCTGGACGTGTTCGTGCGCACCCTGCAGGAAGCCTCGGAAGGCAAGCTCGGGGTGATCCGTGCGCTGCAGGCCGGCACCCTGTTCATCATCGTGCTGATCGCCTTCGTGCTGATCTACGGGCTGCACAACAACCTGGCCACCCCGCTGCGCAGCCTGACCAAGATGGCCCGCGACATCGGCAAGGGGGATTTCAGCGGCCGCGTGGAAATCCCCGGCGACACCGAACTGAGCCTGCTGGCGCGCACGCTCAACCAGATGAGCCAGGAACTCGCCGGCCTCTATGCCGAGATGGAGCAGAAGGTCGACGACAAGACCGCCGCGCTGACTCGCAGCAACGCCACCTTGCAGCTGCTGTTCAACAGTGCCCGGATGCTCTACAGCCAGCCGGACGACCCCTCGCTGATGATGGGTTCGCTGCTGACCAAGGTGCAGGAAGTCCTCGATACCGGGCCGATCTCGCTGTGCCTGAACCGCTCCGCGGAGGCCGGCAGCCACACGGCGATGACCTCCAGCGACCTGCAGCCGCCGGATTACTGCAAGCTGCCCCAGTGCGAGGTGTGCCCGGTCAACCAGAGCGGGCGACTGCCCAGCGGAGAGGAACTGGTCACCTTCGAGCTGCGCTCCGGACAGGACGATCTCGGCTCGCTGCGCGTCGCCCATCCCGCCGGCGAGCCGCTGGAGTCCTGGCAGACCCTGCTGCTGACGACATTGGCCGATCTGTTCGCCGCTTCCCTGAGCCTGGCGCAGCTGGGGCAGAAACAGGCCCGACTGGCGCTGATGGAAGAACGCGCGGTGATCGCCCGCGAGCTGCACGATTCGCTGGCCCAGGCGCTGTCCGCGCAAAAGCTGCAACTGGCGCGTCTGAAGCGGCTGATGCAGAAGGAAAGCGGTCAGGCGCAGCTGGATGACAGCGTGCAGCAGATCGACCGCGGACTGAATTCGGCCTACCGCCAGCTGCGCGAGCTGCTCACCACCTTCCGCATCAAGGTCAACGAACCAGGGCTCAAGCCGGCACTGCAGGCCACCATCGAGGAGTTCGGCGCCAACTCCGGGCTGCACATCGAGAGCGACTTCCAGCTGGACCACTGCCCACTGACGCCCAACGAGGAAGTGCACTGCCTGCAGATCATCCGCGAGGCGCTGAGCAACGTGGTCAAGCACGCCGAGGCCGAGCATTGCTGGCTGCGCCTGACCCAGGACGGCATCGGCACCATCAACGTCGAGATCGAAGACGACGGCATCGGCATCAGGCCCGAGGAGCAGCGCACCGGCCACTATGGCCTGATCATCCTGCGCGAGCGCGCCAACAGCCTGAATGGCAGCATCAGCATCGGGCTGCGTCCCGGCGGCGGCACCCGGGTGCACCTGCGCTTCCCGCCCGCCTATCGCCACATTCCCCTGATACAGGAGCCTGTCACGCATGAACGAAAGGACAACCACACGAATCCTGCTGGTCGACGACCATCCCATGATGCGTCGGGGTCTGCGTGACCTGCTGGAGCTGGAAGACGACCTGGAGATGGTCGGCGAGGCCGGCAACGGTGAGGACGCCATCCGCCTGGCGCAGCAGATCGAGCCCGACCTGATTCTGATGGACCTCAACATGCCGGGCATCGACGGCCTTGAGACCACCCGACGCATGCGCGATGCCGATATCGACGCGCGCATCATCATGTTCACCGTCTCCGACGAACAGAGCCACGTGCTCGAGGCGCTGCGCAACGGCGCCGACGGCTACCTGCTCAAGGACATGGACGCCGAGGAGCTGATCGAGCAGATCCGCATCGCCGCCACCGGACGCATGGCCCTGAGCCCGGAGCTGACCCAGGTGCTCGCCGAAGCCATCCGGGTGCGCCCCAAGCCCACCGGGCAGGTGCAGTTCTCCAGCCTGACCAAGCGCGAGAAGGAAGTGCTGCGGCAGATCGCCAAGGGCCAGAGCAACAAGATGATCGCCCGCAAGCTCGGCATCACCGAGGGCACGGTGAAGGTCCATGTGAAGAACCTGCTGCACAAGCTGGGCCTGCGCTCGCGGGTCGAGGCCGCGGTCTGGGTGCTGGAGAACGAGGCGAAAGGTTGAGCCACCGCCAATCGCTCGCATTCTGTGCGTGAGCGCGCAAGGCGCGATGCCGTGGCCGCCCCCTTGACGATCATCAATGTCATCCACGTGAAGCGCTCTATCGTCTCGTCCTCGTCGAACTGACCGGCTGGTCAGCATCGCGCCCGCCCGGACGTAAGGAGCGCCCATGTTCAAGATCCTGCTACCCACCTCCCTGCTGCTCGGCCTGCTCGCCGGCAGCCTTTCCTGCCAGGCTGCCATCAGCGACGCCGAAGCGGTCAACCGCGCCGGCATGCAGCGCATGCTCAGCCAGCGCATTGCCAAGAATTACCTGATGATCGGCACCGATACCCGCGTCGACCTCGCCGCCAGCCAGCTCGACAGCAGCATCGCCAGCCTCGAGGAAAACGCCCAGCTGCTGGGCGACTATGCGCCCAGCGACGGCATCCGCAAGGCCCTCGACGAGGCTACCCAGACCTGGCACCAGTACCGCCAGCTGGCGTTGAGCCGTCCGGACCGCGAGCAGTCGGCCGAGCTGCTGCGCCTGGCCGAGCGCTTCCTCGCTCAGAGCGAGGCTCTGGTTCAGGAAATCGAGCGCCACAGCGGCAACCACGCGGCGCGCCTGGTCAACCGCAGCGGACGCCAGCGCATGCTCAGTCAACGCATCGCCATGCTCTACCTGGCCATGAGCTGGAAACTGCCGGAGCAACGTCTGCGGGAGGACTTCGATGCCGCGGTCGCGGAGTTCGAGCGCGGCCTGGAGGAGCTGAACAAGGCGCCGCAGAACACCGAGGCAATCAACCGCCAGCTCGAACAGATCGCCGCACAGTGGCGCTTTGCCCGGGCCGGCTTCAGCCTCGCGGACGACTCCCGCTTCGTCCCTACGGTGATCGTCACCACCAGCGATTCGCTGCTGCGCAAGATCGAGCAGCTGACCCTGGACTACGAGCGCCTCGCCGGCAGCAGCCGCTGAGCGCGACTACCTCCTTTGCCCATAAAGAGGTATGGCTTAGGGGAAATGGGATAGCGGCACCGTGCAACCTAGCATGCCCCCATCAAAAGGAGGGGGATGGCCATGCTGACAGGCTCCGCAGTGCTCAATACGTTGCGCCGTCATCATCTGTTTCGCGGGCTGCCGGAAACGGCCCTGCAGAACATCGCCACGCACACCACGGCCAGGCATCTGCCGGCCGGTTGCACGTTGTTCCATCAGGGGGATGCGGCCGAGCATTTCCATGTGCTGATCAACGGCCAGGTCAAGCTGCACCGCGTCACCTGCGATGGCCAGGAGAAGGTCATCGAGGTGATCCGTCCGGGCGAGGCCTTCGCCGAGGCGATGCTCTTCAACAAGCTCGCCGAACATCCGCTGAGCGCTACCACGCTCAAGGAGAGCCTGGTACTCAACGTGCAGAACAGCCACTACCTGCGTCTGCTGGAGACCCAGCCGCAACTGTGCATGCAGCTGCTCAGCAGCCTGAGCGCGCGGCTCAACCAGCGCCTGCACCAGATCGACAACCTGACCTCGTCCAACGTCTGCCAGCGCGTCGTGCGCTACCTGTTTCAGGAGCGGCAGACGGCGCGCAGCGACGTCATCGACCTGGACCTGCCCAAACGCCTGATCGCCTCGCA
The DNA here is from genome assembly GCF_055755175.1 of Stutzerimonas sp. LR2. NCBI lineage: Bacteria > Pseudomonadati > Pseudomonadota > Gammaproteobacteria > Pseudomonadales > Pseudomonadaceae > Stutzerimonas > Stutzerimonas sp. LR2. Next base: position 268,699 of record NZ_JBVTRR010000005.1, read on the forward strand.
ACTGGGCATCCAGCCGGAGACGCTGTCACGCATCCTGCACCGGCTGACCGATGCCGGGCTGATCGCCGTGCAGCGACGACGCATCGAGATTCTCGACCAGCACAGCCTCTCCGCCTATCTCGAGGCGGCTGCCTGAGACTCACTCGGATGGATCGCCACGACGAAACGGCTGCGCAGCCGGCTCGGCCGGGGCCGGCTCGAGCGTCGGCGGCACTTCGCCGAGCTGGAAGGGTTTCGGCGGCTCGCTGACGCGCCTGCGCGCAGCCGGCTCGATGCGCTCGGGCTCCGGCTCCGGACGCTCACGAATGACGTACCAGGCGACCGCCGCCAGGGCGGCAGCGAAGATCCGGTAGACCAGCGAGGCCAGATCGAAGCCGACCAGCTCGCCGCCATCCAGCCAGAGCGACACCAGTCGCCCGAGCACCAGTGCCGTCATGGTGATCATCAGCATCATCAGGGCCGGCCGCGCCCGCTCCGGCGCCCGCGCAGCCCAGATCAGGAACAGCGCCAGGCCCAGCTGCAGGCCGCCGTAGTAGACCCGCATATGGCTGACGGACGCGCCTTCCATCAACAGCATGCCGTTCAGATTGGCCATCTCGTAGGGGCGAAACCAGTAGGCCAGGCTGAGGCTGGCCATCACCAGTGCCTGCGCGAGCAGAACGAAACGGGCAAAACGCATCGAAAACTCTCCTGATGTGCGACTCGCTATCCCGGTTGGCATGGGACTGTGCTGCGCCCGTTTTGTTTCGCGACCGCGATGTCGACCGACCGTCCGAAAGCGTCTTACGGCGTGACAATTGCGCGCGGGGTGCGGCTTGGGAATGGCGTCGCCCCAGCGTATTCTGGGCCTCTCGCTCGTTGGAGATTCCCATGCGCCGTCTTCTGCTCGCCCCCCTCCTGTTCGCCGGTTTCGCCCAGGCGGCCGACCCCATCGCCATCGACGTCTACCGTGACCCCAACTGTGGCTGCTGCAAGGCATGGATCGAGCATCTGGAAGACAACGGCTTCGCCGTGGCCGATCACGTGGTCAACGACATGACCTCGGTAAAGATGGAGCATGGAGTACCGCACCGCCTCGGCTCCTGCCACACCGGTGTGATCGACGGCAAGTTCGTCGAAGGCCACGTGCCGGCGGCGGACATTCTCAAACTGCGCGCGCAGCCTGACCTGATCGGCGCCGCGGTGCCGGGCATGCCGGTCGGCTCACCCGGCATGGAAATGGGTGAGCGCAAGGACGCCTTCCAGGTGATCGGCGTCAGCAAGCAGGGCAAGGAGAGCGTGATTTCCGAGTACCCCGGCAACTGATCGGTACCCGACAGCCAACATCCGCTGCAGCGTTTTGCCCGGTGCACGGGTCTGAGTGGAAAGCGCTGGCCGCTTCGCTGCGGCCGGCGCTCCCATCCATCCATCCGAGGGGCAACTCATGCGCTGGAATCGAGCCCGACGCAGCGACAACGTAGTGGACGCCAGAGGCCGCAGCGGCATGCGCCTGGGCGGCGGCCTCGGTCTGGGCGGCATCGCCATCGTGGTGGTGATCGGCCTGCTCTCGGGCCAGGATCCGCTGCAGATTCTCGGCCAGCTGGCCAACCAGGGCGGGCCCGCAGTCTCTCAGCAAGGCCAGCGCCCGGCTGGCGACGATCCTCAGGTGGAATTCGTCCGCGCCGTGCTTGGCGACACCGAAGACACCTGGCGCGCCCTGTTCCAGCAGAACGGCGTGCAGTACCGCGACCCGACCCTGGTGCTGTTTCGCGGCGGCGTGAACTCGGCCTGCGGCTTCGCCAGTTCGGCAGTCGGCCCGTTCTATTGCCCCGGCGATCAGCAGGTCTACCTCGACCTGCAGTTCTTCGACGAGATGGCCCGGCGCTTTTCCGCCGCCGGTGACTTTGCCCAGGCCTATGTGATCGCCCATGAGGTCGGTCATCACGTGCAGACACTGCTCGGCGTTTCGCAGCAGATGCAGGCCGCCCGCCAGCGCGGTGCGCGGATGGAAGGTGACAACGGCCTGCTGGTGCGCCAGGAACTGCAAGCTGACTGCTATGCCGGCGTCTGGGCCTATCACGCCCAGCAACGCCACGACTGGCTGGAAGAAGGCGACCTGGAAGAAGCGCTGAACGCCGCCAATGCCATCGGCGACGACAACCTGCAGAAGCGCAGCCAGGGCCGCGTGGTCCCGGATGCCTTCACCCACGGCACCTCGGCGCAGCGGGTGCGCTGGTTCCGCGATGGCTTCGAACACGGTGATCCGGCGCGCTGCGACACCTTCAAGGCGGCGCGGCTGTAGGCGCTTCCGGGCGCGCCCGCACCCTGAGGGGCGGGCACGCCTGCGAGGGCCGTTGCAATGACTGGTGGGCTTGAGCCCACCTCCAGGCGCCGATGTCCGCTGTCAGCCCAGCATGCCGTGCAGCGCACGACAATCAGGCGCGTACAAGTCGGCCAGCTCCGGCCATTCATTGTGCGGCACGTTGACCAGCACCCCGCGCGCGCCGGCGGCCCTGGCGCATTCCAGGTCGAAGCGGTAGTCCCCCACCATCAGCATCGACGCCGGCGCCACGCCCCAGCGCTCCGCCAAATGCAGCAGCCCGCCCGGATGCGGCTTGGGCGGTGCCTCGTCGCGACCGAGGATGTCCTCGGGCAGAAAACAGTCACCCATACCCACCGCCTGCAGGGTCACCAGCGCCAGTTCGTGGGCATTTCGGGTCAGCACGCCGAGGCGGCAGCCGCGCTCGCGCAGCGCATGCAGCAGCTCGCGGGCGCCTTCGGCCGGGCGTGCGGCGTAGGCGAGTTCGCGTTCGTGCTCCAGCAGCCAGGCGCGCTTGGCCGCCGCTTCGTCGGCCGGCAGCGCAGCCAGGTGATGGAGGATGTCGTCCTCCGCGGGAATCTCCAGGGCGCGGCGGATCGCGGCGAAATCGTGCACGGCGATGGTCAGGGTGCCGTCCATGTCGAACACCCAGTGCCGCACCTCGGCGATATTCACATCCAGTCCTCGCGCACGCGGATCAGGCCTTCCTGGGCCACCGAGGCAACCAGCTCGCCCTGGCGGTTGAAGATGCTGCCACGGGCGAAGCCGCGGGCATTGCCGGCCCAGGGGCTGTCGATGGAGTACAGCAGCCAGTCGTCCATCTTCACTTCGCGGTGGAACCAGATGGCATGATCGAGGCTGGCCAGCTGGATGAACTTGCTCCACGAGCTGACGCCGTGGGGCTGCAACGCGGTGCCGATAAAGCTGAAGTCCGAGGCGTAGGCAAGCAGGTACTTGTGCAGCGCCGGGCTGTCGGGCAGCGAGCCGTCGGCGCGGAACCACAGGTGGCGGACCGGTTCGATCGGCTGCGGGTTGGCCGGATCGACCAGGGTGACCGGGCGAATCTCGATGGGCTTGGGCCGGCGCAGCTTCTCCATCACACGTTCCGGCACCATCGGCGAAAGCTTGTGCAGCAGCTCCCACTCGTTGGGCAGGTCGTCCGGCCCGATCACATCCGGCATCGGCAACTGGTGCTCGTAGCCCGTTTCCTCGGCCTGGAACGAGGCGATGCCGGTGAAGATGGTCTGCCCCTTCTGGATCGCGCTGACCCGTCGCGTGGTGAAGCTGCCGCCATCGCGCACGCGATCGACGTCGTACACCACCGGCTGGTGCGAGTCACCGGGACGCAGGAAATAGCCGTGCAGCGAATGCACATGGCGCTCCGGCGTCACCGTCTGGCTGGCAGCGGAGATCACCTGGCCGAGCACCTGCCCGCCGAACAGCTGGGGAAAGCCGAGGTCCTGGCTGGCGCCACGGAACAGGTTTTCCTCGATGCGTTCCAGGGTCAGCAGATTGACCAGGGCGTCGAGTATCTGGGTCATTTCGGCATCCTTGATAAGGGGGGCGGACAGGCGCGCCATGTTACGGATTTCGCCGGCAACGCTCCAGCAACAGGGCTTATTGTCGCCAATCGCCCCGCTGCAGCCGGTAGAGCAGCTGCTCGTGCAACGGGTGCCCCGCTGCCAGCTCCGGGTGGGCAAAGGACGCAGCCTGATCGGCGCGCATGCCCAGCTCCGCCACCAGCTGTTTGGCCGGCTCGTTGATCTGCGACATGCAGGCGACCACCTCGGGCAATTGCAGGGTGACGAAGGCATGCTGCAGAACCGCCCGTGCCGCCTCGAGCACCAGGCCCTGGCCCCATTGTTCACAGGCCACGCCCCAGCGCAGCTCCACCGCCGAGCCCGGCACCGACGATGGCGCCCAGACCAGCCCGCAGTAGCCGATAAAGGCACCACTGTCCTTGCGTTCCAGCGCCCACAGGCCGAAGCCGTGCCGCAGCAGATGGAGGCGACTGCGCACCATCAGCGCGGCGCACTCATCCCGCGACAGCAGGGCCGGGTCGTAGCGCATGACTTCCGGGTCGGCGCACAGCTGCGCCAATGGCTCGAGGTCGTCGTCATGCCAGCTGCGCAGCCGCAGACGCGAGGTTTCGAGGGCGATTCGATCGACCATCCTTGCTCCTTGAGCGCGTCGACGGCCAGCCTGCATACTGCGGCGCACATCTGTCGAACACGCGTGGTTCATGTCCCTTCCCCTGGTCTATCACGACGATTACAGCCCGCCGCTGCCGCCGGGCCATCGATTTCCCATGGAGAAGTTTCGTCTGCTGCGTGACCACCTGGTCACTCTCGGTATGACCACGGACGCAGCGCTATTGCGCCCGTCACTTTGCAGCCGCGACATTCTGACTCTGGCCCATGACGCCGATTATGTCGCGCGCTACTGCAGCGGCGAGATGGGCCGCGACGAGCTGCGCCGGCTCGGCCTGCCCTGGAGCCCGGAGCTGGCGCAGCGCACCGTGCGGGCGGTAGGCGGCTCGCTGCTGGCGGCGGAGCAGGCGCTGCAGCACGGTCTGGCCTGCCATCTGGCCGGCGGCACGCACCATGCGCATCGCGATCACGCCTCAGGCTTCTGCATCTTCAACGACCTGGCGGTGATCGCGCTGTACCTGCTGGAAAGCGGACGTGTCGGGCGCGTGCTGATCTTCGACTGCGACGTGCACCAGGGCGACGGCACCGCGCGCATCCTGGAGAACGTGCCGGATGCGGTGACCGTCTCGCTGCACTGCGAGAAGAACTTCCCCACCCGCAAGGCCCATAGCGACTGGGACATCCCGCTGCCGCCGGGCATGGGCGACGAAGCTTACCTCCAGGTCGTGCACGACACGCTGAACTACCTGCTGCCGATCTATCAGCCGGACCTGGTGCTCTATGACGCCGGTGTCGACGTCCACCGCGACGACGCCCTGGGCCTGCTCTCGCTGACCGACGCCGGGCTCGCCGCGCGCGACAGCGCGGTGCTCGATCACTGCCTGGGTCGAGACATTCCCGTGGTAGGGCTGATCGGCGGCGGCTACGACAAGGACCGCGCCCTGCTCGCCCGTCGTCATGCGACCTTGCATGTCAGCGCCCACTCGGCCTGGCAGCGCCACGGGCTCGGCTGAGCAACCGTCAGCAGCTACAATGCCCGCCCCGCTCGCCTGCCCGGTTGCCACCATGCCCCAGCCCTCCTCTTTTCGCGTCGCCATCATCGGTGGTGGTCCGGCCGGCCTGATGGCCGCCGAGGTGCTCGGCCAGGCAGGCGTGAATGTCGACCTGTATGACGCCATGCCCTCGGTGGGGCGCAAGTTCCTGCTGGCCGGCGTCGGCGGCATGAACATCACCCATGCCGAGGACTACGCCGCGTTCGTCAGCCGCTACGGCGAGCGCGCCGGCGACCTGCGACCGCTGCTCGATGCCTTCTCCCCGGATTCACTGCGCGAATGGATTCACGGACTGGGCATCGACACCTTCGTCGGCAGCTCCGGCAGGGTGTTTCCTAGCGACATGAAGGCCGCGCCCCTGCTGCGCGCCTGGCTCAAGCGCCTGCGTGAAAGCGGCGTGCAGCTGCATACCCGCCAGCGCTGGCTGGGCTGGGACGAGCATGGCGCGCTGCGTATCGCCGGGCCGCAAGGCGAAACCCAGGTCGAGGCGGACGCCACCCTGCTCGCCCTCGGCGGCGGCAGTTGGGCCAGACTGGGTTCGGATGGCGCCTGGGTGCCCTTGCTGCAGAACCGCGGGATCGCCATCGCGCCGCTGCAGCCGGCCAACTGTGGCTTCGAGGTAGCCGGCTGGAGCGAGCACCTGCGGGAGAAATTCGCCGGCGCGCCGCTGAAGACCGTCAGCCTGGCGTTGCCCGGCGAAGCACCACGCAAGGGCGAGTTCGTGCTCACCGCCACGGGCATCGAGGGCAGCCTGGTCTACGCGCTCTCGGCGCCGATCCGCAACACGATCAACCGTGACGGCGTCGCCACGGTACTGCTCGACCTGCTGCCGGATCGCACCCTGACACAGGTCGCCAGCGCCCTGGCCAGACCGCGGGGCTCGCAGTCCATGGCCAAGCACCTGCACCGCCAGTTGAAGCTCGACGGCGTCAAGGCGGCGCTGTTGCGCGAGTTGACCGATGCCACGACCTTCCAGGCCCCGCAGGCCCTGGCCGCCGCGATCAAGGCGCTGCCCATCCGCCTGGTCCGCCCGCGTCCGCTGGACGAGGCGATCAGCAGCGCCGGCGGCGTGCCCTTCGAGGAACTGGACGAGGGTCTGATGCTGCGCCGGCTTCCCGGCGTGTTCTGCGCTGGCGAAATGCTCGACTGGGAAGCGCCGACCGGTGGCTATCTGCTGACCGCCTGCTTTGCCAGCGGGCGCGCCGCAGCCGAAGGCATGCTGCGCTGGCTGCGTGCCAACGCGCCGGCAAACGCGCCGCGCTGAACGGTGCGCTGCCGGCCGCACGGCCGGCTACATCTTCATCACGATACGGCCTTCGATGCGCCCGGCGCGCATGTCGTCGAAGATCTGGTTGATGTTGTCCAGGCTGTCGGTGTGGATGGTCGCCTTGACCAGGCCCTCGCCGGCGAAATCCAGCGCCTCCTGCAGATCGGCGCGGGTGCCGACGATCGAGCCGGTGATGCTGATGGCCTTGAGCACGACGTCGAAGATCGGCGTCGGGAAGTCTCCCGGCGGCAGCCCGACCAGCGCCACGGTGCCATGCCGCCGCGCCATGCCGATGGCCTGACCGAAGGCGCTGTTGGACACCGCGGTGACCAGCACGCCGTGGGCGCCGCCGATATCGCGCTGGACCACCTCCACGGGATTCTCCGTGCGCGCGTTGATGGTCAGCTTGGCCCCCAGACGCTTGGCCAGCTCCAGCTTGGCGTCATCCACATCCACCGCCACCACGTGCAGCCCCATTGCCTTGGCGTACTGCACCGCGACATGACCGAGGCCGCCGATGCCGGAGATCACCACCCACTGGCCGGGGCGTGCACCGGTGACCTTGAGGCCCTTGTAGACAGTGACACCGGCGCAGAGAATCGGCGCGATCTCGTCGAACTCGACGTTCTTCGGCAGGATGCCAACGTAGTTCGGGTCGGCCAGCACGTATTCGGCGTAGCCGCCATTGACCGAGTAGCCGGTGTTCTGCTGGCCTTCGCAGAGGGTTTCCCAGCCAGTCAGGCAGTGCTCGCAGCAGCCGCAGGCGGTGTACAGCCAGGGCACGCCGACGCGATCGCCCTCCTTCACCCGGGTCACGCCGGCACCCACCGCCGCGACGTGGCCAACGCCTTCATGGCCGGGAATGAACGGCAGGGACGGTTTCACCGGCCAGTCGCCCTCGGCAGCGTGCAGGTCGGTGTGGCAGACGCCGGAGGCGGCGATCTTCACCAGGATCTGACCGGGGCCGGGCATCGGCACCTTGACTTCCTCGAGGCGCAGCGGCTCGCCGAAGGCGTGAACCACTGCCGCTTTCATGGTCTGGGTCATGGGCTTGCTCCTTGATTCGGGACGTTCGAGTCTGCGCCAGGCAGACGGCAGCAAGCCTAGACCCAGATCAATCATCGGGCAGAGTGGCCGACCATCCGTCGAGCACCGCTGCACGAATGTTCCAGACGATGGCCCGTCCGGCAGACGATACTCAACCCGAGCAACGCGCGCCGAAGCGTCACCGGAGTCACCGCCATGGGCAACAATGACTGGATCGAGCTGAACAGGGATGCCGAAACCGGCATCGAGACGATCCGCGCCCATTTCGAAGGGCACGCCTACGATCCGCACTTCCACGACAGCTACCTGATCGGCTTCACCGAACAGGGCGTGCAACAGTTCCATTGCCGCAAGGCACTGCACAGCAGCACCCCGGGCCAGGTCTTTCTGCTCGAACCCGGCGAGCTGCACGATGGCCACGCCCCGGCCCGGGGCGGCTTCACCTACTCGATGCTCTACCTCGACCCGCACTGGCTGGAGCGCGAGCTGCGCGGGCTGTTCGAGGACGCGCCAGGCGATTGCCAGCCGGCATTCGCCAAGACGCTGGCCAGCGAGCCCGAGTTGCTGGCGGTGATTGCCGAAGCCTTCCAGGCGCTGCAGAGCCGCGATCTGCGCATCGTCCGCCAGGCCGCGCTGGATGCGTTGCTGGCCAAGCTGGCGCGACATCTGGCCTGGCGCCCGCGGCTCGACAGCGATCCGCGCATGCCGCTGGTGGCACTGCGGGCACGGGATTATCTGCACGCGCACATGGAGCAGGACCTGGGCCTGGACGAGTTGGCCTGGGCAAGCGGTGTTGATCGCTTCCGCCTGTCGCGGGCGTTCAAGGCCGCGTTCGGCATCGCGCCGCATGCCTATCTGGTCCAGCTGCGCCTGGCCAGGGCACGACAGCTGCTGGCCAGCGGGCAGCCACCGACGCGGGTGGCGATGACACTGGGTTTCGCCGACCAGAGTCATATGGGCCGCTGGTTTCGCCGCGCCTACGGCCTGACCCCGGCCCATTACCGCAGGCGCTGCTCGAATCTTCCAGACCGCTGAACCGGCAGGCGCGATCATTCGGCCATCCGCAACCCGACGGAGCCGATCGCCATGTCGCCCAGCCCCCGCCCTGACCGCTCCCACGAAACGAGGCCGCCACGATGAGCCAGTGGCTGCCTTTCGTGCTGTTTGCCTTCGTCGCGTCCATCACCCCGGGCCCGACCAACATCCTGGTGCTGAGCAACAGCTCGCGCTTCGGCCTGCTGGCGGCGCTTCCCATCATCTTTGGCGCCTGCGTGGCCGCGGCGCTGATCGTGCTGCTGGTAGGCCTTGGCGCCGGCGAATGGCTGCTGCGCCATCCGCCATTGCAGCAGGCGATGGCCTGGCTCGGGGTCGGCTGGCTGCTCTACCTGGCCTGGCAGATCGCCCGCAGCCCGACCGAAGCGATCGAAGCCGACGCCGCCAGCCGTCGACTCGGCGCCCTGGGTGCCGCCGGGCTGCAGGTGATCAACCCGAAGGTATGGATGATGGCGCTGGCGGTGGTCGGCGTGTTCAGCGGCGCCAACGCCGATGCCGGGCGCTACGCCATCCACGCGCTGCTGTTCTTCCTGATCGCCCTGCCCTGCCTGGCGGCCTGGGCCCTGCTCGGCGCCGGTGCGGCCCGGCTGCTGCGCTCGGCGACGCATCTACGCCGCTTCAACCAGGCGATGGCGTTGCTGCTGGTGGTGTCGGCGCTGGCGAGCCTGTAGGCCCGCGAGCGTTACGGCGACTGTGGACAGAATTGCCGTTTGCACGACCGGCACAGCTGCATGGCGAAAGCGGATTACAACTTGCTCGGCTCTGGCTCGCGCACCATACGGATTTCAACCAAACGGCCATCGATGAAGCGAAGATGATGTTCCGCGCCGTTTCGCGGACCGTAGACCCAGCGGTCGACCCTAACAGCTCCCGGCTGTACGACACCATCGCTACGCAGCGACGGTGCTTCGACGCTTTGGCGATCGGCAGGACCGCACTTGGCCTCGACCTGCTCATCTGTGTCGCCCAGACCAACCAGGCGGGTGCCACACCTCATGGACGCCTCTGCCGATACGCTGAACAGCACGCCGACCAGCAGGATCACCGACGTCGTTTTGCTACCCATGCTCAGGTTTCCTCGCCTCATACGTTCCAGCCTGACCCGAAGAGCTAGTGTTCTAAGACTCTCAGCGCTTCTTAGCCGGTTTGCCGCCGCCCAGGCTCGGCACCTTGCGAATCGGCCGGGCGTTGGGCTTTTCGTTCTCCTCGAACCAGTTGCCGAGATGGATCTTGCCCTTGCCGGCTGCTTCCTTGGGCTTCTTGGGTTTCTTCGGTTTCTTGATGATCTGCCCGCCCAGCGCCGTGGCCGGCACGCGGTGATCCGGTACGAAGCCCGGCTCGTCATGCCGCGGCAGCACCTGGTTGATCAGGGTCTCGATGGCGGCCAGCTGGTCCACCTCGTCAGCGGCGACCAGGGAGATCGCCTCGCCACTGGCTCCGGCACGGCCGGTACGACCGATGCGATGCACGTAATCCTCGGCGACGGTGGGCAGGTCGAAGTTGACCACCTGCGGCAGGTCGTGAATGTCCAGTCCGCGCGCCGCCACGTCGGTCGCCACCAGCACCTGCACCTCGCCAGCCTTGAAGCGCTCCAGCGCGCGCAGACGCGAGGCCTGCGGCTTGTCGCCGTGGATCGCGTCGCTGGCGATGCCCTGCGCCTGCAGCTCGTCCACCAGCTGATCGACGCCCTTGCGCGTCTTGACGAACACCAGCACCTGACCCCAGCGCCGCTCCGCCAGCAGATGCAGGAACAGCTCGCTCTTGCGCTTCTTGTCCACCGGCACCAGCCACTGCTTGACCGTCTTCGCCGCCGCATTGCGCGGGCTGACCTCGACCGACAACGGGTCGCGCAGCAGCTCGCGGGCCATCTGCCGGATCGGCTCGGAGAAGGTCGCGGAAAACAGCAGGGTCTGGCGCTTTTTCGGCAAAGCGGAGAACAGCGCATCCAGTTCTTCAGCGAAACCGAGGTCGAGCATGCGGTCCGCCTCGTCGAGCACCAGCGCCTGCAACTGGGCGAAACCGACGGCGTTCTGCCGGTAGAGGTCGAGCAGGCGCCCCGGGGTGGCCACCAGCACATCGATGCCCTTGCGCAGCGCCATCATCTGCGGATTGATGCTCACGCCGCCGTACACCGCGTAGGTGCGCAGCGGCAGGTTCTGCCCGTACACGCGAAAGCTCTCGTGAACCTGCTCGGCCAGTTCACGGGTCGGCACCAGTACCAGCGCGCGCACCGAATTGCTCGCCACCTTGGCGCCTTCCATGGTCAGGCGCTGCAGCAATGGCAGGGCGAAACCGGCGGTCTTGCCGGTACCGGTCTGCGCCGCTGCCATCAGGTCGCGGCCTTTGAGCACGGCGGGAATGGCCTCGGCCTGCACCGGCGTCGGCTTGCGATAGTCGAGGGTTTCCAGGGTCCGCAGCAGCGGATCGATCAGGCCCAGGGAGGCGAAGGTCATGGCAGGCTCGCGGCGCCGATTCGGCGCGGTGAAAAAGGACCGATTCTAGCAGCAGCCCGCCCTGCTCGGCGCCACCGGCCAAACAGGGCACGGCGGTTTTTCCCATCGCGATGGTGGCATGCAGCGACGCGCTGTCGCAGGATAAGGCGGTCCCGCTGCCCGATGCCCTCACGGAGCCCACATGGAAGCGCTGCTCGCCCATGGCCCTTTCGCCGAATTCGCCCTGCTGCTGATCATCTCGGCAGTGGTCGGCGCCATCGCCGTGAGCCTGCGTCAGCCGCTGCTGATCTCCTACATCGTGGTCGGCATCCTGCTCGGGCCGGCAGTGTTCGGGCCGGTCAACGCCGCTGACCAGATCCATCTGCTGGCCGAGATCGGCGTCGCCGTGCTGCTGTTCGTGGTCGGCCTCAAGCTCGACCTCGCGCATATCCGCAATATCGGCCCGGTGGCGCTGGCCACGGGGCTGGGGCAGCTGACCTTCACCATCATCTTCGGCTTCGGGCTCACCCTGCTGATGGGCAAGAGCGCCATGGAGGCGATCTACATCGCCGTGGCGCTGACCTTCTCCAGCACCATCATCATCGTCAAACTGCTCTCGGACAAACAGGAGCTGGACTCGCTGCACGGGCGCATCGCAGTGGGCTTCCTGATCGTCCAGGATCTGGCCGTGGTGCTGGCGATGATGACCATGAGTGCCCTGCGCGGTGCTGGCGATGCCGGCTGGGCGGAGGTGTCCGGCTCGCTGCTGCTGCGCCTGGGCGGTGCGGCGGTGCTGCTCTACCTGCTGATGCGCTACGTGCTGCCGGATCTGGTCAGCCGCATGGCGCGCTCGCAGGAGCTGCTGCTGATCTTCGCCATCGCCTGGGGCACCGGGCTTGCCGCGCTGGGCGATTATGTCGGCTTCAGCAAGGAGGCCGGCGCCTTCGTCGCCGGCTTCTCGCTGGCCTCCACGGCGTACCGCGAAGCAATGAACGCCCGGCTGACCGGCATTCGCGATTTCATGCTGTTGTTCTTCTTCATCGACCTGGGCGGCAAGCTGGACTTCTCCACCCTCGGCAACGAGCTGCTGCCAGCCCTCGTGCTGGCGCTGTTCGTGCTGATCGGCAACCCGCTGATCGTCATGGCGATCATGGGCTACATGGGCTATCGCAAGCGCACCGGCTTTCTCGCCGGGCTGACGGTGGCGCAGATCAGCGAGTTCTCCATCGTCTTCGTCGCCATGGGCATCAGCCTCGGCCATGTCGGGCCGCAGGCGCTGGGCCTGACCACGCTGGTGGGCCTGGTGACCATCATGCTCTCGACCTACATGATTCTGTTCTCGCAACCGCTCTACGAACGGCTGGCACCGTGGCTGGGGCTGTTCGAGCGCAAGCGTCCCTATCGTGAGCTGGAGGTGGAAGCGCAGGGTCGTCCCCAGGGGCAGCCGCGCATCATCATCTTCGGCCTGGGCCGATATGGCTCGCGCCTGCTGCAACAGCTGGCCGCCGGGCGCATGCCGGTGCTGGGCGTGGACTTCGATCCGGAAGCGGTGCGCGCGCTGCGCCGTGCCAGGCTGCCGGTACGCTTCGGCGATGGCGAGGACCCGAGCTTTCTCGAGTCGCTGCCCTTGCAGCATGCCGAATGGGTGGTCACCAGCTTTCCGCAATGGGAATCCAATCGCGCCTTCCTCCACGCGCTCAAGCATGCCGGCTTCACCGGCAAGATCGCCGGCGTGGTGCGCGACGACCAGCACGGCAAGGCGCTGGACGCGGCCGGCGTCGCGCGGGTGCTCAATCCATTCACCGATGCGGCAGACTACGCCGCACGCAGCCTGCTCGAAGAGCTGGGCGGCGAACGGACCGGCGGACTGCAGTGATCGCCGATGCGGCCGTTAACCTGACCGTCAGCCCGCCACCGAGTGTCTTCATGAATCCAGGAAACACCGCTCACAACCCCGCGCCAGATGCCTACCCGTGCCATGGTGCCACCGAGCACGGCGCCTGCCCCAGCTGCGCCAGTGGCGAGCGACTGGGCTTCGGCTTCAGCTACGCCTTTCAGCCCATTGTCGACCTGCGCAGCCGGCAGATCTTCGCTCACGAAGCGCTGGTGCGTGGCACAGCAGGCGAGCCGGCGCCCACGGTGCTGGCCCAGGTGAACGAGGACAACCGCTTTCGCTTCGACCAGGCAGGCCGGGTCAAGGCCATCAAGACCGCTGCAAGATTGGGCATGCAGAGCAGACTGTCGATCAACTTCATGCCCAACGCCATCTACCGCCCCGAGCTGTGCATCCGCTCGACGCTGGAGGCGGCCCGTGCCCATGATTTCCCGGTGGAGCGGATCATTTTCGAGACCGTTGAAGGCGAGCGCATCAGCGACGGCAAATGGCTCACCGAGGTGTTCCGCGAGTACCAGCGCATCGGCTTTCTCACCGCCATCGACGACTTCGGTGCGGGCTTTGCCGGGCTCAACCTGCTGGCCGACTTCCAGCCGGACATCATCAAGCTGGACATGGACCTGATCCGCGGCATCGACCAGAGCCGCCCACGCCAGGCCATCGTCCGCGGCACCGTTGCGATGTGCGAGGAACTGGGCATCCAGGTCATCGGCGAAGGCGTCGAGACCGCCGACGAATGCAGCGCCCTGCATGATCTGGGTATCCATCTGATGCAGGGCTACCTGTTCAGCCGGCCGCTGTTCGAAAGTTGCGGCCAGGCGGAACGGCTCGCCTGGCCGCGCTGACGTCTAACCTGCGCGCAGCAGCTTGAGCAGCTCCTGCGCCGCCGCTTCCGATGAGGCCGGGTTCTGCCCGGTCACCAGCAGCCCGTCGACCTGCACATAGGGCGTCCAGTCCGCACCCTTGCTGTACTGGCCGCCGCGTTCGCGCAGCCGGTCCTCGAGCAGGAACGGCACCACCTCGGTGAGTTCCACCGCCGCTTCCTCGCCATTGGTAAAGCCGGTGACGCGCTTGCCCTTGACCAGATACTCGCCATCCTTGCCGCGCACCTCGGTCAACGCCGCCGGCGCATGGCAGACCGCCCCTACCGGCTTGTCGGCCTTGACGAAGGACTCGATCAGCGCGATGGAGGCCGGGTTGTTCACCAGGTCCCATAGCGGGCCATGGCCACCGGGGTAGAACACCGCGTCGAAATCCTCTGCTGAGACCTGATCCAGCCGGTAGGTGTTGGCCAGCAACGTCTGCGCCTCGCCGTCGCCGTTGAAGCGCTCGGTGGCCTCGGTCTGGGCGTCAGGCTGGTCGCTTTTCGGATCGAGGGGCGGCTCGCCGCCTTTGGGCGAAGCCAGTACCACCTCGGCGCCGGCATCCTTGAACGCGTAGTAGGGGGCGGCGAACTCCTCCAGCCAGAAGCCGGTCTGTTCGCCGGTGTCACCCAGCTGGTCGTGGGACGTGAGCACGATGAGAATTTTCATGGAAGCCTCCTGATGGATGCGCGGCGGGATAAGTTCAGACTGCCATTAGCGGCACATTGCTCCGCGGCCCGCCCGCCGCCATGAAAAAAGGGCGCCGAAGCGCCCTCACGACCACCGTTCCGGTTAGATGCGGAAGCTGTCCACCAGCTGCTTCAGCCGGCGCGCCTGCTGGTCCAGGTCGCCACAGGCGCGCAGTGTCGACTGCAGGTTCTCCACGCCTTGCTGGTTCAGCGTGTTGATCTCGGTGATATCCATGTTCAGCGACTCGATCACCGCGGTCTGCTCCTCAGTGGCGGTGGCCACCGACTGGTTCATGCCGTCGATCTCGCCGATGCGTTGGGTCACCTCGCCGAGGCGCTCGCCGGCGCGGTCGGCGATGGAGACGCTCGACTCGCTCTGGCGCTGGCTTTCAGTCATGGTCTGCACCGAAGCGCCGGCGCCGACCTGCAGCTGCTCGATCATCTGCTGGATTTCCTGCGCCGAACTCTGGGTACGATGCGCCAGGTTGCGCACCTCGTCGGCGACCACGGCGAAACCGCGACCTGCCTCGCCGGCCCGCGCGGCTTCGATGGCAGCGTTCAGGGCGAGCAGGTTGGTCTGCTCGGAAATGCCCTGGATCACCTCGAGGATCTGGCCGATGTCCACCGTCTTGGCGTTGAGCGCCTCGATCTGCGAACAGGAGGCGCTGATCTTCGCCGACAGCTCGCGCATCGCGCGGATATTCTGCTCCACCACCTGACGGCCGTCCTCGGCCTGATGCCGGGCGCCGCTGGCCTGCTGCGAGGCATCCGCCGCGTTGCGGGCGATCTCCTGGGCCGCCGCCCCTAGCTCGTTGATCGCCGCCGCCACGCTGTTGGTGCGGCTGGCCTGCTCGTCGGAATTGGCCATGGAAGAGTTGGATGCCGCCAGCACACGTGCCGCAACCTCGTTGACCTGCTGCGTTGCCGAGGACACCTCGCGGATCGAGGTGTGGATACGCTCGACGAAACGGTTGAAAGCCGAGGCCAGCTCGCCGAACTCGTCGTGGCTCTGCACCGTCAGGCGGCGGGTCAGATCGCCCTCTCCTTCGGCAATGTTGGCCATGGCGCGGCCCATGTCGGTCAGCGGCCGCATCAGCACACGCATCAGCATGCCGAGCAGCAGCAGGATCACGCCCACGGCGATCAGCGCGGCAACCACCGCCGAGGTGCGGAAGCTGTCCAGCGCGGCATAGGCCTTGGCCTTGTCCAGGGAGATGCCGACGTACCAGGTCACCGATGGCAGGCCCGCAACGCGGCTGAAGCTGAGGATGCGCGTCTGCCCGTCCAGTTCGACTTCGCTGTAGTTGGCATCCAGCGACGGCGCATGTCCGGGGAACAGCTCGCCGAGGGATTTCATCACCTTGCTGCCATCCGGATGCACCAGGATCTTGCCGTCGCCGCTGACCAGAAACGCATGGCCCATGCCGTTGAAGTCCAGGGCGTTGATGATGTCCACCAGCACCTTCAGGCTGAGGTCGCCACCCACCACACCGAGGGCCTGTGCCGGGGTGGCGGCGGTGATGATCAGTTCGTTGGTGGCGGCGTCCTGATAGGGCTCGGTCAGGGTGGTGCGGCCGGCGGCCACGGCATCCTTGTACCAGGGACGCTGGCGCGGGTCGTAGCCGGCCGGCAGTTCGAAGCGCGGGTGCACGATGAACTCGCCGTCGGCGCGGCCCAGGTAGCTGAAGGCGAAGGTCGAGCTCAGCGCCGGCTGCTTGACCAGCGCCTCGACCTGGTCGGTGGCGCTGTCTCGAGCAATGGTCTGTGCCACGCTTTCCAGCAGAACCAGACGGCCTGACAGCCAGTTCTGGATGTTGTGCGCGGTGACGTCACCCATCTCGTTCAGGTAGCTGTCGAGGTTGTCCCGAATGGCGTTGCGCTGCAGGTAGTCGTTGAACAGGGTGAACAACGAAAAGGTCGCGATCACGATCAGCGATGCGGCCAGGAGAATCTTGTGGCTGAACTTCAGGTGTTTGGGCATGGCAGCATGGTCCGCGACGGTTCGGGCAATCGAGCGTCCCTGTTCCGTGCGCCATATCCCTGGCTGTCACCCAAAAATGTCGGCCACGCCCAGCTGAACTTTACGTGCGGATGACGCAGATCAACGGAAGGACCGGCCCCGCCGACGAGCGGTCGGCGCGACGCCGGTGGAGGCGCCGCGCCAAGCCCTCAGCGCCCGGCCAGCGCCGGCATCACCCGCGGGCGCAACATTTCACCCAGCACCGCCAGCGCACCGATCGCTCCGGCGATCCAGTACCAGCGCTGCAGCGGGTCGAAGCCCAGCCAGCCAAGGGCATGGAGGAAGACCATGAGGATCAGCACCGGGCAGACGTAGCGCACCATGAACAGCCACAGCGCGTAGCCCAGCGGCGGCAGGTTCAGCTCGTCGCGCATGATTTCGCTGCGCAGCGCGTAGCCGGCCAGCAGCACGATGAAGATTCCGCCCAGCGGCATCATCCAGCGCGAGGTCAGATAATCCAGCCAGTCGAAGAAGTTCTTGCCCATCGGCGTCCAGCCCGACAGCAGGTTGAACGAGAGCATCGCCAGCATGCTGATCACCAGCAGCACCGCGCCCGAACCGATGGCCGCCTTCATCCGCGAGATGCCGTGCTTCTCGTTGAGGTAGGCGACGGTGGCCTCGATCATGGAGATCGCCGAAGTCAGCGCGGCGATCGAGACCATGGCGAAGAACAGCACGCCGAAGGCGGTACCGAACGGCATCTGCTGGAAGGCCAGCGGCAGGCTCATGAAAATCAGGCCAGGGCCGGCGGTCGGGTCCATGCCGTTAGCGAAGATGATCGGGAAGATCGCCAGGCCCGCCAGCAGCGCCACACATGTATCGGCGATGGCGACCATAAAGGTGGTGCGGGCGATGGACTGGTCATCCGGAATATACGAGCCGTAGGTGAGGATCGCGCCGGACGCCAGGCTGAGGGTGAAGAACGCGTGGCCGAGCGCGGCCAGCAGCGCCTCGCCGGTGATCTTCGAGGTATCGAAGCTGAACAGGAAAGCGAAGCCCTGATCGAATCCGCCGCTGGTCACCGCGTAGCCCACGAGGATCAGCAGCAGCACGGCCAGGCCCGGCATCATCCAGCGCACGGCGTTCTCGATACCCTTCTGCACGCCCTTGGCGACGATCCACAGGGTCAGCAGCGCAACCAGCAGGCTCCAGCCACCGAGTTCCCACGGGTTGGCATTGTGCGCCTCGAACACCCCACCAAGCGCCTCGACGCTGGTGGCGGCCAACGAGCCGTCGAGCATCTTCACCGTGTAGGCGAAGGCCCAGCCGGCGACCACGACGTAGAAGCAGAGGATCAGGAAGCCGGCCGTCATGGCCATGCCACCCACTGCCTTCCACAACAGATTGCCGTTGTTCTCGCGGACCACCCGGCCGATGGCGTCGATCGGGCTGCCACGGCCGCGGCGGCCAATGGCGATCTCGCACATCATCACCGGCACGCCGATGGCGAGGATGCACAGCAGGTACATCAATACGAAGGCACCACCGCCGAATTCGCCGGTGATGTAGGGGAATTTCCAGATGTTGCCCAGGCCCACGGCCGAGCCGGTTGCCGCGAGGATGAAGCCCCAGCGCGAGAGCCAGAGGTTCTTCGGTTTTTCACGAGTCATACGTCACCTGTTTGTTGTTATCTGTGACGGGATCGGGACCGTCGCGCAGGGCGCGGCGGCGTGCAAGGCGGATTCAGTCTTTCATTGAGCGTCGGGCTGCACCTCCGGCGCGGCCTGCAGGAAGGCCGGAAGCGTCTCGCAGCGTGCGACGATCTCGAGAATGCGTGGATACGCCGCGAGGTCACAGGCAAAACGGCGCGCATTGTATACCTGCGGAACCAGGCACGCCTCCAGGTAACCTGGCCGGTTGGTCAGTGAAAGCTTGTCACCAAAGGTTTCCAGCCCTTGCTCCACCGCCGCCAGTCCCTGCGCGACCCAGTGCCGGTACCAGGCGTTCTTCGCCTCGTCGTCGACGCCCAGTTCGGCACTCAGGTACTGCAGCACGCGCAGGTTGTTCAGCGGATGGATCTCGCAGGCGATGTGCATGGCCAGCGAGCGCACCTGGGCGCGCTCGACCGGATCGGCCGGCAACAGGGCCGGCACCGGAAACACCTCGTCGAGGTACTCCAGGATCGCCAGCGACTGGCTGATGCGCGCGCCACCGTTGGCTTCATCGACCAGCAACGGCACCAGCTGCTGCGGGTTGAGGGCGCGGTAATCGGCCGCACGCTGCTGGCCGCCATCCTTGACCAGATGCACCGGCACCTGCCGATAGGCCAGGCCCTTCAGATTCAGCGCGATGCGCACCCGGTAGGCGGCACTGGAGCGCCAGTAGCCGTAGAGCGTCAGCTCAGTGCTCATAGCGCTCGACCTGCTGATCGATGGCGCCGAAGATGCTCTGCCCGGCGGCATCGAACATCTCGATGCGCACCCGGTCGCCGAACTTGAGGAACGGCGTCTTCGCCTCGCCGTGCTCGATGACCTCGAGCATGCGCTTCTCGGCCAGGCAGGACGAGCCGGCACTGCGATCGTAGTTCGACACCGTGCCCGAGCCGATGATGGTCCCGGCGCCCAGCGGACGGGTGCGCGCGGCGTGGGCTACCAGGGTCGGGAAGTTGAAGGTCATGTCGGTGCCAGCATCCGGCTGGCCGAACAGCTCACCGTTGATATGCGAGACCAGAGGCCGATGCACCTTGCCGTCGCGCCAGGTTTCGCCCAGCTCGTCCGGCGTCACCGCCACCGGCGAGAAGCTCGACGACGGCTTGCTCTGGTAGAAGCCGAAGCCCTTGGCCAGCTCGCCGGGGATCAGGTTGCGCAGCGACACGTCGTTGACCAGCATCAGCAGCTGGATGTGCGCGGCCGCCTCGGCCGGCGTCGCACCCATGGGCACGTCGTCGGTGATCACCGCCAGCTCGCCTTCCAGATCGATGCCCCAGGCCTCGTCGGCCAGGCGGATCGGGCTGTGCGGCGGGATAAAGGCATCGGCACCGCCCTGATACATCAGCGGATCGTGCCAGAAGGACTCCGGCATCTCGGCGCCACGCGCCTTGCGCACCAGCTCGACGTGATTGACGTAGGCGCTGCCGTCCGCCCAGTGATAGGCGCGCGGCAGCGGGCTGTGGCAGGCGGTCTGGTCGAAGGCGAATGCGCCCTCCTCCAGCCCGTCGTTGAGGCGCTGGTAGACCGCTTCAAGCTTCGGCTTGCAGTAGTTCCAGTCATCCAGCGCGGCCTGCAGCGTGGCGGCGATCTGTGGCACTTTCACCGCCTGGGCGAGATCACGGGAAACGACGACGAGCACGCCGTCGCGGCCCTGGTTGAGGGTTGCGAGTTTCATCAGGATTCCTTGCCCGGCGCACGCCAGGAGTTGACGTATTCGGGGACATCGACGGCTGCGGCAGCCTCGCCGACTTCCAGCGCGCGTCGGGTGTCGATCATCACCGCCACCTCGTCGGCAAAGGTCGCCGGGTCGGTGCTGGCCTTCTTCAGCGCCTTCGGGTGCGGCCCGTGGGGGAAGCCGCAGGGGTGGAAGGTCACCATGCCCTGCTCGATGTTGTCGCGGCTGAAGAAGTTGCCGCGGTGGTAGAACAGCACTTCGTCGTAGTCGTCGTTGTTGTGGAAGAACGGCACCTTCAGCGCCCCCGGATCGGATTCCACCGGCCGCGGCGTGAAGGTGCAGACCACGAAACCGTTGGCGACGAAGGTGGTGTGCGCCGACGGCGGCAGGTGGTAGCGATGGCTCATCAGCGGGCGGATGTCACGCCAGTTGAGCCGTACCACGGTGTTGTCGCCGTGCCAGCCGACCACGTCCAGCGGGTTGTACGGGTAGGTCACGGTGGTGATCTGGTCGCGCCGCTTGATGCGGATCTGCCAGGGGTTCTCGTCCTGCTGCGCGCGGAAGGCGTCGTCCAGCCGCGGATGGTCGAGCACGGCGGCGTCGAAGATGGCATGCGGGCCGACCAGGCCTTTTTCCGGCAGCTGGTAGGCGCCGTCGGTGTTCTCGATCAGCAGCATGAACACCGGCTGCGTCGCCTCGATGCGCCAGGCGGTGCCGCGCGGGATCATCAGGTAGTCGCCGTCGCGAAACTCCAGGTGGCCGAAGTCGCAGTAGAAATGCCCGGCGCCCTCGTGGATGAACAGCAGTTCGTCACCGTCACCGTTGCGCACCAGGTGGCGCATGGCGCCGTTGGTCTTCCACAGGCGCAGCTTGACGTCGGCATTGTGCAGCGCCAGCGGCGCCTGCAGCGGGCAGTCGCCTTCGCTGGGGATGTGATTGAAGTTGAAGGCGTGCGGGCGCAGCGGGCCTTCCCAATCGATCCAGCCGGTCGGCGGATGCTTGTGATGCAGGTGCGAAGCCGGGCCGAAGAAGCCTTCGCGGCCCATTTCGCGCTCGTAGGTGCCCTGCGGAAAATCGCAGTGCGCCTGACGCGAACTCTTACCCTCGCGGATGGGGAAACTGATCCATTTGCGGCTCATGTGCCTCTCCTTCGTGATACCGCGTGATCTGAATGGCGCTGCGGTGGTTGCCGATGCGTAGGGTGGAAGACTGCGAAGCATCTTCCACGCGTCTGAACCGGGTCAGCCCCATGCGGGCCCGTTGCCCCCGCCGAACGCGTGGATGTGCTTTGCGACATCCACCCTACGCAACCCCACCTCGACGCCGGACTACTCGCCCGCCTTGATCACGCCACGACGCACCTGGTCTTCCTCGATGGATTCGAACAGCGCCTTGAAGTTGCCTTCGCCGAAGCCCTGGTTGCCCTTGCGCTGGATGATCTCGAAGAAGATCGGGCCGATCACCGTGTTGGTGAAAATCTGTAGCAGGATGCCGTCATCCCCCGGCGCGCCGTCGATCAGCAGGTTCAGCTCGCGCAGCTGGTCGAGCGGCTCGCCGTGGCCGGCAACGCGGGTATCGACCTTCTCGTAGTAGGTGTCCGGGGTGGTCATGAAGTCCACGCCGTTGGCGCGCAGGCGGCGCACGGTCTCGTAGATGTCGTCGGTGGACAGCGCGATGTGCTGGATGCCCTCGCCGTGGTACTCGCGGATGAATTCCTCGATCTGCGACTTGTCGTCGGCCGACTCGTTGATCGGGATGCGGATCTTGCCGCAGGGCGCGGTCATGGCACGGGAGAACAGGCCGGTCAGCTTGCCCTCGATGTCGAAGTAGCGAATCTCGCGAAAGTTGGCGATGCGCTCGTAGAAACCGGACCAGACGTCCATCTGCCCGCGACGCACGTTGTGGGTCAGGTGATCGATACACATCAGGCCGACGGCATTGTCGTTCGGCGTGCGCCCTTCGATGTACTCGAAGTCGACGTCGTAGATGCTCTTGTCGCCGTACCGGTCGACGAGATACAGCAGCGAGCCGCCGATGCCTTCGACGCAGGGGATGTTCAGCTCGCCGAAGTTGGCGTGGCTGCCGACCAGCTTGGCGCCCTGCGATTCGACGTAGGCAGCGGCCTGCGCGGCATTCTTCACCCGGAAGGCCATGGCGCAGGCGCTCGGGCCGTGCTTCTCGCCGAACTCGCGCACATGCCCGGTGGGGCTGCCGTTGAGCACGATATTGATGTCGTGCTGCTGGAACAGCCAGACCTCCTTGGAGCGGTGCTTGGCGGTTTCGGTAAAGCCCATCTGGGTGAACAGCGTGCGCAGCTGCTCGATGCCCTCTGCATTCGGCGCGGTGAATTCGACGAACTCGAAGCCGTCGGTGCCGATGGGGTTGTGCTGTTCGATCTTGTTCACGGCGTTCATATCGCCTCCTGATTATTGTTGTGAGGACTGCCGTTGCACGGCTTGGCTGGCCCCATCACACCCCAGGCCAAGGCGGCGAACAATGCTGTTTACGGGCACGGAAAGCGGCTGGCGCCATCCCCGCTGTCAGGTTTTCCTTACAGCGCGTTTTTCGCTGAAAAGCCTGGCTCGGCGGCTTGCCAGGCGTAACGAAAAGCTGACAGTCTGGTGCGACAAGCTGCCGCACATGTCATCTGGCGCAATGGCGTCGCGCATAAAAAAGGTGGGCTGAAGCCCACCCATCTGTGCCTGTGTAGGCTTCGATGGGATGGACCTGAGCCCACCAAAAGGGCTTCCTGAGAAGCCCGCAGCATGCTTGGATGGGCTTCAGCCCACCGGCGCGTTCTGCACGGACGACCAAGGTCGCGCTAGATCAGCCCGAGCAGGTTGAGGAATACCAGCACGATGGCCACCGGCGTGCCGTAGCGCAGCAGCTTCCACCAGGCCTGGAACAGCCCGGCGTTGCGAATGCCGATGGCCTCGCTGACCACGTGGCGCTGCAGCACCCAGCCGGTGAACAGCACCGTGCCCAGCCCGCCCAGCGGCATCAGCCAATTGGTGGTCAGGTAGTCCAGGCTGTCGAAGAAGGTCTTGCCGAACAGCTGGTAGTCCGCCCAGTGGTTGAACGAGAACACGCTGCCCAGGCTCAGCAGCCAGAGCACCAGGCCGCTGCCCAGCACGGCCTTGGTCCGGCTGATGCGGAAGCGCTCGGTGAGCCAGGCGATGCTCGGCTCGGAGAGCGAAATGGCCGAGGTCAGCGCGGCGATCACCAGCATCACGAAGAACAGCCCGCCCACGACCTGCCCCAGCGGCATCTGGCCGAAGGCGATCGGCAGGGTGACGAAGATCAGCCCCGGCCCGGCCCCCGGTTCCAGCGCGTTGCCGAACACCAGCGGGAAGATCGCCAGGCCGGCCAGCAGCGCCACCGCGGTATCGGCCAGCGCCACCAGAATCGACGTCTTGGCGATCGAGGTACCTTCCGGCAGATAGGAGCCGTAGACCATCATCGCGCCGCAGCCCAGACTCAGGGTGAAGAAGGCATGGCCGAGGGCGACCAGCACGCTCTGCGCGGTCAGCGCGGAAAAGTCCGGCACGAAGAGGAACTGCAGCGCCTGGGCGAACTCGCCTTCGATGGCGGCGTAGACCACCAGCACCAGCATCAGCACGAACAGCCCGGGCATCAGAAAGCGCAGCGATCGCTCCAGCCCGCCGCGTACGCCGAAGCCGACGATCAGCATGGTCGCCGCCAGCACCAGCGTGGCACACACCACCAGGCGCAGCGGGTCCGCCAGCAGCGCGCCGAACAGCGCACCACTGGCCTCCCCGCTGACCCCGGTGAAGCCGCCGCTGAACGTCGCAGGCACATAGGCCAGCGCCCAGCCGGCCACCACCAGATAGAAACTCAGGATGAGAAAGCCGGTCAGCCCTCCGAGCCAGCCCACCACCCGCCAGCGCGAACTGGCCCCGGCCTCGCGCGCCAACCGCGCCACGGCGCCATCAGGGTTCGCCCGACCACGGCGGCCGATCATCACCTCGGCCATCAGCAGCGGAATGCCGATCAACAGGATGCAGGCGAGATAGACCAGCACGAAGGCGCCGCCGCCGTTCTGCCCGGTCACGTAGGGGAATTTCCAGATATTGCCCAGGCCCACCGCGGAGCCGGTGGCGGCGAGGAAGAACACCCAGCGGGAGGACCACAGGCCTCGGCTGGCGTTGTCCTGGATGCGTGCGCGCGCGCCGGCGAAGGTGCCGGCCGCGAGGCTGGTTTTATCGGTCATTGCGGATTCCTGCTTGTTGTTTTTGTCAGGGATGGTGCGAACGAACGGAGCGGGCACGGCGCTGGCGATCAGAGCCCGCCGCCCCGCTCAGCGAAGGCCGGCGCGCTCGGGCGACCGGCCATGTGCCGTCATGAAGCCTGCCGCTGCAGCGTCGCGACCTGCGGCGCGCCGCCGGCCTGCAAGCGCTCGAGCGCCAGGCGGTCAGCGATCACCGAGGTGCACTCGCCACTGGCGGCGGCCCGCTCGAAAATCTCGCGCAGCGTGCCGGCGATGGCGTTCACATGGGCATCGATCTGTGCGGCGCTGCCGCCGTTGCGCTGGTAGTAGACGTCGATGATGCCGCCGGCGTTGATTGCGTAGTCCGGCGCGTAGAGCTGGTTGCGCCGCTGCAGTTCGACGCCGATCTCGGCGCTGGCCAGCTGGTTGTTGGCAGCCCCAGCGATCACCGGGGCACGCAGCACTTCCAGGGTCTGCTCGTTGAGGATGCCGCCCATGGCGCAGGGCGCGAAGACGTCTACGTCGAGACCGTAGACGTCCTGCGGGCGCACCACGTTGGCTCCCAGCTCGTCCATTGCCTGCTTGACGTTGGCATCGAAGATGTCCGCCACCCACAGTTCGGCGCCGGCCGCTTTCAGGTGCCGCGCCAGCCCCAGGCCGACATGGCCGACGCCCTGGATCGCCACCTTCAGCCC
The DNA here is from genome assembly GCF_055755175.1 of Stutzerimonas sp. LR2. Taxonomy (NCBI): domain Bacteria; kingdom Pseudomonadati; phylum Pseudomonadota; class Gammaproteobacteria; order Pseudomonadales; family Pseudomonadaceae; genus Stutzerimonas; species Stutzerimonas sp. LR2. The sequence goes on from NZ_JBVTRR010000005.1 coordinate 293,712, forward strand.
GGTCAGCTCGTCGCGACCGAGGCGCTGGCGCACCGCTTCCTTGAGGCCGACGAAGACGCCGTAGGCGGTAGACGGCGAAGGGTCGCCGCTGGCGACGCTGCCGTCGAGTAGGGTGCGCGGCGTGGCGCCGACCACATGGCGGGTGCGCTGGGCAAAGGCCTGCATTTCGGCATCGCCGGTGCCGGAGTCGGCGGCGGTGATGTAGCGCCCGCCGAGGCTGTCGACGAAGTCGCCCATGGCGTGCAGCAGCGCCTGGCTCTTGCCGGTATGCGGGTCGCCGATGATCACCGCCTTGCCGCCGCCGAGCTTGAGCCCGGCCAGCGAGGATTTCAGCGTCATCCCGCGCGACAGCCGCAGCACATCGCGCAGGGCCTCGTCGTCACTGGCATAGGGGAACATCCGGCAGCCACCCAGCGCCGGCCCGAGGCGCGTGTCGTGGATGGCGATGATGGCTTTCAGACCCGACGCCTGGTCATGGCAGAAGACCACCTGCTCGTGGCGGTCGAAGTCAGGATGAGCGAAGACGGACATTGGGTTACCTCGTTCTTGTTTGTCTGGTGGCCTGTCACGGACAGGGCCTCGTTAGCGGGTATCGCCTGCGGCGGTGTGCTCACGCGGGGCGACCGATTTCACCCCGCTAGCGCACTGCGAGCTACGCCGCCGGCTGGAACAGCCGTACGCTCTGCACCTCGTCGCCTTTGGCCAGCTGCTCGCGGAGCAACTTTTCCTGCTGGCGGGCTTTGGCGATGGAACGCTCCTTCACCGGGCCGTAGCCGCGGATCTGCTCCGGCAGCGCGGCGATGGCCACGGCGGTGCGGTAGTTGGTCGGCTTGAGCTGGACCAGCAGCTCGTCCACGGTCTTCTCGTACTCGCTGATCAACTGGCGTTCGACGCGGCGGTCGTGGCCATAGCCGAACGGGTCCAGAGGCGTGCCACGCAGGAAGCGGAACTTGGCCAGCACGCCGAACGCATTGAGCATCCACGGCCCCAGTTCGCGCTTGCGCGGCTCGCCGGTAACCGCGTCACGCTTGGCCAGCCAGGCCGGGGCGAGGTGGAACTGCAGCTTGTAGTCGCCCTCGAACTGCGCCTCGAGCTGCTGGCGGAATTCCGGCTCGCTGTAGAGCCGCGCCACCTCGTACTCGTCCTTGTAGGCCAGGAGCTTGAAGTAGTAGCGGGCAACGGCCTTGGACAGCGCCAGATCGTCCGCCGTATCGGCATCGCGCACGCGCTCGACCAGCTGGCGATAGCGGCGCGCCAGCCCGGCGTTCTGGTAGCGGGTAAGGAAGTCCACGCGCCACTCGACGATCTCTTCCAGGGTTTTACAGAGTGGTTCGGCGGCCTCGACTGGGCGCGCCAGCCCCTCCACGGCTTCGCGTTCTAGCACCGCACGACGGCCCCAGCGGAAGGCCTGCAGATTCAGCTTGGCGGCAACGCCATTGAGTTCGATGGCCTTCTCGATAGCCTCGGCGCTGATCGGCAGCAGCCCCTGCTGATAGGCAAAGCCGAGCAGGAACAGGTTGGTGGCGATGCTGTCGCCCAAGAGCCGCGTGGCCAGGCGGGTGGCATCGACGAAGTGGGTCTTGTCGGCGCCGACCGCGTCGCTGATCGCCTGGCGCATGGCCGCGCCGGGCACCTGGGCGTCCGGGTTGCGAGTGAACTCGGCGGTGGCGGACTCGTGGCTGTTCACCACGGCATTGCTGATCTGCTCGTTGAGGCGGGTCAGCGATTCATCGCCCGCCGCGACGATCAGGTCGCAGCCCAGCAGCAGGTCGGCTTCACCGGCGGCGATACGCACCGCGTAGATGTCGCTCTGCTTAGCGGCGATGCGCACGTGAGTGGTCACCGGGCCGAATTTCTGCGCCAGACCGGCCTGGTCGAGCACGGTGCAGCCCTTGCCTTCCAGGTGCGCGGCCATGCCGAGCAGCGCGCCGAGGGTGGTCACGCCGCTGCCGCCGACGCCGGGGATCAGCACATTCCATGGCCGCTCCAGCGACGGATGCTGCGGCTCGGGCAAGGCGGCCGCCTCGATACCGCCAGCCACGGCTTCGGGCTTGCGCAGCCCGCCGCCATGCACGGTGACGAAACTCGGGCAGAAGCCCTCGACGCAGGAGTAGTCCTTGTTGCAGGCGTTCTGGTCGATCTCGCGCTTGCGGCCCAGCTCGGTTTCCTTCGGCAGCACCGACAGGCAGTTGGACTTCTCGCCGCAGTCGCCGCAACCCTCGCACACGGCGGGATTGATGAACACGCGCTTGGCCGGGTCTTCCAGCTTGCCGCGCTTGCGCCGACGACGCTTCTCGGTGGCACAGGTCTGGTCGTAGATGATCACCGAAACGCCCTTGAATTCACGCAGCTCACGCTGCACCGCATCCAGTTCGCGGCGATGGTGGAAGCTGGTGATCGGCGCGAAGGTATCGCGGGTCGGGTACTTGTCCGGCTCGTCGCTGACCAGGGCAATGCGCTTGACGCCCTCGTGGAAGATCTGCCGGCTGAGCTGGTCGACGCGCAGCTCGCCGTCGATGGGCTGGCCGCCGGTCATGGCCACGGCATCGTTGTAGAGAATCTTGAAGGTGATGTTGACGCCGGCTGCCACTGCCGCACGCACCGCGAGGCTGCCGGAGTGGAAGTAGGTGCCGTCGCCGAGGTTCTGGAACATGTGCGGGGTGTCGGTGAACGGCGCCTGGCCGATCCAGTTGACGCCCTCGCCGCCCATCTGGGTAAAGGTCTCGGTGCGCCGGTCCATCCACTGCACCATGTAGTGACAGCCGATACCGGCCGAGGCGCGGCTGCCCTCGGGCACCTTGGTGGAGGTGTTGTGCGGGCAGCCGGAGCAGTAGTGCGGCGTGCGCACGGTGCTGTAGCTGCGCGCGGCCAGGGCCTTCTCCTTGGCGGCCAGGAAGGCCAGGCGTGCCTGGATGCTGTCGCTGGTGTAGATCGGCGCGAGGCGCTTGGCGATCACCCGGGCGATCATCGCCGGGGTCAGCTCGGAGAGGTTCGGCAGCAGCGAGTTGCCCTGCTCGTCGAACTCGCCGACCACCCGCGGACGCTTGCTGACGGGCCAGTTGTAGAGCTGTCCGGTGAGCTGGTCCTCGATGATGCTGCGCTTCTCCTCGACCACCAGAATCTCGTCCAGCCCCTGGGCGAACTCGTGCACCGAGACCGGTTCCAGCGGCCAGCTCATGCCGACCTTGAGCACGCGCAGGCCGACCGAGGCGCACAGCGCTTCGTCCAGGCCCAGGTCGTCCAGCGCCTGACGCACGTCGAGATAGGACTTGCCGGTGGTGATGATGCCAAGCCGCGGATTCGGCGAATCGAGCATCACCCGGTTCAGGTTGTTGGCCCGGGCGAAGGCGCGTGCGGCGTAGATCTTGTACAGGTTGAGGCGCTTTTCCTGAGCCAGGGGCGGGTCCGGCCAGCGGATGTGCACGCCGTCTTCGGGCAGCTCGAAATCTTCCGGGATACGCGTCTGCACGCGCAGCGGATCGACTTCCACCACGGCGGAGGAGTCGACGTTCTCGGCAATGGTCTTCAGCGCCACCCAGCAGCCGGAGTAGCGCGACAGCTCCCAGCCGATGATGCCGTAGTCGAGGATTTCCTGAACGTTCGCCGGATTCAGCACCGGAATCGAGGCGGCGATGAAGGCATGCTCGCTCTGGTGCGGCAGCGTCGAGGATTTGCAGCCGTGGTCGTCACCCGCCAGCAGCAGCACACCGCCCTTGGGCGACACACCCGCCGCATTCGCATGCTTGAACACGTCGCCGGCACGGTCGACGCCCGGCCCCTTGCCGTACCACATGGCGAACACGCCGTCGTACCTGGCGCCGGGGAACAGGTTGGTCTGCTGGCTGCCCCACACCGCGGTGGCGGCCAGCTCTTCGTTGACGCCCGGCTGGAAGTGGATGGCGTGTTGCTTGAGGTAGTCGCGGGCTTCCCAGAGGCTCTTGTCCAGCCCGCCCAGTGGCGAGCCGCGATAGCCGGAGATGAAGCCACCGGTGTTCAAACCACGGGCCTGATCACGCTGATGCTGCAGCATCGGCAAGCGGGTCAGCGCCTGGGTGCCGGTGAGGTACAGATGACCGGTAGCAAGCCGGTACTTGTCGTCCAGACGGATCTCGGCCAGAGACATGGGGCGCTCCTAATTTGTTGTTATCGGAGTCAGGGTGGCGTTGTTCGCTACCCGCCTGACGCAGTCATGGAGAAACCGCACGGTTGTCTCTCCACGCCGGCAATCGGCAGGGGATCACCCCACCGTCGCGTGTCGATTAACAGTCTGGCCATGACGCGGAGAGATTTTCTTTCTACTTTTGCGGTAGAACAGCGGTTCTGTGCATGACCCATTCGCAAACAACAACAAAACAGGAACGACCATGCAGTCCACACCTCTGAGCAGCATCGATCGCAAGATCCTCCTGCTGCTGCAGCACAACGCCGATCTGTCCGCTGCGGAAATCGCCGAGAAGGTCGAGCTGTCGCAATCGCCCTGCTGGCGACGCATCCATCGCATGCAGGAGGAAGGGCTGATCGAGCGCAAGGTCGCCCTGCTCAACCCGAAGAAACTCGGGCTGAACATGACGGTGTTCGTCAACATCAAGCTCTCGGCCCACGGGCGCAGCAACCTCGACGAGTTCGAGCGGGCGGTGGTGGGTTATCCCGAGGTGCTGGAGTGCCACACCATGGCCGGTGAGTCGGATTACCTGCTCAAGGTGGTGGCACGGGATATCGACAGTTATGAACGCTTCCTGCGTGACCAGCTCCTGCAGCGCCCCCACGTGCAGGAGGCGCACTCGCATATCGCCATGAGCGAAGTGAAGCGGACCACGGAGTTACCGCTGGATTGAGGCGGGACGCGGGTCGCTGGGCAGGGTTGGCCTACTCCACCGGAATCCCTGCCAGCCGCGCGCCCAGTTCGACTCCACGCTCGTCGAACCAGCCCTGGTTCATCTCCAGGGCATAACGCGCGGGCCGCTTCGAACAGCGTATCTCCGTATTGAACGGCTCCAGGTCGATCACATCGACCAGAAGCCCAGCCTCATCGAAGAACGCCGCCGACAAGGGCAGCGGCGTGTCCTTCATCCACAGGCAGTGGCGGCGCACTTCATCAAAGCGGAACAGCATGCCGCTGTCGACGGCCAGCTCGCGGCGCCCCATCAGCCCGCGCTCGCGCTGGGCGACGGTCTGCGCGTATTCGGCGTGCAGCTCATGCCCCTGGATGCGCAGCCGCAGCGGCTCTTGTGCCTGAGCGGAAGCCACAAACAGCAGCAGCGACAGTGAAAGCGCAACACGCATCGACCAACCTCCTCAGGCGCAGCGCAGCGGGAACAGCCGGCCGCCGCCGCACTCATAAGCGAAGCGCCGCACCTGCGCGGCGACATAACGACAACAAGGGAGAACCCCATCGTGCTCAACAGAATAACCGCCGCCAGCGTCTACCTGGTGCAACGCTTCCTTCCCTCGCCCTTCGTCTTCGCCATCCTGCTCACGCTGATCGTGCTGATCGCCGCCATGCTCAGCACCGGTCAGGGCCTGCCGGCCATGGCGCAGCACTGGGGCAATGGCTTCTGGAACCTGCTGGCCTTCACCATGCAGATGTCGCTGATCCTGGTCACCGGCCATGCCCTGGCACGGGCCCCGGCAATCAATCGCCTGCTCGACCGCATGGCCCGCATCCCGCAGTCCCCGGGCCAGGCCATCGTGCTGGTGACTCTGGTGGCGCTGGCGGGTTCCTGGATCAACTGGGGCTTCGGCCTGGTGATCGGCGCCGTGTTCGCCCGCGCGCTGGCGCGCCAGGTGCGCGGCGTCGACTACCCGCTGCTGGTGGCCTCGGCCTACTCCGGCTTCCTGATCTGGCACGGCGGCTTTTCCGGCTCGATTCCGCTGTCGCTGGCCAGCGGCGGGGCCGATCTGGAGAAGATGACCGGCGGCGCGCTGACCGAAGCCATCGGCGTCGGCCAGACGCTGTTCGCTTCCTACAACCTGATCATCATCGCCGTGCTGGTGGTGGGCCTGCCGCTGCTGAACTGGGCCATGCAGCCGAAGACGCCGAAAGTGGTCGATCCGGCGCTGCTGGAAGAGCCCCAGCCGAGCGATATCCCGCGGGAAACTGCCACCCAGCGCCTGGACGACAGCCGCATTCTCGGCCTGATCATGGTCGCGCTGGCGGTGCTGTTCTTCTACCGGCACTTCAGCGAGAACGGTCTGGCGCTGAGCCTGAACATCGTGATCTCGATCTTCCTCTTCGCCGGCCTGCTGATGCACGGCACGCCGGAGCGCTACATGCGCGCCATCGAGGAAAGCATCCGCGGCATCGCCGGCATCGTCGTGCAGTTCCCTTTCTACGCCGGGATCATGGGGATGATGGTCGGCGCCAACGCCGCTGGCCTGTCCCTCGGCCGGCAGGTCACCGACACCTTCATCGCCTGGTCGTCGGCCGAGAGCTTCCCGGTGCTGGCCTTTCTCAGCGCCGGGCTGGTCAACGTCTTCGTGCCCTCCGGCGGCGGCCAGTGGGCGGTGCAGGGGCCGATCATGCTGCCGGCCGGCGCGGCGCTGGGCGTGGCGCCGGAAGTCACGGCCATGGCGATCGCCTGGGGCGATGCCTGGACCAACATGATCCAGCCGTTCTGGGCCCTGCCGCTGCTGGGCATCGCCGGGCTCGGTGCCCGAGACATCATGGGCTATTGCCTGCTCTGCCTGGTGTTCTCCGGTGTGGTGATCGCCGGCGGGCTCTATTTCCTGACCTGAGGCCGGAGCATTCCGGACGGCAACGCTGTCCGGAATGCTGGACCGTGCTGTCCTGCAGGCAAGACATAAGCCCCGTCCAGCGATCTGGACACTCAAGATAAACACCATGCAAATCAGCGAGTTGCGTATCTGGCACGGAACTCGCTAAATCACCGTGCGGCCTGTCCGCAGCCGAAACAAGAAAAACAGTGCGCCTGCCGTGCAGCAGCGAGTCCCCGAATGCCCTCGGCAGCGTTCGGTCGTGCCGCACGGGGCCAGGAGATCGTCCCCGATGAGCGTCGTCATCGCCCTTGCTGCATTGGCCCTGCTGATGCTCGCCGCCTACCGCGGCTACAGTGTCATTCTGTTCGCCCCCATCGCCGCCATGGGGGCGGTGCTGCTCACCGACCCGTCCGCCGTGGCGCCGGCCTTCACCGGTATCTTCATGGAGAAGATGGTCGGCTTCATCAAGCTGTACTTCCCGGTGTTCCTGCTCGGTGCGGTGTTCGGCAAGCTGATCGAGATGTCGGGTTTTTCGCGCTCCATCGTCGCCGCGGCGATCCGCCTGCTCGGCACCAGCCAGGCAATGCTGGTGATCGTGCTGGTCTGCGCGCTGCTGACCTATGGCGGCGTGTCGCTGTTCGTCGTGGTGTTCGCGGTGTACCCGTTCGCTGCCGAGATGTTCCGCCAGAGCAACATGCCCAAGCGCCTGATCCCGGCGACCATCGCCCTCGGCGCGTTCACCTTCACCATGACGGCCATTCCCGGCACGCCGCAGATCCAGAACATCATCCCCACCACCTTCTTCAATACCAACACCTGGGCCGCACCCTGGCTCGGCCTGATCGGCACGGTCTTCGTGTTCGGCCTGGGCATGCTCTATCTCAAGTGGCAGCTCGGCAAGGCCATTGCCGCCGGCGAAGGCTATGGCACCAACCTGCGCAACGAGCCGGAGACGCCCGCCGACATCGCCCTGCCCAACCCCTGGCTGGCGCTGTCGCCGCTGCTGCTGGTGCTGGTCGCCAATCTCCTGTTCACCCGCTGGATTCCCGAGTTCTACGGCACCAGCCACACGCTGCAGCTGCCCGGCATGAGCGCACCGCTGGTCACCGAGGTCGGCAAGCTCACCGCGATCTGGGCGGTGGAGGCCGCGCTGCTGCTGGGCATCGCCCTGGTACTGGCGACCAGCTTCGGCACCCTGCGCGGCAAGCTCGCCGAGGGCAGCCGCACGGCGGTCGGTGGTTCGCTGCTGGCGGCGATGAACACCGCGTCGGAATTCGGCTTCGGCGCGGTGATCGCCTCGCTGCCGGGCTTCATCGTGGTGGCCGATGCGCTGTCGGCGATTCCCAATCCGCTGATCAACGAAGCCATCACCGTTAACCTGCTGGCCGGCATCACCGGCTCGGCCTCCGGCGGCATGAGCATTGCCCTGGCCGCGATGGCCGACAATTTCGTCGCCGCGGCCAACGCCGCACAGATACCGCTGGAAGTGCTGCACCGGGTTGCCTCGATGGCCTCCGGCGGGCTCGACACCCTGCCGCACAACGGCGCGGTGATCACGTTGCTGGCAGTCACCGGACTGACCCACCGCGAATCCTACAAGGACATCTTCGCCATCACCCTGATCGCCACCGCCGCGGCCTTCTTCGTGATCGGCGTGTACTACGCTACCGGCATCGTCTGATGGGGCGCGCCCGGCTCGCCGGGCGTTGTGCGCCGCTGTTGCGGGCCGGGCGCTTCCGGCCGGCGGCACGACGAGCGCCGCGCGATCAGCTGTGCCTTCCGACAACAACAAGCAAAGGGCGCCGCGCACGACGGCCGCCACACGGGAGAATCGCATGAACCTCACAGGCAAGACCGCCCTGGTCACCGGCTCCACCAGCGGGATCGGCCTCGGCATCGCGCTGAAGCTGGCCGAAGCCGGCGCCGACCTGATCCTCAACGGTTTCGGCGATGCCTCGACAGCGCTGGCCGAAGTCGGCCGGCACGGCCACAAGGTCGGCCACCACGGCGCGGACGTGTCGGACCCGGCACAGATCGCCGAGCTGTTCGCCTATGCCGAGCGCGACTTCGGCGGCATCGACATTCTGGTCAACAACGCCGGCATTCAGCATGTCGCGCCGGTGGAGCAGTTCCCGGTGGAGCGCTGGGACGCCATCATCGCCATCAACCTGTCCTCGGCGTTCCACACCACACGCCTGGCCCTGCCCGGCATGCGCGAGCGCAACTGGGGACGGATCATCAACGTCGCCTCGGCCCACGGGCTGGTCGGTTCGGCGCAGAAGTCCGCCTACGTCGCCGCCAAGCACGGCCTGGTCGGGCTGACCAAGGTGGTGGCGCTGGAAACCGCCACCACGCCGATCACCTGCAACGCCATCTGCCCCGGCTGGGTGCTGACCCCACTGGTGCAACAGCAGATCGACGAGCGCGCCCGTCAGGACGGCGATGAACAACGCGCCCGCCACGATCTGCTGGCCGAGAAGCAACCCTCGCTGGATTTCGTCACCCCGGCGCAGCTGGGCGCCCTGGCGCTGTTTCTCTGCAGCGAGGCCGGCGACCAGGTGCGCGGCGCGGCATGGAACATGGATGGCGGCTGGGTGGCGCAATGATCGGGTTTACTGACCTGCGGCAACGCGACCGGGCATAACCGGCGCGCCTGCTTGGCAAGCGGCCGCGGGCTGAGGCTAGATAGCCATCACCTCCCCAGCGAAACCGCCCGCATGACCAGCATTTCCAGCGACACGCCGCTCAACGGCAAAGCCCCGGTGCACCTGGCGCTGCGCCGGGTCGCCATCGACACCTACCGCGAGAATGTCGCCTATCTGCACCGCGACTGCGCCGCCTGCCGCGCCGAAGGCTTCCAGGCGCTGGCCAAGGTGGAGATACGCGTCAACGGCCGGCGCATTCTCGCCAGCCTCAACCTGGTGGACGACCCGAGCATCGTCGGCTGCGACGAGCTGGGCCTGTCCGAAGATGCCTTCGCCCAGCTCGGCGCCGAAGCCGGTGTACCCGCGGCGATCGCCCAGGCCGAGCCGGCCGCATCGATCCCGGCGCTGCATCGCAAGATCGCCGGCGAGCGCCTGAACCGGGATGACTTCCTGGCGATCATGCGCGACATCGCCGAACACCGTTACTCGAAGATCGAGCTGACCGCCTTCGTGGTCGCCTGCAACCAGGGCGAGCTGGATCGCGAGGAGGTCTTCTTTCTCACCGACGCGATGATCCGCGTCGGCCGCCGGCTCGACTGGCGCGAGCACCCGGTGGTGGACAAGCACTGCATCGGCGGCATCCCCGGCAACCGCACCTCGATGCTGGTGGTGCCGATCGTCGCCGCCCACGGCATGCTCTGCCCGAAGACCAGCTCGCGGGCCATCACCTCGCCGGCCGGCACCGCCGACACCATGGAGGTGCTGGCCAACGTCGAACTGCCGTTCGAGCGCCTCTGCGAAATGGTCCGCGAGGAACGCGGCTGCCTGGCCTGGGGCGGCAGCAGCGACCTCTCCCCGGCCGATGACGTGCTGATCGCCGTCGAGCGGCCGCTGTCGATCGACTCGCCGGGGCAGATGGTCGCCTCCATCCTGTCGAAGAAGATCGCCGCCGGCTCCACCCATCTGCTGCTGGACATTCCCATCGGCCCGACCGCCAAGGTGCGCTCGATGGCCGAGGCGCAGCGCCTGCGAAAGCTGTTCGAGTTCGTGGCCACGCGCCTGGGCCTGACCCTGGACGTTGTCATCACCGACGGTCGCCAGCCGATCGGCAATGGCATCGGCCCGGTACTTGAGGCGCGCGACGTGATGCAGGTGCTGCAGAACGACCCGGCGGCGCCGATCGACCTGCGTCAGAAGGCCCTGCGCCTGGCCGGGCGCATGCTCGAGTTCGATCCCGATGTGCGCGGCGGCGACGGTTATGCCATCGCCCGTGACATCCTCGACTCCGGGCGGGCGCTGAAGAAGATGCGCTCGATCATCGCCGCCCAGGGCGGCAAGCCGTTCGATCACAACCATCCGCCGCTGGCACGGCTCAGCTTCGATGTACTGGCCGACTGCGACGCGGTGGTCACCGGCATCGACAACCTGCAGCTGGCACGCATCGCCCGGCTGGCCGGCGCACCCAAGGTGCAGGGCGCCGGCGTGGACATCCTGCGCAAGCTCGGCGAACCGGTGCGGGCCGGCGACTGTCTGTATCGCGTTTACGCGGACTTTCCCGCCGACCTCGCCTTCGCCCGCCAGGCCACCGAACGCGCCAGCGGCGTCAGCCTCGGCAGCCCCGAGCAGGTCCCAACCGTATTCGTGGAGTTCTGATGCAAAGCCAGCTGCTGTATTTCGATGACGAGCGCGCCGCCGCCCTGCGCCTGGCCGAAGCCTCCGGCCTGCCCGCCGCCTCAGTCGAGCGCCACCGTTTTCCCGATGACGAGCTGCGCCTGCGCCTGCCGCTGGCCGAAGGCGAAGCGATCGCCGAGCAATTGGTGCTCTACCGCGGCCTCGACCACCCCAACGAAAAGCTGGTCGAGCTGCTGCTGGTGGCCGGCGAAGCGCGACGCCTGGGCGCCAAGCGACTGATCCTGGTCACGCCCTATCTGGCCTACATGCGCCAGGACATCGCCTTCAACCCGGGCGAGGTGGTCAGCCAGCGGGTGATCGGCCAGCTGCTGGCCGGCCAGTTCGACGCACTGATCACCGTCGACCCGCACCTGCACCGGGTCGCCACCTTGCAGGAGGCGGTGCCGCTGGCCGATGCGGTCACCCTTTGCGCGGCCCCGGCGCTGGCGCGACTGATCGCCGAACGGCATCCCGAGGCGCTGCTGATCGGCCCGGATGCCGAGGCGCTGCAATGGATCGAGGCGGCCGCCGCCGAGCATGGTTTCAAGCATGGCGTGTGCAACAAGCTGCGCCATGGCGACCATCAAGTGGAGATCGCCCTGCCGGACCTGCAGTTCGCCGGGCGCCATGTGGTACTGCTCGATGACGTCGCCAGCTCCGGTCGCACCCTTGCCGAGGCCGCGCAGAAACTGCTGGCCGCCGGCGCCGCCTCGGTGGACGTGGCCGTGACCCACGCGCTGTTCGCCGGTGATGCCCTGCAGGTAATCCGCGCGGCTGGCGTCGGGCACGTCTGGAGCACCGACTGCATCGCCCATGAAAGCAACGCCGTGAGCATGGCGCCGCAGCTGGCCGAGGCGCTCAGGCCGCTACTGCATTGAGGCGATAGGAGCCCGACTGCCGCGCCGACAAGGCTGCGCCGTTGTCCGCCCTACCCCTCATCCACCGCGCTCGGCTGGTCGGGGCTGATCTGCGTGGCATCGCCGTAGCGCTTCTGGCAGCGCTCGCAGAAGAACGCCCGGCGCCGGCTGCGCCCCAGTTCTTTCGCCTTCATCAGCGGAATTCGGCAGCGCACGCAGGTGGTCTTGCCGTGCGCCAGCCAGTTGGTCTTGAGCACGCCGGCCCGCTTCCACTCGAGAAACTGGAAGCTGTAGGTGCGCGCCTCGCGCACCAGCTCGCGTAGCTTGGCCGGCGGCAGTTCGCCGATCAGCGACAGCGGGTGCACGCGGATGCGATAGAGCACCTCGTTCTTGATGATGTTGCCGGAGCCGGCGAACAGCGTCTGGTCCAGCAGCGCATCGCAGGCCAGCAGTCGCGGGCGTTCGCGCAGCCGCTTGAGCGTCGCGCGCGGGCTCCAGGCCGCGCTCATCACATCCATGCTCCAGTCGTAGGCCGCATCCAGCGGCCCCTCGATCAACTGCACCGAACAGGCATAGAAATTCAGCTCGCCGTCGGCGAAGCCGAGGCTCAGCCGTGCGGTGGCGTCCTTGCGTTCGTTGATGCGGTAGCTGCCGAACAGCAGCAGGTGGATGCGCACGGAGACATCCTCCAGCTCAATCAGCAGATGCTTGCCCCAGCTGCGGAATTCACGCACCACCTGGCCGGTCAGCCGTGCCATGTCGACCTTGGCACTGCCTTCGGCGCGCTCGATGCGCTGACCGGTGAACGCCGCGACTTCCTCGCGGAGAATGACGATGGATGGACCTTCGGGCATGGATGCACCAGCTGATCTGCCTTTCTCGATCAGACTCGCCCGTGCGGCGAAGGTGCGTAGCGCGCTACCAGGCCAGCTGCAGCCTGCTCTCGAACTCGCGCGGTTCACCACTCAGCGGATCGCGGAAGCGCAAGCCGCTCGCCAGGAGCTTGAGCGGGCGGCTGTAATCGTCCTGGTCGCGCTCCTCGCGCGGTAGCAGCTGCGGGTAGAAGGGATCGTTGCAGATGCCGGCGCCGAGGGTCGCCATATGCAGACGCAGCTGGTGCTTGCGCCCGGTGATCGGCGTCAGGGCGTAGCGCCAGAGGTGGTCGCGGCGCTCGAGCACCTCGATCAGCGTTTCGCTGTTCGGCTCGCCGTCGCCTTCGCGCATCAGGAAGAACGGCTCGCCCGGCACCATGCACAGCTGCCGGCGCAGGGGAAACTCGAGCCCGGGCAGTGCCGGGCAGATCGCCTCGTAGCGCTTGGCGATCCGCCGCTCGCGGAACAACGCCTGGTAGGCGTCGCGGCTCTCGCGGTTGGCCGAGAACAGCACCAGCCCGGCGGTGAGGCGATCGATACGATGAATCGGCACCAGATCGGCGTTACCCAGCCGTTTGCTGAGCCGCGCCAGCAGGGTTTCGTTGACGTATTCGCCAGCCGGCATCACCGAGAGAAAGTGCGGCTTGTCCGCCACCACCAGATGTTCGTCGACGTGCAGGATGCGCTCTTCGAACGGCACCGGCGTCTCGTTGGGCACCTCGCGGAAATAATGCACGCGCATGCCGACCCGGTACGGCCGGGCCGCGTCGATCGGCTGCATGTCGGCATCCAGCACCCGGCCGCGGGCCATGCGATCGAGCCAGGTGGCGCGGTCGATTGCCGGAAAGCGCTCGCACAGGCAGTCGAGCACCGTAGGCCAGTCGCCTTGGGGCAGGTGCAGGGTGCTGGGACGGGAATTGGAGGGGGGCATCGGATCGGGTGCACAACGACAGGAGCGTCGATGATACCCGCTCTGCCGGCGGCTGCCTCCTGCCGGAAGCGCCGCGGCAGACGAGAGACGAGTCCACGACCCGGACGGCCGACGAACCCGGCGCGGCGTTTCGGCCGCGCGGCAGACGTATCAGTCTTCCTTGTCCTTGGTCACCTCGCCGGTGCGGCCGTCGATCTTGAACTCGTACTTCTTGCCGTCCTGCTTCATGCCCTCGCCTTCCCAGCCGTCGCCATCGGCTTCGATGCCGTGCAGCTCGGTGTAGCCGGCGGCCTTGGCCTTTTCCACGGCCTGCTCGAGGGTGATCCAGTCGGCGCCGGGCTTGTCGGCGGCGAAGGCGGCACCGGAACCCAGGATGGCAACAGCGAACGCGGCGGTCAGTGTCTTGTTGTACATCTCGTTTTTCCTTCTGCGAACGGGATCGTATCGGGCCTTTGGTGCTGGCCCCTGCCTGAAATACGAGCCCAACGGCGGCCGCTAAGTTCAACCGCCGCGGCGTGCATTCGCCGGCTCGTTGTCGATTCCGGCAGGTGCCAGACGACTCCTTCATAGGGGCATCGCTGCGCGACGCGGGCCCTGCCACCGATCCATGCACGGAGGTTTTTGCCATGACAACGCACAAAGTCGTATCCGACCAGGACTGGCTCGCCGCCCACAGCGCTCATCTGCGCGAGGAGAAGCAGCTCACCCGCCAACGCGACGCACTCTTCGAGAAGCGCCGGCAATTGCCCTGGCGGCGCATCGGCCAGGATTACCGCTTTCACGATGCTGGCGGCACGGTTCGCCTGAGCGAGCTGTTCGAGGGCCGCAGCCAGCTGGTGATCAAGCACTTCATGTTCGGCCCGGACTGGAGCGAGGGTTGCGTGGGCTGCTCCTTCGAGGCCGATCACATCGGCGGCGCGCTGCTGCACCTGCTGCATCATGACGTCAGCTTCGCCGCCATCTCCCGCGCGCCATTCGAGCGGCTGGAGGCGTTCCGCCGTCGTATGGGTTGGCAGTTCCGCTGGCTGTCGTCGGCCGGCAACTCGTTCAACCGCGACTTTCGCGTCTCCTTCGATGACGAGGACATCGTCGAGGGCAAGGTTTTCTACAACTATGCCTGGCAGCCCTTCGTCTGCGAGGAGCTGTCGGGTTTCAGCGTCTTCTACCGGGACACACAGGGCGAGATCTTCCACACCTTTTCGGCCTTTGGTCGCGGCGCCGAAGAGCTGCTCGGTACCTACGTGCTGCTGGACATGACGCCGAACGGCCGCAACGAGACCGGCCCGCGACACGACCTTACCGACTGGGTCCGTCTGCATGACCGCTACGACAGCGATGATCGCGTCGCCACTGACGGGCGAACGGAGCCGGCCGCCGGCTGCTGCCACGAGCAGATGCGGCGCTGAGCTAACGTCGCCGGATGCTGACGATCTGCGGGTCCATCTCGCCGTCGGTGAAGCGAAACTCCACCGCATCGCCCACGCCCAGCCCCTGCAGCTGAGCGGCGCTGGCCTTGAACGGCATCACCATCGCCGGCCACTTCAGCTCCGGTATCGCCTCGTGGGCGATGGTGACGCTGCCCTGGTGTCGGTCCAGCTCGCGGATCACACCCTGGGCCTGGTGAGTGGTGGCGGCTTCCAGACCGTCACCGGGCAGAACATCGTCCACCGCTGGCGCAGCCGTGGAGGGCTTGAGCAGGTCTTCTGCCAAGGCGTGGCCGCTGCTCAGCCAGAGCGCAGCCAACAGCGAGAACGACAGAGGTTTCATGGCGCTACCCGTCATCTGATGAACCACTGCAAGCGTAGTCGCCGGGGCGCTCGGCGCCCTCGCTCGAATGGTGCATTCGTAGCCGGCGGGCGACATTCAGTTTCGTGTAAGCCAGCCCTCGTAACCTGTGAATCGTCGAAACCAACCACAGGAATCAACACCATGAAAACACTGACTACCCTGCTGACCGCCGCCACCCTCGCCCTTGGTGCCAACCTGGCGCTGGCCAAGGACATCGGCCCGGATGAAGCCCTGCGCCTGCGTGACGCCGGCACCATCCAGTCGTTCGAGAAACTCAACGAAGCGGCCCTGGCCAAGCACCCCGGCGCCACCATCGAGGAGTCCGAACTGGAAGAAGAGTACGGCCGCTACGTCTATCAGCTTGAACTGCGCGACGACAAAGGTGTGCAATGGGATCTGGAGCTCGACGCCAAGACCGGCGAAGTGCTGAAGGATCAACAGGACGACTAAAGGCCACCCATGCGTGCCCCTCTTCTTGTAACGCTGCCACTGGTTCTGCTGCTCGCCGCCACCCCGGCGGTGAGCCGCGACCTGGACCAGGACGAGGCCCTGCGGCTGCGCCGCGAAGGGCTGATCCTGCCGCTGGAGACGCTGATCCAGCGGGCAATGGAACGCTACCCCGGGGCGCGTCTGCTGGAAGCGGAGCTGGAAGAGGAAGATGACCTCTACGTCTATGAAATCGAATTGCTGACCACCCAGGGCGTTGCCCGCGAGCTGGAGTTCGATGCTCGCGATGGCCGCCTGATCAAGGACGAGGAAGACTGATGCGTCTGCTATTGGTCGAAGACAACGTTCCGCTGGCTGACGAACTGGTCGCCAGTCTCAGCCGCCAGGGCTACGCCACCGACTGGCTCACCGATGGCCGCGACGCCGAATACCAGGGCGCGACCGAGCCCTATGACCTGATCATTCTCGACCTCGGATTGCCCGGCAAGCCGGGGCTGGAGGTGCTGCACGCCTGGCGCGCCGCCGGCGTCACCACACCGGTACTGATCCTCACCGCACGCGGCTCCTGGGCCGAGCGCATCGATGGTCTCAAGGCCGGCGCCGACGACTACCTGACCAAACCCTTCCATCCCGAGGAGCTGCTGTTGCGCATCCAGGCGCTGCTGCGCCGTGCCCACGGTCTGGCCAACCAGCCGATGTTGCAGGCCGGAGGCCTGGAGCTGGACGAGTCGCGCCAGTGCTGCCGCAAGGACGGCCAGGACATCGAGCTGACCGCTGGCGAGTTCCGCCTGCTGCGCTATTTCATGTTGCATCCGGGCCAGCTGCTGTCGAAAACCCAACTCACCGAACACCTGTACGACGGCGAAACCGAGCGCGATTCCAACGTCATCGAAGTACATGTCAACCGGCTGCGCGGCAAGCTCGGCCGCGAGCTGATCGAAACGCGCCGCGGCCAGGGCTATCGCTTCGGCGGCGCGGCGTGAAGTCGATCCAGCGCAGCCTCGGCCTGGCCCTCATCGCCACCCTGCTGCTGGTGGCGCTGGTGCTCGTGCAGACCAGCCTCTGGCTGTTCGAATCCGGTCTCAGGCGCAGCCTGGAAACCGATCTGCGCGAAGAGACCGAGGGCCTGTTGGTAGCGCTGGTCAAAGGGCCGAACGGCGACCAGCTGGATCTGCAGCGCCTGAACCCGCGCTATCAACGACCGTTTTCCGGACACTACTTCCAGATCGAGCTCCCCGGCCGCACCTGGCGTTCACGCTCGCTGTGGGACGCCACGCCGCAATGGCCGGAGCGCCCGGGCCTGACCGAGGACCTGCTGGATGGCCCGCAGGAGCAACGCCTGCTGGGCTACCGCGCGGAATACCGCCGCGACGGCCAACCGATCATCATCAGCGTGGCGCAGGACTACACACCGGTTCTCGACAGCTTCGCCCGCGTGCGGCTGAGCGGCCTGGGGCTGGTGGGCTTCGCGCTGCTCGCCCTGCTGCTGTTGCAGCGCTACGCCATGGGCCTGGCGCTGCGCCCGCTGGAGCGCGCCCGACAGCAGATCGCCCAGTTGCAGCAGGGCCAGCGCCAGCAGCTGGACCAGCAGGCGCCGGTGGAACTGCAACCGCTGGTGGAGCAGATCAACCACCTGCTCAGCCATACCGAGGAAACCCTGCAACGCTCACGGCATGCACTGGGCAACCTTGGTCATGCGCTGAAGACGCCGCTGGCGGTACTCGGCAGCCTGGTACAACGCGAAGAACTGGCCGCCCACCCCGAGTTGCGGGCCAGCCTGCTGGAACAGCTGGAGCAGATCCAGCAGCGCGTGAGCCGCGAGCTGGGTCGCGCACGGCTGTCGGTGGATGTGCTGCCCGGTGCCCATTTCGATTGCGATGCCGAACTGCCGGCGCTGTTCGACACCCTGGCGATGATTCACCGCTCCGACCTCGAGCTGCGCTGGCATGCCCCGGCTGGCTGCCGTGTGCCGCGTGATCGCGAAGACATGCTCGAGCTGCTGGGAAACCTGCTGGACAACGCCTGCAAATGGGCGCGCAGCCGCGTCGAGCTGACCATCGAGCAGACGCGCGACGGCTTCGTGCTGCTGGTGGACGACGACGGGCCGGGAATTCCCGCGGCACAGCGCGAGCAGGTCATCAACCGCGGCGTGCGGCTGGACGAAAGCGCAGAAGGGCACGGCCTGGGGCTGGGAATCGTCAGCGACATCCTGACGGCGTGGCGTGGAGCGTGGAGCCTGGAGGAAAGTCCGCTGGGTGGGCTGCGCGTGCGTATCGCACTGCCCGCGGTGCGCTGAGCGGGGGTTACTGCGGGCGGGCCAGTTCGTTACGCATGTCTTCGAGAATGGTCTCCACCAACAGCGTGTTCTGTACCTGGTGCCCGGCGACGATACGCGTGGCGTGGGTGCCATTGATCGGGTAACCGACGTGAACCTCCAGACGGCCGTCCGCCTTTGGTTCGACACGGGTGCGGTATTGCGAAGTGAAGGTTTCGGCCAGATGACGGGACAAAGTCTTCATGGAGCATCTCTACAGTGAGCCTGACACAAAGACCATGTTCAGGGGTCGGAGATTCCAGCCGTCCATCGGGAAGCGCTCAGCCTTCACCAAACGGTAACCCGTTCACCCTTTTCGCTCGCCGTCGGCGTACGCCAGCCAGGCCAGTACCGCCATCGCGACAAAGGCCACGCCGGACCACGTGAGTGCAGCGATCAGCAGATTCATGTCGGTCACCTCGCCGAGTTGAAACACGCCCTGAATATATGTAGCGTTGCACGACACGTCGACCTGCTCGACATAGGCATGTAAACCTTTGGTACAGGTGCAACAGCGATGAAAAGGAAGCAATCGATCAGTCAGATACGCTGGGATCTGGCACTGCGCTACCGGCTGATCGAGACCATCGCCTGGTGGGAAGGCCGCCTGACCACGGGCCACCTGATGCAGAGCTTCGGCATCAGCCGCCAGCAGGCCTCGAAGGACATCAACACCTACCTCAACGAACATGCGCCCAAAAACCTGACATATGACCGTCACCTGAAAGGCTACAAGCCGAGCAAGGCCTTCCAGCCGCTGTTCATCGACGGCAGCGCCAGCGCCTACCTGCACCTGCTCGACCAGAACCGCGTGCGCGCCCCGCACATCGAAGGCCTGGCGCTGGCCTATGCACATACGGAAGTGCTGCAGGTGCCGGACCGCAGCATCCGCCCCGAGGTGCTGCGCCCGATCCTGCAGGCTTGCCGCGAGGGGCTGCGCCTGGAGAGCGAGTACGTCTCGCTGGCCAACCCGGAGGTGGAGATCCGCGTGATGGCGCCGCACACGCTGGTCTTCACCGGCATGCGCTGGCATGTGCGGGCCTACTGCGAGAAGAACCGCGCGTACCGCGACTTCGTGCTCAGCCGCTTCCGTGGCGAGCCGGACCTGATGGACGAAAGCGAACACACCCGCGAGCAGGACGAGGCTTGGAACACGCCAGTGACGGTGCTGATCGAGCCGGATGCGCGCCTGAGCCCGGCACAGAAGGCAATCATCGAGGTGGACTACGGCATGCTCGACGGTCAACTGCCGGTGGAGACCCGTGGCGCACTGGTGCAGTACGTGCTGCAGCGCTTCGGCATCGACCCGAACACCGTGCAGGCCAATGCGGCGGCGCAGCAGCTGCAGGTGGGGAATCTGCAGGCGTTGAAGGGGTGGTTGTACTCGTGAGGGCTTGTGAGGGTGGTCGTGACCGTGAAGGACCGCTGCCTCCATGTGGGAGCGGTCTTGACCGCGAAGAGCGTCGGCACGGATTTCGGTATGTGAGCGCCGCGCTTTCCTGGGCCTGGAATCCGGGTTGCGCCTCTCACGGCGCGTCACTTTTTCTTGTCTGGCCAAGAAAAAGTAACCAAAAAGAAGGCCACCCCGGCATCCGGCCCTTCGCTGCGCGAAGGGTACCCTCACTCCATCGCCATTCCAGGGGCACGCTGCGAAGGGCCATCCATGGCCCTGCGCAGCTCTCGCGGCATCCATGCCGCTCAACCCTTTCCACAGCGACTACGTTCGGCCTCCTGACGGGGACTTGGGTCCGAGGCGCCTGTGAGTTTCCGAGAGATAGTAGAGGCGAAAGTCTGTGCCGTTTATCGCGTGCAGAACCATTGATGGTCCCTACGCCCTGTGTATTGCCACGCGGATCAACCAAGCAGAGTGTAGATGTGGCCAATTACATCGCCCCCCGCCCATTGCCATTTGCACAAGCTTTCAGGCAACACCAAACGCCCCTTTCAGGAGGCCGAATGGAATCCGCGTGGAGGGGAGTGAGCGGCATGGATGCCGCGATAGGCGTAAAGGGCCATGGATGGCCCTTGTACGCCGGCCCCCGGAACGTGGATGAAATGAGGGAAGTCTCGCGCAGCGAGACCCGGATGCAGGGGCAAGCGTTTTTGCTTACTTTTTTTGCGACTGAAAAAAGTGAGTCGCCCAGCAGGGCGAAACCAGCGCGTCAGAACAGCACGATAAGTGACAGCCACATCCAACCGCGCCCACAAGCCTTACATCCGACGCAACTGCCCGCCGCACAAACCAAGCCAGCGGTTCGCCGCTGCGCCCGCACACAATGAGCCTGAGCCCATGCGCCTGATCCACACCTCCGACTGGCACCTCGGCCAGACCCTCCACGGCCAGGACCGCGACCACGAACACGTGCAGTTCTTCGCCTGGCTGCTCGACCAGCTGATCACCCACCGCGCCGACGCCCTGCTGATCGCCGGCGACGTGTTCGACACGGTCAACCCGCCACTCAAGGCCCAGGAACGCCTCTACGACTTCATCGTCCGCGCCCACGAAAAACTCCCGCAGCTGGACATCGTGATGATCGCCGGCAACCACGACTCGGGCGGGCGCATCGAGCTGCCGGCGCCGCTGATGAAGCGCCTCAATGCCCATGCCGTCGGCCGCATCAGCTGGGTCGCCGAGGGCCAGCTGGACCACCAGCGGCTGCTGGTGCCGCTGCACGACGCCGCTGGCAACACCGCCGCCTGGTGCCTCACCCTGCCCTTCCTGCGCCCAGCCGAGGTTACCGGAATGGCGCTGGGCGACGACTACATGGCCGGCATTCGCCAGGTGCATGAACGCCTCATCGACGCCGCCGAATCCGCACGCCAGCCCGGCCAGGCGCTGGTTGCCATGAGCCATGCGCACATGGCCGGCGGCGCGGTCTCGGAGGAGTCCGAGCGCAATATCGTCATCGGCAATGCCGAGGCCCTGCCGGCCAGCCTGTTTCCCGAGCCCGTCGCCTACGTCGCCCTCGGCCACCTGCACAAGCCGCAGCAGGTCGCCGGGCAGGCCCGCATCCGCTATAGCGGCTCGCCGCTGCCGCTGTCCTTCGCGGAGGTCAATTACCCGCACCAAGTGCTGCTCGTCGAGCTCGATGGCGAGGCCCTGAAACAGGTCGACAGCCTGGCGGTGCCGCGTGCGGTGGAGATGATCCGCATCGGCCGCGCCCCGCTGGCCGAGGTGATCGCCGCGCTGGAGGCGCTGCCGCCCACCGGCCTGTTCGACGAACATCTGCCCTGGCTGGAGGTACGCGTGCTGCTCGACGAACCGCTGCCGGACCTGCGCCAGCGCATCGAAACCGCGATAACCGGCAAGGCCTGCCGACTGGTGCGCATCGCCAGCGAATACGCCGGCAAGCGCGGCGAGACGGAATCGGAAGTGCTGCTCGGCCTCGACCAGATCACCCCGCAGGAACTGTTCGCCCGCGCCTGGGAAGAACAGTACGGCAACCCGGCGGATGAACAGGCGCTGGATGATTTCGCCACGCTGCTGCAACGGGTCGAGTTCGCCCATACGGAGGATGACCGATGAAAATCCTCGCCATCCGCCTGAAGAACCTGGCGTCGCTGGCCGGTGAGCAGGTCATCGATTTCACCGCCGAACCCCTGGCCAGCGCCGGGCTGTTCGCCATCACCGGGCCCACCGGTGCCGGCAAGAGCACCATTCTCGACGCCCTGTGCCTGGCGCTGTTCGGCAGCACGCCGCGGCTCGACAGCGTTTCGCCGCTGAACAAGGTGCCCGAGGTAGATGCCGAGATCGGCGGTGGCGACGAGCGCAACCTGCTGCGCCGCGGCTGCGGCAGCGGTTACGCCGAGGTCGATTTCGTCGGCGTCGACGGCCACCGCTACCGCGCACGCTGGGAGGTCAAGCGCGCCCGCGAGAAGATCGACGGCCGCCTGCAGGCCAGCAGCCAGAGCCTTACGGATCTCGACAGCGGCACGCTCCTGGCCAGCGGCAAGAAACGCGAATTCAAGGAATTGCTCGAAGCCCGCCTTGGGCTGACCCTGGCCCAGTTCACCCGCGCCGTGCTGCTGGCGCAGAGCGAATTTTCCGCCTTCCTCAAGGCCGACGACAACGAGCGCGGCACCCTCCTGGAAAAGCTCACCGATACCGGCCTCTACAGCCGCCTCGGCCAGGCCGCCTTCGAGGCCGCCAAGGAGGCGAAGGAAGGCCTCGCCCGTCTGGAGCAGCAGGCCGGCGGCCTGCAACCACTGGAGCCCGAGCAGCGCGAGGTTCTGGAGAACGAACATCAGGCTCAGCTCGACGAACTGAAAGCGCTGCAGCAGCAGCTCAAGGCGCTGGAAGCGCAGCGGCAATGGCTCAGCGAACTGCAGCGCCTGGAAAACGAGCGAGAAGCGGCATGCCAGCAACTGCAGGATGCCGAAGACGAGCGCGAAAACCTCGCCGAGGCCCGGCGCATCCTCGACCTGTTCGAGCAACTGGCGCCGCAACGCCATCGTTTCCTGCGACTGCAGGATCTCGGCCCGCTGCTGGACAAGGCCGCCGACAGCCTGGCGCGCCTGCAGCATGAGGAACAGGCCGTGCAGCAGCGCCTGGCCGAGCTGCAGAGCCAATGCAGCGCCGCCAGCGAGCAACTGCGTTCGGCCGAACAGGCGCGCCAGGACGCCGAGCCGCGGCTCGTCCAGGCGCGCCGTGAAGAAGAACGCCTGCAGCATTTGAACGCCGACCTCGCCTTGATCCGCGAAGAAAGCATCCAGGCCGATGCCGCGGCCAGCGCCGGCGAGGCAACGCTCAAACAGCTCGAGCAGCAGCAACAGCGCACCGCCGAACAGCTCGCGGCGCTGGCACAGCCACTCGAAACGAGTGCAGCCCTGCAACCACTCTGTGCGGCATGGGACGGTTACCGTCCGCGTCTGCAACAGGCCGTCCAGCTGGCGGCACGTCTGCAGCAAGGCCAGCGCGAGCTCCCCGCGCTGGAAGCGCAGGCCCAGGCCGCCGAAACCCAGCAGAATGTGGCCCGCGAGGCGCTGGACGACCTGCAACGCGAGCGCGACAGCGACGTCGGGCTGGCCGAACAGCTGGCCCGACTGCATCGACAGCTCGACGACTGGCGCCAGGCCGAGCGCGAAACCGAGGCCCTGCGCGAGCTCTGGTCGCAGCAGCGTGCGCTCGAAGCCAGCCAGCGCGAATTGGCCGACGCCGCCACCGACCAGCAGGCCGAACTGGACAGCCTGGTACCGCTGGGCAAACAGGCTCGCGTCGATCGAGATGCGGCCGAGCAGGCGCTCACGGTCACCCTTGCCGTGCTCGAGCGCCAGCGTCTGGCGCGTAGCGAGAAGGTCGAGGCGTTGCGCGCGGCACTGGTGCCCGGCGAGCCCTGCCCGGTCTGCGGCAGCCAAGAGCATCCCTGGCAACAGACCGATGCACTGGTCGCCAGCCTTGCTCGGCACGATGACAGCGAGGCCGAGCGCGCGCGTCAGGCATTACAGCAACAGGACCAGCGCCTGCAGGAGCTGCGCGATCGCCATGTCGCGCTTAGCACACAGTTGCGCCAGACCCAGCAGCGCCAGAGCGAAGTCGACGCGCAGCTGCAGGCCCTGGCGCCGCGCCTGCTCGCTCTGCCCGCGCACGCACGATTGCTTGAGCAGCCTGAAGCCGAGCGTTCGCAATGGTTGGAAACACAACTGACGACTCTCAAAGGCCAGATCGCCAGCGCCAGCCAGCTTCAGCAGCAACTGCTCGCCCTGCAACAGCGCAGCGAAACTCTGCAGCAGGCCTGGCAGGCCGCGCGCGAGGCCTGTGTCGAGGCGACTCAACGGCTCGCGCGCCAGCGCGATGCTCTGGCCCGCGACAGCCAGCAGCTCGACGAGGAGCTGGCGGCCTTTGCCGAACTGCTGCCCGTCGAGCAACTGCAGCGCTGGCGCGAAGACCCGGCGCAGACCTTTATGCAGCTGGACGCCAGCATCGCCACGCGGCTGCAGCAGCTGCAGGCGCAGTCCGAGCTGAGCGAGGAGCTTCGCCAGGGCGAGCAGCGCCGCAGCGACGAACAGTTGCAACAGCACCATCGTCAGGAGAAACAGGCAGGCTGCAGCGTGCGGCAGGCTGAGCGCGAAAAGCTTCTGCTCGCCTGCCAGCAGGCGCTGCGGACCAGCCTTGGCGAGCAAAGCAGCGCCAGCGCCTGGCAACATCAGCTGGACGCGGCCATCCAGACTGCGCGGCAAACCCAGGCCGGGATCGATCAGCAGCTCAACGAGAGCAAGCTTGGCCTGACGCGCCTGCACAGCGAGCAACAGAACTGCCGCCAGCGCCACGCCGAGTTGCAGCAGGAACGCGACGCGCTGAACGCGGAACTGGGCGCCTGGCGTACCGCCCATCCGGCGCTGGACGACACCACCCTCGCCCAGCTGCTGCAGATGGACGACGCGTTGCTGGCCGAGGCGCGCCAGCGCCTGCAGCAGAACGCCGAAACCCTGACCCGCTGCCGCGAACGGCTGGATGGCTGCCTCAATCGGCTGGCCAGCCACCAGCAGCAACAGGCCGAAGTGCCGGAAGCCGAGCAGTTGCAACAGGCACATGCCGAACAGCTGCACCGCTGCGAACAGGCCGAGCAGCGCTGCGCCGAAACCCGGGCCGCGCTGCTCGACGACGACAAGCGCCGCCACCAGAGCCACGCGCTGCTGGCACAGATCGACGAGGCGCGCGCCGAAATGCAGCGCTGGGGGCGTATCGCCGCGCTGATCGGCTCGAGCGACGGCGGCGCCTTCCGCAAGATCGCCCAGGCCTACAACCTGGATCTTCTGGTGCAGCACGCCAACGTGCAGCTGCGTCAGCTGGCCCGCCGTTATCGGCTCAAGCGCGGCGGAAGTCCGCTGGGCCTGCTGGTGATGGATACCGAGATGGGCGACGAGCTGCGCTCGGTGCATTCGCTGTCCGGCGGCGAGACCTTCCTCGTCTCGCTGGCCCTGGCACTGGGCCTGGCCTCGATGGCGTCGAGCAAGCTCAGGATCGAATCGCTGTTCATCGACGAGGGCTTCGGCAGCCTCGATCCCGAGTCGCTGCAGATCGCCATGGACGCGCTGGATTCGCTGCAAGCCCAGGGCCGCAAGGTGGCAGTGATCAGCCACGTGGCCGAGATGCACGAACGCATCCCGGTGCAGATTCAGGTGCAGCGCCAGGGCAACGGGCAGAGCGGGCTGAAGATCGTCGGCGGGCTGTCCTAGCGGTCGCGCTTTCAGGCGCGACCTTGCCGCCGTCGCAGACCCGGCGCTGACAGGCTTGCGGCCATCGGTCCGCTTGTGTTTCGCCAGCATCGGCCGTAAGGTTCGCGCGTTTTCTTATCCGCCCAGGTGTGCACGACCGCAAGGTCCGCATTAAACGGGAAGCCGGTGCGCTCGAAGAGCAAGGCCGGCGCTGCCCCCGCAACGGTAATCGACCGCGATCCTCAGGAATCGCCGTCCGCTCGACAACCACTGTGTTCCGACATGGGAAGGTGAGCGTGATGCGTGTCGAAAGCCCGGAGACCGGCCTGACGGATTCGACTGGTGTTGCGGAGGGCAGCACCGTCAAGCGCTGCTGCCCGTCATCCCCGCGCTTGTTCCTGCCCTCCTCAAAAGTCTGCGATCTTTTGAGGAATTCCAAGAATGAAACTGTCCCGACTTGCCCTCGCCGTGGCGCTGCTGCCTGGCGTGCAGGTGTTTGCTGCTGAGCTGACACGCGACGAAGCGCTGAAGCTGTCCGATACGGTGGTCAGCGCAAACCGCGAACCACAGCGACGCAGCCAGACCCCGGCGGCAACCACTGTATTCAACCGAGATGATATCGAGCGGTTGCAGATTCGCAGCGTCGCGGAGCTGCTGGAACGTGTGCCAGGCGTAAGCATCACCCGCACAGGCGGAGCAGGCAGCCAAACCGGCCTGTTTCTTCGCGGCACCTCCGGTACCCAGACCCTGGTTCTGGTCGATGGTCAGCGCATCGCCGCAACCTCCAGCGGCACCAGCAGCCTCGAATTTCTAAGCCCCGATCAGATCGAACGGATAGAAGTCGTGCGCGGCCCGCGGTCGGCGCTGTATGGCTCGGATGCCATCGGCGGCGTGGTGCAAATCTTCACCCGCCAAGGCAGCGGTCAGGGGCTTGCGCCTGCGGTCCGCTTCGGCGCGGGAAGCAACGGCACCTTCGAACGCAGCCTGAACCTCTCCGGTGGGAATGGGCAGACTCGCTTCAACCTGGGGGCCGCGATGGATGAAACCCAAGGTATCGACGCGACGCGCGATAGTTTCGGCGCCAATGGCGATGACGACGCTTACCGCAATCGTTCGCTCAGTCTGAACGTTGCACACCGCTTTAATGATCGGCTCGAGGCGGGTATCAGCGCGCTCGATCAGCGAGGCGAACTTGAGTTCGACGACACCTTCGACGGCTTTCAGCCGACCGTGGATTTCCAGTTGAGCAGCATCTCCGGGTTCGTTGACGCCAAACTCAATGATGTCTGGAACAGCCGCCTTGAGGTCGGGCACAGCGAGGACAAGCGGGACACCGGAAACGACAGCCCCCTGGCTCCTGACTATGTGTTTTTCAGCTACTCGACCTATCGTGACTCGGCCAGCTGGGTGAATACACTTCAGCTCGATCCGGCCCATCAATTGTTGCTGGGTGCCGATTGGCATGAGGACCAGCTGCACAGCTCGAGCGACTTTGCCCAGGACTCCCGTTGGAACCAGGCGGCCTTCATCCAGCACCGCTATACCGGCAACGCCTTTTCTACAGAGATTGGCCTGCGCCACGACAAGAACGAACAGTACGGCAGCGAGAACACCTGGAACGCGGCGCTAACCGTACCGCTGGATACCCGCAACGACGTGATCGTGTCCTACAGCGAGGGCTTCCGCGCCCCGACATTTAACGAACTGTACGACTCCTTGTTCGGAAACCCGGACCTTACGCCCGAAAAATCCAAGAGCTACGAGCTCCAATGGCGCAACCGCTATAGCGACAGCGGGTCGCTGGAATTGTCGCTGTACCGCACTGACATCGAGGACGCCATCGTCTCGGACGCCTTCTGGATTCCTCAGAATGTCCAGACTGCACGGATCAACGGCCTGGAGGCCACCCTCCGGCAGGACGTGTTCGGTTGGCAGGCTAGCCTCGCGGCCGGTCTGATCGACCCGCGCGATCGCGATAGCGGTCATACACTCGCCCGTCGCGCCAAGCGCACGCTAAGCCTGGATCTGGACCGCCAGTTCGGTGACTTCTCGGTCGGCGCGGGCTGGCGCGCCGTCAGCGGACGCTATGACAACGCTGAAAATACCATCGAGCTCGGCGGCTACGGCCTGCTTGGCTTGCGTGGGAGTTGGCAGGCCAACTCGGAGGTTAAGCTGGACCTGAAGCTGAACAACCTGTTCGACAAGGACTATGCGGAAACCACCTACAGCACCACCAACGGACGCTACGGATACAACACCGAAGGCCGCACCGCGCTGTTCGCCGTCACCTGGACGCCCTCGCTCTAATCACGTTTACCGGCGCGCCCGCTCAGGGCGCTGCCGCCATCACCTCGCAGAGCTTCCGGATCGCCCCCAGCATCTGGAAGCTCGGTCGCTCCAGGCCCTTGTCCGGCACTTCCAGCAATCGCCCGTTGCGCACGGCATCGAGCTGTGGCCAGGCCTGCCACTCGTCCAGCTGCGCCCCGCTGCCGGCCAGGATGACTTCCGGGTCGCGGGCGAGCACCGCTTCGATGCTCACCTGCGGGGCGGCCAGGGTCAGGTCGGCGAAAATGTTTTGCCCACCACACACCTCGATGGCTTCGCTGATGATCTGTTGCCCGCCGAGGGTATACAGCGGGCGGTTCCAGATCTGGTAGAACACCCGCAACGGCCGTTCACGGGCATAGGCTGTGCGCAGCTCGGCAAGGCCGGCGCGAAACGCCTCGGCCAGGCGCTCGCCCTGCTCCGTGCGGCCGACCGCCTCGCCGATCACCCTGAATTGCTCGGCCAGCCCGTCGAGGCGAGTCTGCGCCACCACCAGCACGGGAATACCGAACTGCTGCAGCTGCTCGCGCTGGCTGCGCGGCACGCTGTCCGGCCAGAGCAGGACCAGATCGGGGCGCAGGCTGAGCAAGGTCTCCATCTCCACCTGTCCATAACGCCCCACCGACGGTACCTGAGCCAGGGCAGCGGGACGTTCGCCGCCGTCCAGCACACCGGCCAGGCGGTCTACGGCATCGAGTTCCAGCATGATTTCGCTGAGCGAGGGCGCCAGGCTTACTACCCGCTGCGCGGCAACCGCAGGCAACGTGGCCAGCAGTGCCAGGGCGGTCAGCAGCAGGAGACGCATCAGTGCAGCTGCCGCGGAATACGGTAGAGCACCAGCAGCACCAGGCTGCCGAATACCAGCAACAGGCGGGCGACCGGCTCCATGCCCAGCAGAGCCCCGGCGGCCGCGAACCAGGCCGGCAGCGACGCGATCAACAGGCCGCGTCGGCGAACGCGGCGCAAACGCGCCCAGGCTTCCGCCTCGGCAGGACTGTCCAGCGCCTGTTCGGTGGCGATCAATACATGTTTGAAGGCGGTGAAGGCCCGCAGGCTGAAGAACAGCGAAACCATGCCAGCAGCGAAGAGCGGTTGCCCCCAATCGGCAAACACCACCGATGCGCGCCCGAGCACCAACACAGGCACCACCATCAGCAGCGTATGCAGCCAGCCGTCACGCGCAAGCTGGCGGCGGGCGGCGACGCGGCTCACGACTGCTCGGCTTCGCCCTGGTGGATCTCGCCGAGCATATGACCGAGCTTGCCGGCCTTGGTCGCGAGGTACTTGCGGTTGTGCGGGTTGTGTGCGATCTGCAGCGGTTTGCGCTCGGCCACGCGGATGCCGAAGCCCTGCAGCGCCTTGACCTTGCGCGGGTTGTTGGTCATCAGCTTGATTTCGCCGATGCCCAGATGCTCGAGCATCGGCAGGCAGATACCGTAGTCGCGCATGTCCGGGGCGAAGCCCAGGCGCTCGTTGGCCTCGACAGTATCGGCGCCGGCATCCTGCAGCTCGTAGGCGCGGATCTTGTTCAGCAGGCCAATACCACGGCCTTCCTGGCGCAGATAAAGCAGTACGCCGCGGCCTTCGTCGGCTATCGCGCGCAGCGCCGCTTCCAGCTGAAAGCCGCAGTCACAGCGCAGGCTGAACAGCGCATCGCCGGTCAGGCATTCGGAATGCAGACGCCCCAGCACCGGCTTGCCATCGGCCACATCGCCGAGGGTCAGCGCGACATGTTCCTTGCCAGTGTCCTGGTCGAGAAAACCATGCATGGTGAACACGCCGAACGGCGTCGGCAGTTGGGAAGCGGCGACGAACACGACAGACACGGGCGGAAGTCCCAGGCGGCAGAAAAGCGGACATTGTAACACTAACTGCGGGCGAATCAGGCGCGAGAGTTTCGCCGACGAGCGCGCCGATACTGCCGTCCAGACCGGCAACCCCGTCGGCGCTCAGGACGTCTTCGACTCCAGCACCAGCACGCCCTGCTCCTCGCGCCAGCTGACGCGCCCGAGAAAGCTCATGCCGAGCAGCGCGTCGGTGGGCGAACCGCCCTCGACGACGACGGCCTCGACGCCGAGCACTTCGATCGCCCCGACCTTGACGCTGTTCAAGTGCACGCGCCAGGCCTTGGCCGTGCCGCTGGCGGTGCTCACCACCATCGCCCGACCGTTGACGCGGTAGTCGATGCCCAGCCGGCGGGCCTGGTGCTCGTTGATGGCCACCGAGGTGGCGCCGGTGTCGACGAGAAACTGGATCGGCTGGCCATTGATCGCACCGGCGATCCAGTAATGGCCGCCGGTACCCTTGGCCACGCTCAGCTGGGTCTTGCTCGGCGCCGCGTAGGCGCCGCTGTATTCGCGGCTCAGGTTGTAGTGACGTTCGACGCCGTCGACCCTCAGCACCGCGCCGCTGGCATCGGCACTGACCACCTGAACGCCGCCCGGCCCGGTCTGCCCGACCTTGACCAGCTTGCGCTGGCCGTCGACGTTGACCACCGCCGCGCCGGGAAACAGCCCGACCACCTGCACCATTGAGGCGGCCTGTGTCAGCGCGGGCAGCAGCAACAGGCCGGCGAACAGAACGGGGATGCTACGCATGGCTATTCCTTCCTCGAAATCTGGCCGCCCGGACCGGAGCCGCCGATCATCCACCAACCGTCAGCGACCTGCAGCGACCGGACGCACAATCAAACCAACAGCGCCACCAGCCCCTGCATGACCGCCCAGGCGGCGACCCCGGCAAGGATATCGTCGAGCATGATGCCCACCCCGCCATGGATATGCCGATCCACCCAGCTGATCGGCCACGGCTTGGCGATATCCATCACGCGAAACACCACGAAGCCGAGCAGCAGCCAGTACCAGCCCTCCGGCACCAGCCAGAAGGTGATCCAGATACCCACGAATTCGTCCCAGACGATGCCTTCGTGGTCGTGCACGCCGAGCTCGCGCGCCACCTTGCCGCACAGCCAGACGCCGAACAGCATGGTCAGGCCGAGCATCAGCAGATAGCCCCAGCCTGGCAGCAACTGCCACAGCGGCACAAACGGCAGCGCTACCAGCGAACCCCAGGTGCCCGGCGCCTTGGGCATCAACCCGGAGCCAAAGCCGAACGCCAGGTTGTGCCAGGGGTTGGACCAGACCAGGGTTTGGGGCTTCGCCGCGACCGGTGAGGTATCAGTCAAAACAGCGTTCCTTATCGGGTCGGAGGCAAGCGGCTGCTCTCGCAGCGGCGCTTACGCATTGAAATGGTTGTAGCCGCGCTCGGAGACGGGCACTTCGTTGCCCGCTGCATCGATCAGCTGAACACCCTGCCCCGCCATCACCCGGCCGATGACCTGCACCGGCCAGCCGGCAGCCTGCAGCGGCGCCAGCTCGGCAGGCGGCAGGGTGAAGGCCAGCAGGTAGTCGTCGCCGCCAGCCAGCGCGCAACGCAGCGCTTCGGCGTCGCCGGCGAAACGGCGCAGCGGCTCGGACAACGGCAGCCGATCACGCTCGATCTGCAGCGCGACGCCTGATGCCTTGGCAATATGCTCGCAGTCAGCCAGCAGGCCGTCGGAGATATCCAGCGCCGCCGTGGCCTTGCCTCGTAGCACCTCGCCCAGGGCCAGCTGCGGTTGCGGCGACCAGTAGCGCGCCAGCAGGTGTTCGGCGACATCCGCATCGGCTTTGGCCTGCCGCAACACCAGCGGCAACGCGCCGGATGCCTCGCCCAGCACGCCGCCGACGCAGAGCAGATCGCCGACCTGCGCGCCGGACCGAACCAGTGCCTGCCCGGACGGCACGCGGCCGAACACGGTGACAGTCAGGCTCAGCGGGCCACGGGTGGTATCGCCGCCAATCAGACGCAGGCTGCAGTCGAGCGCCATGGCATCCAGTCCGCGGGCGAACTCGGCGAGCCAGAGCGGATCGCCGCTCGGCAGGCTCAGGGCAAGGGTGAAGCCGATGGGTGTGGCGCCCATGCCGGCCAGGTCGCTGGCGGCGACGGCCAGGGCGCGCTGGCCGAGCAGGAACGGATCGCAGGGATCGGGGAAATGCACGCCGGCGACCAGGGTGTCGGTGGACACGGCCAGCTGTTCACCGGAGGGGATCTGCAGCAGGGCGCAATCATCGCCGATGCCGAGAACGACTTCGCCGCCGGCCCTGGCACAAGCGGCGGCGGCGAAGTAGTGACGGATCAGCTCGAACTCACCCAGCAAGGCGAGCGGCCCTCAGCGCTTGTGGTTGCGCACTTCGGCGCTGCGCAACGATGGGGCCAGCTTGTCCAGCACGCCGTTGACGAACTTGTGTCCGTCGGTGGCGCCGTAGACCTTGGCCAGCTCGATGCCTTCGTTGATGACCACGCGGTACGGCACGTCGATGCGCTGCATCAGCTCGTAGGTCGACAGGCGCAGGATGGCCAGCTCCACCGGATCGAGCTCGTCCAGCGGACGGTCGAGATTCGGCGCAATGGCCTGGTCGACCTCGGTCTTCTTGCGCGCCACGCCATTGAGCAGTTCGTGGAAGTAGGCACCGTCAACACCGCTGAAATCGTTGTCGACGCGGAACTGCGCCTCGATCTCGTTGAGGCTCTGACCGGCCATGTGCCACTGATACAACGCCTGCATCGCCAGGCTGCGAGCGACCCGGCGCGTGGCGATCTTGCCCTTGGCCTTGGGCTGCGGTGCGTCCTGGCTATCGTCGTGATTCAGGCTCACTTCGCCTCCAGCTGCGACAGCAGGCTCACCATTTCCAGTGCGGAGAGTGCGGCTTCGGCGCCTTTGTTACCGGCCTTGGTGCCGGAACGCTCGATGGCCTGTTCGATGGAATCGACGGTCAGCACGCCAAAGGCGACCGGTACGCCGAACTCCATGGAGACCTGGGCCAGGCCCTTGGTGCACTCACCGGCGACGTATTCGAAGTGCGGCGTGCCACCGCGGATGACCGCGCCGAGGGCGACGATGGCGTCGTATTCACCCTGCTGTGCGACCTTCTGGGCGACCAGCGGAATCTCGAAGGCACCCGGTGCGCGGATGATGGTGATGTCGTTTTCGCTGACGCCGTGGCGAACCAGCGCGTCGACCGCGCCGCTGACCAGGCTCTCGACGACGAAGCTGTTGAAGCGGCCTACGACCAGGGCGTATTTGCCCTGCGGGGCGATGAAGGTTCCTTCGATGGTCTTCAGGGGCATGGGTGCTTTCTCATTTCTTTAAAGAACGAAGGCGCCGCGGACTGCGCGGCGCCTCTGATTTATTCGGCCGGGAGGTATTCTACAACTTCCAGATCGAAGCCGGATATCGCGTTGAACTTCATCGGCGCGCTCATCAGGCGCATCTTGCGCACGCCCAGGTCACGCAGGATCTGCGAACCGGCGCCGACGGTGCTGTAGGTGGCCGGGGTCGGCGGCTGCTGGCGGGTCAGCTGCGCCAGCAGCTGCGGGCCGGTCAGCGGATTGCCGAGCAGCAGCACCACGCCCTTACCGGCCTTGGCCACCTCGCTCATCGCAGCGCGCAGGCTCCAGCGACCCGGCACGGTGACCAGCAGCAGATCACGCAGCGGCTCCATGTTGTGTACGCGCACCAGGGTCGGCTCTTCCGGGGAAATCTCACCGCGGGTCAGCGCCATGTGCACGGTGTCCTCGACGCCGTCGCGGTAGGTGACCAGGTTGAACTGGCCCAGCTCGGTTTCCAGCGGCTGCTCGGAAACCCGCTGCACGGTACGCTCGTGGATCATGCGGTAGTGGATCAGGTCGGCGATGGTGCCGATCTTCAGCCCGTGCTGCTCGGCGAAGACTTCCAGCTCAGGACGGCGCGCCATGGTGCCGTCGTCATTCATGATTTCGCAGATCACGCCGCTGGCCTCGAACCCGGCCATGCGCGCCAGGTCACAGGCGGCCTCGGTGTGGCCGGCACGCGCCAGCACGCCGCCCGGTTGCGCCATCAGCGGAAAGATGTGGCCGGGGCTGACGATGTCCTCGGCCTTGGCGTTCTTCGCCACCGCGGCCTGCACGGTACGCGCGCGGTCAGCCGCGGAAATGCCGGTGGTCACGCCTTCGGCGGCCTCGATGGAAACGGTGAACTTGGTGCCGAAGCCCGAGCCGTTGCGCGGCGCCATCAGCGGCAGCTTGAGCAGCTCGCAGCGTTCGCGGGTCATGGGCATGCAGATCAGGCCGCGGGCGAAGCGCGCCATGAAGTTGATGTGCTCGGCGGTCACGCACTCGGAGGCGACAATGATGTCGCCCTCGTTCTCGCGGTCCTCGTCATCCATGAGGATGACCATCTTGCCGGCGCGGATGTCTTCGATCAGTTCTTCAGCGGTATTGAGCGCCATCGGGCGTCTCCTCAATTCTTCAGGTAGCCGTGCTCGGCGAGAAAACCTTCGGTGAGCCCCGAGGCTTTGGGTTCGGCGGCCTTGTCGCCCATCATCAGGCGCTCCAGATAGCGCGCCAGCAGGTCGACCTCCAGGTTCACCTGCCGCCCGGGGCGGTAGTCGGCCATGATGGTTTCGCCGAGGGTGTGCGGCACGATGGTCAGCTCGAATTCGGCCCCGTTGACCGCATTGACCGTGAGGCTGGTGCCGTCCACTGTGATCGAGCCCTTGAGCGCAATGTACTTGGCCAGCTCGCGCGGCGCGCGGATGCGGAACTGCACGGCGCGGGCATTATCTTCCCGCGCCACGACCTCGCCGACACCATCGACATGGCCGCTGACCAGATGACCGCCGAGGCGGCTGGTGGGGGTCAGGGCCTTTTCCAGGTTGACCCGGCTGCCGGCCTTGAGATCGATGAAGGCGGTGCGCGCCAGGGTTTCGCGGCTGACGTCGGCCCAGAAGCCGTTGCCCGGCAGCTCCACCGCCGTCAGGCAGACGCCGTTGACGGCGATACTGTCGCCCAACTTGACGTCGCCCAGATCCAGCTTGCCGGTTTCGACCAACACGCGGACGTCGCCGCCCTTGGGGGTGAGCGCACGGATGGTGCCGATGGCTTCGATTATTCCGGTGAACATGTGGCCTCCCGTGGAAGGCGGATAAAACGCTGCATACGACGAACTCCTGTTTTTGAAAAACAGGGCGCTACGGATCGATAGGGATGCATGACGGGTGCACGGACGGCGCCCATCGGAATATCCCGCTCTCTCTCATCCGGACTATACCGTCGGCCCCGGAATCACACCGGGTCTGCTGACCTTGCCGAAGCAAGCGCTCGCGGGCTAGACGCGATTGAAAGCTACTGCGCGCAGAGCATGCTGCGTTGTGCTCCTCCTCGAAGTGCTCATTTACCAAGGCCTCGCTGCCCCCAGTAAAGCCCGCCTTCTCGTCGAATCACGCCTTGCCTGCTCAGCGCTCGCTACGCTTTCATCCTTGTTACTGCGCCATTACCGCCGGTGGGGAATCGCACCCCGCCCTGAGAACGTTGGGCCGTTTGCGGCCCGGCAGCGTTTTTAACACAAATAGCGACGCGGGGCAGCCCGTTATCGCCCGGTAGCAGCTATCTGAATGCAAGACGCAGGCTATCGGCGGACACCGCCGACACGGGTTGCCGATCAGTTGGCCGGGCGCGCCAGGATCTTCCAGTCGTCGCCCACCGCCCGGATGTCGACGATCTTCAACTCGCGCGCCTCGCTCATGCGCTCGAGCGGAAGCTCCAGCAGCGGCCGCGCCGAGGAGCCGAGAAACTTGGCCGCCATGAACAGCTGGTACTCGTCGATCAGGCCGAGGCTGGCGAACGCACCGACCAGCCGCGGTCCGGCCTCGACCAGCACCTCGTTGGCACCACGGGCAGCCAGCTCGCGCAGCAGCGAGGTCAGGTCGACCCGCTCCTGCCCCAGCACCAGCGCCTCGTGGCCGGCGCGACGATAGGTCTCCTCGCAGCCGGCGACCACCGTGACGACCAGCGCCGGACCGGCCTGAAAGAACGGCGCATCCAGCGGCACGCGCAGCCGACTATCGACCAGCACCCGCAGCGGCGGGCGCTGCAGCGCTAGCGCGGTCGTTTCCGCATCCAGCCCCAGTTCGGCGCCGCGTACGGTCAGCCGCGCGGCATCCATCAGCACGGTGTCGGCGCCGGTCAGCACCACGCTGGAGCGGGCGCGCAGGCGCTGCACCTCGGCACGCGCCGCCGGGCCGGTGATCCACTGGCTCTCGCCGCTGGCCATCGCGGTGCGCCCGTCCAGGCTCATGGCCAGCTTGGCGCGCACGTATGGCAGGCCGCTTTCCATGCGCTTGATAAAGCCCGCATTGAGTTCCCGCGCCTCGCCTTCCAGCACGCCGCTGGCAACTTCCATACCGGCGCTGCGCAGCCGCTCCAGACCGTTCCCGGCGACCTGCGGATTGGGGTCCTGCATGGCCGCCACCACGCGCCCGACACCGGCCTTGACCAGCGCTTCGGCACAGGGCGGCGTGCGCCCGTAATGGCTGCAGGGTTCGAGGGTGACGTAGGCGGTGGCACCGCGGGCGCGCTCGCCGGCCTGACGCAGCGCATGGACTTCGGCATGTGGCTCGCCGGCGCGTACGTGCCAGCCCTCACCGACCAGTTCGCCATCGGCGACGATGACGCAACCGACCCGCGGGTTCGGATGGGTCGAATAAAGCCCCTTGCGCGCCAACTGCAGCGCCCGGGCCATCCAGGCGTGATCGGCCGTCATTCGGGCTTGGCCGGCTCGCGGGACAGCCGCTCGATTTCCTCGCGGAACTCGTTGAGGTCCTGGAAGCGGCGGTAGACCGAGGCAAAGCGGATATAGGCGACCTCGTCGAGCTTCTGCAGCTCGGCCATCACCAGCTCGCCGAGCACGCGCGACTTGATCTCGCGCTCGCCGGTGGCGCGCAGCTGATGCTTGATATGGGCGATCGCAGCTTCCAGGCGCTCGACGCTGACCGGGCGTTTTTCCAGCGCACGCTGCATGCCGGCGCGCAGTTTCTGCTCGTCGAACGGCTGGCGACTGCCGTCGGATTTGATCAGTCGCGGCATCACCAGCTCGGCGGTTTCGAAGGTGGTGAAGCGCTCGCCACAGGCCAGGCACTCGCGGCGGCGGCGCACCTGATCGCCCTCGGCGACCAGGCGGGAATCGATGACCTTGGTGTCATGGGCACCGCAGAAGGGACAATGCATGGGGCTGGAATCGGTCGTACGTCGGGACGGCCATGGTAGCGCATCCGACCGGCAAGACAAGGCGACGGCTTTGCTGCTATACAAGCCCGCAATCGCCGTTCAGGAGGCCGTCCGTGCCATCACGTTTTCTCGTTCTGCCCGCCCTGGTGACGCTGCTTGCCGGCTGCGGCAGCCAACCCAGCGAACCACCGACGGCTCCCGTCGAGCTGAGCACCGCACCCCACTCCAAACTGCTCAACGAACTGAGCGGCAGCCTGATCGGCGCACCGGCCGGCAGCGACGTGGAGCTGGCCCTCTTGGAGGTCGATCGACGCGACCAGCCCGACCGCCTGCTCAGCAACGTGCAGCTCAAGGGTCGCGACGGTGAGCTGCCGTTCATCCTCCAGTTCAACCCCGACGCCTTCCCGGCCGGCCAGCGCGTCGAGCTGCGAGGCCGCGTCACGCGCGCCGGCCAGCTGATCATGCGCCTGCCGCCGCGCACCATATCGAGTGCCACCAGCCAGGCGCTCGGACCGTTGCAGCTGGTTCCGGCACCGTGAGCGCACCGGCGCAGCTGCAGGCCGCTCTGCACGAACTGCTGGGCGATGCCCGCCTGGTCGCCGAGACGCTGCCGGACACCGAGCTGCGCCTCTGGCTGATCGATGCCGCCAACATGGATCGCGCCTTCAGCCCCGAAGAAACCCGGCGCATTCTCGACGAGCCACCCTATTGGTGTTTCTGCTGGGCCAGCGGACTGGTCCTGGCCCGCTGGCTGGCCGAGCGCCCGGACTGGGTGCGCGGCAAGCGCGTGCTGGATTTCGGCGCGGGTTCCGGCGTGGCCGCCATCGCCGCGGCCAAGGCAGGAGCCGCCGAGGTGGTGGCCTGCGACCTGGACCCGCTGGCACTCGCCGCCTGCCGGGCGAACGCCGCGCTCAACGGTGTCGAGCTACGCTATTCGCAGGACTTCTTCGGCGAAGCGGATCGCTTCGATCTGATCCTCGTCGCCGATGTGCTCTACGACCGCGCCAACCTGCCGCTGCTGGACCAGTTTCTCAGCCGAGGCCGGGAAGCGCTGGTGGCCGACTCCCGCGTGCGGGACTTCGCCCATCCGCTGTACCGGCGCCTGGACGTACTCGATGCGTGCACCTGGCCGGATCTGGCAGAGCCGGCGGAGTTTCGCCAGGTAAGCCTCTACCACGCGATGCGCTAGCCATACGGAGACACCATGAGCGAGCAAAGTCTGCGCCTGTTCTTCGCCCTGCCCTGCCCGCCCGAGCAGGCGACGGCCATCTGCGCCTGGCGTGACGGCCAGGCATTCGACGGGCGCCCGGTGGCCGAGGCCAATCTGCACATGACCCTGGCCTTTCTCGGTGCCCAGCCGAAGGAGCGGCTGGATGCGCTGCTGACCATGGCATCAGGCATCGAGGGGACGGCATTCGACCTCCGGCTGGACCGGCTCACCACCATCGGCAAGGGCTTCATCTGCCTGCAACCGAGCACGACGCCGCAGGCCCTGTCGAGGCTGGTCGCTACCCTTGCCGAGCATCTGGCCGCGCTCGGCGTGGTGCTCGACAGCCGGCCCTTCCTCCCGCACCTGACGCTGGCTCGCCAGGCCCGCAGCCGACCAAGCGGCGCCGCGCCGGGCTTCGCCTGGCACGCCGACCACTTCGGCCTCTATCTGTCGACGGCAACGCCGGGCGGCGTGCGCTACGACTCGCTGGGACGCTGGCCACTGGCAGCGCCATAGCGACCGTCACATGGCCCGCTCAGCGCGGCACTTCGATGAGAAAGCGGAACAGCGGACCGTGCTGCTCCACCGCCAGGCAGTTGTAACCCTTGGCCGTGGCGTCCTCGGGAATGCCGTGCACCGACTGCGAACAGTCCGTCACCACTTCCAGCAACTGCCCTGGCTGCATGGTCGCCAGGGTTTCCAGCGTGGCGATGGCGTTGTACGGGCAGTGCTCGCCACGCAGATCAAGCGAGAGATTCGGTTTGGCCTGGCTCACGGGCAGGACTCCTTTTCGGTTGGAAACGACGTGCGTTGAGGTGCACCAGCAGCATGGCGACGGCCAGGCCGGCAAAGGTCAGCAGCAATCCGCTGGCCGGGCCGAAGCTCTCCAGCAGATTGATCTTCGGATAGGGCAGCGCCAGCGACGTGCCGAGCTGGTCCCAGTACACCGCCACCAGCGTGCCGCCGATGACGTTGCCGACGCCCACCACCCAGAAGTGCACCTGCCCTTCCATGGCGCGATACATCCAGCCAGTTTCGCAGCCGCCGGCGACGACGATGCCGATGCCGAACAGCACGCCGCCGAGAATCGCGTTCGGCCCCATCCAGAAAATCTTCGGACTTGCCCCCAGCGCGATGGCACCGAACGTACCGACGCAGGCCACCGCCATGCCGAGCAGAATGCCGTAGGCCGCGCGGGTTCGGCCGGTGGTCCAGAGGTCGCGGGCGGCACTGGTGAAACAGATCTGCGCCCGCTCGATCAGCCCGCCGAACAACAAGCCGAACAGCACCGCCATGCCCAGCACCAGCGAGGTATCGAAGCGCCAGGCGGCGAATGCGATGGCCAGCACTGCCACCCCGGTGCCGAGGCGCGCCTGCAACGAGGCCCGCCGCCGCGTGCCTTCCACATCACCGAACAGCGAACTGGCTTGGCTACCCACCTTCAGCGGCGTGCGCAGCCAGGGCAGCAGGCAAATCTTCACGCCAACCCAGGCGCCGCCCACGGTGGCCAGCATGAAGGCCCAGGCATGCAGCGAAAACATTGGAATGCCGGTGAAGAAGGCCGCCAGGTTGCAGCCCATGGCCAGACGCGCACCGAAGCCAGCGATGATGCCGCCGATCAGGCCCTGCAGCAGGCGACGTCTGCTGGTCGGCCAGCGCAGGCTGACGTTGTTTGCCCACAGCGCCGCACAGAGCGCGCCAAGCAGCATGCCGATGATCATCACGCCGTCGATGCGATCGAGCGGCGTACCGGCCAGGCCGATCAGCTTGAAATAGCTCCACTCCTGCGGGGTGTAGCCGAACCAGGAAATGATGTGCCCACCCCAGCGTGTGAATTCGCCGGTGACGGCCCAGAAGGTCCCGGTGATGGCGAAGTAGTAGGCGGAGGCGACGCCCAGCGCGACGAGCGCCGGCAGGGGCGACCAGAAGCGCACGAGATAGCGCTCCCGGAAATCGGAGAGAACGGACATGTGAAGCTCCTTATGACGCGCGACTGCAAACGCCGCACCGGTCTAGGAAAAGGGTTTCGCCTCGGCGGCAGGATCGCTGCCGTAACGCCGAAGGCGGCGCAACCTTAGTCCAATGACATCCGTCGCGCGAGCCCTTGCTTCCTGCATGCCGCGCCCCCACTTACCATGCACAGCTTCCCAGTCACCCGTCGCCGACGAGAATTCCGATGAGCCAGACGCCCTATATCTTCGATGTCACCACCGCCAGTTTCGAACAGCTGGTGCTCGAGAACTCGTTCCACAAGCCGGTGCTGGTGGATTTCTGGGCCGAATGGTGCGCGCCATGCAAGGCGCTGATGCCCTTGCTGGCGAAGATCACCGAGGAGTACCAGGGCGAGTTGCTGCTGGCCAAGGTCAACTGCGACATCGAGCAGGAGGTCGTTGCCCGCTTCGGTATCCGCAGCCTGCCGACCGTGGTGCTGTTCAAGGACGGCCAGCCGGTGGACGGTTTCGCCGGTGCGCAGCCGGAATCCGCGATTCGCGCCATGCTCGAGCCCCATGTACAGGCCCCGGCATCGCCGCAGGGCAATCTGCTGGAAAGCGCTGAGGCGGCCTTCGCCGAAGGCCGTTTTGCCGAGGCAGAGGCGCAGCTGCAGCAGCTGCTCAGCGAGGACAACGAGAACGCCGCCGGCCTGATTCTGTACGCGCGCTGCCTGGCCGAACGGGGCGAGCTGGGCGAGGCGGAAACCGTGCTCAATGCCGTGAAGGGCGATGAGCACAAGCAGGCGCTGGCCGGCGCGCGCGCGCAACTGACGTTCCTGCGTCAGGCCAATGACCTGCCCGATGCCGCCACGCTGAAGAGCCGCCTGGCGCAGAACGGCGAGGATGACGAGGCGGCATACCAGCTGGCCGTCCAGCAGCTGGCGCGGCAGCAGTATGAAGCGGCGCTGGACGGGCTGCTCAGACTGTTCGTGCGCAACCGAAGCTATGCCGACGGCCTGCCGCACAAGACCCTGCTGCAGGTCTTCGACCTGCTCGGCAACGACCATCCGCTGGTGACGCTGTATCGCCGCAAGCTCTATCAGGCGATCTACTGATCCCGGCCGCCGCTGGTGGCGAGTCCGTCAGCGGGCTCGCCGATCCAGTGATAGCAGGCCGAATCGGCACCATGCTCGACCCGTACCTCGTCGCAATGACGCAGCCGCACCAGCAACCGCTTGGCCAGCTGCGCGCTCCCGGTGATCGCCTCCAGCTCGGCGAACAACTGCGGCCCTTCCAGCGTCCCGGCACTGCGCAGGCATTCCCGGGCGCTGTGCCAGAGCGCATCGGCCGGCGGCGATGCCGCCGTTGCAGGCCGCCCGGCCGAGCTGATCTCGACGGCGCCCAGCCCACGCGTCAGGCCCGACCAGTCCTGTTCACCCAGTTCGATTTCCAGATCGACCGGCCAGTCCCCTATGCGTCCGCGGATTCGGATCATGCTGTCCCTCCTGAAATATGCATTCATGCTCACATGCACGGGCCGCGCTGGCCAGCCAAGCGGCAAAGTTGTTATAACGTAACGGACCCTTGCCAATGGAGCTGACCATGCGCCACTTACTGCTCGCCGTACCCGTGCTTCTGTTGCCCCTGAGCTACAGCCAAGCACATGAAGATCATCATCACGAACATGAAGAAGCTGCCAGCCTCGGCGCCCACGAACATGGTGCGGCTCGCCTGAATGCCGCGCTGGATGGCAAGCGTCTAGAACTGGAGTTCATCAGCCCGGCCATGAACCTGGTCGGCTTCGAACACGCACCTGCCACGCCAGCGGACGAAGCGAAGATTGCCGAGGCGCGGAGCCAGCTGGAGCAACCGGCGGCGCTGTTCGGCCTGCCGACGGCCGCCGGCTGCTCGGTCAGCGAGCAGCACCTGCATGGCGAACTGCTCGGTTCGGCTCACGCCGGTTACCAGCGCCGCGACCAGGACGATGACCACCAGCACGAACACAGCCATGCCGCCGCAGAGGAACACGGCGGCCACAGTGATATCGAGGCAAGCTACCAGTTCGATTGCAGCAATCCGGGGTCGCTCCAGGCCCTGGATCTCAAGGGCCTGTTCGAACGCTTCCCCGGCACGGAGAAGATTCAGGTACAACTGATCGGCCCCAACGGCCAACAGGGCGCGGAACTGACCCCGGCGCGCACGCAGCTGCCTTTCTGAACCGGCACTGGACATCGATGACCGCTCCACTTCTCGCAATCGACAACCTCGGCTTCGCCTGGCCACGCCAGGCCGAGCTGCTGGACATCCCCTGCTTTCGCCTCGAGCGCGGCGAGAGCCTGTTTCTCAAAGGCCCCTCGGGCAGCGGCAAGACCACCCTGCTCGGTCTGATCGGCGGCGTGCAAAAGGCCGCGCGCGGCAGCGTGCGCCTGCTCGACCGTGACCTCGGCAGCCTGTCGGCGGGCGCCCGTGATCGCTTCCGGGTCGATCACACCGGCTACATCTTTCAGCAGTTCAACCTGCTGCCCTTTCTCTCGGTGCGTGAAAACGTCGGTCTGCCCTGCCATTTTTCGCGGCTACGTGCCGAACGTGCGCGCAAGCGGCACGGCAGCACGGACGCCGCCGCGGCCAGCCTGCTGGAGCACCTGGGGCTGGCACCGGAGCTGTTCGAGCGGCGGGCCGACGCGCTCTCCATC
Source organism: Stutzerimonas sp. LR2 (assembly GCF_055755175.1). Taxonomy (NCBI): domain Bacteria; kingdom Pseudomonadati; phylum Pseudomonadota; class Gammaproteobacteria; order Pseudomonadales; family Pseudomonadaceae; genus Stutzerimonas; species Stutzerimonas sp. LR2. Next base: position 336,352 of record NZ_JBVTRR010000005.1, read on the forward strand.
GGCCAGCAGCAGCGCGTGGCTGCCGCCCGAGCGCTGATCGGCCAGCCCGAGCTGGTCATCGCCGACGAACCGACCTCGGCACTGGATGCGGACAGCCGCGAAGCCTTCCTGCAACTGCTGTTTTCCGAGTGCCGGGCGGCGGGCGCCAGCCTGCTGTTCGTCAGCCATGATCAAAGCCTCGCACCGCTGTTCGACCGCAGCCTGTCGCTGGCCGATCTCAATCGCGCCGCACGCGCGCCGGAGTGCTGAGCGATGTATCTACTGCGCCTGGCCCTGGCGAGCCTGAACAATCGCCGCTTTACCGCCCTGCTGACCGTATTCGCCATCGCGCTGTCAGTGTGCCTGCTGCTCGCCGTCGAACGGGTACGCAGCGAAACCCGCGCCAGCTTCGCCAGCACCATCAGCGGCACCGATCTGGTGGTCGGCGCCCGCTCCGGCTCGGTGAATCTGCTGCTCTATTCGGTGTTTCGCATCGGTAACGCGACGAACAACATCCGCTGGGAAAGCTACCAGCACTTCGCCGAACACCCGCGTGTCGACTGGGCAATCCCGATTTCCCTCGGCGATTCCCATCGCGGTTATCGAGTGATGGGCACCAGCAGCGCTTATTTCGAGCATTACCGCTACGGCCGCAAGCAGCCGCTGCAGCTGGCCGAAGGCCGCGCCTTCGAAAGCGACCCGTTCGAAGTGGTGCTGGGCGCCGAAGTGGCCAGCGCGCTGGGCTACCGGCTCGACGACAGTATCGTGCTGGCCCATGGCATCGCCCGGGTCAGCCTGGTGCAGCACGACGACAAGCCGTTCCGCGTGGTTGGCGTGCTGCAGCGCACCGGCACTCCTGTCGACCGCACCCTGCACATCAGCCTGGCCGGCATGGAAGCGCTGCACATCGACTGGCAGAACGGCATGCCGGCGCGCGGCGCCGCACGCATCGACGCCGAGCAAGCGCGTGGCCTAGATCTTCAGCCACAGCAGATCACGGCGTTCCTGCTCGGCTTGAACAGCAAGGTCGCCACGTTCACCCTGCAACGGGAAATCAACCAGTACCGCGGCGAACCGCTGCTGGCGATCCTGCCCGGCGTTGCCCTGCAGGAACTCTGGAGCCTGATGGGCACAGCCGAGAAGGCGCTGTTCGTGGTCTCGCTATTCGTCGTGCTGACCGGGCTGATCGGCATGCTGACGGCGATCCTCACCAGCCTCAACGAACGTCGCCGGGAGATGGCGATCCTGCGCTCGGTGGGTGCTCGCCCCTGGCATATCGCCGCGCTGTTGATCATCGAGGCCTTCGGTCTGGCGCTGGCGGGCACGCTGCTGGGGCTGGCCCTGTTGTATGCAGGAATCGCCATCGCACAGGCGCCGCTGCAGAGCCTGTACGGCCTGTATCTGCCGCTGGCCTGGCCGAACGCCTATGAGTGGAGCCTGCTTGGCGCTATTCTGCTGGCCGCGCTGCTGATGGGCAGCGTGCCGGCCTGGCGGGCGTATCGCCAATCGCTTGCCGATGGCCTGTCGATCCGACTATGAGGAAGCCCATGCCACGCCTGCTGTTCGCCCTGCTCCTGGCCTGCGCGCTGCCCCTGCACGCGGCTGAAGTCCGTCTGCTGCAATGGTCGGAGCTGATTCCGGAAGGAGCCCCTCCGCCGCCACCGCCGCTGGCGATACATGACATGTCGCAGCTGGCCGATGCGCTCGCCGCCGAGGCCGGCCCGGCCGCGGCACAGCAGTCGCCGGCCGCGCCGGTGGTCGAGGCGCTCGATGGGCAGATGGTGAAGTTGCCAGGCTATATCGTGCCGCTGGACATGACCGACGAAGGGCGCGTCATTGAGTTCCTGCTGGTGCCCTATTTCGGCGCCTGCATCCATGTGCCACCACCGCCGTCCAACCAGATCGTGCATGCCACCAGCGAACTGGGCGTGCGGGTAGAAGCGCTGTACGAGCCGTTCTGGATCGAAGGGCCCATGCGCGTCGAGCATGCCAGCAGCGAGCTGGCAGAGGCCGGCTACCGCATGCAGGCGCAGAAGATCTATCCCTACGAGTTGCAGTGACCAGCAGGCGCAGGACGACGGCGATAGCGATCGCCGTGGTCGCCACGCCAATCAGCGGACGCTGGCGACCTGCCGTTCGCGCTCGAAGCTGAGCTCGCCTTCAGCCCACTCCCGCCATTCGCGCACCCGGCGACGCTCCGCTCCGGCTCGCTCCGCCTGTTTCAGCGCTTCGAGCCCGGCCTGCCAGCGGGCCTGTTCCAGTTCGAGCTGTGCGACATTCATCCAGAACTTGGCACTGCCGGTCTGGGTCGCCAACTGCCGATAGATCTTGGCGGCTTCGGTACGCTCACGTGCCTGCCACCAGAGCATGCCCATGCGTTCCTGACGTTGCGCATTGCTCGGCAGCAAGCGCGAGGCAAGCATGCCTTCCATCAGCTTGGCGCCCTGCCAGGGCTGGCCGGCGGCACAGGCCAGCGCGACCAGGTTGTCCAGCTCGGCCTCAGTGAAGCGCAGCCCCTTGGTGTGCGCCGCCCGTAGGGTAGCCAGCGCGCGATCCTCGGCACCGGCCAGCTGCTGAAGGCCGGCGAGCTGCCGCCAGGCCTTGACCTGATCGGGATGGCGCAGCAAGAGTTTCTGTTGCCAGCGTTCGGCGGCCTGATAGCGTTTGAGTTCGGCATTGCCGGCGACCAGGAACTGCAGCCAGGTGTCGCCGGCTTTCGGATTGGCCTGCACGTAACGCTCGGCCAGCGGCAGGGCCTTGGCATGCTGACCGAGCCCCTGATAGGCCTGCACCAGCATCTGCAGGATCTCCTCGTCGGCCTGATTGGCCGAGCCCAGCAGGCTGACGACCTTGGCATAGCGCCCCTCGACCAGGTTCAGGCGTGCCAGATTGAGGCGCTCGCCGGCCAGCAGTTGCTCGTCCAGCTTGCCGCTGGCCACGGCCTTGTCCAGCCATTCCAGCGCCTGCCGGTTGTTGCCTTCGGCCCAGGCCAGATAGCCTCGGCTGCGCCAGAGCAAAGCCTCTTCGTTGCTCCCCGGCTTGGCGCTCGCGCCGTCCAGCGCCTTGCGTGCAGCCGCATAGTCGCCCTTGCTCTGCGCGGTCTGCGCTCGCTCGAGCGCCATGAACACGGCCGGGTCGATGGCCTGGGCAGCCTGGACCGAAGCAGCGAGGGAAAGGGTCAGCACAAGCAGCAGACGAAGCATTTCAGCGTTCTCCTTGCAGGCGGAAGTGCAGGGTTTTAACGGCTTCTCGGGATACCGGCGCACCGTTCTCGGTGCGCGGGGCGAAACGCCAGCGGGCCGCGGCACGCCGGGCCTCGCGATCGAACACGTTGCGTGGTGACGCCTCCAGTACGCGGATGTTCTCCACCCGCCCCTGGGGATTGATAGTGAAGGCAAGCTTGATATGGCCCTCGATGCCCTGCTGCCGGGCGCGATAGGGATATTCCGGGCGCACGTCGTTGAGCGGCATGACTTCCTGCTCGGGCCCACCCGGCTTGCCAGCCGCCTCGACCGCCGCGCTAGCCGGTGCCGGAGCGGCCGCAGGCGTGCTCTGCGCAGCGGTCAGGCCGGACAGGCTGGGCGCCGGCGCGGTCGCGACCGAAATGCCCGCATCGATGCTCGGCAGATCGAGGTCGAGCTTCGGCAGGTTGGCATCCGGCGTGGCCATGTTCGGCGTCGGCGGCGTCGGCGGTTGCGGCGTCTTCGGCTGTGGCGGTTGCGGCGCCTGCTGGCGAGTGCGCGTGGCGCTGTCTTCGTTGCGTCCATCCATACGCACGAAATTGGCGATGGCCAGCGGGTCTTCCTGAATCTTGCTGCGCGGTGGATTGACCATGCTCAGCATCAGGGCGAACAGCAGCAGCGCCACCACGCAGGCGGCGACGAAAGCCAGACTGAAACGGACCAGCCGCGGTTGCATCAGCGCGACCCCGTGCTGGCAGCCAGCGCCACGTCCTGCACGCCAGCCTGGCGCGCCTGGTCCATCACCTGCACCACAAGGCCGGTGCGGGCATCCTGGTCTGCCTGGACAACCACCGCGCCCTCGGGCTGATCCACCCGCATCCGCTCGACATGGGCGCGGACGCTGCGCACGTCCACCGCCTGCTTGTCGATCCAGACCTGCCCATCGGCGGTGACGGCGATAAGGATGTTGCCCTTGTCCTGCGTGCTCGCGGTATCGGCCTGCGGGCGCTGGACCTCGACACCCGACTCCTTGATGAAGGAGCTGGTGACGATGAAGAAGATCAGCATGATGAAGACCACGTCGAGCATCGGCGTGAGATCGATGCCGGTGTCTTCTTCCTGCTGGTAATGGTGACGACGCATACGCATCCCGCTAATCCTCAATCGTGACGCAGCTGGTCGGCCAGCCGGTCGAGAGACTGGCGCGCGATTCGCTCGAGGCGCGCCAGACTGAACAATCCCGTGATGGCCAGCACCATGCCGGCCATGGTCGGCAGGGTCGCCTGCCAGACGCCCGCAGCCATGCCGCGAGGGTTGCCGGTGCCGCTGAGCGCCAGCACATCGAAAACCGCGATCATGCCGCTGACCGTGCCCAGCAGGCCGAGCAGCGGATACATCGCAACCAGCGTCTTGCTCAACCGCAGCGGGCCGGACAGCTGCTGCTGCGCCTGCGCCAGCCAGGCCAGGCGCACGGCGCGCTGCCAGCTGCCGGGCTCATCGGCCAGCTGCGCCCAGGCCTGCCGGCGCGACTCGACCCAATGCGGGAAGACCCGACGCATGAACCACAGGCGCTCGAACACCAGCGTCCAATAAAGCACGCAGAGGCCGGCCAATGCCCACATCACCACCCCACCCGCGGTCATGAAGTCGAGCAGCGCGTGACCGCTGTCGACGACACTCAGCCAGTGAGCGCGCAGATCAGTCACGGCGTGGTGCTCCGGACAGATGCAGCGCGATCAGCCCGGCGCTCTGCTGTTCCAGCAGTTGGATCAGCGCCTTGCTGCGGCTGGCCAACAGGCTGTGCAGGAACAGCAGCGGAATCGCCACCACCAGGCCCAGCACCGTGGTCACCAGCGCCTGGGAAATGCCGTCGGCCATCAGCCGCGAATCGCCGCCCCCACTCTGGGTGATAGCCTGGAAGGTGATGATCATGCCGGTCACGGTACCCAGCAGGCCGAGCAGCGGCGCCACGGCGGCGAGCAGCTTGAGCAGCGGTTGGCCACGCTCCAGCGGCGGGGTTTCCTGCAGGATGGCTTCGTCCAGCTTGAGCTCCAGCGTCTCCAGGTCCGACAGCTGCGGCTTGGGCCCCAGCACGCCGATGATGCGGCCGAGCGGGTTGTCGTCGCGCGGATGATTGAGCTCGCGCATCTGACTTCCAACCTTGCGGCCAATGCCACCGAGATAGACCATGCGCCAGATCGCCAGCAGCAGGCCGATGGCGCCGAGCACCAGGATCACGCCACCGACCAGACCGCCCTGCTTGACGCGATCCCACAGGTCCGGCTGGCGCTGCAACTGCGCCAGCAGGGTACCCCGACTCGGGTCGACAGGCAGCGTGGCCAGGGCATCGGAGCTTTTCAGGTAATCATCGATCAGGCCCTTGCCGGACGGCTGACGCGGCGGCACCAGCAGCTCGCCGGCATCGGCGTCGTAGCGCAAGAAGGCGTCGTTGGTAAAGGTGGAGAAGCTGCCGACACGCAGTACCGGCTGCTCGCTGCGCGCACCGTCGGTGCCCACCACCGGAAGTTGCACGCGCTCAACGCGGCCGCTGGCCGCCAGGTCTTCGAGGAGGGTCATCCAGAAGGCATCGAGGTCATCGGCTGATGGCAAGGCACGACTTTCGGCCAGGCTGCGCAGCTGCTTGAGTCGCTCGGGATACTGGGCATTGAGCAGGCTATCCTGCCACTGGCCGGCGATATCGCCGGCACTCTGCCGCACCACGCCGAACAGCTCGCCGAGATGACCGACACGCTGTGCCAGCAGTTTTTCCTGCTCGGCAAGCTCCGCTTCCTGGCGGTCGAATTCAGCCTTCAGCCGCTCGGCCTCGGCCTTCTGCTCGGCGAGGGCGGCCCGTGCGCGTGACAGCAGTTGCTGCTGCTCGCCACGGTCACGCACGAAGGCCTGTTCGCGGGTCTGCATGGCGCTGACCTCGGCCGCGCGGTCGCTGCGAATGCGCTCGAGCAGCTGGTCGGGACTGAGCGGCTCCGCCGCATGAGAGGTGAGCGGCAGCAGCGCGACAAGGAACAGGGAAAACAGACGGCTCATTGCGCGGCCTCCTCGGCCAGGGTCTTCACGGGCAGTTGCAGATATGCGGGCGCCTGCTGCTGGCGGGCAATGGCGATGGCCTGGGTCAGCGGCCGCCGGGCGCTGCCATCGAGCACTTCCCAGCTGCGCGTCTGCGGGTTCCACCAGCCGCTCTCGTGGGCATCGAGGGTCTGGTAATAGAGCATCACCCGGCCCAGGCGGAGGAACTCGACGCTACGCGAATCACCATCGCCGGGCAGTTCGCCGCGCCACGCTTCCAGCGTGCGGCCGTAGTCGCTTTCGATCTGATAGGCCTCGAGGATGCGCCGATACTTCTCCGCCAGGCTGACGTCGGCACGCGGCAGCAGGTCTTGCAGGCCGGCCAGGCGATCAGCGCGCTCCTCGGGCAGGAACGGCAAGTCGGCTGCGATGAACTCGCCGAGCACCTCGACCATGCGACTCATCTGCGGCGTTACCGCTTCCTGGGTGCGCTCGATGCTGTCCAGCTGGCGCTGGAAGCCCACCAGTTCCTTGCGCTGCGCAGCGGTCAATTCCTGCAGCTGCTTGTTGTAGGCCTTCAGGGCCTCGGTCTGCTGCAGCGCGTTGCGGTACTCGGTGAGCATCTCGCGCGTGGCGTCGTCGAGCTGATCGATCCGCGCTTGCGAAGCCTTGGCTTCGGCAGACAGGCGCTCGCTCTCATCGAGCGCAGCGTCCAGCGGAGCCGCGGAGAGCGACCCGGCATACAGGTGCAGGCAGCACGGCAGCACGGCAACCGCCAACAGGCGGGGGATGAAGGAAGGCATGGAGGGGTCCTTGCAGACGGTCGTTAACTCAAAAGAGAAACATTATCATCTGTGAATTGACGCAAAGCAACCCGGGCATTACGTCGCAGCTGACGACGCGGCTTTCATTGAGCTGGATCAAAAAGCCCAAGCGCCCACTCCCTACCATGGCCCCCAATCGCATTCCAACAAACGGAGCATCATCATGCGCAAGACCCTGTTCACCGCTTCCGCGCTGGCCCTGGCGCTGGCCGCCCCCTTCGCCCAGGCTTTCGAAGCCGGGGACATCATCGTTCGCGCTGGTGCGGTTACCGTTGATCCGCGTGAGGACAGCAGTTCTATCTCTACCGCACTGACCGGTCCAATTGCCGGTACCAAGGCTACGCTCGACAGCGACACTCAGTTGGGCCTCAACTTCGCCTACATGATCACCGACAAGGTAGGGATCGAACTGCTGGCCGCTACGCCGTTCAGCCACGACGTTGGCGTCAAAGGCCTTGGCGCACCACTGGACGGGAAGTTCGGAACTATCAAGCATCTGCCGCCGACCCTGAGCGTTATCTACTACCCGCTGGATAAAACGTCGGCTTTCCAACCGTACGTTGGGGCTGGCGTTAACTACACATGGTTCTTCGACGACAAGTTGAGCAGCCAGGCTGAGGGGAATGGTTTCAACGGCCTGGACCTGAAAGATTCTTGGGGCCTGGCCGCACAAGTAGGCATGGATTACATGCTCACAGACAGCATCATGCTCAACGCCCAGGTTCGCTATATCGACATCGATACTGAAGCTACTTCCAACCACGCGGTGCTGGGCAAGGTCAAAGTCGACGTAGACGTCGACCCCTTCGTCTACATGGTCGGCCTCGGCTACAAGTTCTGACGAATCGGCCTGACCGAATCGCAGACAGACAAAAGGCGCCATTGGCGCCTTTTGTCTTTTCCGGTTTCGCTTACTTGCCCAATAAACGGGCCAGCCCTTCGCGCATGCTGGTGGGCGGTTCTGGCACGCGGTAGCGCTGAACCAGTCGCGCATTGTTCGCCCGCGAATGACGGATGTCTCCCGAGCGCGCCGCCTGATAGCTCACCTCGGGCAGATCACCCAGCACATCGCCAATCGCGTCGAGCAGCTGGTTCAACGACGTCGCCTTGTTGAGCCCCACGTTCACCGCCCCTTCCGGCGCATCCGGAGCTTCGAGTGCCTGCACCAGCACCTCGACCAGATCCCCTACATAGATGAAATCCCGCGTCTGCTCTCCATCGCCGAACACCGCAATCGGTAGTCCCTTCTGCGCCCGCTCGGTAAAGATGCTGATCACGCCGGAATAGGGCGACGACGGATCCTGCCGAGGGCCGTAAACATTGAAGAAGCGGAACACCACCGGTTCCAGACCATGCTGGCGCCGATAGAAATCTAGGTAGTGCTCGCTGGCCAGCTTGTCCGCGGCGTAGGGGGTAAGCGGCGCCTTCGCGGTGCCTTCATCGATGGCCTGACCTTCCCCGTTGTTGCCATAGACCGCCGCGCTCGAGGCAAACAACACTCGCTGCACGCCTGCCTCACGCATCGCTTCGCATAGATTGAGCGTGCCGATCAGGTTGCTCTGATGCGTACCGAGCGGATCGTCCACCGACGCTTGCACCGAGGCCACCGCGGCCAGATGCACCACGGCGCGACAACCCTGCACCGAGCGACGCACGCATTCGGCGTCGGCGACATCACCGACGATGAGCTCGACGCGCTCATCCTGTGGCAGGTTCTCACGCTTGCCAGTGGACAGATTGTCCAGCACCCGAACGGCGTAACCGCGTGCCAGCAGTGCATCGACCAGGTTGGAGCCGATGAAGCCGGCGCCACCTGTGATCAGGATCGGGGCATCAGCCATGGCGGTAATAACGCTCCAGCAGGCTCGGCAGGCCGGTGCGCCAGGCGCGCGGCTTGATACCGAAGGTGGTGAATATCTTCTTGCAGGCCAACACGCCGTGCTGCGGCTCAGCCGCGGCATCCGAACAGTCGGCGTGCGCGACCGGCGTCAGCTTGGCGGTCGTCACATCGCGATACTTGGCGGCCTCGCCAAGCAGCGCCTGCGCGACCAGCAGCGGCGTCGAAGCTTCGTGGCCGCCGTAATGGTAGGTGCCCCACAACGGGGCCTGGCAATCGAGCTGCTTGAGCACCGCAAGAATGACTCTCGCGGCGTCATCCACCGGCGTCGGATTGCCACGGCGATCGTCCGCCAGCAGGATCGCCTCGCTCTGCTCCAGCCGTTGCAGAACACGCCCCAGCACACCGTCACGACTGTCGTCGAGCAGCCAGCCGAAACGCAACAGCACATGACGCGGGCACAGCGCCCGCACGCTCTGCTCGATGCGCCAGAGCGCCTGCCCCCGGGCATCCAGCGGCGCGACCTCATCCTTTTCGCTGTAGGCAGTGGTGCGCGCGCCATCGAACACGCGGTAGCTCGAAGGCTGCAGGAGAACGAAATCGTGGTGCTGGCACAGCTCGGCAAGCCGCTCCACAGCGCGCTCCTGAGCCGCGAGCGCCGGTTCGTTGGGCTGCCCGCTCTGGAACCAGTCGTAGTAGTAGGCGAGGTTGATGACGACATCCGGACGGTTGTCGTCGAGCAACTGGGTAAGACTGGCGGCATCCCAGCCCTGGGCGGGCGGGCGCGGCGCGAGAAAACCGATGTCTTCCTCGGCGCCGAGGCGGATGAGCGCCTGGCCCAGGGCATTGCCGCCGCCCAACAGCATCAGGCGCATTCGCATTCAGGAAACTCTAGAAGGGGATGTCGTCATCGAAGCTGTCATAGTCCGGCGCCGGCTGCTGCCGTGCGGCCGGCTGCTGCGGCTGAGCCTGCTGACGCGGAGCCTGTTGCGGCTCGCGCTGCGGGCGCGGCTGACGTGGCGCGTCATCGGAACTGCCGCCACGGCCGCCGAGCAGCTGCATGGTGCCATTCATGTCGACGACGATTTCGGTGGTGTAGCGCTTGACGCCATCCTTCTCCCACTCGCGAGTCTGCAGGCGGCCTTCGATGTAGCACTGCGAACCCTTGCGCAGGTACTCGCCGGCGATCTCGGCGACCTTGCCGAACAGCACCACACGGTGCCACTCGGTGCGCTCCTGAAGCTGACCGGTCTGCTTGTCCTTCCAGCTGTCGGTGGTTGCCAGCGTGATGTTGGTCACCGCATTGCCATTGGGCATGTAGCGGGTTTCCGGGTCGCCGCCGACATTGCCGATCAAGATGACTTTGTTCACCCCTCTGGCCATGGGTAACTCCTCTTGGAACATTGAATTTAAGTGGGCTCACCGATGGCGATCCTGCTACCAGGAGACCCGATGACCGCGAATCTTACCTCAGCCACCCCTGACAACCAACCAACGCGCCAGCAAGTTGCGTCGCCGTGCGCAGCACCACGGCCGCGACGAGCGTCGTGTTGGTCAGGCAACCAAACGATCCAGCGCGTCGCGATCCAGCACCAGGGTATCGACCTTCACATAGGCCGCCGCCTCGTCGAGCACGATCAGCACATCGCTCACGCCGGGCACGTGCAGCAGGTCGGTCTCGAGCCGGGTGTTGCTCAGCGCGCCGGCCGAAAGCGGCAGGCGCAGGCTGGTGACATAGGGAGGCTCGCGCATGCTGAAGGCGATCACGAACCACAGTGCGCAGAGTGCCGCGCAGCCAGCGAACACCAGGGCCAGCCCGCCCTGCTGATAGAGCATGCCGCCCAGGACGCCGCCCAGCCCGGCACCGAGGAACTGACTGGTGGAGTAGACCCCCATGGCGGTGCCCTTGCCACCTGCCGGCGCCACCTTGCTGATCAGCGACGGCAACGACGCCTCAAGCAGATTGAAGGCGACGAAGAAGGCAACCATGCCCACCACCAGCATCCACAGGCCGTTGCCGAACCACCAGAAGAACAGCTCGCACAGCAGCAGCGCACAGACGGCACCGAGCAGCACGCGGCGCATCTGGCGCTTCTTCTCGCCATAGATGATGAACGGAATCATGCCGAAGAAGCCGATCAGCAGCGCAGTCAGGTAGACCCACCAATGCTCGTCCTTGGGCAATGCGCCCTGCTCCACCAGCGCCAGCGGCAGCGCGACGAAGCTCGCCATGAGAATCGCGTGTAATGCCAGGATGCTGAAATCCAGGCGCAGCAGGTCTGGATGACGCAACGTCAGACCCAGCGCCTGCCGGGCGACCCCGGATTCCCGATGACGGACATGGGCCTGGGCCTTGGGCAGCAGCGCAACGATGAGCCCGCCAACCACTGCCATCGCCGCCGTCACCCAGAACAACCCGGATAGACCGAAGGCACGCGTCAACAGGGGGCCGATGATCATGGCCACGGCAAAGGAGAAGCCGATGCTCACCCCGATCAGCGCCATCGCCTTGGTCCGGTGTTGCTCGCGGGTCAGGTCGGACAGCAACGCCATCACCGCGGCGGAGATCGCGCCGGCTCCCTGCAGCACCCGCCCCGCGACCACGCCCCAGATGCTGTCGGACATCGCCGCCAGAACCGCGCCGGCGGCGAAGATCGCCAGACCGAAATAGATGATCGGCAGGCGCCCGATGCGGTCAGAGAGAATACCGAAGGGAATTTGCAGCAGCGCCTGGGTCAAACCATAGGCACCTATGGCAAGGCCGATCAGGGTCGGCGTAGCGCCTTCCAGGTCCATGCCGTAGGTTGCCAGCACGGGCAAAACCATGAACATGCCGAGCATGCGAAAAGCGAACACCAGCGCCAGCCCGGAAGCTGCGCGTTTTTCGCTGGCGCTCATGCGCTCGCTGTAGGGGTCCTGCATGGAGGGTCTCGCTTGTATGAACCGGCGGCGATTCTAGCAGCCCTCCCCCGCTCGGCACAGGCGCGCGGTTTTGCCGCGACTATCACCCCGGCCGTATACTTTCGGGTTTCCGCCCGCCACGCGAGGCTGTTTTGGACAAGATTCTGATTCGTGGGGCTCGCACCCACAACCTGAAGAACATCGACCTCACCCTGCCACGCGACAAGCTGATCGTCATCACCGGCCTCTCCGGCTCCGGCAAGTCTTCGCTGGCGTTCGACACGCTTTATGCCGAAGGCCAGCGCCGCTATGTCGAATCGCTCTCGGCCTACGCCCGGCAGTTCCTTTCGATGATGGAAAAGCCCGACGTGGACACCATCGAAGGGCTTTCCCCGGCCATTTCGATCGAACAAAAGTCGACATCACACAACCCGCGCTCCACCGTCGGCACCATCACCGAGATCTACGATTACCTGCGCCTGCTCTACGCGCGGGTCGGCACACCACGCTGCCCGGACCATGACGCGCCGCTGGAAGCGCAAACCGTCAGTCAGATGGTCGACCAGGTCCTGGCGCTGCCAGAAGGGCGCAAGCTGATGCTGCTGGCACCCGTCATTCGCGAGCGCAAGGGCGAGCACCTGGCCGTGTTCGACGAGTTGCGGGCCCAGGGCTTCGTTCGCGCCCGCGTCAACGGCCGCCTCTACGAACTGGACGAACTGCCCAAGCTGGACAAACAGAAGAAGCACTCCATCGATGTCGTGGTGGATCGCTTCAAGGTTCGCGGCGACCTGCAGCAGCGTCTGGCCGAATCCTTCGAGACAGCGCTGAAACTGGCGGACGGCATCGCGCTGGTCGCGCCCATGGATGAGGACGAAGAAAGCGAGGAGATGATCTTCTCCGCACGCTTCGCCTGCCCGATCTGCGGTCACTCCATCAGCGAGCTGGAACCCAAGCTGTTCTCCTTCAACAACCCGGCAGGTGCCTGCCCGACCTGCGATGGCCTGGGCGTGAAGCAGTTCTTCGATGCCAAGCGCCTGGTCAACGGCGAGCTCACCCTGGCCGAAGGTGCGATCCGCGGCTGGGACCGGCGCAACGTCTATTATTTCCAGATGCTCGGCTCGCTGTCCTCGCATTACGGGTTCAGTCTGGACGAGCCCTTCGACTCGCTGGCCGCCGAGCATCAGAAGTTCATCCTGCGCGGAAGCGGCCGGGAGAATGTCGAGTTTCGTTACCTCAATGACCGCGGGGACATCGTCAGGCGCTCGCATCCGTTCGAAGGCATCATCCCCAACCTCGAACGCCGCTACCGCGAGACCGAGTCCACTTCGGTGCGCGAAGAGCTGGCGAAGTACCTCAGCACTCAGCCCTGCCCGGAATGCCGCGGCACCCGCCTGCGCCGCGAGGCTCGCCACGTGTGGGTTGGCGACAAGACACTGCCGGCGGTCACGGCACTGCCCATCGGCGACGCCACCGATTATTTCGGCGGACTCTCGCTCAGCGGTCGTCGCGGCGAAATCGCCGACAAGATCCTCAAGGAGATCCGCGAGCGTCTGCAATTCCTGGTCAATGTCGGCCTCGACTACCTGACCCTCGACCGCAGTGCGGATACGCTGTCCGGCGGCGAGGCCCAGCGCATCCGACTGGCGAGCCAGATCGGCGCCGGCCTGGTCGGTGTGATGTACATCCTCGATGAGCCCTCGATCGGCCTGCACCAGCGCGACAATGAGCGCCTGCTGGGCACCCTTCGTCACCTGCGCGACATCGGCAACACGGTGATCGTGGTCGAGCATGACGAGGACGCCATCCGCCTTGCCGACTACGTGGTGGACATTGGCCCGGGGGCCGGGGTGCATGGTGGCCGCATCGTCGCCGAGGGTACCCCCGACGAGGTGATGGCGCACCCGGACTCCCTGACCGGCAAGTACCTCTCCGGCCGGGTGACGATCAATTACCCACCGGAACGCACCCGTCGCGACCCGAAAAAGCTGCTCAAGCTCAAGGGCGCCCGCGGCAACAACCTGCGTAACGTCGATCTGGAGATCCCGGTGGGGCTGCTGACCTGCATCACCGGCGTATCCGGCTCGGGCAAGTCGACGCTGATCAATAACACGCTGTTCCCGATCACTGCCACGGCGCTCAATGGCGCGTCCACCCTGGAGGTGGCGCCCTACGACAGCTTCGACGGCCTGCAGCACCTCGACAAGGTCGTCGACATCGACCAGAGCCCCATCGGCCGCACCCCACGCTCCAACCCGGCGACCTACACCGGCCTGTTCACGCCCATCCGCGAACTCTTTGCAGGGGTACCGGAGGCCCGCTCGCGCGGTTACGGGCCAGGACGCTTCTCCTTCAATGTAAAGGGCGGCCGCTGCGAAGCCTGCCAGGGCGACGGTGTGATCAAGGTGGAAATGCATTTTCTACCGGACATCTACGTCCCCTGCGACGTGTGCAAGGGCAAGCGCTACAACCGCGAGACACTGGAGGTGAAGTACAAGGGCAAGAGCATCACCGAGGTACTGGACATGACCATCGAGGAAGCTCGCGAATTCTTCGACCCAGTGCCGGCAGTTGCACGCAAGCTGCAAACCCTGATGGACGTCGGGCTGTCGTACATCAAGCTAGGGCAGAGCGCGACCACGCTGTCCGGGGGCGAGGCACAACGGGTGAAGCTGTCCCGCGAGCTGTCCAAACGCGATACCGGCAAGACCCTGTACATCCTCGACGAGCCCACCACCGGCCTGCACTTCGCCGACATCCAGCAGCTACTCGACGTGCTGCATCGCCTGCGCGACCACGGCAACACGGTGGTGGTTATCGAGCACAACCTGGACGTGATCAAAACCGCTGACTGGCTGGTTGACCTCGGCCCGGAAGGCGGCTCCAAGGGCGGTCAGATCATCGCCAGCGGCACACCGGAAGAGGTCGCGGAAATGTCACAGTCGCACACCGGGCATTTCCTCAAACCGCTGCTGGAGCGCGACCGCCACTGACGACCAGCCGCAAAAAAGCCGGGCTCTTCCGGGGCCCGGCTTCTGCGCTCTACGGCTCGGTACAGCTTAGGCGACTTCGTTCGGATCGATACCCAGTCCATGGGCGATACCCGCCCCGTATGCCGGGTCGGCCTTGAAGAAGTGCCCCAGCTGACGCAACTGCACGTCTCGCGAAACGCCTGCCATCGCACCGACGATATTGCCGATCAGCAGATTCTGCTGCTCAGCTGTCATCAGACGGAACAGAGCTCCCGCCTGACTGAAATAGTCGTCATCGGCCCTGTGGTCATATCGGTCAGCCGTACCGGAGAGCGCAAGCGCCGGTTCGGCGTACTGCGCTGCCTGCTTAGGGGCGTCGCTGTAGCTGTTCGGCTCGTAGTTGGGCGCCGAACCACCGTTGCCATCAAAACGCATCGCGCCATCACGCTGATAGTTGTGGACCGGGCAACGCGGCGCATTGACCGGAAGCTGCTGATGGTTGGTGCCGACGCGGTAGCGATGGGCATCGGCGTAAGCGAATACCCGCCCCTGAAGCATGCGATCCGGCGACAGGCCGATACCCGGGACGACGTTGCTCGGGGCAAAGGCAGCCTGCTCGACCTCGGCGAAATAGTTCTGCGGATTGCGATTCAGCTCGACCATCCCCACTTCGATCAGCGGAAACTCCTTCTGCGACCAGACCTTGGTGACGTCGAAAGGATTTTCGGCACGGCTGGCCGCCTCCACCTCGCTCATCACCTGGATGCAGAGCTTCCACCTGGGGAACTCGCCCCGCCCGATCGCGTGGAAAAGATCCCGCTGCGCATAATCGGGATCGCTGCCGGCAAGGCGTGCTGCCTCGCTCGGATGCAGGTTTCTGATCCCCTGCATGCTCTTGAAGTGGAACTTCACCCAGTGCCGCTCGCCTTCACTATTGACCAGGCTGAAGGTGTGACTGCCGAAGCCGTGCATGAACCGATAACCATCGGGGATGCCACGATCGGAAAACAGGATGGTGACCTGATGCAACGCCTCGGGCGAGTGCGACCAGAAATCCCACATCATCTTCGGGCTCTTCAGATTGGCCCATGGGTCACGCTTTTGCGTATGGATGAAATCCGGAAATTTCAGCGGATCGCGGATGAAGAAGACCGGCGTGTTGTTACCCACCACGTCCCAATTGCCTTCCTCGGTATAGAACTTCACCGCGAAGCCGCGAGGATCACGCTCGGTATCCGCGGAGCCGCGCTCACCCCCTACCGTGGAAAAGCGCAGGAACAGGGGCGTTTGCTTGCCAACGGACTCGAACAGCTTGGCACGGGTGAGGTGAGTTATGTCTGCGGTCACGGTAAACGTGCCATAGGCGCCGGAGCCCTTGGCGTGCACACGACGCTCCGGAATGACTTCGCGGTTGAAATGGGCGAGCTTTTCGACCAAGTGGAAGTCATCCAGCAACAAAGGGCCACGAGGCCCGGCTGAACGAGAATTCTGATTGTCGGCAACGGGGGCGCCACCAGCGGTGGTGAGGGTCTTGCCTTGGCTCATGCTGTATCTCCTTGTACATACCGATGAAGTCGGCTTGAGGAGAATTCTAACGAGACGCCAACAAAGAACTAATTTATTAAACGAACCAACCTGATAGAGCACCACCATCGGTCAGACAATAAAAAACCGGGCCTAGGCCCGGTTCTTTATACAGCGGCCGATTACTCGGCTGCGGCTTCAACCTCACCAGCGACCGGACGGTCAACCAGCTCGACGTAAGCCATAGGTGCGTTGTCCCCTGCGCGGAAACCGCACTTGAGGATGCGCAGATAGCCGCCCTGACGGGTGGCGTAGCGCTTGCCCAGATCGTTGAACAGCTTGCCTACAGCAGCTTTCGAACGGGTACGGTCGAAAGCCAGGCGGCGGTTGGCAACGCTGTCTTCCTTGGCCAGGGTGATCAGCGGCTCGGCAACGCGACGCAGTTCTTTGGCCTTGGGCAGGGTGGTCTTGATCAGTTCGTGCTCGAACAGCGACACCGCCATGTTCTGGAACATGGCCTTGCGGTGGGCGCTGGTGCGGCTCAGATGACGGCCACTTTTACGATGACGCATGATTGAAATTCCTTACCAAACGTTCAGTTCGGTTACTGGGGGCGATCAGGCAGTGGCCTTATCGTCCTTCTTGAGACTTGCCGGCGGCCAGTTATCCAGGCGCATACCGAGGGACAAACCACGCGAAGCCAGAACGTCCTTGATCTCGGTCAGGGACTTCTTGCCCAGGTTCGGCGTTTTCAACAGCTCTACTTCGGTGCGCTGAATCAGATCACCAATGTAGTAGATGTTCTCTGCCTTGAGGCAGTTGGCCGAACGTACGGTCAGTTCCAGGTCATCCACCGGACGCAACAGGATCGGATCGATCTCGTCTTCCTGCTCGACAACCACCGGCTCGCTGTCGCCCTTCAGGTCGACGAACGCAGCCAGCTGCTGTTGCAGGATGGTCGCTGCACGACGGATCGCCTCTTCGGGATCCAGGGTGCCGTTGGTTTCCAGGTCAATGACCAGCTTGTCCAGGTTGGTGCGCTGCTCGACACGAGCATTCTCGACCACATAAGCCACGCGACGAACCGGGCTGAAGGTGGCGTCGAGCTGAAGACGACCGATGCTACGGCTTTCATCTTCGTCGCTCTGACGCGCATCAGCAGGCTCGTAACCACGGCCGCGAGCGACCTTGAGCTTCATGTTGAGCGAGCCGTTGGCCGCCAGATTGGCGATCAGGTGATCGCCATTGACGATTTCAACATCGTGATCCAGCTGGATATCGGCAGCGGTAACAGCGCCCGCGCCCTTCTTCACCAGGCTCAAGGTCACTTCATCACGGCCGTGCAGCTTGATGGCGATACCTTTGAGGTTGAGCAGGATTTCGATTACATCTTCCTGCACGCCCTCGATGGCGCTGTACTCGTGGAGCACACCGTCGATCTCAGCCTCGACCACAGCGCAGCCGGGCATGGAGGACAACAGAATACGACGCAGCGCGTTGCCCAGGGTGTGGCCAAAACCACGCTCGAGGGGCTCGAGAGTGATCTTGGCACGGGTCGGACTGACCACCTGCACATCGATATGGCGGGGGGTCAGGAACTCATTTACCGAACTCTGCATGGATACACCTATTTTCTAGCCCTTACTTGGAGTAGAGCTCGACAATCAGGTTTTCGTTGATGTCGGCGGACAGATCGCTGCGAGCCGGAACATTCTTGAAAACACCGGATTTCTTGTCGACGTCTACTTCGACCCATTCAACGCGACCGCGCTGAGCGCACAGTTCGAGGGCCTGGGCGATACGCAGCTGGTTACGGCACTTCTCGCGAACAGCAACCACGTCACCGGCCTTGACCTGGTACGACGGGATGTTCACGGTCTGACCGTTGACGGTGATCGACTTGTGCGAGACCAGCTGGCGCGATTCGGCACGAGTGGAGCCGAAGCCCATGCGATACACGACGTTGTCCAGACGGCACTCGAGCAGCTGCAGCAGGTTCTCGCCGGTAGCGCCCTTGCGGCTGGCAGCTTCCTTGTAGTAACCGCTGAACTGACGCTCCAGCACACCGTAGATACGGCGCACTTTCTGCTTCTCGCGCAGCTGGGTGCCGTAGTCGGACAGGCGGCCACGACGCTGGCCGTGCACACCTGGCGGAGTTTCAATGTTGCACTTGGATTCGAGCGCGCGCGCACCACTCTTCAGGAAGAGATCAGTGCCTTCACGACGAGACAGTTTGCACTTGGGACCAATATAACGAGCCATTCTTTACTGTCTCCTGATTACACGCGGCGCTTCTTCGGCGGACGGCACCCGTTGTGCGGGATCGGCGTCACGTCGGTGATGCTGGCGATTTTATAACCACATGCGTTCAAAGCACGCACGGCGGACTCACGACCCGGGCCCGGGCCCTTGACGTTGACGTCGAGGTTCTTCAGGCCGTACTCCAGAGCAGCCTGGCCAGCGCGCTCTGCAGCGATCTGGGCAGCGAACGGAGTGCTCTTACGCGAGCCGCGGAAACCGGAACCACCCGAGGTAGCCCAGGACAGCGCATTGCCCTGACGATCGGTGATGGTCACGATGGTGTTGTTGAAAGAAGCGTGGATGTGGGCGATGCCATCAACCACTGTCTTTTTGACTTTTTTACGAGGACGAGCAGCAGGTTTTGCCATGACTAGATTCCTGTCGATTCGCTAACGCGATTACTTGCGGATCGGCTTGCGCGGGCCCTTACGGGTACGTGCGTTGGTCTTGGTGCGCTGACCGCGAACCGGCAGACCACGACGATGGCGCAGGCCGCGATAGCAACCCAGGTCCATCAAGCGCTTGATTTTCATGTTGACGTCGCGACGCAGGTCGCCCTCAACGATGAACTTGCCGACTTCGCCACGCAGCAGTTCGACCTGCTCGTCGGAAAGATCCTTGATCTTTGCTGCCGGATTCACACCGGTAGCGGCACAGATTTCCTGCGCACGGGTGCGACCAACACCGTAGATGTAGGTCAGCGAGATAACAGTGTGCTTGTTATCCGGAATGTTGACGCCTGCAATACGGGCCATTCAGTGAAACTCCAATTGACAGCTACCTACGCCCCGGAAGCCAAGAAAAGGGCGCGAGATATTAACGCTGTAATAACAAATATTCAACCCGGCAGCGCACTAGCTGCCGGGTTATAACGCCTTACACAATCAGCCTTGGCGCTGCTTGTGACGCGGTTCTGCGCTGCAGATCACGCGCACGACACCGTCGCGACGGATGATCTTGCAGTTACGGCACAGCTTTTTAACCGATGCACGAACTTTCATCACCAACTCCTAGAACCTTACGAGCCACTTCAGCGGAGCATTCCGCTGCCGTAGCCCTTCAGGTTGGCTTTCTTCATCAGGGAATCGTACTGGTGCGACATGAGGTGCGATTGCACTTGGGACATGAAGTCCATGACAACCACAACCACGATCAGCAACGAGGTCCCACCAAGGTAGAACGGCACGTTGGCTGCAACCACAAGGAACTGCGGCAGCAGGCAGACAGCCGTCATGTACAGGGCGCCGAACATGGTCAAGCGGGTCAACACGCCATCGATATAGCGAGCCGACTGCTCACCAGGACGAATCCCGGGAATAAACGCACCGGACTTCTTCAGGTTCTCTGCCACGTCCTTCGGATTGAACATCAATGCCGTATAGAAGAAGCAGAAGAAAATGATCCCAGCACTGAACAGCAGGATGTTCAACGGCTGCCCGGGCGCGATCGCCTGAGAGATATCAGCCAACCAACCCATGTTTTCGGACTGGCCGAACCACTGCCCCAGCGAAGCCGGGAACAGCAGGATGCTGCTGGCGAAGATGGCCGGGATAACGCCCGCCATGTTGACTTTCAACGGCAGGTGGCTGGTCTGCGCAGCGAAGACCTTACGACCTTGCTGACGCTTGGCATAGTGCACCGCAATGCGACGCTGCCCACGCTCGATGAACACCACGAAACCGATGATCGCAACCGCCAGCAGCCCCACGGCCAGCAAAGCGATGATGTTGATATCGCCTTGGCGAGCGGACTCGAACGACTGCCCGAGCGCGCCCGGCAATCCGGCGACGATTCCAGCGAAGATCAGCATCGAGATACCGTTGCCAACCCCACGCTCGGTGATCTGCTCGCCCAGCCACATCATGAACATCGCACCAGACACGAAGGTCGTGATGGCCACGAAGTAGAAGCCGAAGTCGTTACTGAACGCGACACCCTGCCCCGCCAGCCCGACCGACATGCCGACGGCCTGCACGATTGCCAGAACCAGCGTTCCGTAACGCGTGTACTGGCTGATCTTGCGACGACCGGCTTCGCCTTCTTTCTTCAACTGCTCCAGCTGCGGACTGACAGCGGTCATGAGCTGCATGATGATCGATGCCGAGATGTACGGCATGATCCCCAGCGCAAAGATGCTCATGCGCTCCAGCGCACCGCCGGAAAACATGTTGAACAAGCTAAGGATGGTCCCCTCGTTCTGACGGAACAGCTCGGCCAGCCGATCGGGATTGATCCCGGGTACTGGAATGTGTGCGCCAATCCGGTAGACGATGATCGCCATGAACAGAAAGCGCAGACGAGCCCAGAGTTCGGACAGACCACCATTACTCAGCGCGGAGAGAGCACCTTGCTTAGCCATTTATTCCTCGAACTTGCCGCCAGCTGCTTCGATAGCCGCACGCGCACCCTTGGTGGCTGCGATGCCCTTTAGAGTGACCGCACGCCCAACCTCACCGGACAGCATGACTTTCACACGCTGCACGTTGTGGTTGATGACGTTGGCGTCTTTCAGGCTCTGTACGGTAACAACGTCGCCTTCCACCTTGGCCAGTTCGGAAGTGCGCACTTCTGCGCGATCCATGGCCTTCAGCGAAACGAAGCCGAACTTCGGCAGACGGCGGTGCAGCGGCTGCTGACCACCCTCGAAGCCCGGAGCGATCTTGCCGCCGGAGCGGGAAGTCTGACCTTTGTGGCCACGGCCACCGGTCTTACCCAGACCGCTGCCGATACCACGACCCGGACGCAGCTTTTCGCGACGGGCACCCGGCGCAGAACGCAGATCGTTCAGTTGCATGGCTTAGCCCTCCACACGGAGCATGTAGTAAGCCTTGTTGATCATGCCGCGGTTCTCAGGAGTATCCTGAACTTCTACGGTGTGACCAATGCGACGCAGGCCCAGGCCCTTGACGCACAGCTTGTGATTGGGGATACGACCGCTGACGCTCTTGATCAGCGTAACCTTGACGGTGTTAGCCATGATCAGGAAATCTCCTCGACGCTCTTGCCGCGCTTGGCAGCAATCGACTCAGGCGACTGCATCGCCTTCAGACCCTTGAAGGTGGCATGCACCACGTTGACCGGGTTGGTAGAGCCGTAGCACTTGGCCAGGACGTTGTGCACACCGGCCACTTCAAGGATGGCGCGCATGGCACCACCAGCGATAACACCGGTACCTTCGGAGGCAGGCTGCATGTAGATCTTGGATGCGCCGTGAGCCGCCTTGGTGGCGTACTGAAGCGTAGTGCCGTTCAAGTCGACCTGGATCATGTTGCGGCGCGCCGCTTCCATGGCCTTCTGAATGGCAGCCGGCACTTCGCGGGACTTGCCGCGACCGAAACCAACACGACCCTTACCATCACCAACTACAGTCAGCGCGGTGAAGGTGAAGATACGACCACCCTTCACGGTTTTTGCGACGCGGTTAACTTGAACCAGCTTCTCGATGTAGCCTTCGTCGCGCTTTTGCTCGTTATTTGCCATAACTTAGAACTCCAGCCCGCCTTCACGAGCAGCATCAGCCAGTGCCTTCACACGACCGTGGTACTTGAAGCCAGAACGGTCGAACGCCACCTGAGTGACGCCTGCGGCTTTCGCGCGCTCGGCGACCAGTTGACCGACTTTCTTGGCAGCGTCAACGTTGCCGGTGGCACCGTCACGCAGTTCTTTGTCCAGAGTCGAGGCGCTTGCCAGGACCTTGCCGCCGTCGGCCGAAAGGACCTGGGCGTAGATGTGCTGGGAAGAGCGGTGCACGCAGAGGCGTACGGCTTCCAGCTCGCGCATCTTCAGGCGCGCTTTGCGAGCGCGACGCAGACGAGTTTCTTTCTTTACGCTCATTTGCTATGCCCTACTTCTTCTTAGCTTCTTTGCGACGGACTACTTCATCCGAGTACCGCACGCCTTTGCCCTTGTAAGGCTCCGGACGACGGAAATCACGAATTTCAGCAGCCACCTGACCGACCAGTTGCTTGTCGACACCCTTGATCAGGATATCGGTCTGGCTGGGGGTCTCGGCGGTGACGCCTTGCGGCAGCTCATAATCCACCGGATGCGAGAAACCGAGAGCCAGGGACAGCACTTGACCTTTGGCTTGCGCCTTGTAACCGACGCCGACCAGCTGGAGCTTGCGCTCGAAGCCCTGACTGACACCGATCACCATGTTGTTGACCAGAGCGCGGGTAGTACCGGCCATGGCGCGAGTCTGCTGATCACCGTTACGACCGGCGAAACGCAGCTCACCACCTTCCTGGATAACCTCAACGGAAGGATGAACGTTCAGCTCCAGAGCGCCTTTTGCACCCTTCACCGAAAGCTGCTGGCCGGACATCTTGATTTCAACGCCAGCGGGCAGCTTGACGGGGTTCTTAGCAACGCGAGACATGCTTATCCCCCCTTAGAACACAGTGCAAAGCACTTCGCCGCCGACACCAGCAGCGCGAGCAGCACGATCAGTCATCACACCCTTGTTGGTGGAGACGATCGAGACACCCAGGCCACCGCGAACTTTCGGCAACTGGTCAACGGATTTGTACTGGCGCAGGCCAGGACGACTTACGCGCTTCAGTTCCTCGATGACCGGACGGCCTTCGAAATACTTAAGCTCGATGGACAGCTGCGGCTTGACGTCGCCACTGACCTGGTATCCCGCGATATAGCCTTCACCTTGAAGAACGTTGGCTACAGCCACCTTCAGCGTGGAAGACGGCATGCTTACGACGGACTTTTCGGCCATCTGGGCATTACGGATACGAGTTAGCATGTCCGCTAACGGGTCCTGCATACTCATGGGCTCTTAGCTCCTAAAACAAAAAAATAAGCCTTGGACGGCTCGTGTCGCCAACGGGCGAACCCTACAAAAATGCGAGGCTCAGGCGAGCCGGGCATTCTAGGCGCTCACCAGAAACGAATCAAGCCCCGAAAGGGGCTCGACCGAAAACAAACAGGGCCCGAAGGCCCTGTTTGATTCTTACCAGCTGGCTTTGACCAGGCCCGGTACGTCACCGCGCATGGCGGCCTGGCGCAGCATGTTGCGCGCGAGGCCGAACTTGCGATAGACGCCGTGCGGACGGCCAGTCAGACGGCAGCGGTTACGCAGGCGCGAAGCGCTTGCATCACGCGGCTGCTTCTGCAGGGCCACCTGAGCTTCCCAACGCGCCTCCGGAGTGGACTCCGGGCTAGCGATGATCGCTTTCAGTGCCGCACGCTTCTGGGCGAACTTGGCAACCGTGCGCTGACGCTTCAGCTCACGGTTCTTCATGCTTTGCTTAGCCATGTGCCTACTCCAATCAGTTACGGAACGGGAAGTTGAAAGCGCGCAGCAACGCACGACCTTCATCATCCGTCCGAGCAGTAGTGGTCAGAGTGATATCCAGACCACGCAGGGCATCGATCTTGTCGTAATCGATTTCCGGGAAGATGATCTGCTCTTTGACACCCATGCTGTAGTTGCCGCGGCCATCGAAGGACTTGGCATTCAGGCCGCGGAAGTCACGCACGCGCGGCAGGGAGATCGAAAGCAGACGATCCAGGAATTCGTACATGCGATCGCTGCGCAGGGTTACCTTGACACCGATCGGCCAGCCTTCGCGGACCTTGAAGCCTGCGATGGACTTGCGAGCGTGGGTCACTACAACCTTCTGACCGGTGATCTTTTCCAGATCGGCAACCGCGTTGTCGATGATCTTCTTGTCACCGATCGCTTCGCCGATACCCATGTTGAGGGTGATCTTGGTAATGCGCGGAACTTCCATCACGTTCTTGAGCTGAAGTTCTTCCTTCAGCTTGGGCGCGATTTCCTTCCGATAAACTTCTTTTAGTCGTGCCATGGTTATCTACCTAGCAGTCTCAAGCGTCAACCGGCTTCTGGGTCGACTTGAAGACACGAATTTTCTTGCCTTCTTCAACCTTGAAGCCAACGCGGTCTGCCTTGTTGGTTTCACCGTTGAAAATGGCGACGTTAGAGACGTGCAAAGGCGCCTCTTTCTCGACGATACCGCCCTGAACACCGGACATCGGGTTCGGCTTGGTGTGGCGCTTGACCAGGTTGATCCCGCCAACGACCAGACGGTCGTCAGCGAGCACCTTCAGCACCTTACCGCGCTTGCCCTTGTCTTTGCCGGCGATGACGATGATCTCGTCGTTGCGACGAATCTTTTGCATGCGGCTACTCCTTACAGCACTTCAGGTGCGAGCGAAACGATCTTCATGAACTTCTCGGTACGAAGCTCACGAGTCACCGGCCCGAAGATGCGGGTGCCGATAGGCTCTTGCTTGTTGTTCAGCAGAACAGCAGCGTTGCCATCGAAGCGGATGATGGAGCCGTCGGGACGGCGAACACCGTGACGGGTGCGGACCACTACAGCGGTCATCACCTGGCCTTTCTTGACCTTGCCACGCGGAATCGCTTCCTTGACGGTGACCTTGATAATGTCGCCGATGCCGGCGTAACGGCGGTGGGAACCGCCGAGCACCTTGATACACATGACGCGACGAGCGCCACTGTTATCAGCCACATCGAGCATGGATTGAGTCTGAATCATATAATTTCTCCGACCCCTAGCCCTTAGACTTCGACGGCGCGTTCAACGACTTCAACCAGCGCCCAGGACTTGGTCTTGGACTGCGGACGGGTTTCACGAATGGAAACCTTGTCGCCGATCTTGCACTGGTTGGTTTCGTCGTGGGCGTGCAGTTTGGTCGAACGCTTAACGTATTTGCCGTAGATCGGGTGCTTGACGCGACGCTCGATCAGTACGGTGATGGTCTTGTCCATCTTGTCGCTGACGACACGGCCGGTCAGCGTGCGGACGGTTTTCTGAGCTTCAGCCATGATCACTTACCTGCCTGCTGGTTGAGCACAGTCTTGACACGAGCGATGTCGCGCTTGACTTGCGAGAGCAGGTGAGACTGCCCCAACTGGCCAGTCGCTTTCTGCATACGCAGATTGAACTGGTCCCGCAGCAGCTCGAGCAGTTGCTCGTTCAGCTGCTCAACGGATTTTTCACGAAGTTCATTCGCTTTCATCACATCACCGTCCGCTTAACAAAGGAGGTGGCGAGCGGCAGCTTTGCAGCGGCCAGGGCGAAAGCCTCACGCGCCAGCTCTTCGGAAACACCCTCGATCTCGTAGAGCACCTTGCCCGGCTGAATCTGGGCTACCCAGTACTCGACGCTACCCTTACCTTTACCCATACGAACTTCCAGGGGCTTCTTGGTAACGGGCTTGTCGGGGAACACGCGGATCCAGATCTTGCCGCCACGCTTGACGTGACGAGTCAGCGCACGACGTGCAGCCTCGATCTGACGCGCGGTCAGACGACCACGGGAAACAGACTTCAGCGCGAATTCGCCGAAGCTGACCTTGCTACCGCGCTGAGCCAGACCACGATTGTGGCCGGTCATCTGCTTGCGGAATTTTGTACGCTTGGGTTGCAACATTTGGCGTACCCCTTACTTAGCAGCTTTTTTACGAGGAGCAGGCGCTTGAGGCTTGAGCTCTTCATGGCGACCACCAATCACTTCGCCTTTGAAGATCCACACCTTCACGCCGATCACACCGTAAGTGGTGTGCGCTTCGTAAGTGTTGTAATCGATATCGGCACGCAGGGTGTGCAGCGGCACACGACCTTCGCGATACCACTCGGTACGGGCGATTTCAGCCCCACCCAGACGACCACTGACCTGGATCTTGATGCCCTTGGCACCAATACGCATGGCGTTCTGTACGGCGCGCTTCATGGCGCGACGGAACATCACGCGACGCTCCAGCTGCTGAGCTACGCTCTGTGCAACCAGCATGGCGTCGAGCTCCGGCTTGCGGATCTCTTCGATATTGATGTGCACCGGCACACCCATTTGCTTGGTCAGGTCCTGACGCAGCTTCTCAACATCCTCACCCTTCTTGCCGATCACGATGCCGGGACGAGCGGTGTGGATGGTGATGCGTGCGGTTTGAGCCGGGCGATGGATATCGATACGGCTTACGGACGCGCTTTTTAGTTTGTCTTGGAGGTACTCACGCACGTTCAGATCTGCAAGCAGATAGTCTGCATACGTACGGCCGTCTGCGTACCAGACGGAGGTGTGCTCCTTGACGATTCCCAGGCGAATGCCAGTGGGATGTACTTTCTGACCCATCTGATCGACTCCGTTACTTGTCCGCAACCTTGACAGTGATATGGCAAGACCGCTTGACGATGCGATCAGCGCGGCCTTTGGCACGCGGCATGATGCGCTTAAGCGAACGCCCTTCGTTGACGAAGACGGTGGAGACTTTCAGGTCATCCACATCAGCGCCTTCGTTGTGCTCGGCGTTGGCAACGGCCGACTCCAGCACCTTCTTCATGATCTCGGCGGCTTTCTTACTGCTGAAAGCCAGGAGGTTGAGCGCATCGCCCACCTTCTTCCCGCGGATCTGGTCGGCGACCAGGCGGGCTTTCTGGGCGGAGATGCGAGCGCCCGACAACTTAGCGGCTACTTCCATCTTTCCTTACCCCTTAGCGCTTGCCTTTCTTGTCCGCCACGTGCCCACGATAAGTGCGGGTAGCAGCGAACTCGCCGAGTTTGTGGCCGACCATGTCTTCGGACACGAGGACCGGAACATGCTGGCGACCGTTGTGTACAGCGATGGTCAGACCGACCATCTGCGGCAGGATCATCGAACGACGCGACCAGGTTTTCACCGGCTTGCGATCATTCTTTTCCACCGCCGCTTCGACCTTCTTCAGTAGGTGAAGATCGATAAAAGGACCTTTTTTCAGAGAACGCGGCACTGTCGTATCCCTCTAGTTACTTGCGACGACGGACGATCATGTTATCGGTGCGCTTGTTAGTGCGGGTCTTCGCGCCCTTAGTCGGGAAGCCCCAT
Organism: Stutzerimonas sp. LR2; assembly: GCF_055755175.1. Classification (NCBI taxonomy): domain Bacteria; kingdom Pseudomonadati; phylum Pseudomonadota; class Gammaproteobacteria; order Pseudomonadales; family Pseudomonadaceae; genus Stutzerimonas; species Stutzerimonas sp. LR2. The sequence goes on from NZ_JBVTRR010000005.1 coordinate 363,755, forward strand.
GGCGACACCGGATGACGACCACCGGAGGTACGACCTTCACCACCACCGTGCGGGTGATCGACCGGGTTCATCGCGACACCACGAACGGTCGGGCGAATGCCCTTCCAGCGCTTGGCACCGGCCTTACCCAGCGAACGCAGGCTGTGCTCGGAGTTCGAGACTTCGCCCAGGGTCGCACGGCATTCAGCCAACACCTTGCGCATTTCGCCGGAGCGCAGACGCAGCGTCACATAGGAGCCCTCACGAGCGACCAGCTGAGCCGAAGCACCAGCGGAGCGAACGAGCTGAGCGCCCTTGCCCGGCTTGAGCTCGATACCGTGAACGGTAGAACCCAGCGGGATGTTACGCAGCGGCAGGCTGTTACCAGCCTTGATCGGAGCATTGATGCCCGAGACCAGCTGATCGCCAGCGCTCACGCCTTTCGGCGCAATGATGTAGCGACGCTCACCGTCGGCATACTTCAGCAGCGCGATGTGCGCAGTACGGTTCGGATCGTATTCGATACGCTCGACGATGGCCGGAATGCCATCCTTGTTGCGACGAAAATCGACCAGACGGTAATGCTGCTTGTGACCACCGCCGATGTGGCGAGTGGTGATACGACCGTTGTTGTTACGGCCGCCAGTCTTCGACTTCTTCTCGAGCAGCGGTGCGTAAGGAGCGCCTTTGTGCAGCTCCTGATTGACCACCTTGACCACAAAACGGCGGCCCGCGGAAGTCGGTTTGCATTTAACGATTGCCATGATGCACCCCTTCCTTACTCAGCACTGCCGGAGAAATCGAGATCCTGGCCTGGCTGAAGAGCGATATAAGCCTTCTTCCAGTCGTTGCGCTTGCCCAGACCGCGAGCGGTGCGCTTGGTCTTGCCCTGAACGTTCAGGGTGTTGACGGCGGCGACCTTCACGTCGAACAGGCTTTCAACAGCCTTCTTGATTTCCAGCTTGGTTGCGTCAGTCGCAACCTTGAAAACGAATTGCTTCTTGCTGTCAGCCAGCACGGTAGCCTTCTCGGAGACGTGCGGACCAAGCAGGACTTTGAATACGCGTTCCTGGTTCATCCCAGCAGCTCCTCGAATTTCTTCACAGCCGACACGGTGATCAACACCTTGTCATAGGCGATCAGGCTGACCGGATCGGAACCCTGGACGTCACGTACGTCGACATGCGGCAGATTGCGCGCAGCCAGGTACAGGTTCTGATCGACAGCATCGGAAACGATCAGCACGTCGCTCAGACCCATACCATTGAGCTTGCTGGCAAGCGCCTTGGTCTTCGGGGCATCGACGGCGAAATCTTCTACGACCACCAGACGCTCGGAGCGAACCAGCTCAGCAAGGATGGAACGCAGCGCAGCGCGATACATCTTCTTGTTCAGCTTCTGCTCGTGGTTCTGCGGGCGAGCAGCGAAGGTGACACCACCGCCACGCCAGATCGGACCACGAGTGGTACCGGCACGAGCGCGACCGGTGCCCTTCTGGCGCCACGGACGCTTGCCACCCCCGGACACATCGGAGCGGGTCTTCTGCTGCTTGCTACCCTGACGACCGCCAGCCATGTAGGCGACGACTGCCTGGTGCACCAGCGTCTCGTTGAACTCACCACCAAAGGTGCGATCGGAGACTTCGATGGCCTGTGCGCCATTTACATTCAATTGCATGTGAACTCCCCCTTAACCGCGAGCCTTGACGGCCGGACGCACGAACACGTCACCACCGGTGGCACCAGGGACTGCACCCTTGACCAGCAGCAGGTTACGCTCGGCATCGACACGCACGATTTCCAGAGACTGCACGGTTACGCGCTCGGCGCCCATGTGCCCGGACATCTTCTTGCCCTTGAATACACGACCTGGAGTCTGGCACTGACCAATAGAGCCCGGGACGCGGTGGGATACGGAGTTACCGTGGGTATTGTCCTGACCACGGAAATTCCAGCGCTTGATGGTACCGGCAAAGCCTTTACCCTTGGACTGACCGGTGACATCCACCAGCTGCCCCGCCTGGAAAATTTCGGCATTGATCTGGTCACCAACCTGGAACTCCTCGCCTTCGAGGCGGAATTCCCAGACGCCACGACCTGCTGCCACGTTCGCCTTGGCGAAGTGACCGGCCTGAGCCTTGGTAACACGGGACGCACGACGCTCACCGACAGTGACCTGCACTGCACGATAGCCATCGCTCTCTTCATTCTTGAACTGAGTGACGCGATTCGGCTCGATCTCGATGACCGTAACCGGAATAGAGACACCATCCTCGGTGAAAACGCGGGTCATGCCGCATTTACGACCGACTACACCAATAGTCATTTTTAAACCTCTTGAGTGTACGGGGCTTTCACCCGCTATGGCCGCCCATTTCAGAGCGTTACACGACTAAAACTCTCAGGTTTTAGCCGAGGCTGATCTGCACTTCCACACCAGCCGCAAGATCGAGCTTCATCAGCGCATCGACGGTTTTGTCGGTCGGCTGAACGATGTCCAGCACACGCTTGTGGGTTCGAATTTCATACTGATCGCGCGCGTCTTTGTTGACGTGCGGAGAAACCAGCACAGTGAACCGCTCTTTGCGGGTTGGCAGCGGAATCGGACCACGCACCTGAGCACCAGTACGTTTCGCGGTTTCCACGATTTCCTGGGTTGATTGATCGATCAGGCGATGGTCAAAAGCCTTCAACCGAATACGGATTTGTTGGTTTTGCATTTTGACCTCAGACTCCAAGTAGCCACCCTACCAGGCGCAATACCCCCGGTAAAAGGAGGCGCAATTGTACGGATGCACCTATAGGGTGTCAATAAATGATCAACAATAGAAAAAGGCCCCCGAAGGGGCCTCTTTCATCATCGTCAAATATTACTCGACGATCTTGGCAACCACGCCGGCACCAACGGTACGACCACCTTCGCGAATCGCGAAGCGCAGGCCGTCTTCCATGGCGATCGGCTTGATCAGGGTGACAACCATCTTCACGTTGTCGCCCGGCATCACCATCTCGACGCCTTCCGGCAGTTCGCACGATCCGGTCACGTCAGTGGTACGGAAGTAGAACTGCGGACGGTAGCCCTTGAAGAACGGGGTGTGACGACCACCTTCTTCCTTGGACAGCACGTACACTTCGGCTTCGAACTTGGTGTGCGGCTTGATGGTGCCCGGCTTGGCCAGAACCTGACCACGCTCCACTTCGTCACGCTTGGTGCCACGCAGCAGCACGCCGCAGTTCTCGCCAGCACGACCTTCGTCGAGCAGCTTGCGGAACATCTCAACGCCGGTGCAGGTAGTCTTGGTGGTCGGACGCAGACCGACGATCTCGATCTCTTCCTGAACCTTGACGATGCCGCGCTCTACGCGACCGGTTACCACGGTGCCGCGACCGGAGATCGAGAACACGTCTTCGATCGGCATCAGGAACGGCTTGTCGATGGCACGAACCGGCTCAGGGATGTAGCTGTCCAGGGTCTCGACCAGCTTCTTCACCGCAGTGGTGCCGAGCTCGTTGTCGTCTTCGCCGTTCAGCGCCATCAGCGCGG
>NZ_JBVTRR010000006.1:0-296878 GCF_055755175.1 Stutzerimonas sp. LR2
AGTGGTGCCCAGGAGAAGACTCGAACTTCCACGGTGTTGCCACCGCTAGGACCTGAACCTAGTGCGTCTACCAATTCCGCCACCTGGGCACGAGAAACGATGATACTTGGCCGTTTCCGTGTTACAACGTCTGCCAGACATTGTGGGCGCGAACTATACGGCCGAGGTTTGGCCTTGTAAACCCCTGATGGCGAAAAATAATTCGCATGAAAGCTGCCGTCCGGCAGCGATTCGCGCTTCAATAGAAAAAGGGCGTTCTGCCTCTATAAATGAATGAAAGGTGACATCTCTTAATGGCCGATTGGCAATCCCTCGATCCCGAGGCCGCTCGTGAAGCGGAAAAGTACGAAAACCCTATTCCCAGCCGTGAGCTGATTCTTCAGCATCTCGGCGAACGTGGCTCGCCAGCTGCCCGTGAAGAGCTGGTGGAAGAGTTCGGGCTGGAGTCCGACGAAGATATCGAAGCGTTGCGTCGCCGCCTGCGTGCGATGGAGCGAGACGGCCAGCTGATCTACACCCGGCGCGGCACCTATGCCCCGGTGGACAAGCTGGACCTGGTCTGCGGGCGCGTCAGCGGCCATCGTGACGGTTTTGGCTTCCTCATCCCCGATGATGGCAGCGACGACCTGTTCCTCAGCCCGGCGCAGATGCGCCTGGTGTTCGATGGTGACCGCTGTCTGGCGCGTGTCGCGGGCCTCGATCGCCGTGGGCGCCGCGAAGGCGCCATCGTCGAGGTGATCAGCCGCGCTCACGAGAGCATCGTGGGCCGTTATCACATCGAGAGCGATGTCGGTTTCGTCGTTCCGGACAACCCCAAGATTCAGCAGGAAGTGCTGGTCACGCCCGGGCGGGCGCTGGATGCCAAGCCGGGTCAGTTCGTCGAGGTGAAGATCACTCACTGGCCGACGCAGCGCTTCCAGCCGCAGGGCGATATCGTCGAGGTGATCGGCAACTACATGGCGCCGGGCATGGAGATCGACGTCGCGCTGCGCAGCTTCGATATTCCGCACGTATGGCCCGAGGCGGTGCTCAAGGAGGCTGCGCGGCTCAAGCCCGAGGTGGAGGAAAAGGACAAGCACAAGCGCGTCGACCTGCGCCATCTGCCGTTCGTCACCATCGACGGCGAGGATGCTCGCGACTTCGACGATGCGGTCTACTGCGAGAAGCCGGGCGGCTGGAAGCTGCTGACCGGCGGGTTCCGTCTGTATGTGGCCATTGCCGATGTGTCGCACTATGTGAAGGTGGACTCGGCGCTCGACAAGGAAGCTGTGGTTCGCGGCAACTCGGTGTACTTCCCCGAGCGCGTGGTGCCGATGCTGCCCGAGGAACTGTCCAACGGCCTCTGCTCGCTGAATCCCCATGTCGATCGTCTGGCCATGGTCTGCGAGATTACCCTTAGCAAGTCGGGGAAGATGACCGACTACCAGTTCTACGAAGCGGTGATCCACTCCCATGCACGGCTGACCTACAACAAGGTCAGCGCGATGCTGGAACAGCCCAGGTCTGCCGAAGGCAAGCGGCTGAGCGCCGAGTACGCCGAAGTGCTACCGCACCTCAAGCAGCTCTATTCGCTTTATAAGGTGCTGCTCAAGGCGCGCCATACCCGCGGTGCGATCGATTTCGAGACTCAGGAAACCCGTATCGTCTTCGGTGCCGATCGCAAGATCGCCGCGATCAAGCCCACCGAGCGCAACGATGCGCACAAGCTGATCGAGGAGTGCATGCTCTGCGCCAACGTCGCCACCGCGGCGTTCCTGCAGAAGCATGAGATCCCTGCGCTGTATCGCGTGCACGACGCACCGCCGCTGGAGCGTCAGGAGAAGCTGCGCGCCTTCCTCGGTGAGTTGGGGCTTTCCCTGCACAAGGGCAAGGAGGGGCCGACGCCCAAGGATTACCAGGCGCTGCTGGAAAAGATCCAGGGGCGTCCGGATTTTCACGTGATCCAGACGGTGATGCTGCGCTCGCTGAGCCAGGCGGTCTACAGTGCCGAGAACCATGGCCACTTCGGTCTGAATTACGAAGCCTACGCACACTTCACTTCGCCGATCCGGCGCTATCCGGACCTGCTGGTGCATCGCGCCATTCGCAGCGTCATCCGGTCCCGGCGAGACACGCCGCACGTGCGGCGTGAAGGCGCCCCGAGCATGCCCAAGGCGCGCATCTACCCGTATGACGAGGCGGCGCTGGAGCAACTGGGCGAGCAGTGTTCGATGACCGAGCGGCGCGCCGACGAGGCCACCCGCGACGTGGTCAACTGGCTCAAGTGCGAGTTCATGAAGGATCGCGTCGGCGAGACCTTCCCCGGTGTGATCACCGCGGTGACCGGCTTCGGCCTGTTCGTCGAGCTGACCGACATCTATGTCGAGGGCCTGGTGCATGTCACGGCGATGCCGGGCGACTACTACCACTTCGACCCGTTGCATCACCGTCTCTCCGGTGAGCGTAGCGGTCGCAGTTTCCGCCTTGGCGACAGCGTCGAGGTGCGTGTCATGCGCGTCGACCTGGACGAACGCAAGATCGACTTCGAGCTGATCGCCGGGGGCAGCAAGACAGCTGGCCAGCGTGACAGCGGTGAGCGCGGCCGTGAGCCGGGTAACGCCGATATCCGCAAGAGCCGTGAGCTGAAGCAGGCATTGATGGCCGAGGCCAAGTCGGGCGGGCGCAAGGGCAAGGCCGACAAGGCAGGTGGCAGCAAGTCCAGGTCTGGCGCATCCAAGCCGAAGTCCGCTGGCAAGCCGGCCGAGAAGTCGCCAGCCTCCAGCGGTGGTCCCAGAAAGCGCAAGGCCAAGTCATGAGTCAGCTGGAAAAGATCTATGGCCTGCACGCCGTGGAAGCGTTGCTGCGCCACCATCCCAAGCGCGTCAAGCAGGTATGGCTGGCCGAAGGCCGGGGCGACCCGCGTGTGCAGGTGCTGATCGAACTGGCCGCGCAGGCGCGGGTCAGTGTCGGCCAGTGCGAGCGCCGCGAGATGGATGCCTGGGTCGAGGGTGTGCATCAGGGCGTGGTGGCCGACGTCAGCCCGAGTCAGGTGTGGGGTGAGGCGATGCTCGACGAGCTGCTCGATCGCGCCGAAGGCCCGCCATTGCTGCTGGTGCTCGACGGGGTGACCGATCCGCACAACCTCGGCGCCTGTCTGCGTACGGCCGACGCGGCCGGCGCGCTGGCGGTGATTGTGCCAAAGGACAAGTCCGCCACCCTCAATGCCACGGTGCGCAAGGTGGCCTGTGGTGCCGCCGAGGTGATTCCGTTGGTGGCGGTCACCAACCTGGCGCGCACCCTGGAAAAGTTGCAGCAGAAAGGGTTGTGGGTCGTCGGAACCGCTGGCGAGGCTGAGCAGTCGCTCTATGCGCAGGACCTCACCGGCCCCATCGTGCTCGTCATGGGCGCCGAAGGGCGCGGGATGCGCCGGCTGACCCGCGAGCACTGCGACTATCTGGTACGCCTGCCCATGGCGGGAAGCGTCAGCAGCCTCAACGTATCGGTTGCCACCGGTGTCTGCCTGTTCGAAGCGCTACGTCAGCGTGGGCGTGGTGCGGCGACCGATTGATCCCGGACCGATCCTTCCGGTTCGTTCGGAAACCGACTGACCTTTTTGTGGTCAATCGCTGTCACAGGCTGGTTCGCCGGATAGCGTCTTTTCATCATATTGCTTGAGGGCTCCAGACTCGGAGCCTTGCTGGGTTCGTTACGCGGCGTCAGGCTCGTACCATGGAGGTTGTATGCAGCAGCGCCCGTCTTTTGAAAGCCTGTTCCGGCTGTCGCCGAACGCCTATGTTCTGCTCGACCGCGATCTGGTCATCCTGGATGCCAACGCGGCCTACCTGGCCCTGACCGGCCGCAGGCTGGAGGAGATCCAGGGGCAGCGCCTTCACGAAGCGTTCGCAGCAGACCCGCTCAGCCCCGAGACGACTCGTGTGCAGGAGCTGCTCGACTCCTTTGCCCGCGTGCTCAGCCGCAAGGCCATCGATACGCTGCCGGTAATCCGTTATTCCATCGCCCGCCACACGCCGCTCGGGTCTGTCTACGAGGATCGCTACTGGAGCGCCACGCACACGCCGATCCTGGATGAGCAGGGCGAAGTCGTGGCCATCCTGCAGCACACCTCCGACATCACCGAGCTGCAGGCCATGAAGGATTCGCTGAAGCAGCCTGCCGGGCATCAGCCTGTGCAGCAGCTCGAGCAAGGCGTCATGTCCCGCGCCAGGCTGCTGCAATCCGAGGGCGAGCAGTTGCGGCGCCTCTTCGCGCAGGCGCCAGGATTCGTCTGTTTTCTGCGCGGGCCGAATCACGTCTACGAACTGGTCAACGATGCCTACCGAGAGGTGACCGGGCATCGCCAGCTGCTGGGCAAGACGGTTCGCGAGGGCCTGCCCGAAGTTGTCGACCAGGGGCTGATCGACCTGCTGGACGAGGTCTACCGCACCGGGCAATCCTACATCGGCAAGCGCGTGTCGCTGTTTCTCAAGCGCCAAGCGGACCGGGAGCCGGAAGAGACGATTCTGGACTTCGTGCTGCAGCCGATCATCGAGAACGAGGGCAACGTCACCGGCATCTTCGTGCAGGGTCAAGATGTAACCGAGCAGCAGCGCAACGAATCGGAATTGCAGCGCTATCGTGAACATCTCGAGGAGCTGGTGCGCGAGCGGACCCTGGCGCTCGAGCAGAGCGAGGCGGAGCGGCAGGTCGCCGAACAGGCTCTGCAGCAGGCGCAGCGGCTGGAGGCGGTGGGCAAGCTGACCGGCGGCATCGCCCACGACTTCAACAACATGCTGCAGATCATCGGTGGCAACCTGCAGTTGCTGCGTCGCAGCCTCGGTGGCGACGAGACCGCTGCCCGGCGTCTGGATTCGGCCGTCAGCGGCGTGGAGAAAGGCGCCCGGCTGGCTTCGCAGTTGCTGGCCTTCGCCAGTCGTCAGCCATTGCTGCCAAGGCAGGTGCATCTGCCCCAGCTGCTCGAGCAGATGCATGAATTGCTCAACGGCGCGCTGGGTTCGGCCGTGCAGCTGGAGCTGGAGGTGCTCGGCCAGCCCTGGCCGGTGTTCGTCGATGTCGGCAATCTGCAGAGCGTGGTGCTGAATCTGGCCGCGAATGCGCGTGATGCGATGTCTGGCAGCGGCCGCGTAGTGCTGCGCCTGGAGAATCGTCTGGTCGCTGCCGATGCCCCGTCGGGGCAGGGCGGCGACTATGTGCTGCTCAGCGTGATCGATGAAGGCAGCGGCATGAGCGAGGACGTCCGCGCCCGGGCGTTCGAGCCCTTCTTCACTACCAAGCAGGCGAGCAACGCATCCGGCCTCGGGCTGAGCATGGTCTATGGGTTCGTCAAGCAGAGCGGCGGTTTCGTCAGCCTGGAAAGCGGCGAGCGCGGGGGCACCGCCGTGCGTGTGCATCTGCCCCGTCATATTGACGAGCAGGCATGCGCGGCTGATAGGGAGTTTTCGGCTGAACCAGCGCCAGCGTCGGCGGGCGCGCCGTCCTCTTCCGGGGCTGTCGCGCCAGAGGCCGATGGCGGTGCGCTCAAGATTCTCTTCGTCGAGGACGATCCCACGCTGCGCATGCTGACCGGCGAGGTGATGATGGAACTCGGTCATGATGTCGTGGCCAGCGAGACAGCCGAGGAAGCGCTCGAGGCGCTCGCGCGGGAGCCGTTCGACGTGCTGCTGACCGATGTCGGTCTGGCCGGCATGAGTGGCATCGACCTGGCGCGCGAGGCGGCGACGCGGCATCCGCGACTGTCCGTGGTGATCGCCTCGGGCTACGCCGTCAACGCTTCGGACGTCGGCGTCGAGCGGTTGCGCACCATGCTCAAACCCTACGATATCCACCAGGTGCGCGAGCTGCTCGACGGCATTCGCGCCGAGCGCGAGGCGCTACGTGGCTGATTACCACGTGCTGGTCAAATAATCACCAGTTTGCCTTGCGCCGCTGTTGCCCCTTCTCTAGAATGGCGCCCCTTGCCTGGATGGCAGGCGTTTGCGCGCCTTTCTGCAAGCAAGACAACAAGTCATTCACTCCTTGCCTGACCGCATCGTCGGCAGGCTGCAACCCGTAAGGAGCAGTTATGCGTCATTACGAAATCATCTTTCTGGTTCACCCGGACCAGAGCGAGCAGGTCGGCGGCATGGTGGAGCGTTACACCAAGCTGATCGAAGAAGACGGTGGCAAGATCCATCGTCTGGAAGACTGGGGCCGTCGTCAGCTGGCTTATGCCATCAACAACGTGCACAAGGCTCACTATGTGATGCTGAACGTCGAGTGCAGCGGCAAGGCCCTGGCCGAGCTGGAAGACAACTTCCGCTACAACGACGCCGTCATCCGCAACCTGATCATTCGTCGCGACGAAGCCGTGACCGAGCAGTCCGAAATGCTCAAGGCCGAGGAAAACCGTAGCGAGCGCCGCGAGCGTCGTGATCGCCCTGACAACACTGACGGCTCCAACGAGAACGACAGTGACAGCGATAACAACGCTGACGAGTAATCCACGGATCTATTGAGGAGCCTATTTCATGGCACGTTTTTTCCGTCGTCGTAAGTTCTGCCGCTTCACCGCCGAAGGCGTGAAAGAGATCGATTACAAGGATCTCAACACCCTGAAGGCCTACATCTCCGAGACCGGCAAGATCGTTCCTAGCCGCATCACCGGAACCAAGGCACGTTATCAGCGTCAGCTGGCCACCGCTATCAAGCGCGCCCGCTACCTGGCCCTGCTGCCCTACACCGACAGCCACGGCCGTTGATCCGGCTGGTCGACAGAAGTAAAGGATAAATCGCATGCGCGCCCTGGCTGAGTTCATCATGCGCGGCCGCATGCAGGCCATCTTCGTGGTGGCCGGTGCTGCGGCACTGCCCATGTTGTTCTGGCTGAGCGCTGCCGCAGGCAGTCTCGTGCTGCTGCGACGCGGGCTGAACGATGCGTTGAGTGTGCTGGTCTGGGCGGTGATACCGGCCCTGGCCTGGTGGTACTTCGGCGATCCGCGAACCCTGCTGGTACTGCTCGGTTCGCTGGGGCTGGCGCTCCTGCTGCGCAGTCATGCGTCGTGGGTGCGAGTGATGGTATGTAGCGTGGGCCTCGGACTGCTGTATGTCTGGGCGCTCAGTGCGGTGTTCGGCGAGCCGATTGCGGCGCTGGCCAGCGAACTGCAGAAAGTGTTGCCCGACGCGCTGTCGGGGGCCTATCAGCAGCTTTCGGTGGAAGAGCGCGGGCGTCTGGAGTCGCTGTTGGTGCCCGTGCTGACCGGCCTGCTGGCCGCGTTGCTGCAGATCGTCACCCTGCTGAGCCTGATGCTGGGGCGCTATTGGCAGGCCGCGCTGTACAACCCGGGTGGTTTCGGCAGCGAGTTTCGTGCGCTGCGGTTTCCTCCGATTCTGGCGATGCTGCTGTTGGTGGGCATGCTGCTGGGGCCGAATCTCGGTGCGCAGCTGGCCGTGCTGACGCCGCTGTGCAGTGTACCGCTGGTGTTCGCCGGTCTCGCGCTGATGCACGGACTGGTGGCTCAGGGGCGCCTGCCGCGGTTCTGGCTGGTGGGGCTGTACGTCACGCTGGTGCTGTTCATGCAGTTGATTTATCCGCTACTGGCCGTTTTGGCCATTGTCGACAGTCTGTTTGATTTTCGTGGTCGCGCGGCCGGCAAGAACGGCGCGGGACCTGCGAACGGTGAAGGTTAAAAGTTAAGAGGTAAGACTCAAATGGAAGTCATCCTGCTGGAAAAGATCGCCAACCTGGGCAACCTGGGCGACAAGGTAAACGTCAAGGCCGGTTACGGCCGTAACTACCTGCTGCCGCAAGGCAAGGCTACCGCTGCGACCCCGGCCAACATCGCCGAGTTCGAAGCCCGCCGCGCCGAGCTGGAAAAAGCTGCTGCCGAGAAGAAGGCTTCTGCCGAAACTCGCGCTGCTCAGCTGGCCGAACTGGAAGTCACCATCACCGCTACCGCGGGCGATGAGGGCAAGCTGTTCGGTTCCATCGGCACTGCCGACATCGCCGATGCCCTGACCGCCTCCGGCGTCGAAGTGGCCAAGAGCGAAGTTCGTCTGCCGAACGGCACCATTCGCCAGACCGGCGAATACGACGTGGCTGTGCACCTGCACACCGACGTCGAAGCGACCGTCAAGCTGATCGTCGTAGCCGGCTAAGCCGTCGTCTGGCACCGCTGGTGCCTGACGAGTAACATCGGGCACGTTTCCGCGCGAGTGGAACGTGCCCTTTGTTTTTTCCGTAGTTTCGAATTTCGAGTGCCATGAACGACATCAGTGTCCCCCAGCAGTACGATCTGGAAACCGCCGCGCTCAAGGTGCCGCCACACTCCATCGAGGCTGAGCAGGCGGTGCTTGGCGGTCTGATGCTGGACAACAATGCCTGGGAGCGTGTGCTCGACCAGGTATCCGACGGCGATTTCTATCGCCACGATCATCGCCTCATCTTCCGCGCCATCTTCGCCCTGGCTGAACGCAACTCGCCGTTCGACGTGGTCACCCTGTCCGAACAGCTGGACAAGGAGGGGCACCTGTCCCAGGTCGGCGGCCTTGCCTATCTCGGCGAACTGGCCAAGAACACACCGTCGGTGGCGAACATCAAGGCGTACGCGCAGATCATTCGTGAGCGGGCGACGCTGCGCCAGCTGATCGGCATCAGCAACGAGATCGCCGACAGCGCCTATGCCCCGCAGGGCCGCACCGGCGAGGAGATCCTCGACGAAGCCGAGCGACTGATCTTCCAGATTGCCGAAGCGCGACCGAAGACCGGCGGGCCGATCGGCATCAACGACATTCTGGTCAAGGCCATCGACCGCATCGACACCCTGTTCAATGCTGGCGAGGCGATCACCGGCCTGTCCACCGGTTTCACCGATCTGGACGAAGCCACCAGCGGCCTGCAGCCGGCCGACCTGATCATCGTTGCCGGCCGTCCGTCCATGGGCAAGACCACCTTCGCCATGAACCTGGTGGAAAACGCCGTGCTGCGTACCGACAAGGCGGTGCTGGTGTTCTCTCTGGAAATGCCCGCCGACTCCATCGTCATTCGTATGCTCGCTTCGCTCGGGCGCATCGACCAGACCAAGGTGCGCGCCGGTAAGCTCGATGACGATGACTGGCCGCGACTGACCTCGGCCGTCAACCTGCTCAACGATCGCAAGTTGTTCATCGACGATACCGCTGGCATCAGCCCCTCGGAGATGCGTGCGCGGACCCGTCGCCTGGCCCGCGAGCACGGCGAGATCGCGCTGATCATGGTCGACTACCTGCAGCTGATGCAGATTCCAGGGTCCAGCGGCGACAGCCGGGTCAACGAGATTTCCGAAATCTCGCGCTCGCTAAAGGGCCTGGCGAAGGAATTCAACTGTCCGGTGATCGCTCTGTCGCAGCTCAACCGCTCGCTGGAGCAGCGACCCAACAAGCGCCCGGTGAACTCAGACCTTCGTGAATCGGGGGCGATCGAGCAGGATGCGGACATCATCATGTTCGTCTACCGCGACGAGGTGTATCACCCGGAAACCGAGTACAAGGGCGTCGCCGAGATCATCATCGGCAAGCAGCGGAACGGCCCGATCGGCACCACCCGGCTGGCCTTCCTCGGCAAGTACTCGCGCTTCGAGAACCTCGCGCCGGGCAGCTATCAGTTCGACGACGACTAGTCGTCCGCCTCGCTCGGCGTCGGGGCAGGGTGTCGTCCATGCCCCTCGCCGAGTTCCGGTCTGCACGGTCGTGCCGAGCGGAGTAAGATTCCAGCCTCACCCGCCGTTGTACAGGAACAGTCCCATGCGTCCGCTGGTTGCCACGGTCGACCTGACCGCGCTTCGTCACAACTACCTGCTCGCCAAACAATGCGCACCCCAGCGCAAGGCCTTCGCCGTGGTCAAGGCCAACGCCTATGGCCATGGTGCGCCAGAGGCGGTAACGGCATTGCGCGAGATTGCCGATGGTTTCGCCGTGGCCTGCCTGGAAGAGGCGGAGGTGATTCGCGGATGCGCACCCGAGGCGCGCATCCTGCTGCTGGAAGGCTGCTTCGAGCCATCCGAGTATCTGCGCGCGGCCGAGCTGGGGCTGGACATCGCCGTTCAGGACGCGCGCCAGGCCGACTGGCTGCTGGCCGCCGACCTGGGGCGGCCACTGAACGTCTGGCTCAAGCTGGATTCGGGCATGCACCGGCTGGGCTTCAGCGTGGACGGCCTGCGCGAGTGTCACGCGCGGCTCAAGGGAGCGGCCCAGGTCGGCGAACTCAATCTGATCAGTCACTTCGCCTGCGCCGACGAGCGTGGCCATGCGCTGACCGAAACCCAGCTGGAGCGCTACGCAGAGCTGCTGGAGCTCCCGTTCGAGCACTGTTCGCTGGCCAATTCCGCCGCCGTGCTGACCCTGCCGCAGGCGCATATGGCCTGGATCCGGCCTGGCATCATGCTCTACGGTGCGACGCCGTTCGCCGAGCTGAGCGCCCGGGAGCTTGGACTGAAACCTGTGATGACGCTGACCGGCGCGCTGATCGCGGTGCGCGACGTGCCGGTCGGTGAAAGCGTTGGCTACGGTGCGAGCTGGGTGGCGCAGCGCCCTTCGCGTATCGGCACCGTCAGCTGCGGCTATGCCGATGGTTATCCGCGTACCGCGCCTTCCGGCACCTCGGTGGTGATCCATGGGCAGCGCGTGCCGCTGGCCGGGCGGGTGTCGATGGACATGCTCGCCGTGGATCTGACCGACCTGCCGCAGGCGCAGCTCGGCGACGCGGTGGAGCTGTGGGGGGCACAGATGCCTATCGATGAGCTCGCCCAGGCCTGCGGCACCATCGGCTACGAGCTGCTGACCAAGGTGACCGGGCGGGTGCCGCGCCGTTATGTCGGCTGATCGGCCGGCGCGCGGCCGTCCTGCTGGACCCAGCTCGCCCGGCCCTGCTGCTTGGCGCGGTAGAGCGCCTCGTCAGCGGCCTTGTAGAGCCGGCTGAACTCCTCGGCATGGTGCGGAAAGAACGCGGCGCCGACGCTCACGGTCACCGCCAGGCTGGTGCCCCGGTAAGGCACCGGCAACGACAGCTCGTGCAACAGGCGTTCGGCGACCTGCCCGGCATCCTGTTCAACGGTTGCCCCGGTCAGCAGTATCGCGAATTCATCCCCGCCCAGCCGGGCTGCCATGTCGCTGCTGCGCACCAGGCTGCGCAGTCGCTGGCCCAGTGTGCGCAACAGGAGATCACCGGCGTCGTGGCCATGGCCGTCGTTGATCGGCTTGAAGTGGTCCAGATCGATCAGTAGCAGCGCAATCGACTCACCGCGCCGCGCGGCCTCGGCGATGGCCGCTTCGACGCGCTCGATGAGGTAGCGGCGATTGGGCAGTTCGGTCAGCGGGTCGTGGAAGGCGGCCTGTTTGAGCTCGATTTCCCGTTCGCTGAGGTCCCGGTTGGCCTGTGCCAGCTCGGCGGTACGCGCCTCCACCGCCAGGCTGAGTTGTTCGGCGCTGGCCTGGACCTGCTTCAGTCGCGCGGACTTCTCCCGGTCGGCATGCTCCAGCGCCGCCGCCCGTTCCTGCTTGAGTATCTGGATGCGCGAGGCCAGGGCGAAGGAGAACAGGATGGATTCGGCCGCCACCGCCAGCGGAAAGACGTAGCCGCTCCAGGCCGCCGGCTGAATCACGCCGGTGGCGCGCAGCAACAGCAGGTTGACGCTGCCCAGGATCACGCCGAAGCCGCAGAGGTAGAGCAGGGCGGGAAAGTAACCCTGGCGCCAGCGGCGGAACGAGGCCCAGAGCGAGGCCGGGATCGCGGTCAGGGCCAGCGCGACGAAGACCCAGGCGCCGAACGCGCGCAGCCCGAAGATGTTGAGCAGCACGGCCGTGACATAGAGGCACAGGGCGAAGGTCAGCAGGCGATGGGCCCAGGGCACGAAACGGCGGGTCTGCAGCAGGGTCTGGGTGAAGCGGCAGGCGCTGAAGCCCCAGAGCGCCGGGATGCTGATGCGATCCAGCCAGAAGGGCACCGGTCCGTTCGGCCAGAGGTACTGAAAGCCGTGTCCGGTCATGCCGAGGATCATCAGCAGCGCGCCGCTGGTGGTCATCACGTACCAGAAATAGGCGGTATCGCGCAGGCTGAGGAAGATGAACAGGTTGTACAGCAGCATGGCCAGGATCAGGCCATAGATCAGGCCGAGAAACAGGTTCTCGCCCACTGCCTGCTCCTGCAGGGCGTCGAGCTGCCAGACCTTGAGCGGAAAGGAGTTGCCGGCCGGATCGTAGCTGCGCAGATAAAAGGTCAGCGGGCGCTGGTCGCTAAGTTCCGGCAGGCGGAACAGCATGCGCCGGTAGGCGTGGTCGCGCCCTTCGTGAAAGCCGACCAGCTCGCCGGATTGACGCTCGGTCCAGCCACCGTTGCCGTCCGGCAAATAGATGCGCAGGTCTTTCAGGGTCACCGAGCCAACTTCCAGCCACCATTGAGACGGCGCGTCGCTGGCCCGCTGCAGCGTGACCCGAACCCACCAGGGGTGCGGGCTCTGGCCGACGCTGGCCTTGCCCTGCGCCGGCTGAAAGCGCGCCTGCACCTCAGGGCGTTGCAGGTCCGTCACCTTCAACTCGGCGCCGTGATCCATCAGCAATTCCACATGGGCATTCAGACTTCGGCCGCTGTCATGCACGCCGATCAGGGCGGTATCGGCATGGGCTGGCAAGAACGTGCCTAGGCACAGCAGCAGGGCAAGGAGGACGGCGTGCACCAGGATCTCCCGGGCTCGATGCGTGGGTCGGGTGGCGCGAGTATAGCGGGAGGCGAAAGCGCAGCGCGCGCCTGTCGCCAAGGTCGATAAAGACCCTGCACGCTGGTCGGACTTGGTTATTTTT
This sequence comes from Stutzerimonas sp. LR2, assembly GCF_055755175.1. NCBI lineage: Bacteria > Pseudomonadati > Pseudomonadota > Gammaproteobacteria > Pseudomonadales > Pseudomonadaceae > Stutzerimonas > Stutzerimonas sp. LR2. Next base: position 12,805 of record NZ_JBVTRR010000006.1, read on the forward strand.
TGTGCTATATTCCGCGCCCGTTTTCGTTGCCCCGGTTTTCCGCCATGCACGCCGTCAAGCCACTGTTCGACTATCCCAAGTACTGGGCCGAGTGTTTCGGTCCGGCGCCGTTCCTGCCGATGAGCAGGGAGGAGATGGATCAGCTCGGCTGGGACTCGTGCGACATCATCATCGTCACGGGTGACGCCTATGTCGATCATCCGTCCTTCGGCATGGCGATCATTGGCCGTCTGCTCGAGGCGCAGGGCTTTCGCGTGGGCATCATCAGCCAGCCGGACTGGCAGAGCAAAGACGACTTCATGAAGCTCGGCGAGCCGAATCTGTTCTTCGGCGTCGCGGCCGGCAACATGGACTCGATGATCAATCGCTACACCGCCGATCGCAAGGTCCGCTCCGATGACGCCTATACCCCGGGTGGTCTGGCCGGCAAGCGGCCGGATCGCGCCAGCCTGGTCTATAGCCAGCGCTGCAAGGAGGCCTACAAAAATGTGCCGGTAGTGCTCGGCGGCATCGAGGCCTCGCTGCGCCGCATCGCTCATTACGACTACTGGTCGGACAAGGTGCGCCGCTCGATCCTGATGGACGCCACCGCGGACATCCTGCTCTACGGCAATGCCGAGCGCGCCATCGTCGAGGTAGCGCAGCGCCTGGCACGTGGCGAGCCGGTTGAAGCGATCACCGACGTGCGCGGCACCGCGTTCATTCGCAAGGACACACCCGAAGGCTGGTTCGAAATCGACTCCACTCGCATCGACCGCCCGGGCAAGATCGACAAGATCATCAACCCCTACGTCAACACGCAGGACCTGTCCGCCTGCGCCATCGAGAAGGACAAGGGGCCGCAGGATGACCCGAACGAAGCCCGGCCGGTGGAGCTGCTGCCGCACCCGAAGCTGGAGCGTGACCGCACGGTGATCCGTCTGCCGTCCTTCGAAAAGGTGCGCAACGATCCGGCGCTGTACGCCCACGCCAACCGGGTGCTGCACCTGGAAACCAACCCAGGCAACGCCCGCGCGCTGGTGCAGCGTCACGACGACCGTGAGCTGTGGCTCAATCCGCCGCCGATTCCGCTGACCACCGAGGAAATGGACTACGTGTTCGCCGCGCCCTACGCGCGCGTGCCGCACCCGGCATACAACGGCGCGAAGATTCCCGCCTACGAAATGATCCGCTTCTCGGTGAACATCATGCGCGGCTGCTTCGGTGGCTGCACCTTCTGCTCGATCACCGAGCACGAGGGGCGCATCATCCAGAGCCGCTCCCACGAGTCGATCCTGCACGAGATCGAGGAGATGAAGAACGTGCCGGGCTTCACCGGTGTGGTCTCCGATCTCGGCGGGCCGACTGCCAACATGTATCGCCTGGCCTGCAAGAGCCACGAAATCGAGAAGCACTGCCGCAAGCCGTCCTGCGTGTTCCCCGGCATCTGCGAGAACCTTAATACCGATCACAGCTCGCTGATCGAGCTGTACCGCAAGGCGCGTGCACTGCCGGGCGTGAAGAAGATCCTGATCGCCTCCGGCCTGCGCTACGACCTCGCCGTCGAGTCGCCGGAGTACGTCAAGGAGCTGGTCACCCACCATGTCGGCGGTTACCTGAAGATCGCGCCGGAGCACACCGAGCGTGGTCCGCTGGACAAGATGATGAAGCCGGGCATCGGCACCTATGACCGCTTCAAGCGCATGTTCGAGAAGTACTCGAAAGAGGCGGGCAAGGAGCAGTACCTGATCCCGTACTTCATTGCCGCGCATCCGGGCACGACCGACGAGGATATGCTCAACCTGGCACTGTGGCTCAAGGCCAACGGCTTCCGCGCAGACCAGGTGCAGGCCTTCTATCCCTCGCCAATGGCCACCGCCACCGCGATGTACCACAGCGGCAAGAACCCGCTGCGCAAGGTGACCTACAAGAGCGAGGGTGTGACCATCGTCAAGAGCGAGGAGCAGCGTCGCCTGCACAAGGCCTTCCTGCGCTATCACGACCCCAAGGGCTGGCCGCTCTTGCGCGAGGCTCTGATTCGCATGGGTCGCGCCGACCTGATCGGCAGCGGCAAGCACCAGCTGATTCCGGCGCACCAGCCGGCGGTGGACGGCTACCAGAGCGCGCGACGCAAGAACTCCACGCCGGTCGGCAGCAAGAAGGCCGGGCAGGGTGGCAAGATCCTCACCCAGCACAACGGCTTGCCGCCACGCAGCCACGACGGCAACGCCTGGGACAAGCGCGAGCAGGCCAAGGCCGCCGCCGAGGCGCGGCGCAAGGCGGCCAACGGTGGCAAGCCCGCCGGCAAGGGCCGCAAGCCGCAGCGTCCGGTCGCGCCGCGCTAGCGGGGCATCGTCTGGAGCGCCCATCGGCAAGCGCGCCGGCTAGAAGCGAAAGGCCTGGGTCGCTCGATCCAGCTCGCTGCCCAGTTGCAGCATCTCGGCGCTCTGCTCCCGGCCGCGGCTGATGTGCCCCAGGTTGGCATCGCCCAGCTGATGGATACGTTCGCTGTGGCCACGGATTTCGCCCACCGCTTCGCCCTGCTGGGCCGTGGCCTGGGCGATCTGCTCGGCCATATGGTTGATGCTGGCTATGGTCGAGACGATCTGTTCCAGGGCCTGATCGGCGCTTTGCGCCAGGCTGGCCGTGCTTTCGGCATGCTCGACCTGACTGCGCATCGCCTCCACGGACTGCCGCGCGGCCTGCTGCAGACGGCCGATCAGCTGCTGGATTTCCTCGGTGGCCCCGCTGGTACGCTGTGCCAGTGAGCGCACTTCGTCCGCGACCACCGCGAAGCCGCGGCCGTGACCACCGGCGCGGGCCGCTTCGATCGCCGCATTGAGCGCCAGCAGATTGGTCTGCTCGGCAATCGCGCGAATGACCGTCAGGACCTTGCCAATGGTGACGGTTTCGTCGGCCAGTCGTTCGATTGCCACAGCGTTGCCCTGCACCTCGCTGACCAGCCCATGCAGGCCGGTCAGGCTCTCGCCGATGACCTGCTGGCCGTGCTGCACCGCACGCGCCGCTGCGCGGCTGGCTTGGGCGGCTTCGCCGGCGCCGTCGGCCACCTGCTGGATGGTCGCCTCCAGCTCGCCGAGCGAGTCGCGAATCTGCGCGGTGTCGCCGGTCTGGCGCTGGGCGCCGTCATGCAGGCTGCTGCTCATCTCGTCCAGGCTGCGGCTGCTTTCGGCGACGCGCGTCGCCTGCTTGCGCAGCGTGCCGACCAGTTCCAGCAGGTAGGTACGCAGCTGGTTCAGCGAGGTCTCGATGTCGTCGATCTCGCGAATCCGGCTCGCGATGCGTACCTCTGCGCTGAAGTCACCTCGCGCCCAGTTGGACAAAGCCGGCACCAGCTGGCCGAGGGCTCGAGTCAGCTGACGCTGCAGGCGGTCGATGGCCAGAGCGATGAGCAGGATCAGCGCAATGATGCCGATCTGGATCAGGCGCACTTCGCTCTGGATGCGGCTGTGTTCGGCCCGTACCGCGGGCTCCAGCGCGGCCAGCGCCTGCTCGACGCTGGCGATCTTCTGCGCGCTGCTGTCGAGCAGCGCGCTACGCTGGCGGATCAGCTCGCGGGTGCGCTGCAGCTCGGCCGGGTAGCGCTTGATCAGGCTGGCGAACTCGCGCTTGAGGGCAATACCACGGTCTTCGCTGTGCTGATCCGCTGCCGCCCCCAGGTCGAGCAGCGCGGCAAAGGTGCTGGTGGCGGACTGGTTCTGGGTGAGCACGCCGAGCAGCGGCAGCGTGTCGAGTCGTGCCGCCTCCTGCTCCAGGCTGCGCAGCACCTGCTCCACCTCGGAGTTCAGCTCGTCACGGCCGCTGCTCACCAGCTTGCCGCGGGCGTGGCTCAGACGAAACAGCTGCTGCCCGGCGGCGAACAGGGGGCGCTGGTAGTCTGCGGCGCGTGGATGATCGGCGTGCGCGCGGTAGTCGTCGAGCTGCGAGAGCACGCCGGCCATTTCGCGCTCGGCCTGCAGCAGCAGCCCTTGCGGGTCGCCGGCCAGCTTGCCCGCGGCCAGCAGCTCGTCGGCGGTGAAGCGCGACAGTTCGGCGAGACTGGGACGCAGCCGCGCTGCCAGGTCCTCCGGTAGCGCGCTGCTGTCATCGGCGAATTCGGTGAGCGCCTGCTGCGCCTGGCTGTGGCGCAGCGCGTCACCGCTGGCGAGGTAGCCGTGAATGTTGTCCACCGCCTGCTGCTGAAACTGCTGGGACAGCGCCAGATAGCGCACCATCAGCAGGTAGGGACGCTCCATGGCGCGCTCGGACCACCAGAGCGTCGCGCCCAGTGCCAGACACACCGCGATCAGCAGCAGGGTATTGAGAGTGGTGAGCGACTTCAGGCGCATGCTCGCCTCGCAAAGCAATTCGGAGGCCTTGCAAGGTATGGCAGTTTGATGTCATTCGCGTGACAGCCGGCCGCTCCGACGATCGCTACACGACCCGCGACGTTGGCGGCCGCGCCTGTATTGGCGGCTAGTAACGCTCGACGCGGTTACGACCGGCGTGCTTGGCACGATAGAGCGCCTCGTCGGCCTGCTGGGTAAGCGTCTTGACCTCGGCATCGGCGGTCAGCTCGGTGATGCCGCAGCTGAAGGTGCAGCTCAGATCGCGCGGCTGCGCCGGGAAACGGATCTCGGCGAAACGCTGGCGGATCTCGTTCAGCACCTTGCAGGCGGCCTCTGCCGGGGTGTCTGGCAGCACCACGGCGAACTCCTCGCCACCGTAGCGGCCGATGTGATCGGTCTTGCGCAGGCGCTGTTTGAGAAACAGCGCCAGGCTCTTGATGACCCGGTCACCCATGGGGTGGCCGAAGGTGTCGTTGACCTGCTTGAAGTGATCGATGTCGAGCATGGCGAAGCTCAGCGGTCGATTGTCGCGACGGGCGCGGAAGCGAGCATCCTCGAGCAGCTGCAGGCTGTGGGTGTGGTTGTACAGACCGGTGAGGCTGTCGCGCACGATGCGCGCCTTCAGGCTGCGCGCGCGGGTGGCGCGGGTGCGTACCGTGGCGATCAGGTGGCTCGGCTTGATCGGCTTGGTGAGAAAGTCGTCGCCGCCTTCGCCCATGGCGTCCAACTGCTTGTCCAAATCGTCCTCGGCGGACAGGTAGATGATCGGCACGCTGACGTAGCGCTCATGCTGACGGATTACCTTGGCCAGCTCGGTGCCCTGGCAGTCGGGCATGTACATGTCGAGGATGATCAGGTCCGGCTGGAACTCGGCGAGTGCGCCGATGGCCTGGATCGGCTCGGTCAGGGTCTGGGTGACGATGCCGGCGTTGTTCAGCACCCGCTCGGTATGCGTCGCCTGGGCACGCGAGTCATCGATGATCAGCACGCGAATCGGCTCGTAATGCGCGGTGCGGGTGAAGATCTCGATCTTCTCCAGCAGGCTGCTGGCGTCCAGGGTACCGGTGAAGAACTCCAGACCGCCGGCGCGGACGGCGGCCAGGCGAGTCGGCGTGTCGGTTTCGGCGTGGCTGAAGAACAGCATAGGCAGCTTCGGCTCCAGACCGAGTTGCACCTGTTCGGCGAGGCGCAGCCCTTCGCCCGGTCCGTTGAAGTCCACCTCCATCACGATGGCGGCCGGGTGCCGGCGATGCATCGCCGTGCGGAACGCGGCGACATTGCTGAAAGCCTGTGCGGACATGCTGAAGAAGTCCAGCTGGCGTACCAGATGCTCGGCGCGCTCCTGGTCTTGCAGGGCGATGTACACCGGCTTGCTCAGCGGCGGCAGGAACGACTGGTTGTGCGGATCGCTGTGGCGCAGTCCGGTGCGGGCAAGGCGATAGATCAGCTGACTCAGTGTGGAGATGGTGCTGCTGGACAGACGCCCGCGGTTGTCGCGGATGTCGCTCAGGCAATCCTCGATGTTCAACGCCAGCTCGCTGTGCTCGGTCTGCTCGAAGCGATCGGCAAAGCGCCGAAGACGAGTCGTCGCTTCGGTCAACGCGGCATGGTAGTCCTCGTTCCATTCGCTGCGTTGCAGTTGCTGCCAGACCTCCAGCACTTCCCGTGCCTGGTGGATGACCCGCTGGGCGAAATGCTGTTTAAGCTCTTCCTGATCCGACATCGCGATTATTCCTGGCGCGCCAGGTGCGCTGCCCTGGTGCATTGTAATGGCGGCATGCTATCACCGTCGGTGCGCTTTGGAAGGGCGTTGCGCGGTAGTGGTTCTCAATTTGGCGCTGAGCACGCCTGGGCCCTGCGTTATAGTAAAGACATGCCTGCGCAACGTCTCCGGTGCCGGGCGGTCGAACCCCTGAACTCGCCAGAAGGACACACAGCCCATGTCGGATTGGAAGAATCGCTTCGCTCGCCTCGGCCGCTCCAACGGCTCGGCCGGAGCGGCTGGCCAACGCGCAGGCAACCCGCTTCTGCTGATTCTTGCCGCTCTGCTGGGCATCTACCTGCTGGTGACGCTGCTGCTGGGATGGTACTGGAGTCGCGAGCCGGACCTGTTTCCGGTACAGCAGCATACGCGCCAGGCGGCGGAGGCTTCGCAGCGCCAGCTGGTCAGCGGCTATACCACGGTGGAAACCCTCAAGCGCGTGGCCAGTACCCTGCTGGACAAGCCCGGCGGCTATCTGAGCAATGACATCGCCCCGCCGGGGCTGTGGCTGGACAACATGCCGAGCTGGGAATACGGCGTGCTGGTGCAGGTTCGTGATCTGGCGCGGGCGCTGCGCAAGGATTTCGCCCGTTCGCAGTCACAGTCCACTGAGGACCCGGATCTGGCCAAGGCCGAGCCGCTGTTCAACTTCGACAACCGCAGCTGGACCCTGCCCGCCTCGGAAAGTGAATACCGCAACGGCATCCGCAGTCTGGATCGCTATCTGGCGCGCCTCAGCGAGCCGGAGCCCAAGGCGTTGTTCTATACCCGCGCCGACAACCTGAACAACTGGTTGGGTGACGCGGCGACCCGCCTCGGATCGTTGTCCCAGCGCCTGTCGGCGAGTGTCGGTCGGGTGCGCCTGGATGCCGATATCGCACCGGAGCAGGAGCGGGCCGGCATCGTGCCGCAGGTCAAGGAGCAGGTGGTCGAGACGCCCTGGATGCAGATCGACAATGTGTTCTTCGAGGCACGTGGTCAGGCATGGGCGCTGTCACATCTGCTGCGGGCGATCGAGGTGGACTTCGCCGACGTGCTGGCCAAGAAGAACGCCACGATCAGCGTCAGGCAGATCATTCGTGAGCTGGAGGCGGCGCAGGAGCCGCTGTGGAGTCCGATGGTGCTCAACGGCAGCGGCTACGGCGTGTTGGCCAATCACTCGCTGGTGATGGCCAACTACATCTCCCGCGCCAACGCGGCGATCATCGATCTGCGCAACCTGCTGTCGCAGGGGTAGGACGCAGCGTTCGTGTCCGGTGGCAGGCGTCTACGCCTGCCACTCAGTCCAGTCCGAGTTTCTTCAGACGGTAACGCATCGAGCGGAAGGTCAGCCCCAGTCGTTGGGCGGCCGCGGTGCGGTTCCAGCGTGTTTCTTCGAGGGCCTGCATGATCAGCTTGCGCTCGATCTCCTCCAGGTGGTCCTCCAGGTTGTCGATCTGCGCCAGGCTGGCTTCGCCGTTTTCCGGCAGGCCGGGGCTATCCGCCAGGCGCAGGTCGCCAGCCTTGATCTCGTCGCCTTCGCACAGGGTGTAGGCGCGTTCGAGCATGTTCTCCAGCTCGCGGACGTTGCCCGGAAAGCGATAGTTCTCCAGCTTGGCCAGGGCATCGGGATGCAGGCGGGCCGTGGCCTCGCCGCATTCCTGCGCCAGACGGCGCAGCATGACATCGGCGAGCAGGCCGATGTCTTCCCGGCGTTCGCGTAGTGGCGGTACACGCAGTTCGATGACATTCAGGCGGTAGTAGAGATCCTGGCGAAAACGGCCTGCGGCGACCTCGCTGGCGAGATCCTTGTGGGTGGCACAGAGGATGCGTACATCGACCATCACTTCCTGCGCACCGCCAACGGCACGCACGGCCTTTTCCTGGATGGCGCGCAGCAGCTTGACCTGCATCGGCAGCGGCAGGTCCGCCACCTCGTCGAGAAACAGCGTGCCACCGTTCGCGGCCTGGAACAGGCCGGGCTTGTCCTCGATGGCGCCGCTGAAGCTGCCCTTCTTGTGGCCGAAGAACTCGCTTTCCATCAGCTCCGACGGAATGGCACCGCAGTTGACCGGCACGAATGGCTTTTCGCTGCGCGGGCCCTGCTCGTGAATCAGGCGTGCCACCAGTTCCTTGCCGCTGCCCGACTCGCCGCTGATGTAGACGGGTGCCTGGCTGCGGGCGAGCTTGCCGATCTGCTTGCGCAAGGTTTTCATCGGCGGCGAGCTGCCCAGCAGGCGACTGTCCACCGGCGCTTCGGCTGCGGGCGCGCGCAGGCGCAGGGCGGTGCTGACCAGCTCGCGCAGGCGGTTCAGATCCACCGGTTTGGTGAGGAAGTCGAACGCACCGGCCTTGAGTGCACCGATGGCGGTATCCAGGCTGCCATAGGCGGTGATCATCGCCACGGGCAGTTGCGGGTACTGTTGCTGGATGTGCTGGACCAGCTCAAGGCCACTGCCGTCGGGCAGGCGCATATCGGTCAGGCACAGGTCGTAGTGCTCGCGTGCCAGCAGCTCGCGCGCCTCCTTGAGGTTGCGTGCGCTGCGGGTATCGAGCTTCATGCGGCCGAGGGTGATCTCCAGCAGCTCGCGGATGTCCGGCTCGTCGTCGATGATCAGGGCTTTCTGGCGCGCGGTCATGGTCTTGCTCTGGTTCCTGAAGCGGGTGTCGCCTTCCGGGCGGCTGGCGAGCATGTTAACTCTCCCGGCGCCGCCGTGGCTGCCGCTTTGGTCGATGTGTGATGCGTTGCCGGCAACTGTTCTGCTGCGCCTAGCTCAGCTTGCGCGGGTGCGCGAAGACGATGCGGAAGCAGCTGCCGCCTTCGGCGCGCTCGCGGTAGTCCAGGCGTGCCTGGTTGCTCTCGCACAGCTCGCGGGAGATGTACAGCCCGAGCCCGGTGCCTTTGCTCTCGGTGGTGAAGAAGGGTTCGAAAACGTTGTGCAACTGCTCGGCGGCGATGCCGGGTCCATCGTCGAGGACCTCAACGACCGGCAGATCGCTGGCTTCGTCGCGAAACAGGCGGAGCCAGACCTGAGCGCGATCGTGCTCCTTGCCGCTGTAGCGCAGGCCGTTCTGCACCAGGTTGGTGAGCACCTGGGTCAGCTGGTTGGGGTCCATGCGCGTCTGCAGCGAGCTGCCGATGGTTTCCAGGTGAACCGTCTGCTGCGGGCTGAGCCCCTGGCGGAACTCGCTGACGAAGCGATGCAGCCAGTATTTGAGATCCAGCAGCTGGGGCTCCGCCTGGCGGCGCCGGGAAAGCTGCAGCACGTTCTCGATGACCAGATTCATCCGCCGCGAGTGGTCGTGGATGATCTGCGCCAGCCGCCGATCCGGGCCGTCCAGCTCTTCGGATTCCTGTAGCAGCTGAGCAGCATGGCTGATGGCGCCCAGCGGATTGCGGATTTCATGGGCAATGCTGGCTGTGAGTCGTCCGAGGGAGGCGAGCTTGAGTTGCTGGGCCTTCTGGGCGATCTGCGAGATGTCCTCGAGGAACACCAGAGTGTCGAGCTTGTTGCCGTGCTGCAGGGCGGCGAAACTCGGCTGCAGCGTCGGTCCGCCGGGGGTGGCCTTGAGGTTCGGCGGGCGCAGTGTGGGATTGCCACGCCAGTGCTGCAGTGCCTTGAGCAGCTCCGGGCAGCGCGGCGCGAGGCGCTCGCCGGCCAGCGATTCCTGGCCGAGCAACTGCAGCGCCCCCTGATTGGCCAGGAGCACGCGCTCCTGCGGGTCCAACACCATGATGCCGGTGCGCATGCGCTGCAGGATCAGGGCGTTGAGGGCCTCGAGGTTGGCGACCTCCTCGGCGCGCTGGCGGGCCAGAGTCTCGCTGACCTGCAGGCGCCGAGTCAGTCCCTGGACGAGAAAGGCTGCGGCGAAGCACAGCGTTCCGAGCGCACCGGCCTGGACGTATTGGCTGCTGGCTTCGGAACGGCTGATGCTCAGGTAGAAGGTCAGGTAGATCAGGCCGGTGGCAGCGACCGCGGCGATGAAGAAACCGACCCGCCCCCGCAGGAGAATATTGGCGATGGCGACGGCGACGATCAGCAGGTTGCCGATGCCGCTCGGCGTTCCTCCGCCAAAATAGAACAATCCCGACAGCAGGATCACGTCCATCAGCGCCAGGCTGAGCACTGGCAGGTCGCGCTCGGGGCTCTGCACCAGCACCGCGACGATGATGTTGAGGATCAGATAGAGCCAGGCGCCGTACTGAAACAGCTGCGGATTGCTCATCTGCAGCAGATCGTTGTGCAGGTCGCTGCTGATCAGCAGCACCAGCGCGAGGCCAATGGTCAGGCGGTAGAGGTGATACAGGCGAAGGATGCGCCGCCCCTGATCGCCGAGGAAGGTGAGGTTCTCAGTGCCCACCAGAGGTGCTGTCCTGCTCGAGGTGAGCCTGGCTGCAGTACCAGCGGTCATGGGCCTGCAGGGCCTGGTTCTGCGGCACGTGCACGCCGCATTGAGCGCAGCGGACCATCGGCAGGCTGCCCTGCTGTTGCGCGGTAGGCGTCTTCTTCCGGGTCAGGCGGCGCCACAGCCAGAAGGCGGCGGCGATCAGTGCGATCCAGAACAGCAGTCGAAACAGCCCCATATCGATTCCTTCCTGTTTATGCGTGGCGACCGGCCACTGGTCGAGCCAGGGCCGGTCCTGGCCCGGTGCGCCGACGGTGACGAGCACAGGGCTCGACGCAGCGGCGCATGGTCAGCCCATTTCAGTCGAACAGGCCGAAGGTCAGGCGGCTCCACCAGGAGCGCTTCGGCTCCTGCTGTTCCACATCCTTGAGTACGGGGCGCAGTTCTTCCGGCAGGTCACGCGCAGCGTTCTCGTACTGGCGCAACACGTCACGGTTGGCACGGGAGGTGTCGGGACGCGGCGCTTCGCCTTCGATCAGGCCGAGCGTGGCCTTGCTCAGCCAGCTGCGGGTGTCTTCTTCGCGCTCGATGGGGGTGAACTTGCCGTCCTCGAGGGTGGCATGATCCGGGTAGTTGAGCTGAAGTGTCTTGAGGCTGGCATCGGCGAGGTCATCGAGGCCGAGGCGCTGGTAGGCCTCGGTCATCACAGCCAGACCGTCCGCCACGGCCGGTGTGCCCTGGAAGTTTTCCACCACGTAGCGCCCGCGGTTGGCGGCGGCCACGTAGGCCTGGCGCTTGAGGTAGTAGTGGGCGACGTGAATCTCGTTGGCTGCCAGGAGGTTGCGCAGATAGATCATGCGCGCCTTGGCATCCGGCGAATAACGGCTGTTCGGATAGCGGCTGGTGAGCTGGGCGAACTCGTTGAACGAGTCGCGGGCAGCGCCCGGGTCGCGCTTGGTCATGTCCAGCGGCAAGAAGCGAGCGAGCAGGCCGCGGTCCTGATCGAACGAGGCCAGGCCCTTGAGGTAGTAGGCGTAGTCGACGTTCGGGTGCTGCGGATGCAGGCGGATGAAGCGCTCGGCAGCCGAGCGTGCAGCTTCCGGCTCGGCGTTGCGGTAATAGGCGTAGATCAGCTCGAGCTGCGCCTGCTCGGCGAAACGACCGAACGGGTAACGCGACTCCAGCGCCTTGAGCTTGCTGATGGCGCTGGTATAGCTCTTGTTGTCCAGGTCGGCCTGTGCTTGCTGGTACAGCTCGACCTCGCCCAGGTTTTCGTCGACGGTTTCGTTGGATGAACAGGCGGCGGTAAGGGCGAAAATGGCGATCAGCAGCAGGTGTTTCACTTGCATGGCGGCTTGCGTCCCTGTGACGGCTGGCTGTCTCGCGCGGAGCCGTCCTGTTATGATGGGCGCCCCGGTGCGCCGGGACAAAGACGCCGTATTTAAACACAAGCGTGTAGCCGAAACCAAAGGCCGCTCCGCCATCTGCGGTCCTCCGGGCATCCATCAGCAACGGATGTCGCTCGCCTCTCTCTGACGAATCTATCTCGCCGTATGTCCACGATCTCCAAACAGGCCATTCAACTCCGTGCCGAGGTGCCGTTTGACCTAGGCGGGCAACGTCTCGATCAGGTCGCGGCGCAGCTCTTCTCCGAACACTCGCGTTCGCGCCTCGCGGCCTGGATCAAGGATGGTCTGCTGACGGTGGATGGCGCCGTGCTACGCCCTCGCGACACCGTGCATGCCGGTGCGGTGCTCGAGCTGAGCGCCGAACAGCAGGCGCAGGGCGAATGGGTGGCGCAGGACATTCCGCTCGACATCGTCTATGAAGACGACCAGATTCTGGTGATCGACAAGCCGGCCGGGCTGGTGGTGCATCCGGCGGCCGGGCATGCCGACGGCACGCTGCTCAACGCGTTGCTGCATCACGTACCTGACCTGATCAACGTGCCGCGCGCCGGCATCGTTCATCGTCTGGACAAGGACACTACCGGGCTGATGGTGGTGGCCAAGACGCTGCAGGCACAGACCCGCCTAGTGGAGCAGCTGCAGGCGCGCAGTGTCAGCCGTATCTACGAAGCCATCGTCATCGGCGTAATCATCACCGGCGGCACCGTGGATGCGCCGATCGGCCGTCACGGCCAGCAGCGCCAGCGCATGGCGGTGGTGGAGGGGGGCAAGCCCGCGGTCAGTCACTATCGTGTGCTCGAGCGCTTCCGCTCGCACACCCATGTGCGGGTCAAGCTGGAAACCGGGCGTACCCACCAGATTCGTGTGCACATGACCCACCTCGGCTACCCGCTGGTGGGCGATCCGCTGTATGCCGGGCGTTTCCGTATTCCGCCAGCTGCCAATCCGACACTGGTGCAGACGCTGCGCGAGTTCCCACGGCAGGCGCTGCATGCCCGTTTCCTCGAGCTGGATCATCCGGTGACCGGGCAGCGCATGAAGTGGGAGTCGCCATTGCCGGACGACTTCGTCTGGCTGCTGACGCTCCTGCAACAGGATCGCGAGGCCTTCGTCGGGTGACTGTCGGCAACGAGAATTGGCTGTTGCCCGACTGGCCGGCGCCGGCACGCGTTCGTGCCTGCGTGACGACCCGCCAGGGGGGTGTCAGCGCGGCTCCGTTCGACAGTTTCAATCTCGGCGATCATGTCGGCGATGATCCGGCTGCGGTGGCCTGCAATCGCCAGCATCTGCGCGATGTGTTGGGTTGCCAGCCGATCTGGCTGGAACAGGTGCATTCCTGTGTGGCCGTGAACGCAATTCCCGGCGTCTGCGCCACTGCCGATGCCAGCTGGAGCGAGACGCCGGGCGAAGCCTGTGCGGTGCTCACCGCCGACTGCCTGCCGGTGCTGTTCTGCGATCGCGCCGCCAGTCGTGTCGCGGCGGCGCACGCCGGCTGGCGCGGGCTGGCTGGCGGCGTGCTGGAAGCAACGCTCGAGGCGCTGGCGATTCGTGCCGAAGACGTGCTGGTCTGGCTGGGACCGGCGATCGGGCCCGCTGCCTTCGAGGTGGGGGGCGAGGTGCGCGAGGCATTCGTCGCGCAGCACCCGGCGGCTGCGGCGACATTCGTGCCGAGCCGCAACGAGGGGCGCTTCATGGCCGATCTGTATCAGCTTGCGCGCATTCGCCTGGCTGCGGTCGGAGTCGAAGCCGTCTACGGCGGCGGGCTGTGCACCTTCAGCGATCCGCGTTTCTATTCCTATCGCCGTGCCTCACGCACGGGGCGCTTCGCCAGTCTGATCTGGCTGCAGCCTTAGCCCTACCTAGCGGTTCGATAGCGCCGTGACTCCGCGGTCCCGGCATGACCTGCATCAATGTCATCCGCCTTGAATCTCCAACAATCATCCTCATCTATGCTCCATCTCGCGGGTTATTTGTAAGGCGCGATTCATGGTGCCGGCCCGCTTTACCTGAGGATGAACATCCATGCGTATCGATCGATTGACCAGCAAGCTCCAGCTTGCGCTCTCCGATGCCCAATCCATTGCCGTTGGCCTGGATCACCCCTCCATCGAGCCGTTGCACCTGATGCAGGCCCTGCTGGAGCAGCAGGGCGGTTCGATCAAGCCCTTGTTGATGCAGGTCGGCTTCGACATCAACGCGCTGCGCCAGGCCCTGACCAAGGAGCTGGACCAGCTGCCCAAGCTGCAGAACCCCACCGGTGACATGAACCTGTCGCAGGATCTGGCGCGTCTGCTCAACCAGGCCGATCGCCTCGCCCAGCAGAAGGGCGACCAGTACATCTCCAGCGAACTGGTACTGCTTGCCGCGCTGGACAACAACACCCGTTTGGGCAAGCTCCTGCTGGCCCAGGGCGTGAGCAAGAAGGCCCTGGAGAACGCCATCAGCAACCTGCGCGGTGGCGCGGCGGTCAATGACCCCAATGCCGAGGAGTCGCGTCAGGCATTGGACAAGTACACCGTCGACATGACCAAGCGCGCCGAGGAGGGCAAGCTCGATCCGGTGATCGGCCGTGACGACGAAATCCGCCGCACCATTCAGGTCCTGCAACGGCGCACCAAGAACAACCCGGTGCTGATCGGCGAGCCCGGTGTCGGCAAGACCGCCATCGTCGAAGGACTGGCCCAGCGCATCGTCAATGGCGAGGTGCCGGATGGCCTGAAGGACAAGCGTCTGCTGGCGCTGGACATGGGCTCGCTGATCGCCGGTGCCAAGTTCCGCGGCGAGTTCGAGGAGCGTCTCAAGGCCGTGCTCAACGAGCTGTCCAAGCAGGAAGGCCGAGTCATCCTGTTCATCGACGAGCTGCACACGATGGTCGGTGCCGGTAAGGCCGAGGGCGCCATGGATGCCGGCAACATGCTAAAGCCCGCTCTTGCCCGGGGTGAGTTGCACTGTGTCGGCGCCACCACCCTCGACGAGTACCGTCAGTACATCGAGAAGGATGCCGCCCTGGAGCGCCGCTTCCAGAAGGTTCTGGTGGACGAGCCGAGCGAGGAGGACACCATTGCCATCCTGCGCGGCCTCAAGGAGCGCTACGAGGTGCACCACGGCGTGACCATCACCGATGGCGCCATCATCGCCGCGGCCAAGCTCAGCCATCGCTACATCACGGATCGTCAGCTGCCGGACAAGGCCATCGACCTGATCGACGAGGCCGCCAGCCGCATCCGCATGGAGATCGACTCCAAGCCGGAAGAGCTGGATCGTCTCGACCGCCGGCTGATCCAGCTGAAGATCGAGCGCGAGGCGCTGAAGAAGGAGGACGACGAGGCCACCAAGAAGCGCCTGGCCAAGCTTGAGGACGATATCGCCAAGCTGGAGAAGGAATATTCGGATCTGGAGGAGATCTGGAAGTCGGAAAAAGCCGAGGTCCAGGGCTCCGCGCAGATCCAGCAGAAGATCGAGCAGGCCAAGGCCGACCTCGAGGCGGCGCGGCGCAAGGGCGACCTGGCGCGCATGGCCGAGCTGCAGTACGGCATCATCCCAGACCTCGAGCGCAGCCTGGAAATGGTCGACCAGCACGGCAAGAAGGAAAACCAGCTGCTGCGCAACAAGGTGACCGATGAGGAGATCGCCGAGGTGGTCTCCAAGTGGACCGGCATTCCTGTGTCGAAGATGCTCGAAGGCGAGCGGGACAAACTGCTGCGCATGGAAGACATGCTGCACACACGTGTCATCGGCCAGCATGAGGCGGTAGTGGCAGTGGCCAATGCCGTGCGCCGGTCGCGCGCCGGGCTGGCCGACCCGAACCGGCCGAGCGGTTCCTTCCTCTTCCTCGGCCCGACCGGTGTGGGTAAGACCGAGCTGTGCAAGGCACTGGCCGAATTCCTCTTCGATACCGAAGAGGCGATGATCCGCATCGACATGTCCGAGTTCATGGAGAAACATTCGGTCGCGCGTCTGATCGGCGCACCGCCGGGCTACGTCGGCTACGAGGAGGGCGGCTACCTGACCGAGGCAGTGCGTCGCAAACCCTACTCGGTCGTGCTGATGGACGAGGTGGAGAAGGCTCATCCGGACGTGTTCAACGTGCTGCTGCAGGTGCTCGAGGATGGTCGTCTGACCGACAGCCATGGGCGGACCGTAGACTTCAAGAACACCGTGATCGTCATGACCTCGAACCTGGGCTCGGCGCAGATCCAGGAGCTGGTTGGCGACCCCGATGCGCAGCGCGCTGCGGTGATGGATGCGGTGGCGCACCACTTCCGTCCGGAGTTCATCAACCGTATTGACGAGGTGGTGGTGTTCGATCCGCTTGGTCGCGAGCAGATCGCCGGCATCGCGGAGATCCAGCTGGGCCGGCTGCGCAAGCGCCTGGCCGAGCGCGAACTGAGCCTGGAGCTGAGCCAGGAGGCGATGGACAAGCTGATCGCCGTCGGCTACGACCCGGTTTACGGTGCGCGGCCGCTCAAGCGCGCGATCCAGCGCTGGATCGAGAACCCGCTGGCGCAGCAGATCCTCGCGGGTCAGTTCGCCCCGGGCAGCAGCGTCAAGGCTCGGGTGGAGGGCGAGCAGATCGTCTTCGATTGAGGCCCAGGGCAATCCGCATGGCATGACGAATGCCATGCGGTCGTCCGATCAACGGGTCGCGGCCGCGCGCCGGACGCAAACTGTTGTCGCTAATCGCATTTTTAGGGTTGACAGCAGGGTTTGGAACCGTAAAATGGCGCGCCTCTGAGGCGGGAACGTAACGCCAAGGAGCTGGAATGCTAGTTGTTCCGCGATAGCTCAGTCGGTAGAGCAAATGACTGTTAATCATTGGGTCCCTGGTTCGAGTCCAGGTCGCGGAGCCAAATTCCAATCGGGGTATAGCGCAGTCCGGTAGCGCGCCTGCTTTGGGAGCAGGATGTCGGGAGTTCGAATCCCCCTACCCCGACCATTTTTGGGTCGTTAGCTCAGTTGGTAGAGCAGTTGGCTTTTAACCAATTGGTCGTAGGTTCGAATCCTACACGACCCACCATACAGGCTTGCTCGGCAAGCATGAAAAGCTGGATGTCCATACGGGCATCCGGCTTTTTTATTGCCTGCCGTTTAGTGCTTGCCAGATGGCGCACCGCTCGGGTGCGCCATCAATGCGTCAATGGAGCTTCAGGCGTGGTTCGGTACTACGGCTGAGCTTGTCGCCCAGCATCATCAGCAGCGTGCGCGGCATGCCGTACAGTGCGATCTGGTGCATGCGGTACAGCGAGATATAGAACATCCTCGCCAGCCAGCCCTCGAGCATGACGTTGCCCGTCAAATTGCCCATCAGATTGCCCACGGCCGAGAAGGTCGAGAGCGATATCAGCGAGCCGTAATCCTTGTAGCGGTAGGTCGGCAGGGGTTTGCCTTCCAGTCGGTTGCGGATCGACCGGGCCAGCATTGACGCCTGCTGGTGGGCTGCCTGGGCGCGAGGCGGCACGTTCCGGTCGCTGTCCGGCTGCGGGCAGGCGGCGCAGTCGCCGAAGGCGAATATGTTCTCGTCGCGGGTGCTCTGCAGGGTGGGGTGGACGACCAGTTGATTGATCCGGTTGGTCTCCAGCCCATCGATTTCATGCAGGAAGGCGGGCGCCTTGATGCCGGCCGCCCAGACTTTGAGGCTGGCCGGCACGAATTCACCCTGCTTGGTGTGCAGGCCGTCGGCGGTGACTTCGCTGACCGCTGCGCCGGTCAGCACCTTCACACCCAGGTCGAGCAGTGTCTGGTGTACCGGTTGGCTGATGCGCTCGGGCAGTGCCGGCAAAACCTTCGGGCCGGCCTCGATGAGCGTGATCTTCACATCTTCCGGCTTGATTCCATCGAGGCCATAGGCGGCCAGTTCCTTGGCTGCATGCAGCAGTTCGGCGGCCAGTTCGACACCAGTGGCGCCAGCGCCGACGATGGCCATGCTGATGCCGCTCGGCCCGGTTTCACCGGCATGTGCCTTCATGTAACGGCTCAGCAGCTGGCGATGGAAGCGTTCGGCCTGCTCGCGGGTATCCAGGAAAATGCAGTGCTCGGCGGCCCCGGGGGTTCCGAAATCGTTGGTCGTGCTGCCGACCGCTATCACCAGGGTGTCGTAATTCAACGCACGCGAGGGCACGAGCTCCACGCCGAACTCGTCGCGTGTGGCTTCCAGGCGGATGCACTTGTTCGCACGGTCCAGGCCGGCCATGCGGCCCATCTGGAACTCGAAGTGATTCCACTTGGCTTGCGCCACATAGTTGAGCTCGTCGGCTGACGAGTTCAGCGAGCCGGCTGCCACTTCATGCAGCAGCGGCTTCCAGATGTGGGTGAGATTCGCGTCGACCAGGGTGACCCGGGCTTTGCCGCGCTTGCCCAGGGTTCTACCCAGGCGGGTAGCAAGCTCCAGGCCGCCAGCGCCGCCGCCGACGATTACGATTCGATGTGACATGGGAATGACTCATAGCTGCAAGAGAAACGGCGGCGCGACGGGGCGAGCGAGGCTCAAAGCACCAGGCGACTCAGGAGGCGGCTCAGAAGCCCGAGGCCGACTACCACCGCCAGCACGACGAGCAGCAGGATCCAGGGGCGAAACGGCTGGCGTTCGACCTGATGCTGCGGGGCGCGGAGGTATTCATCGACGCGCTGCTGGTCTTCGGGGTTCAGGCGGCTGGGCATAGGCACCTCGAGTAGAATGCAGGCATTCTAGCTGCGCGGGGTCAAAAGCCAAGCGCGAAGTGCGGCGCTTTGCCGCGCAGGGAAGGAGCATGCCGGCAGGCATGCTCGGCGCGGATCAGGTGTTCTTCAGCTTTCGCAGGTTGCCGATCACTGATTCCAGGGCTCGGTCGAACAGCAGGGTATCGTTGAGCAGGCGAATGGCGCCGCGCTGGAACTCGCTGGCCAGGCCCATGCGGGTCTTCTCCAGGACCTTCATGCCGGTGCGGTTGACGAAGATGTACTTGCCGGTGGGCTTGATCACCGCGGCCAGCTTGCAGCGCAGCTTGTGCTCTTCATCTTCCTGGAATTCCACCCAGCTGCCGACTCTCAGATTGTCCACCTGGATCAGCGCTTCGTCGTTGTCCGGCAGGCTGATTTCAGGCTCGGGCTCGCGGCTCTCGCCGGGTGCCAGCAGCACGATCTCGTCCACCACCTCGACCATGGCCGGCGCAGCCTCGACCGCTGCAGCGGTGATCAACTCGCCTGACGCGTCAGCGGCCGGTCCGGATGCGCCTGGAGTGGCTTGCGGTTGCTGAATGCGCTGCAGGGTCTGTACGTGCAGTGCTTCGAGCTGGGTGAAGAAGTCGCCGGTGGAGAAGGGGTCGAACGCGGCGCTGACCAGCCCCTCACGCAATGCCTTGAGCAGGCTCGGGACCAGCTCCAGCAGACGCGCGCGGGATTCGTCGTCCTCGTGGGGAGTCACGCTCCACACAAGGTCATCCATGGTGTCCAGGGCTGCCTGCCATTCCTCGGACTGGGTGCCGTGCTTCAGGCAGGTAAGCAGCAAAACCTTGCTCCAGGCCTCCTGCAGCAGGCGCACCACCACTTCCGGCAGCGTCTTGCCCAGCAGGCGCTGGTTCAGCGCGTGCTCGACTTCCTGGCGAGCGATTTCAGCCTTGGCGCGACCCTCCTCGGCGTCACGGGTGCGCTGCTCGAGCAGTTCGCTGCGGCGTCGCTCGTCACCGATGAAGGCGAGGAAATCGGCCAGCAGCTCGGAGAAGATCGCCGGATCATCGACGAAGTCATTGAGCAGGCGGGCCACAATCTGCTCGATCTTTTGATAGAGGCTGTCGCGTTGCGCCTCGTCCTGATCGCCCCAACCCATCGCCGCCGACGCGATTTCGTTCAGCAGGCGGCGCGCGGGGTGACTGCCGCGGCTGAAGAAGGTCTTGTCGATCACCGCGACCTTGAGCAACGGGATCTGCAGGCGCCCGATCAGAGCCTTGAGAGAATCCGGCAGGGTACGGTCGTCGAGAATGAACTCGAACAGCATGGAGACGAGGTTGATGACGTCGTCATCGATCTCGCCAACCACCCGCGATTTTCCGGTCTTGGCACTTACCCGGCTCAGCAGGCTGCCGAGCTGCTCTTGCAGATCGAAATCGTCGACCGTCTGTGGCGCGCGGGTCTGCATGTGCGACAGCAGGCGGAGCAGGTCTCCGCTGGAGATCGGGATGGCGTCGCTGGGCACGTTGCGGGCAGGCAGAACACTGCTGCCGCGCAGGTCGGACAGCAAGTTGTGCAAGGCGCTGAAAGCGGCTTCCTGTAGCCCCTCGTCGACATGGACCGGCTGGCTATGCGTCGCTGGCGAGGTGTGACTGGCAGCCGGACCGCCCGGGCGCTGCTGTCGGCGCGGCGGCGCAGACTGGAGTTCGGGCAGGATGCCGGCAGCCACCAGGGTCTGATTGGCTTCGGCATATAGCTGGTCGATATCGCCAAGAACATGCTTCTCGAACAGCTTGAAGATGATCAGCTTGACCTTGATCTGCACGCCCAGGCTGCTGCTGGCTTCGATGAAATAGTCACAGAGCGCATGAGGGCCGAGGGGGTTGCTCTTGTCGTCGAGCTTCTTGCTGATCAGCGCGTTCATGCGCGTGGTCAGGTGGCCCAGCGGCTGGGCGGCACGACTCATGACCTTGGCGACCATGGTGTCGACGGCTACGGATTCTTCCAGCTCGTCGTTCTGCACCAGGGAAAGGCTGTCGAAGGAGACGGCATCCAGCGCGGGCGGCTTGCCGATTTCATACTGGTTGAGCTTGGCGAATGCTTCGAACAGCTGCTGCAGGAAGCCGCGTTCGATGTTGCGGCGCTTCATGCGCAGGTCGCGCATAGCCTCGAAAAAAGCGTTCTGTTCGGCGTTGCTGGTCGCGCGATCGGCGATCTCGAAGAGCGAGTCATCGGCGTTGTCGAACAGCGATTGCAGCGCCTGACGCAGTTGCTGGGCGGCCTTGTCGCGCACGCTGATGAGCGCCACCGGAAGGCGGCCTGCCGGTGAAGACGGCTTGTGCTCAGGGGCAACCTTGTTCAGGTGCACCACTTTCGCATCGGTTCGCATCGAGACTCTCCTGCGGTCGCCTGCTTTGCGGCGGTCACAACGCTTGAATTCGGCAGCGTCTTATATAGGTAACCAAGTCGGCAGGGCAAGGCGGAAGGTACCGGGCGAGCCCGCAATCTTGTGCGGGTTTCTTCTGTCGAACCGGATCCAGACGCAGCATAGCCGAGCGCTTTGATTTTACAACGACGCCTCGTCAGCAAGTATCGTCAGTTAGGTGGCGTCAATATTCTTGGAGGGGATTATAAGCATTGTGCTCCCCTGCCAAGGTCAGTTTTTCATTGGACATGACCTGGCTCACAGATGCTCGCAGGTTTTCCGCCAGGAGGTAAAAAAAGCCGGTCGAGCGATCCGTAGGCTGTCGGCAGCTTGACGCTGCCGCGGTCGGTGCGAGCCTTTATACTCCGCGCAAACTCGAGGAGCCCGACATGCCGAATCTCAGCCTTGCCGATCTATCCGCAGAAATTGATGCCAATGCACGCCGCGCCTTAGCCGAAGATGTCGGCAGCGGAGATATCACCGCGCAGCTGATCCCTGCCGAGCGGTTGGCACATGCCTCGGTCATCACGCGCGAGGCGGCGGTGATCAGTGGAACCGCATGGGTCGACGCGGTGTTCCGGCAGGTGGACTCTCGGGTCGCAGTCCACTGGCAGGTCGCCGACGGGGACCGGGTGGAGGCGGACAAGGTGCTGTTCCACCTGGAAGGGCCGGCTCGGGCGTTGCTGACCGGCGAGCGCAGCGCGCTGAATTTCCTGCAGATGCTGTCGGGGGTGGCCACTCGTTGCCGACACTACGCCGACATGGTCGAGGGCACGGGCGTGCGCCTGCTGGACACTCGCAAGACCATTCCAGGCCTGCGCCTGGCACAGAAGTACGCCGTGACCTGCGGGGGCTGCCATAACCACCGGATCGGCCTCTATGACGCTTTTCTGATCAAGGAGAACCACATCGCCGCCTGTGGCGGGATCGCCGAGGCGGTGGCGGCTGCGCATCGCATCGCGCCGGGCAAGCCGGTGGAGATCGAGGTGGAGAGCCTCGACGAGCTCGAGCTGGCGCTGGGGGCAGGGGCGGATATCGTCATGCTCGACGAACTGACGCTTGACGACATGCGCACGGCCGTGGCGATCACGGCGGGCCGGGCCAAGCTCGAAGCATCAGGTGGAATCAGCGACGACACGCTACGCAGCGTTGCACAAACCGGCGTGGATTACATTTCGATCGGGGCGCTGACCAAGCATGTACAGGCGGTGGACCTGTCGATGCGCTTGCGTCAGTAGGAGAGGGGCGCCTGGCGCAGTGGCTGCGCCAGGCGATGGATCAGTGACGGCTCTTCAGGCCGAAGTTTTCGTGCAGCGTGCCGGGGGTATCGTCGCCTTTGGGAGCGTAGTCCTTGGGCGGTTCGGTGAAGGCCGGCGAGGAGAGCCGCTCGCGCGAGCCATGGTTTTCCTCGTGCAGGGCGGCCATCAGGCGCTGGCGGGTCTGCTCGTCGAGCGCCAGGCGGCTGGCACCATCGGACAGGTGTTCCTGGATGTCCTGGTAGTTCTGGGTGAGCTTGCGCAGCAGGCTGGCAGTGGTGTTGAAGTGGGTGACCACTTCGCTCTGATAGGTGTCGAAGCGCTCTTGCAGGTCGTCGACCTGACGCTGTGTGCGGTTGGGTGCGCTGCTGCGCGCCACCAGATAACCGATGGCGATGCCGGCGATCAGGCCGACGATCGGGAGCAACCAGGTCGCGAGGGTCTGTTCCACGAGTCCTTCCTCTATATAAACGGCTGTGCTTACGTTAACGTCTCGTACCTGCTCTGTATACCGCAACGCGAGGCGGCGGTTATCGGCAGCTAGTTAGCAAGACGAGTCGACTCGTCCCAAGGTCACGGAGTTCCTGTTTTGTTGAAACGCGAAGAGCCCCTCTCTATCGATGGCCCCTGCGGGGTGCTGGAAGCGCTGTATTTCGATCAGCCGCAGGCCCGCGGCCTGGCGCTGATCTGCCATCCGAACCCGGTCAAGGGCGGCACCATGCTGAACAAGGTGGTCTCGACCCTGCAGCGCACCGCGCGGGATGCCGGCTACAGCACGCTGCGCTTCAATTACCGGGGTGTCGGCGGCAGTGCCGGCGCGCATGACATGGTCGAGGGTGAG
Organism: Stutzerimonas sp. LR2; assembly: GCF_055755175.1. Taxonomy (NCBI): domain Bacteria; kingdom Pseudomonadati; phylum Pseudomonadota; class Gammaproteobacteria; order Pseudomonadales; family Pseudomonadaceae; genus Stutzerimonas; species Stutzerimonas sp. LR2. Next base: position 35,791 of record NZ_JBVTRR010000006.1, read on the forward strand.
GTGGATGACGCCGAGGCCGCGCTGCGCTGGCTGCGCCAGCAGAACCCCGAGCTGCCGCTGACGCTGCTGGGGTTCTCCTTCGGTGGGTTCGTTGCCGGCAATCTGGCCGGCCGATTGAACGCCGAGGGCGTGACGGTGCAGCGGTTGATGATGGTGGCTCCGGCGGTGTCGCGTCTTGCGGCGCTGTCGTTGGCTGAAGATTGTCAGCTGACGATCATCCAGCCGGAGCAGGACGAGGTGATCGATGCCGAGTCCGTGTATGCCTTTTCTGCGCAGCTGCAGCACCCCCACGAGCTGCTGAAAGTGGCAGAATGCGGCCACTTTTTTCACGGCAAGCTGGTGGAGCTGAAGGAACTGGTCGTCCCGCGGCTTTGATGCTGCGTGCCAATCCCCTCCGTCGCGCTGCAACGATTCGAGAATGACTGCATGACTACCCGCATCCTGACCGGTATCACCACTACCGGTACGCCGCATCTGGGCAACTACGCCGGAGCGATCCGCCCGGCCATCCTCGCCAGCCGCGACGCGGCCGCCGATTCGTTCTACTTCCTCGCGGACTACCATGCGCTGATCAAGTGCGACGATCCGCTACGCATCCAGCGCTCGCGTCTGGAAATCGCCGCTACCTGGCTGGCCTGCGGCCTTGATGCCGAGCGCGTGACCTTCTACCGCCAGTCGGATGTGCCTGAGATTCCCGAACTGACCTGGCTGCTGACCTGCGTCACCGCCAAGGGCCTGCTCAACCGCGCCCATGCCTACAAGGCGTCGGTGGACAAGAACGTGGAGAACGGCGAAGACCCGGATGCCGGAGTCACCATGGGCCTGTACAGCTATCCGGTGCTGATGGCGGCGGACATCCTGATGTTCAACGCGCACAAGGTGCCGGTGGGGCGCGACCAGATCCAGCATGTGGAAATGGCCCGTGACATTGCCCAGCGCTTCAATCATCTGTTCGGCAACGGCCGCGAGTTCTTCACCCTGCCCGAAGCGGTGATCGAGGAGAGCGTCGCCACGCTGCCCGGGCTCGATGGGCGCAAGATGTCCAAGAGTTACGACAACACCATCCCGCTGTTTGGCAGTGCCAAGGAGCTGAAGGCAGCGATCGCACGCATCGTCACCGACTCGCGCCTGCCGGGCGAACCGAAGGATCCGGACAACTCCCACCTGTTCACGCTTTACCAGGCCTTTGCCACCGCGCAGCAGCAGGCTGACTTCCGCCAGGAGCTGCTCGATGGCCTGGCCTGGGGCGATGCCAAGCAACGTCTGTTCGAGCTGCTCGACAACGAACTGGGCCAGGCGCGCGAGCTGTATCACCAGCTCATCGCCAAGCCGGCCGAGCTGGAAGACATTCTGCAGGCGGGAGCGGCCAAGGCACGCCGGATCGCCACACCATTCCTCGGCGAGTTGCGCGAGGCGGTGGGGCTGCGCAACTTCAGCAGCGAAGTGAAAAGCGCGGCGCCGACCAAGAAGAAGTCCAGCAAGACCGCTCGTTTTGCCAGCTTCCGCGAGGCCGATGGCGCCTTCCGTTTCCGCTTCTTCGCCGCCGACGGCGAGGAGCTGCTGCTGTCCCGTCCGCTGAGCAATCCGAAGGCCATCGGCAGCCTGACCCAGCGCCTGATCGCCGGCGGCCCGGATGCCCTGGAACTTCGCGAGGACGAAGGTGATCAATTCACCCTGTGGCTGGACGACGAATGCATCGCCGACAGCCCGCACTACGAGAGCGCCGAAGCGCTCGACGCCGCCATGTTGCGGGTGCGCGAGGCGCTGGCCACGCTTGTCGAGTAACGCTGCTGGCAGGCCGGGCGCGGCCGATGGGTGCGCTCGGCGACGCGGTGATTTCCAAGTACGGGTGTCCCAGGAGGGCTGACGCTTGAACGACCTGAGTAAATTGCCAACCACCGAGGGCGCCGCTAAAGTGGCGGCCCCGTTTCACTACCCAGACTCCGCCATGACTCCTCTTGAGCGCTATCAGGCCGACCTGAAACGTCCTGACTTCTTCCACGATGCCGCCCAGGAAAACGCGGTGCGTCACCTGCAGCGTCTGTACGACGACCTAGTCGCCGACGATCGCAGCAAGAGCGGCCTGCTCGGCAAGCTGTTCGGCAAGAAGCAGCAGGGTCCGATCAAGGGCATCTACTTCTGGGGCGGCGTCGGCCGCGGCAAGACCTACCTGGTGGATACCTTCTTCGACGCGCTGCCTTTCGAGCAGAAGATGCGCACGCACTTCCACCGCTTCATGAAGCGCGTGCACGAGGAAATGAAAACCCTCAAGGGCGAGAAGAACCCGCTGACCATCATCGGCAAGCGCTTCGCCGACGAGGCCCGGGTCATCTGCTTCGACGAATTCTTCGTCTCCGACATCACCGATGCGATGATTCTCGCCACGCTGCTCGACGAGCTGTTCAAGAACGGCGTGAGCCTGGTGGCGACGTCCAACATCGTGCCGGACGGCCTGTACAAGGACGGCCTGCAGCGTGCGCGCTTCCTGCCGGCGATCGACCTGTTGAAGAAGCACACCGAGATCGTCAACGTCGACAGCGGCATCGACTATCGCCTGCGTGCGCTGGAGCAGGCCGAACTGTTCCACTTCCCCCTCGATGCCGAGGCCGAACAGAGCCTGGAGCGCAGCTTCAAGAGCCTGCTGCCGGAGAACTGCCGGGTCGTGAACAACGACGCGCTGATGATCGAGAACCGTGAAATCCGCGCGGTGAAGACCGGCAACGACGTGGCCTGGTTCGAGTTCCGCGAGCTCTGCGACGGGCCGCGCAGCCAGAACGACTACATCGAGCTGGGCAAGATCTTCGGTGCCATCCTGCTGGCCAACGTCGAGCAGATGAACGTCGCCAAGGATGATATGGCGCGTCGCTTCATCAACCTGGTGGACGAGTTCTACGACCGCAACGTCAAGCTCATCATTTCCGCCGAAGTGGAACTGAAGGACCTCTACACCGGCGGCCGTCTGGAGTTCGAATTCCAGCGGACCCTGAGCCGGCTGCTGGAGATGCAGTCCCACGAGTACCTGGCGCGTCCACACAAGCCCTGACCGTGAGCCGGTCGCGAAGACCTGTTCTTCGCGGCCGGGGCCTCCCCCACGATTACTGCGCTGGTGTCGGAGCGGTCTTCCTGCCAGGCCGCGCGCTGCAATCGGCAGCCCGCTTCAGCACGCATGGCTTTTCCGTGTTTGCCCTAGGATGCCGGCCGATACTTCTGCCGATAGTGGTTCGGCGATAGCTCCGTGTGCTGGCGGAACAGGCGGGCAAAAAAGCTGGCATCGTCGTAGCCCACTTCGTAACTGATCGTCTTGATGCTCTTGCCCGTAGTGGCGAGCAGGCTCTTGGCCGTCTCGATGCGCAGGCGTTGCAGATAGTGCAGCGGCTTGTCGCCGGTGGCGGCCTGAAAGCGCCGCATGAAGTTGCGGATGCTCATGCCGTGCTGGCGGGCGACGTCCTCGAAGCGGAATTTCTCTGCGTAGTTGGCCTCAAGCCATTCCTGGATCTGCAGGATGCGGGTATCCAGGTGCAGCTTCTGCCCGCCGAAGCCCAGTCGGCCCGGGCTGTAGCTGCGCTGCAGTTCGAACAGCACATCGCGCGCCATGCCCTGAGCGACATGGGCGCCGCAGAAACGCTCGATCAGGTACATGTACAGGTCGCAGGCCGAGGTCGTGCCGCCGGCGCAGTAGAGGTTGTCGCTGTCGGTGAGGTGCTTGTCGGCGCTGAACTGCACCCCGGGAAAGCGCTCGGCGAACTCCCCGGCGAAGCGCCAGTGGGTGGTCGCCTCGCGGCCTTCCAGCAACCCGGCCTGGGCCATCCAGAAAGCTCCGGTGGCTTCGCCGCAGATGACGCTGCCGGCGGCATGGCGTTCGCGCAGCCAGCGGGCGACTTGCGGGTAGCGCGCGCAGAGCGCGTCGAAATCGCCCCAGAACGCCGGCAGGATCAGCATGTCGGCATTGTCCAGCGCGCCATCCACGGCAATGCTGGTTCCGCTGAAGGTGCTCACCGCACCGCCGTCCGGGCTGACCAGGCGGGTTTCGAATGCCGGTTTGAGGTCAAGGCCGAGCTGGCGGCCGTAGCGCAGGCTAGCCATATGGAAAAAGTCCTTGGCCTGCATGAGCGTCGAGGCGAAAACCCCTTCGGTGGCCAATATGCTGACGCGCTGGATCGAGGCGAGATGGGTCATACGATTCTAATTATTGTGGGATTTCAGGGTAAATCAGCCGTGCGGTGGCTGGAGCGTCCTATTTTTCCAGGGCAAAGTCCAGTACGAACTCAGCGCGTCGCGTTGAACGGCGTGGGCGGTGCGGCGTCGAATCGCTGATGCAGAGGAGCGAAACATGAGCCAGATCAGTCACTATCCCGCTGCCCCGTTCGGCGACTGGGATGGCAGTCCTGCCGCGGCACGAGCGATGCAGCTGACGCTGGCTGCGCAGGTGCGGCTGCAGGACGATTTCCCAGCGCTGCGCCTGATCGCCGGGGTGGATGTCGGCTTCGAGGACGGCGGCAGCATCACCCGGGCGGCAGCGGTGCTGCTGGATGCCGATACCCTGGAACTGGTGGGCAGCAGCCTGGCGCGAATCCCCACCAACATGCCGTACGTGCCCGGCCTGTTGTCGTTTCGCGAGCTGCCGGCCGTACTGCAGGCGCTGGCGGAATTGCCGGCAGTTCCCGACCTGATCTTTTCCGACGGCCACGGCATCGCCCACCCGCGGCGCCTGGGCATCGCTGCGCATCTGGGCGTGGTGACCGGCCTGCCCACCATTGGCGTGGCGAAGAAGCTGCTCACCGGCGAGCATGACGAGCTGGACCTGCAGCGCGGTGCCCGGGTGGCGCTGCGCGACAAGAAGACCGGCGAGGTGATCGGCTGTGTACTGCGTAGCAAGGACAAGGTGCGGCCGTTGATCATCTCGCCGGGCAACCGGGTCAGCATCGCCACGGCGCCGGAGCTGGTCATGCGCTACGTGACCCGCTACCGCCTGCCGGAACCGACGCGCCTGGCCGACCGGCTCGCCTCGCGGCGCGAGGAGAAGGCAGCCAGTCGGCGGCTGGCCGCGCTCAGGTAAGAGCGGGACACATCAGGCCATACTGGCGCCGGACGCTGCGCTTGCAGCGGGTGTCATGCAGGCGCTAGCCTGCTCGCCTGCCTTCAGCATGGGCCTTCCCACGATGCACCTGGATTCCGCCACCGGCTGGTGCCATGGCGTGCGCCACTGCCCCTCGCCGAACTTCAATCAGCGCCCGGCCGGCGAGATTTCCTTGCTGGTGATCCACAACATCAGCCTGCCGCCAGGCCAGTTCGGTACCGGCAGGGTTCAGCAGTTCTTTCAGAACTGTCTGCAGTGCGACGAGCATCCTTTCTTCGAAGAGATCGCCGGGCTGCAGGTCTCCGCACATTTTCTCATCGAGCGTGATGGCGCCATCACTCAGTTCGTCTCCTGTCTGGATCGGGCCTGGCATGCCGGTGTGTCCTGCTTCGACGGCCGCGAGGGCTGCAACGACTTTTCCATCGGTATCGAGCTGGAAGGCACCGACCACGAGCCGTTCAGCGAGGCGCAGTACCAGGCGCTGATCGAGCTTTGCCGGCTGCTGCAGTGTGCATATCCGGCAATCACGCCCGAGCGTGTATGCGGCCACAGCGACATCGCGCCGGGACGCAAGACCGATCCGGGGCCGGCCTTCGACTGGCTGCGCCTGCGGGCGGCCTCCATTACCTGCTGACGAAAGGAAGGAACGATGAGTTTTCTGGTGATCCTGCTCGTGCTGCTGGTGGACAAGTTCTCCGATTGGCGACCACGCCTGCAGCACGACGGCCCCTGGCTGACCAGGCTGCGTCAGGCCGAAGCCACTCCGCGCCTGCGGGATGCGCCCTGGCTGACGCTGCTGCTGTTGGTCGTGTTGCCGGTGGTGCTGCTCGGTCTGCTGCTGGAGGTCCTGGAGCCGCTGGCCTATGGCTGGCTGGCCCTGCCGGTGCACTTGCTGGTACTGCTCTACAGCCTCGGCCGCGGTCACGCCAAGGCCGAGCTCGGCGCCTTCCGTGATGCCTGGCGGCGCGGCGACGAAGAAGCCGCGGCACTGGCTGCCGAGCGCGATGCCGGCCTGCGCGAGAATGACCCGGCCAGCCTGATGCACGCGGTGCAGACGCGACTGTTGTGGAAGAGCTACGAAGGCTTCTTTGCCGTGATCTTCTGGTATCTGCTGCTCGGACCGATGGCGGCTCTGGCTTATCGGCTGCTGGCGTTGTGCGTCGAGCACGCCCAGCAAGACGGGCTGCGCGAACGCGCCGAGCAGTTGCGACATGCGTTCGACTGGCTGCCGGTGCGTCTGCTGCTGGGGAGCTTCGCCCTGGTCGGCAATTTCGTCGCGGTCAACCGCGCGCTGCTGCACGAGCTGCTGAGCTGGGACGTGTCGGCCCGGCGCCTGCTGGCCGACGCCGGGCCCCTTGCCGCCGACCTGCCCGCTGCGATCGACGGCGAAGCCGGCATCGCTCGCCTCGACGGCCTGGCGGCGTTGCTGGTACGCACCCGCGTGCTGTGGTACGCGGTGATCGCGGTGCTGACGCTGCTGGCCTAGTTTGTGTAAACCTGGCCCGCACAGCGGGCACAGGCCACTCGCTTGGCGTTCACTGACGCATTTCTGAATACGCCGCCATACGGCCGCTGTATGGCGCAAACCGGCTCGCAACGCTGCAGAGCTCAGGCTAGACGCTTCGCAGCTCGGGCGACCGCTGGTCGTTGGCGAGCCATCAGTTAGCCATTACCTTAAGTTACAAATTCCGCTACCGATATCCCGTATAACCCCGGCAGATGCCACTCTCTGACGAGCCCTGCTGCGCGCTGCAATTGCGTGCAAGCCCATACCAATAAGATTTGGGAGACGTCGTGTGAATAGCCTGTTGTATCCCGCGATCGCGTTCATGAACCGCCTGAGCTTCGGCATGAAGTTCAGTCTGGTCAGCGTCCTGTTCTTCGTTCCCATGCTGCTGAGCAATTACTACCTGGTGCGCGAGTCGTACCGGGCCTTCGTCGGCACGCGAACGGAGCTGCAGAGTCTGGAACTGCTCGGTTCGACCCTGCAGGTACGGCGCAGCATGGAGGACTGGAAGGACCTGGTGCGCATCGAGTCGATCATCGGCCAGACCGGCAACGTCGAGGCTCTGGGCACCCGCCTGAGCCGTATCGAGGCCGAGCTGTCGGCGCAATTGCAGGCCCTCGCCCCGGTCAGCGATGCGCCCGAGCAGGTGGCGGAATTCAATGCCCGGCGCGACGAGCTGGTGGCCGGCCTGCGGGCGGCTCAGGCCGAGCAGTCGCTGCAGTCCAAGGCGGCGATGGCCGAGACGCTGCTGGGTCAGTCGCAGGTGATGATCAAACTCGTGGCCGGGCAATCCGGGCTCAGCCAAGACCTCGAGCGCGAGGTTCGGCTGCTGGCCGAACTGCTGACGTCCGTCACGCCGGCCATCAGCGCCTCGCTCGGCCAGGGACGCGCGGTAGGCTCCTACACCTTCGGCCAGGGTTACCTGAACTCCGATGCCAGCAACACGCTGGACAACCTCGTGCTGGAGCTGGAGAAGCTGCAGGTGCAGTACGCCGCGCAGTTGCAGGACGCGCTGGCGGCCAGCGAGGCCGCGAGGCGGCGTCTGGATGCGCTGGCGAGCGCCAGCCGCGAGTCGCTGCAGGTGAGCAGCGACATCCTGCAGGACGAGGTGATCATGGCCGATGCGCTGGATCGTCCCTGGGAACAGTTCTACGAGCGCATCAGCGCGCAGATGGCCAAGACCTACGAGCTGAACGATGGCGTCCTCGACTTTCTTGCCGTGGAACTCGGCGAGCGGCTGGAGCAGAAGCGCCTGCTGATGACCCTGCTGCTTTCCGCGCTGGCCGTGGTGCTCTGCCTGGTGGCCTATCTCTATGCGGGGTTCTACGCCTCGACGCGGGCATCGCTGCGTAGCCTGGGGGAAATCATGGGCAAGGTTGCCGATGGCGATCTGACCGTGCGTTTCCAGGTCCGCAGCCGCGACGAACTGGGTGAGCTGGGCCAGGTGTTCAACACCACCGTGGCGCAGGTTCGCGAGCTGATCGAGCGGGTCGGCCAGACCGTCGCCGAGGTGGAACGCCAGGCCGGACGGGTGGAGAGCGTTTCCGGCGAAAGCAACCAGACGGTGTCCGAGCAACGCGGCCAGATCGAGCAGGTGGCCACTGCCATGAACGAGATGTCGGCCACCGCCCAGGCGGTTGCCACCAGCGCCGAAGCCGCGGTGGGCAGCGCTCAGAGCGTCAACGAAGAAACCGTCAACGGCCGTGCCCTGGTGGTCGCGCAGGTGGGCGGGATTCAGCGCCTGGCCAGCGAGATCGAGCAGTCGGTCACCGTGATCAACCAGCTCGCCGGTGACAGCCAGGCGATCAGCCAGGTGCTGGACGTGATCAAGACCATCGCCGAACAGACCAACCTGCTGGCCCTCAACGCGGCCATCGAGGCGGCCCGCGCCGGCGAGCAGGGACGCGGTTTCGCGGTCGTGGCCGACGAGGTGCGCGGACTGGCACAGCGCACGCAGAAATCCACGGCGGAAATCGAGCAGATGATCGCGCGCCTGCAGAACGGCGTCGGCGCGGCGGTCAAGACCATGCATGCCAGCCATGCGCTGGCCGAAGACACCGTCGGCCAGTCGGCGCAGGTGGAGCAGGCGCTGGAGCACATTCTCGATGCGGTCGGCCTGATCGTCGATCAGAACCAGCAGATCGCCGCAGCCGCGGAGCAGCAGACGGCGGTGGCTCACGATATCGATCGCAACATCGTCGCCATCAACGAGGCCGGCCAGCGCACCGCCGAGGGCGCCGGCCACACCGAGCAGGCGAGTCGGGAGCTGACCCAGCTGGTCGGCCACCTGCAGCAGCTGATCGCCGCCTTCCGCGTCTGACGGGGCGGCTCAGCGCCAGCCGAACAGTTCGCAGCTGTTGCGATAGCTGGCCGCCGCCAGCGCGTGCGCATCGATGCCCTTGAGGTCGGCCAGGCGTCGGCAGATTTCCGGCAGCAGCTCGGGGCTGTTGCGTTCGCCGGCATGGCCGGCGGGTGGAATGTCCGGCGCGTCGGTTTCCAGCACGATGGCCTCCAACGGCAATTGCCGCAGTACCCGATGCATCCGCTGCGCCTGGGGCCAGGTGCCGGCGCCGCCGAGACCGAGCCTGAATCCGAGGCGCAGATACTCGCGCGCTTCCTCCCAGCTGCCGCTGAAGGCGTGGATGACGCCGCTACGCTCGAGCTTGTAACGCTTGAGCGTGGCGATCATCGGCGCATGGGCGCGGCGCACGTGCAGCAGCACCGGCAGGGAGAAATCGGCCGCCAGCGCCAGCTGCGCCTCGAGCAACCGTTGCTGGCGCTCGATGTCCGGGTTGTCGATGTAGTAATCCAGGCCGATCTCGCCGACGGCGCAGAGCTTAGGCTCGCCGCGCAGACGTTCCAGCCAGTCGCGCAGCTGCTGCACGTGGGCGTCCTGGTGCTCCTCGAGAAACACCGGATGCAGGCCCAGCGCCGCATGCACCGACGGTTCGTCACAGGCCAACTGCCAGACCCGCTGCCAGTTGGCGGCATGCACCCCGAGCACCACGATGCGTTCGACACCGGCGTTCCGGGCGCGGGCGATTACCTGCGCCCGGTCATCGTCGAACATCTCGAAGTCGAGGTGGGTATGAGTGTCGATCAGCTGCACGAGGGCTCCATGCGGTCTGCGAGGGCGGGTGGGCAATGCTACCGGGACTTCAGCGGCTTTCCTCTTCGATCTGGATATCGCTGACGCCCAGTTCGCTCAAGCGGCTGGCTTCGCTGGGGTGCACCGGGTTCTCCCAGGGTGCGTCGACCGCGGCACGCGGCTCGCGGACATGATGCAGCAGGATCTCCAGCTCGGCCTGTTCGAGACCGGGCATCTCGAACGAGCTGATCAGCAGCGAGGCGGGCTCGCCATTGATGCGGTAGTGGATGCGGTAACGCTTCAGTTCGGTCATGACGGCTTCCTGCGGTGGGCGGCACTGCAATATCCGACCGCTGAAATCCGCTCAGGCTCCCGACTCGCCTTGCCCTTCCCGATCGAGCAGCCTGGCCTTGCGCGCCAGGCCCCAGCGGTAGCCGGTCAGCGCGTTCTGGCTGCCGACCACGCGGTGGCAGGGTACCAGCAGGCCGATCGGGTTGCTGGCGCAGGCACGCGCCACCGCCCGCGCGTGGCTGCCGAGGGTCGCCGCCAGCTCGCCGTAGCGGCGTGTCTCGCCGGCGGGAATCTGCTGCAGCGCCTGCCAGACGCGCTGCTGAAAGGCTGTTCCGCGCAGGTCGAGCGGCAGCTGGGTGGCGCGCTGCGGTTCTTCCAGCTGGCTGACGATTGCCTGCAGCCAGTCGCCCAGCCCGGCCTGATCGCGGTGCAGGTCGGCGGCGGCGAAGCGCGAGCGCAGCTCCTGCTCCAGCGCGCCTTCGTCATCGCCGAACAGCAGGGCACAGATGCCCTTATCGCTGGCCGCAAGCAGCAGCAGGCCGAGCGGGCAGGGCGCCAGGGCATAGCGCAGGGTTTCGCCGGCGCCCTTGCGACGCCGTTGTGCCGGGGTCAGCGCCCGTGCCTCGGCATAGGGCGCACGGGTGCCGGAGTAACCGACGGCAAGGGCGGCATCCAGTACCGAACCGGCCTCGGGCAGTTGGGCATCGAGGCGTTCACGCCGGCGCGCGGTTGCCCAGGCATGGGGCGTCAGACCGGTGCGCGCCTTGAAGGCGCGGGCCAGATGCGTCGGCGACAGGCCGATACGTGCAGCCAGCTGGGGCAGTGTCATGGGCGCGGTGGCTTCGTCGAGCAGGCGACAGGCGGCGACGACCAGCGCGTCCAATTGCTCGCTCGGGCTCGGCCCCATCGGTGAGCAGCGTCGGCAGGGACGAAAGCCGGCGGCGTGGGCCGCTTCGCCATCGGCAAAAAAGGCCACCCGCTCGCGGGCGGGGCGGCGGGCCGGGCAGCTGGGCCGGCAGAAGATGCCGGTCGAGCGCACGGCGAAGACGAAACGCCCATCGAAGGCGGCATCGCGCTCGCACAGCGCCTGCCAGCAACGGTCTTCATCGAGCATGACGGTGCTCCAGGGAATGATGGCTCGATTGTCGGCGCTGAACGTGCTGTGCGCCAATCCAAAGCGCGCTTTCAAACTCGATGGCAGGCATGGAAGCCGGTTTGTGATTGCCGTAACCTGCAACACCGCCCCTGACCGAAGGACCTGCAAGCCGCTGATGAAAACGCCTAAACGACTCGAACCGCTGATCGAGGATGGCCTGATCGACGAGGTGCTGCGGCCGCTGATGAGCGGCAAGGAAGCAGCGGTGTATGTGGTGCGCTGCGGCGACGAGCTGCGTTGCGCCAAGGTCTACAAGGAAGCCAACAAGCGCAGTTTCCGCCAGGCCGTGAAATACCAGGAGGGGCGCAAGGTGCGCAGCAGTCGCGACGCGCGCGCCATGGCCAAGGGCTCCAAGCACGGGCGCAAGGAGAAGGAAGAGAACTGGCAGAACGCCGAGGTGGCGGCCCTGTTCCGCCTGGCTGACGCCGGCGTGCGGGTGCCCAAGCCCTACGACTTTCTCGATGGTGTCCTGCTGATGGAAATGATCGCCGGCGAGGATGGCGATGCCGCACCGCGCCTCAATGATGTCGACCTGCATCCGGACGATGCCCGCGAATTCCACGCCTTCATGATCCATGAAGTGGTGAAGATGCTCTGCGCCGGGCTGGTGCACGGCGACCTGTCGGAGTTCAACGTGCTGCTCGACGAGCACGGCCCGGTCATCATCGACCTGCCGCAGGCCGTGGACGCGGCGGGCAACAACCATGCATTCGAGATGCTTGAGCGGGATGTCGGCAACATGTCGGCCTATTTCGGCCGCTTCGCCCCGGAGCTCAGGTTCACCCGCTATGCCAAGGAGATGTGGGCGCTCTATCAGCAGGGCAAGCTGACCCCTGAGACCGAGCTGACCGGCGAGTTCGCCGAGCCGGAGGATGCGGCGGATATCGATGCGGTGATGCGGGAGATCAAGGCGACGCTGGCCGAACAGGCGCGGCGGGAGGCCATGCGGGGCGCAGAAGACGGCGAGCCGGACGAGGCGCCCGAGCCGCCCTGGATGAAGGGGTGATGGTTCTGGCTACTCGGCCCGGCCGCTGCCGAGTAGCCCATTCGCCAGCCGGCTTGCATTGTCACCAACCGACCCCTCAGGGCGCTGACTGATCCTCAGAGACCGCCGCACCATCCGCGGCGTTCCAGCCACCGCCCAGCGCCACGTACAACGCCACCTGCGCGGTCGCCAGTGCAGTGCGGCCTTCCAGTGCCCGCTGGCGCGCCTGCAGTGCGCCGCGCTGGGCGTCCAGCACCTCGCTCAGGTTCGCCTCGCCCAGCTCGTAGCTGCGCTGCGCCAGCCGGTGCGCGCGCTCGCGGTGCTCGCGGGTGCGGCTGAGGGCGGCGTGTCGACGTTGCTGGCCGGCGATGCGTGTCAGGCCGCGTTCGACCTCCTCCAGCGCGCGGGCCAGGGCCTGCTCGAAGGCGATGTAGACGGTCTCGCCTTCGGCATCGGCTAGTTCGATGGCGGCGCCACGGTTTGCATAGTCCAGCAGCGGCAGACCGAAGGTGGCGCCGACCCGGGCGAAGTTCGAAGCGCTGGAAACGGCGTCGCCCAACGCGAAGCCGGAGCGCCCCACGGCAGCCTGCACCGCCAGTTTCGGGAACAGGTCGCGGCGGGCGGCCAGTGCCTGCAGTTCGGCGGCATCCAGCCGCGCCGCTTCGGCGATCAGGTCCGGGCGACGGCGCAACAGGTCGATGGGCTGACCGGCGGCGATGCGCGGTTCGGCCAACGGCACCGCCGTACTGGCGGCGAGCTGGACGGCGCTGCTGCCCGGCGGCGCGGCGAGCAGGGTATCCAGTGCCAGCTGCGCTTCGGCCAGGTGGATATCCAGCTCGTCCAGATCGGCTTCCAGCGATGCGCGTTCGGCGGAGGTGGCCTCCACGTCCAGCCGGGTCACCTCGCCGGCGTGAAACAGCAGCCCGGCGATGCGCTCCAGTTCGCGCGCCACCTCGATGCCTTCGACCAAGAGCGCGCGCTGCCCCTGCAGCGCGCGCAGTTGCAGATAGCCTTGCGCGGTGTTGGCAGCCACGGCCAGGCGTGCGGCCACCGTCTGCGCCTCGGCCGAGCGCAGTTGCTGGGCGGCGCTGTCGCGTCGGGCGCGGGTGGCGCCGAACAGGTCCAGCTCCCAGGTCGCCTGCAGCGCCAGTTCCCAGCTGTCGAAGGCGATCGGGTCGTCGTCCGGAATGAACTCGGCCAGCGGGCTGCCGGGTTCGGCGTCCTGGTCGTTCTCGATCCACTGGCGGCTGGCCGAGCCCGGCAGGTCGAAGCTCGGCAGCAGGCCGGCGCGCGACTGGCGCAGCTGCGCGCGGGCGCTGTCGACCCGCGCCATGGCCAGGCGTACATCGTGGTTCTGCTGCATGGCGCGGTGGACCAGCGCGGTGAGCTGCGGGTCGTCGAACTGGCGCCACCAGCTGGCCAGCGACTCGGCATCGGCCGGGTGGGCGCCGGCGGCGCTGAACCAGGTATCCGGCAGTTGCGGCGCCGGGTGCTGCGGTGCGCTGGAGCAGGCACTCAGGGCCAGGGCGAGCAGCAGCGGAGCGGCTAGGGCCTTGGCAGTCATGCGGTTTCCTCCGGGCGCACTTTCATCAGCAGCAAGTACAGGCAGGGCACGGCGAGCAGGGTCAGCAGCGTGGCGAAGCCCAGGCCGCCCATGATGGTCACCGCCATGTTGGCGAAAAACGGGTCGAACAGCAGCGGCACCATGCCCAGCACCGTGGTGCCGGCGGCCATCGTCACCGGGCGCAGACGCGAGGCCGAGGCCTCGATGATGGCGGTCAGGCGCGGCACCTCGGCGGCGATCTGCCGGTCGATTTCATCCACCAGCACCACGGCGTTCTTGATCAGCATGCCGGTCAGGCTGAGCAGGCCAAGCAGCGCCATGAAGCCGAAGGCCTGGCCGGTGAGCAGCAGGCCGAAACTCACGCCGCAGATGGCCATGGGCACCACCGCCCAGATCATCAGCGGCTGGCGCACCCGGGCGAACAGCAGCACGGTGACCAGCACCATCGCCAGATAAGGCACCGCCAGCGTGCTGGCCAGCGCCTGCTGGGCATCGGAGGACTGCTCGTAGTCGCCGCCCCACTTCAGGCTGTAGTTGACCGGCAGTTCGATGCCCTCGATCAGCGGCCGGATGCGCTCGTGCGCCTCGTTGGTGTTCTCGCCGTCGCGCGGTTCGGCGCGGATGGAGATGGTGCGCTCGCGGTCGTAGCGCACGATGATGCCGTCCTCGCTGCTCGGTTCGATGCGGTCGGCGACCTGCGCCAGCGGCACGTAACCGTTGCCGGCCGGGCTCCAGATCAGCCGTTGCAGCAGGTTGTCGGCATCGATGCGGTCATCCGGCGCGGCGCGCAGCAGCACTGGGATCAGCTCGTCGCGCTCGCGCAGCAGACTGACGCGCTGGCCCTCGCTGCCGGCAGCCAGTGCGCGCGCCACCGCCTGGCGGGTCAGCCCGGCATCGGCGAGGCGATCCAGCGCCAGCTGCGGGCGCAGCACCAGCACCGGCTGACGCCAGTCGTCGCGCACGTTGAGCACCTGGCCCTGCTCCTGCAGGCGCTTGCGCCCCTCGGCGGATATCTCGCGCAGCACCTCGATGTCCGGGCCGCTGATGCGCGCCTCCAGCTTGGCCTCGGCATTGGGGCCGAACATGAACTGGGCGGCGCTGACGTCCGCCGATGGATAGCGCTGCGGCAACTCCTGATTGATCTGCCGGACCAGGCCGTCGATCCGCTCGGCATCCTCGGTGCGCACGAGAAAGTGCATCAGCGAGGCATTCGGCTGCTCCGGCATGTAGGTGAGCATGAAGCGCGAGGCCCCGGCGCCGATGAAGCTCGACACATCGCTCACGCCGTCCTGCTCGGCCAGGTACTGCTCGACCTCGCTGGCGGCGCGCGCGGTATCGCGGATATGCGTGCCCTGCGGCAGGAACAGGTTGACGTAGAACAGCGGCGTGCTCGACGGCGGGAAGAAGCTCTGCGGCAGACGGGTGAAGATCACCGCACTGATCACCGTCAGCACCAGCAGCGCGCCGATGGTCAGCTTCGGCCGGCGCAGCACGCCTGTAGCCAGCCGGCGGTAGCGCGCGTACCAGGGGCCGTCGTATGCGGCATCGGCATCCTCGTCGGCGCCGGCATTGCGCAGCAGGTAATGGCCGAACAGCGGTACCAGCAGCAGGGCCAGCAGCCAGCTGAGCAGCAGCGACACGGCGATGACGAAGAACAGCGAGAAGAGGAACTCGCCGGTGGTGTCCTGGGACAGGCCGATGCCGGCGAAGGCCAGGATGCCGATGATGGTCGCTCCCAGCAGCGGCCACTGCGTCTGCTGCAGCGTCTGCTGCGACGCCTCGAGAATGCTCTTGCCCTGGCGCTGACGCACCAGCATGCCGTCGCAGACCACCACCGCGTTGTCCACCAGCATGCCCATGGCGATGATCAGCGCGCCGAGGGAAATCCGCTCCAGCTCGATGCCGGCCAGCCACATCACCAGCAGCGTGCCGAGCACGGTGAGAAACAGCACCGCGCCGATGATCACCCCGGCGCGCAGGCCCATGGCGATGCACAGCACGCCGACCACGATGGCCACCGAGAGAAACACGTTGAGGGCGAAGCTGTTCACCGACTCGTCGACGATGCGGTGCTGCTCGTACAGCGGGTGCAGCTCGGCGCCCAGCGGCATGCGGTGCTCGTTGGCCTGCAGCACCGCCTCGACGCTGTGCCCGACCTCGACGATGTTCGCCCCGGACACCCCGCTGATACCCAGCGTCAGCGCCGGCTGGCCGTTGTGGCGGATGATCTGCTGCGGCCGCTCGGCGTAGTCGCGCGAGAGCTTGGCGATGGCGCCCAGCTCGACCCGTTGCGGACCCTGGCCGACCGACAGTGCGCGCAGCTCCTCCAGGGAATCGAACGCCCCGCTGGGGCGCAGGCGCACGAAGAAATCGCCGGCGTTGACGCCGCCGGCCTCCACCGCGGCATCGGTATCGCCCAGCGCTGCGGCGATCTCGTCCGGGGCGATGTTCATCGCCGCCAGCTGCGCCTGATCGACCTCCACCAGGATGCGTTCCTCCTGCACGCCGGCGATCTCCACCTTGCCGACGCCGTCGGCGGTGAGCAGCGCGCGGCGCAGGTCCTTGGCCGTTTCGTGCAGTTCCTTGAGCGTCAGACCGTCGCCGGTCAGGGCGTAGAAGATGCCGTAGACATCGCCGAAATCGTCGTTGACCTGCGGCGGCTCGATGCCTGGCGGCAGGTCGCCCTGGGCATCGTTGATCTTGTTGCGCAGCTCGTCCCAGATCTGCGGCAGCGCGTCACCGTCGTAGCGGTCCTGCATCTCCACGCGGATCTCGGCGATGCCCGGCATCGAGCGCGAGCGGATCTCCTTGATCTGCGACATCTGCTGAATGGCGCTTTCCAGCGGCTCGGTCACCTGCTGCTCGACCTCCAGCGCCGTGGCGCCGGGGTACTGCACGTTGACGATGGCCTGCTTGATGGTGAATTCCGGGTCTTCCAGGCGGCCGATCTCGAAGAAGGCGAGGATGCCGCCGAGCAGGCAGGTGAGCACCAGAATCCAGATATTGACCGGCCGAGTGATGGCATAACGGGCGAAATCCATCGGCTCAGTTCCGCTCCCGCGCTTCGATCGGCTGGTCCTCGTGCAGCTTGCTGCCGCCGGCGACGATGATCGGCAGCTGCGCCTCCAGGCCCTCGCCGCGGATCAGCGCCTGATCGCCCTCGACCTGCTGCAATTGCACCGCGAGCCGCCGCGCGCGGCCCTCATCGGCTTGCCAGATGAAGTGCTTGCCGTCGCTGCCGGTCTGCAGCGCCGACAGCGGCAGGCGAAAGCCCTCATCCTCAGTCTGTGGCTGTGCGGGGCGCTGCAGGCTGACGCGCATGGCCATGCCCGGCAGCAGGTTGTAGTCCTCGGGCGGCTCGCCCTGCAGCACCAGCCGGTAGGTGCGCGCACCTTCGCGCGGCTGGGTGCTGTGCTCCTTGTAGCGCAGCGGCAGGCGCAGGTCGGCGATCACCAGTTGCGCTTCGGCCTCGAGCTCGGGCCCGAGCGGGATGCTCAGCGCGGCGCTTTCCGGCAGATCGACGCTGACCTCGATCTGGCGGTTGTCCTGCATCTCGAACACCGGCGTGCCGACCGCCACCACCATGTCCGGCTCGGCCAGGCGGCGCGCCACCACGCCATCGAACGGCGCGTTCAGGGTGCTGTGATCGATATTGCGCTGGGCGCTGTCGCGCGCCACCCTCGCGGCCACGGTGTTGGCCTCCAGCGCCTCGATGGCGGCAGGGGCGAGAATGCCTTCGGCAAGCAGGGTGCGCTTGCGCGCCAGATCCGCCTCCAGCTGACGCAGGCGCGCCTCGGCTTCACGCAGCTGCAGGCGGTAGTCGGTGCGGTCCAGCTCCGCCAGCGGCTGGCCGCGTCTGACTCGGGTGCCTTCATCGATCAGGATGCGCTCGATGCGCCCGGCCACCTCGAACGACAGCTGGGTGGTGGTCACGCTCTGCACCACCCCGGAGAAACGCAGCGCCTCGGCCTGCGGCGCGGCGGGCTGCAGCGGCTCGACCAGCGCCACCCGCGGCGGCTTAGGTGCCGGCTCGGCCTCCGAGGAACAGCCGCCGAGCAGCGGCAGCGCGCAGACGATGAGGGTCAACCCGGCCTTGAACAGGGGGAATACTGGCGTTGACGTCATCGGGGCTCCTGTCTGATCGGCTGGACGACCGCCGCTGTCGGTCGTCGGGACTGTCAATAGAGCCCCGTGTCAGCTCAGGAGTTCGACAGGCGCCTGTCGTCGGCAGCGTGACCGGGAAGTCGATTTCTGCCCGCGCTCTGCCACACTGGAGGGTGCACGGCTGCGGCGCTGCAGCGCTTGACCGTGACGAACCCAGCGGGGATGCTTGCCCGCTGTCAAAGGCGCATCAGTCATGGGGAATACGCAATGCAAGGCCAGGCACCGGTAATCGACTATCTCAAGGAGCTGCTGCGCGGCGAACTGGCGGCCCGCGACCAGTATTTCCTGCATTCGCGGATGTACGCCGACTGGGGCTTCTCCCGCCTCTACGAGCGCATCAACCATGAAATGGAAGAGGAAACGCAGCATGCCGATGCGCTGCTCAAGCGCATCCTGTTCCTCGAAGGCACGCCGGACATGACGCCGGAGCCGATCAATCCGGGCAAGACCGTGCCGGACATGCTGCGCAACGATCTGGCGCTGGAGTACCGGGTGCGTGCGGCACTGGCACAGGGCATCGCCCTGGCCGAGCAGCATGGCGACTACCAGACCCGCGACATTCTGGCCCTGCAGCTGCACGACACCGAGGAAGACCACGCCTACTGGCTGGAGCAGCAGCTCGGCCTGATCGACCGCATCGGTCTGCAGAACTACCTGCAATCCCAGGCCAGCTGATCGCTGCACCGCGAGGCAGGGCCTGCCTCGCGGTGCCTCTTCTCAGAGCCGGAAGCGGCTCACCATCATCTGCAATTGACCACCCAGACGCGCCAGTTCGGTGCTCGAGGCGGCCGTCTCTTCGCTGGCGGCGGCGGTCTGCTCCGATACATCGCGCACGTTCACCACGCTACGGCTGATCTCCTCGGCCACCGCGCTCTGTTCCTCGGCGGCCGCGGCGATCTGCTGGTTCATCGCCTGGATGTTCGACACGGTGCGGGTGATGCTGCCGAGCGAAGCGCCAGCGCGGCGTGCCAGTTCGACGCCGCTGTCGGTCAGGTCGCGGCTGGTGTGCATGATCGAGGCGACCTGCTGGGTGCCGTTCTGCAGCGCGGCGACCAGCCCTTCGATTTCCTCGGTGGACTTCTGCGTGCGCTGCGCCAGCCCGCGCACCTCATCGGCGACCACGGCGAATCCGCGGCCGGCCTCGCCGGCGCGGGCGGCTTCGATGGCGGCGTTGAGCGCCAGCAGGTTGGTCTGCTCGGCCACGGCGCGGATCACTGTCATCACGCTGCCGATCTTGTCGCTTTCACTCTGCAGCGCGCTCATCGCCTCGGTGGAGCGCACCACGGCATCGGCCATGCGTTCGATCTGGTTGACCACCTCCAGCACCACGCGGTCGCCTTCACGGGCTTCACTATCCGCTTCGGTGGCGGCCAGGGCGGCCTGCTCGGCGTTGCGCGCGACCTCCTGGACGGTGGCCGACATCTCGTGCATAGCGGTGGCAACCTGGTCGGTCTCTTCCTTCTGGCTGTTCACCCCGGCGCTGGTCTGCTGGGTGACCGCCGACAGCTCCTCGGCGGCGGCGCTGATCTGGCTGACGCCATCGCGGATGCCGCCGATCAGCTCGCGCAGGGTCGAGCCCATCTGCTGGATGCCGCGTTGCAGCGCGCCCAGTTCGTCGCGGCGATGGACCTGCGCCGTCGGGCTGAGGTCGCCGGAGGCGATGCGCTCGACGTCGGCCAGGGTGGCACGCAGCGGCAGGACGATCTGGCGGGTGATCAGCCAGGCGGCCAGGGCGCCGAGCGCCAGTGCCAGCAGCGTGCTGATGATCAGGCGGGTGCGGGCGGCGCTGCTCTCCACATCGAGCCGGTCGAGCTGGAACTGATAGAGCGAGTCGCTGATGCGGACGATCTCCTTCTGCTGGTCGGTCATCTCCTGGCGTGCCTTGGCGATGGCGACGGTGGCCGCCTCCAGCGATTCGATGGCGCTGCGATACTCGCCGAGCACGGCACGGATCTGCTCAAGCGTCGCCGCGTGGTCAGCGTCGAGCGCGGCAGCGTGGCGATCCAGCGTGGCCTGGGCGGCATCCAGTTGCGCGTAGACGGCCTTGGCCGCCTCGGCACCCGGAGCCGCCATATAGACCCGCAGCAGGTATTGGGCGCGCTGCACGTCATCCTCGATCCGGGTGATGGCCTGGAACTGCGCGAAGCGCCCTTCATCGTATTCCGACAACCGCAGCACCTGGCCGGTGACGCCAGCGTTCAGCTCTGCCAGACGCGCGGCGGCACCGTCGATGGTGGTGCGCGCGGCGTTGGCCTGGGCGTAGCCCTTGCGCATGTCGTTCAGCGAGTTCTGGTACTGGGCGTTGTAGCCGGCCTGTTCCTTGAGCTGGGCGACGTTGATCGGGTTCTTGAAGGTGTCCAGCAGCTTGGTCTGCTGGGCGAGGTAGATGCCGAGGTTCTTGTCCAGCCGCTCGGTGGACTCGGCGTCGCCGTTGGCCAGCATGAACTGCAGGCGGGCTATGCGCAGGTCGGTGAGGGTCTTGTTCAGCTGCGAGATCTCGGTCATCCAGCCGCTGCGCTGGATCACGCTGCCCAGGCTGCCCCAGCCGTTCCAGGCGAGGATGAAGGTGAGGGCCAGGACGACGCCGAAGCCCAGTGCGAGCTTCCTGCTGACCCCGATATTTGCAAACCAGTTATTCATGGCAGTCCAAATCAAGATGAATTGTCGATGCGAGCGGGTACGCAGGGCGGCCGCTTCTGTCTTCGGCCTCACTGTCGGCCTGGCGCATGCGAACTTGAATGTCAGCCGAGGGACGGTTGCCCGCGTGCCTGCGCGGCAGCGAGCGATCGGCGGGCGTGTGAACGCCCGCGCGAGGATCAGGCCCCGCCCGCTCGGGCTGGTATGCCTGTCCGGGAGGGTGCGGGACGCGTGCTGCAGCAGCCGCTTTCGATGCCCTGCAGGATCGGGCAGTCCGGCCGATCATCACCCTGGCAGTGGTCGACCAGCTCCTGCAGCGTGTCGCGCAGGCCGACCAGCTCGGCAATCTTGCGGTTCAGCTCGTCGATATGCGCGCCGGCCAGGGCTTTCACGTCGGCGCTGGCGCGCTGGCGGTCCTGCCACAGCGCCAGCAGCTTGCCGACCTCCTCGAGGGAGAAGCCCAGATCACGAGCGCGGCGGATGAAGGCCAGCTGGTGCAGGTCGCGCTCGTTGTAGTGGCGGTAGCCATTGGCGCCACGCCCGGCGGGCGTGAGCAGACCGATGGATTCGTAGTAGCGGATCATCTTCGCCGTAAGGCCGCTGTGCTTGGCTGCCTGACCGATGTTCATGGCGTGCTCCCGATCATTCTTCCGGTTTCCAGGAACGCAGCAGCAGGGCGTTGCTCACCACGCTGACGCTCGACAGGGCCATTGCCGCACCGGCCACCACCGGGCTGAGGAAGCCGAAGGCGGCGAGCGGAATGCCCACCAGGTTGTAGATGAAGGCCCAGAACAGGTTCTGCTGGATCTTGCGGTAGGTGCGCCGGGCGATCTCCAGCGCTGCCGGCACCAGGCGCGGATCACCGCGCATCAGCGTGATGCCGGCGGCGTGCATGGCCACGTCGGTGCCGCCGCCCATGGCGATGCCGACATCCGCTGCGGCCAGGGCTGGCGCATCGTTGATGCCATCGCCAACCATCGCCACCACGGCGCCGCCCTTCTTCAGCTCCGCCACGGTGGCGGCCTTGTCTGCCGGGAGCACCTCGGCGTGCACGTCGTCGATGTGCAGCGCTTCGGCCACCACCCGCGCGCTGCCACGGTTGTCGCCGGTGATCAGGTGGCTGCGGATATGCCGGGCATCGAGTGCGGCGATCGCCGCCGCAGCTCCCTCCTTGAGGCTGTCACCGAAGGCGAACAGGCCGAGCACGCGCGGTTGCGGTGCGCTCTCCACCAGCCAGGAGAGCGTGCGGCCTTCGGCTTCCCAACGCTGGGCGGTATCCAGCAGCTCGCCCGGTTGCAGGCCGAATTCGTCCAGCATGCGCCGATTGCCCAGCGCCAGCTGCCGACCGTCCAGCGTCCCGGCGATGCCGCGGCCGCTCAGGGCCTGGCTCTTCTGCACATCCGGCACCGCGACGCCATCGGCTTCGCAGCGCTCCAGCACGGCACGTGCCAGTGGGTGTTCACTGCCACGTTGCAGAGCGCCGGCCAGGCGCAACAGGCTCGCCTCGTCACCTTCCAGCGCATGCAGGTGGATGATCTGCGGCTTGCCGGAGGTCAGCGTGCCGGTCTTGTCGAAGGCCACCGCATTCACCGCATGGGCGACTTCCAGGGCCTCGGCGTCCTTGATCAGGATGCCGTGGCGTGCCGCCACGCCGGTGCCGGCCATGATCGCCGCCGGTGTCGCCAGGCCGAGCGCGCAGGGGCAGGCGATCACCAGCACCGCCACCGCATTGATCAGCGCGACCTCGGCGGGCGCGCCAGTGAGCAACCAGCCGATCAGGGTGAACACGGCGATCACCAGCACCGCCGGGACGAACACCTGGCTGACCTTGTCCACCAGCTTCTGGATCGGTGCCTTGGCCGCCTGGGCGTCTTCCACCAGGCGGATGATCCGCGCCAGCACAGTCTCGCCACCGAGCGCGGTGGTGCGCACCAGCAGCCGACCCTCGCCGTTGATCGCGCCACCGGTGATGCGGTCGCCCGGCGCCTTGTTCACCGGCAGGCTCTCGCCGCTGATCAGCGCTTCGTCGGCCTGGCTTTCGCCCTCGACCACTTCGCCGTCCACCGGGAAACGCTCGCCGGGCTTGACCAGCACCAGGTCGTCCAGGCGCAGCGCGGCGATGGCGACGTCTTCCTCGCGGCCGTCGATCACCCGTGTCGCGCGGTCCGGACGCAAGGCTTCCAGTGCCCGGATCGCCGCGCTGGTCTGGCGCTTGGCGCGGCTTTCCAGGTATTTGCCCAGCAGCACCAGGGCGATGACCACCGCCGAGGCCTCGAAATACAGGTGCGGCATCTGCCCGGCCGGCGTCGCCCACCATTGATAGAGGCTCAGGCCGTAACCGGCGCTGGTGCCGATGGCGACCAGCAGGTCCATGTTGCCGGCACCGGCGCGCACCGCCTTCCAGCCGGCGACGTAGAAGCGCGCACCGAGGACGAACTGCACCGGCGTGGCGAGCAGGAACTGGATCCATGCCGGCAGCATCCAGTGCTGCCCGAACAGCTCGCCGAACATCGGCAGCACCAGCGGTGCGGCCAGCAGCAGGCCGGCGATCACTGCCCAGCGTTCGCGCTGCAGGCGTCGTTCGGCATCGGCCGCCGGGCGGCGCTCGCTGCTCGCCGTGGCGTGATAACCGGCTGCCTCGACGGCCTGGATCAGCGCGGCCGGGTCCGGCGGGCCGAGTACTTCGACGTGGGCGCGCTCGCTGGCCAGATTCACCGCCGCGCTGCGCACCCCGGGCACCTTGAGCAGGGCACGCTCGACGCGGCCAACGCAGCTGGCGCAGGTCATGCCGTCGATGGCCAGCTCCAGACTCTGCACCGGCACGCCATAGCCGGCCTTCTGCACGGCTTCGATCAGGGCCGCGAGGTCCGCCTCGCTGCTTTCGACGCGCACCTGCTCGTTGGCCAGGTTGACGCTGGCGCTGGCCACGCCCGGCACCTTGAGCAGGGCGCGTTCGACGCGGCCGGCGCAGCTGGCGCAGGTCATACCGCTGACCGGCAGCGTATGGGTGGCGCTGGACATGGCTGTGTCTCCTCGGATGGCGATGCGCTCAGGATCGACCTTAACCCTATGGCAAGGTCAACACCATGATCTGCGACAGCCAAGGCCTTGACCTTGCCAGGGTGGCAAGCTTGAGAATCGATCCATCCAACGATCGAGGAGAACGACGATGCCTGTATTCAACGTGAGCGGAATGACCTGCAGCCACTGCGAGCGCGCGGTCACCCAGGCCATCAAGGCGCTGGACGCGCAGGCCCAGGTGAAGGTGGATCTGGCGAGCGGGACGGTCGAGGTGCAGAGCAGCGCCAGCGAGCAGGCGATTCGCCAGGCGATCAGCGAGGAGGGCTATCAGGTGGCGTGATCATGCCGGCACTCAGGCACCGAGCTGGTCGGGGTCGTCCGGCCAGTCGCGGACCAGGCCGCGGAACAGCGGGTCGATCAGCGCCTTGGTGTCGACCAGCGGCGCGAACAGCCCGGTATCGCGGGTCCAGTCGGTGAACAGCCCGACCACCAGCGCATGCAGCGACAATGCCGCCAGGCGCGGCGAGACGCCAGGTCGCAGGCAGGCCGAGGCGTTGCGCAGCAGGTTCTCGCACAGATCGATGAACTGGTTGATGAAGGCGTGATGTCGCTCTTCGGCCTCGCGCAGCTCGTCGGTGAATTCGCACTTGTGCAGCAGGATGGTGAAGATCCGGCGCTTCTGCTCGTTGCTGGCCAGGGTGCTGATGGCCTCGACCGTCAGGTTGCGCAGGGCGATCAGAGCCTGCAGCGGCTGCTGCTGATTGCAGCTGCACAGACGCTCGGTCATCTGCTCAGGCGGCAGGCGGATCTGATTGAGCATCTCGTGGAACAGGTGCGCCTTGTTCTGGAAGTGCCAGTACACGGCGCCGCGCGTCACGCCAGCGTCGCGCGCGATCTGATCGAGACTGGTGTGGGCCACTCCCTTGTCCAGAAACAGCCGCTCGGCGGAGGCGAGGATGGCGATGCGGGTCTTCTCGGCTTCTTCTTTGGTTCGGCGCATGGGCAGGTTCGGCGGTAGCGGCTGCTTCAGGCATCCAGCAGCGGTGGAGGCGACCAGTGTAACGAGGCATCTCGTCGCGATGCATGTTTACAATCGGCGGTGTATGTAACAGCATCTTGCACGCCGGTGCAATTGCCCCACCGAGGCCGCGGTCCAAGCATTGGCCTCGGCACGTCCCTTTTCCTGCTTTGCGAGCCTCTGATGTCTTTGCGGATTCTCCTCATCCTGGGCGCGCTCAGCGCGTTCGGTCCCCTGGCCATCGACATGTACCTGCCTGCATTTCCGCTGATCGCGCAGGCCTTTGGTACCAGTGTCGATCACGTCCAGCTGTCGTTGGCGGCGTATTTCGTCGGTCTGGCCATCGGTCAGCTGGTCTACGGTCCGCTGGCCGATCGCTACGGGCGGCGCGGGCCGCTGCTGGTGGGCGTGACCCTGTTCACCCTGGCATCGCTGGCCAGCGCCTTCGCACCGTCGATGGACTGGCTGATCGGCGTGCGCTTCGTGCAGGCGCTGGGTGGCTGCGCCGGCATGGTGGTGGCGCGGGCCGTGGTGCGCGACCTCTGCGATCCGATGACCAGCGCCAAGGTGTTCTCACAGCTGATGCTGGTCATGGGCCTGGCGCCGATCCTCGCGCCGGTGGCCGGCGGTGCGTTGCTGGCGACGTTCGGTTGGCCGTCGATCTTCATCCTGCTGACGTTGTTCAGCGCGCTGTGCCTGGTGGCGGTGGCGCTCTGGCTGCCGGAAACCTACCCGCCGGGCTTGCCGCGCCAGCCGATGGCCGGGGCCCTGGGTCAGTACTTGCGGTTGTTCCGCGATCGTTTCTTCATGGGCCACGTGCTCACCGGCGCGCTGTGCATGGCGGGGATGTTCGCCTACATCACCGGCTCGCCGTTCGTCTTCATCGAGCTGTACGGCGTCAAGCCCGAGCATTTCGGCTGGCTGTTCGGTATCAATGCGGCGGGCTTCATCCTGATGGCGCAGGTGAACGTGCGGCTGGTGCGCTGGCGCGGGCCGGAATTCTGGGTGCGGCGCTGGGTGTGGTTCTTCTTCGCCAGTGCGCTGGCGTTGCTGGCAGTGGCGGCGGCGCAGCCCGAATCGCTCTGGCCCTTGCTGATCCCGCTGTTCTGTTGTGTGTCCTGCCTGGGCTGCCTGCTGCCCAATGCCACCGCCTGCGCCATGGCCGATCAGCGCGCCAATGCCGGCAGCGCCTCGGCTCTGCTCGGCAGCCTGCAGTTCACCATCGCGGCCATTGCCGCTTCCGCGGTGGGGGCGCTGCACAACGGCACCGCGGTGCCGCTGGCGGCGATCATGAGTCTGTGCGGGCTGCTGGCGACGTTGGTCGCCTATGGCACCGCCCGCGCCAGCACGGAGTGAGGTCAGGCGCTCAGCGGCAGCCGATGGGGCGCCTGCAGGCGCCGCTGCAGGGTCTCGGCGAAGGCCCTGGCCTCGGCTTCGCTGCGAAAGGTGATGCGCTGGCGATCCAGGCAGACCTGCCAGGCGCTATCGGGGTGGGGCGTCATGGGGCGGACGAGAATGTGCATGGCGATCTCCTCACGTGTCGAACGCCGCACAGTCTAGGCGCAGCCATGGCTCGCGCGGCGAGCCATGGTGTCGCAGGTCGGCCTTGCGCCGACGAATGGCTCAGTAGGCCAGGCGGGCGTCCAGGCTGTTCTGCGCCAGGCGGCGGGCCTGGGCTTCGGTCATGCCCAGGCTTTCGTGCAGCGCGACGAAATTCTCCGTGACATAGCCGCCAAAATAGGCCGGATCGTCGGAATTCACCGTGACCTTCACGCCCTGCTCCAGCAGGTCGAGGATGTTGTGCTGACGCATGTCGGCAAACACCTTGAGCTTGGTGTTGGACAGCGGGCAGACCGTCAGTGGAATCTGCTCCTCGATCAGCCGGGCGATCAGCTTCGGATCTTCCGCGGCACGTACGCCGTGGTCGATCCGGCTGACCTTGAGCAGGTCGAGTGCCTGCCAGATGTACTCGGGCGGACCTTCCTCGCCGGCATGGGCAACGGTCAGCAAGCCTTCGCCACGCGCCTTGTCGAACACGCGCTGGAACTTGCTCGGCGGATGGCCGACCTCGGAGCTGTCCAGGCCGACGGCGAAGAAGGCGTTGCGATAGGGCAATGCCTGTTCCAGGGTCTTGAAGGCTTCCTCTTCCGGCAGGTGGCGCAGGAAACTGAGGATCAGCCCGCTGCTGATGCCCAGCAGCTCACGGCCATCGGCCAGCGCGGCGCTGATGCCGTTGAGCGCGGCCTCGAACGGTACGCCGCGGTCGGTGTGGGTTTGCGGGTCGAAGAAGGGCTCGGTGTGCACCACGTTCTGCTCTTCGCACTTCTGCAGGTAGGCCCAGGTCAGGTCATAGAAGTCCTGCTCGGTACGCAGCACGTCGGCGCCAGCGTAGTAGAGATCGAGGAACTCCTGCAGGTTGCCGAAGTTGTAGGCGCTGCGCAGTGCTTCGACGTCATTCCAGGGCAGGGCGATCTTGTTGCGCTCGGCCAGACGGAACATCAGTTCCGGCTCCAGCGAGCCCTCCAGGTGCAGGTGGAGTTCGGCCTTGGGCAGGTTGTTGAGCCAGTCTTGCATCGCGAAATTCTCGTCTTGCGGGTATGAGGGCATTCTAGCGACGGGGCTGCATGACCGATATGGCCATCGGCCGTTTGAAGCGGCTATCAGTCGCCGATGCCAACGCGATGAAGCTCCCGTTGCATTTGGCGAAAATTTGACCAGTGGTCTGCGGGCCAAGAATGGCGCGGGCTGGCAAGGTTGTTCCCAACGTTATCCACAAGGTTCTCCACGTGAATCGGGCATAACTGGCAGCTGGCAGAACGCAATTGATGGCGTAACGTCATCGCTCGACCGGCCAGTCAAAAAACACCGAAATTCAAGCGTTTAACACGGCCTTACCGGGCGCGAAACACGTTCTGGTCAAAAAGTGTACAGATTTCTGCAGGCCCCGCGGCAGGCGCTTCGCAGCGCACCATACAATTGTTATCCACAATTGCTTCCACAGTTATTGTGGGCAAAGGCGCGTCTAGTCCAAGGCCTGCAGCCGGCTTCGCCCGCGGGTGATATCAGCGAGCAATCTGTCCAGTGGCTGCAGCTGGTCGGCGGGAAGGGCTATCTCCAGCGTCGCGCCTTCGGCGTCGAAGTGCTCGGCTTCCAGCAGCGCTTCAAAGTCCACCAGGCGCGCCTTGAGCAGCGCCAGTTCGGCGAACCGGCAATGACAACGGCAGCGCGAGCGTGACACCAGCTCGCTGCGCTCGCCCGCTTGCAGGCATTTGGCCGTGGTGCCGCCATAGGCGCGGGCCAGGCCACCGGTTCCGAGCTTGATGCCACCGAACCAGCGAATCACCACCACCGCGACCCGATCGAAGTCCTGCCCTTCGATGGCCGTGAGCATCGGCCGACCCGCCGTACCGCCGGGCTCGCCGTCATCACTGAAGCGGTACTGATTGCCGATCTTCCACGCCCAGCAATTATGCGTAGCGGTCGGATCGCTGACCGACTGGATGAATGCCTGAGCTTCTTCGGCGCTCTGCACGGGAGCCGCCTTGGCCAGAAAGCGGCTCTTGCTGATGACTTCCAGCAGTTCGCAGGGTGCGGAGAGGGTGAAGGGCATGGCGGGTGGCGGCTGTTAGTGCGGGGCAGCCATTGTAACGGTGCGGTCGTCGTTGCGCTGGGCTGGGGCCGTCCGGCGAATGAAATGAACTTCGCTGGCGCGGGCGACCCTACCTAGTACGAACGTCGTTCGGCCCGGCTCGGCGCCACCCGAAGGTGCCGACCATTTCATCGGCCCCGAAATGGAGGAAATGTGCATGCTCAATCCCCGCTACCAATCCTGTATCCAGGCCTGTTCCAACTGCGCACTGGTATGCGAGACCTGCGCGGCCTCATGTCTGCGCGAGGACGACGTGAAGATGATGGCGCGCTGCATCCAGCTCGACCGCGACTGTGCCGACATGTGCGCCATCGCGGCGGTGCTCATGACCCGCGACAGCCCTTACGCCAAGGCCTTCTGCAAGCTCTGCGCACAGGTCTGCCGCGACTGTGCCGAGGAATGCGGCCAGCACCAGCACGACCATTGCCAGGCCTGCGCCGAAGCCTGCCGCAAGTGTGCGGAGGAGTGCGAAAAGATGGCCGCGTGATCAGTCTCGTCGATCCGAAGGGCCGCAGTTGCGGCCCTTTTTGCTTCAGGCCAGCCAGTCCAGCGTCAGGATCAGGCGGGGCGCATCCGGTGCGGCAAGGGGCGAGCGATGAATGATCCCTGCGCCCTCGTTGCCCTGCCATTTCTCTCCCTTGAACAGTGCGACCTCGCCGACCTGCAGCCGCTCGACAGCGGCCGCATCGGTGGGCTCGGCTGATGGCTCGCCGAGACGCCGACGGGCCATGACCCCCTCACGCAGCCATTCGCTGCCCGCGCCGGCATAGGCGGTGATCAGCCGCAGCGGCACATGATCGACGTGGAAGCGCGGGCACATGGCCTTGTTCAGCAGCCGCAGGCGCAGGCCGATGCGTCGCGCGTCGACCAGACAGGCGAAGGCGCGGGTCAGCCAGGCGACATCGGCAACGAAGCCGGCATGGCCGGCAATGTCTCGATAGGCCGCCGCCAGGGTCGGCAGCTGCAATTCACCTTCGGCGCCCGGTTCCAGCGTCAGGGACTCGCCCAGCGGTTCGCCCAGCGCCAGCAGCGTCTCGGCGAAACCGTTGATGTGCAGGGGTAGTCGGCGCTGCCACACCGCGAGGTTGACCCCATCTTGCAGGGCTTCGGCGAGCACCGCCGGGGTATCGCCGAACAGCTGCCGCGGCTGCGGGCGAGTCGCCGCAAGCGCCAGCATCAGGCGACCTGCTCGTGCCAGGGGCCGAACGGGTCCGGCAGGCGCAGCCAGCCGTCGATGCCCAAGGCCCACTCGCTGTCGTTCAGCAGGCAGGCGTCCAGCTCGCGGCGCAGCTGGTCGAAGTCGATGTTCTGCCCGATGAAGACCAGTTCCTGGCGGCAATCGCCGAACTCGCCGCGGGATTTGCCAAGGATCGCCGTGCGGCTTTCGCGGTCGCTCGGCCAGGCCGACTCCGGCGTGAAGTGCCACCAGCGCCCGGCGTAGTCGTAGCGCATCAGCCCACCGGCCTGCGACCAGCTGCCGGCTTCCTCGGGGCGGGTAGCGAGCCAGAAGAAACCCTTGGAGCGCAGCAGGCGGCCGTTGCTCCACTCGCGGTTGAGGAAGTTGTAGAAACGCTGCGGATGGAACGGCCGGCGCGCCAGGTAGGCGGTGGAGGCGATGCCGTATTCCTCGGTTTCCGGCACATGCTCACCGCGCATTTCCTTGAGCCAGCCCGGCGCCTGGGCGGCGCGTTCGAAATCGAAACGGCCGGTGTCGAGGATTCGGTCGAGCGGCACCTGGCCCATGCTCATCGGCAGGATCTCGGCGTGGGTGTTGAGCCGGCCGAGGATGGCGGTCAGCTCTTCGCGGTCGGCCGCGGAGATCAGGTCGATCTTGCTGATCAGGATGACGTCGGCAAACTCCACCTGTTCGATCAGCAGCTCGGTGACCGAGCGTTCGTCGTCCTCGCCAAGGGTTTCGCCGTGGCTGGCCAGGCTCTCGGCCTCGTGGAAGTCGCGCAGGAAGTTCACCCCGTCGACCACCGTGACCATGGTGTCCAGGCGAGCCAGATCGGCCAGGCTCTGGCCCTGTTCATCGCGGAAGGTGAAGGTCTCGGCCACCGGCAGCGGTTCGGAAATACCGGTGGACTCGATCAACAGGTAGTCGAAGCGGCCCTCGCGGGCGAGCTTGCCGACTTCTTCGAGCAGGTCTTCGCGCAGGGTGCAGCAGATGCAGCCATTGCTCATCTCCACCAGCTTCTCTTCGGCGCGATTGAGGCTGACGCCGCGCTGCACCTCGTTGCCGTCGATGTTGATCTCGCTCATGTCGTTGACGATCACAGCCACGCGGCGGCCGTCGCGGTTCTTCAGGATGTGGTTGAGCAGGGTGCTCTTGCCGGCGCCGAGGAAGCCGGACAGGACGGTTACAGGGAGGCGGTTCATGGCGGTCTCTCAGGCGGAACGTTGGTGTTTTTCGCGCTGTTCCTGGCGTTGCTTCGCCTCGATGGACAGCGTCGTGGTGGGACGCAACAGCAGGCGCTGCAGCCCGATGGGTTCACCGGTTTCGGCGCACCAGCCGTACTCGCCGCGGGCGATGGCGTCCAGCGCGGCGTCGATCTTGTCGAGCAGCTTTTTCTCCCGCTCCAGCACGCGCAGCTGCCAGTGACGCTGTTCTTCGGCGCTGCCGATGTCGGCGGGGTCGCTGCTCGGCTCCTGTTCGCGCAGCGCCTGGAATTCTTCCTCGATACGCGCCTGCAGCTCGGCACGCTGGTGCAAAAGCAGGTCGCGGAAGAAGGCCTGCTGCTCTGCGTTCATGTACGCCTCGGCGGGCTGGGCGAGTAGTTCGGCTTCGGTCATCGGGAGGCACGTGTCGGAAATAATGTAAGAGTTATAACATAACAATTGTGTCCGTGATGCAAGCGCTGTTTGCGTGTCGAGCGGCGCACCGGTAGGTGCGTTGTTCCGCAGGCAAGAAAAAGCCCGCGGCGCGGTTCGCGCGGCGGGCTCGGGTAGTGATGGGAGCCGAGCGTTCAGCCGGCGCCGGGCAGCCCGTGGTAGTTGCGGCCGAAGTACACCAGCGCATCGCTGCTGTCGCGGCGGTACACGGCGAGCACCTCGCAGTAGAGGATGTCGTGGGTGCCGACACTGGCGCTGTGGTTGATGCGGCAGTCGAACGACACCGTGGCACCGTCGAGCAGCGGCGAACCGGTCACGCCGTTGCTCCATTGGGCTGCGGCGAAGCGCTCGGCCATGGGCGTCTTGCCGCCGAACAGGTTGGACAGGTCCCGCTGCGCACCGGCCAGGGTGTTCACGCAGAGCTGCCCGTTGGCGGTGACGATGGGATGCGCCGATGCGCTGCGGTTCAGGCACACCAGCAGCGTCGGCGGTTCGTCGGTGACGCTGCACACCGCGGTGGCAGTGAAGCCGGCACGGCCGCTGGGGCCGTCGGTGGTGATGATGTTGACCGCCGCGGCCAGGCGCGCCATGGCATCGCGGTAGTCCTGGCGGATCAGCGGGGCGCCGGGTGCCCCTGCGGTTTCGCATTGAGCCAGTTGCATGGTCGGTTCTCCATCAGGCGAGGACGCAGGCCCGGTCGAAGGGCAGGCGTGGCAGGCGGTCGCGCAGCTTGCTGGCGTCGCCATAGCCGAGGTTGATCAGCAGATTGGACTTCCAGGTGGTGCCAGCGAAGAAGGTTGCATCCAGTGTCTTGTCGTCGAAGCCGGACATCGGTCCGCAATCGAGCCCCAGGGCGCGGGCAGCGAGGATCAGGTAACCGGCCTGCAGCGAGCTGTTGCGCAGCGCGTTCTCGGTGATCAGTGCCGGCTGGCCGGCGTACCAGCTGCGCGCATCGGCGTGGGGAAACAGCTCCGGCAGGGTCTCCGGGAAGTCCTCGTCATAGGCGACGATCA
Organism: Stutzerimonas sp. LR2; assembly: GCF_055755175.1. NCBI lineage: Bacteria > Pseudomonadati > Pseudomonadota > Gammaproteobacteria > Pseudomonadales > Pseudomonadaceae > Stutzerimonas > Stutzerimonas sp. LR2. The sequence goes on from NZ_JBVTRR010000006.1 coordinate 67,793, forward strand.
CCGTCACCGGCGCGGCCAGGGTCTTGTCCAGGTTGCCCTTGGACAGGCAGGGCGCCAGCTTCTGCTTGCCCTCGGCGCTGCGCACGAAGACGAAGCGCGCCGGGCAGCTGTTGACCGCGGTCGGGCCGAGACGGACGTGCTCGTAGAGCTGCTCGAGCAGTGCGTCAGGCACCGGCTTGTCCAGCCAGGCGCTGTGGGTGCGGGCCTCGCTGAACAGCGTGGCGAGGGCATTCGAGTCGATGGGGGCGTGCATGTTCGGGTCCTCAGGCTGCTGCAACCTGGCCGCATTGCTCGGCAAGATGGTCCAGCAGGATCTGGTTGAAGGGTTCGCTGTCGCTGACGCTGGACGCGTGGCCGCCGTAGTTCAGCAGCGCCAGCTGGGCATTGGGCATGACGTCGGCCAGGTGCTGCGAACGCTGCCAGGGCACCAGCATGTCGTCGCGGTTGGCGATCAGCAGGGTCGGGGTGGTGATGCGCGGCAGCTCGGCCTCGATATCGAAGGCCAGCAGCGCCTCGATGCGCCGCACCAGATTCATCGTCGGCGGGAAATGCGCCAGTGCATGGGCATCGTCGCGTGCCAGTCGCTCGCTGTTGGCTGCGATCCAGTCGGCCGGGTAGAGGAACAGCGACTGCGCCTGTACATAGGCTGCCGGGCCGCTGTCGTGCAGCAGTTTCAGGCGCACCGCGAAACAGCGTGCACTGTGTGGGTTGGGGCTGCTCCAGGCATTGATCGGCACCAGACTCTGCAGCAGCTGCGGCCGCAGCAGGGCGATCTGCAAGCCGACCAGCCCGCCGAGTGCATGGCCGATAAAATGGCAGCGGCGGATGCCCAGGGTATCCAGCAGCTCCAGCAATTCCACCGCCATGGATTCGATGGAATAGCCCGCCGGCAGGTTCGCCGGGCTCCTGTTGGTCCCCAACTGGTCGTAGACCAGCACCCGATAGTCCTGGGTCAGCGCCGGCAGTTGCGGCGTCCAGAAGGCAGCGGCGCCGCCGAGGCCGGAACTGAGCACCAGGGTCGGTGCATCGGGCTCCATGCGGCCATGAAGTTCGTAGTGCATGTCACTCCCTCCGTGCAGTATCAGCGGGCCAGCCGGCGTGCCGGCTGGCCCGCTCCGGCAGGCGCTATTGGCCGATGTGGGCGATGCTGGCGATCTCGATCAGCGCATCGGGTTTCACCAGTCCGCACTGGATGCAGTAGCGCGCCGGCTTCTCGCCGGGGAAGAACTCGGCGTACACCTCGTTGACCTTGGCGTAGTTGGCCCAGTCGGTGAGCATGATCATGTTGAAGGTGACGTCGTCCATGCTGCCGCCGGCAGCCTCGACGACGCCCCTGATGGTCTCCAGTACATGGCGGGTCTGGGCGGCGGCATCGCCGACGTGGACCACGTTGTTGTCCTTGTCGAAGGGCAGGGTGCCGGCGACGTAAAGCACGCCATCGGCCATGGACCCGGGCACGTAGGGGGCGAGCGGTTTGCCGGTTCCGGCGGGGATGATCGATTGCTTGGGCATGTGGTTGATTCCTTGCAAGGCATTCAGGCGAACCCGGCGGACGCCTCTGCGGGCGCCGCGGTCGGGCACTCGGGTGTAATCAGCTGGCGACCGCCACCTCTGGCGCGGTCGCGAAGCTCCGGCAGAAGGCGTCGACGCTGGAGACCCAGCCGAAGAACGTCTCGATGTTGTACAGCGCCGCCTGCTGGGCGAATTCCGGCCCGGCCTGGTGCGTGGCATCGGCCAGTACCACACCGAAGTACTCCAGGTGAAAGCCGTCGCGCAGGGTCGACTCCACGCACACATTGGTGGCGATGCCGGTGAACACCAGGTTGCGGATGCCACGGGCGCGCAGGGTGCTGTCCAGCTGCGAATTGAAGAAACCGCTGTAGCGCGGCTTGGGCACCAGGATGTCGCGGGGCAGCGGCGCCAGTTCGTCCACCAGCGCGTAATCCCAGCCACCCTTGGCGAGCAGGGTGCCGGCCAGTTCCGGGCGCTTGCGCATGGTCTTCAGCGCGTTGGACTTGTGCCAGTTCGGCGAGCCCGGCCCGCCCGCCTCGACGTACCCGTTGTCCCAGCCGTTCTGCAGAAAGATCACCTGCATGCCGGCGGCGCGAGCCGCGCATAGTGCCTGGCGGATTTTCGCGATCACCGGCTGGGTCGCCGACACATCGAAGCCGGCCAGATCCAGGTAGCCGCCGCGGCTGGCGTAGGCGTTCTGCATGTCCACGATGATCAGCGCGGTTTCACTGGCTTTCATCGCCAACGGTTCGGGCCGCGCCGGCAGCTGCACGGGCTCGTCCGTTGCGCTCAGGCCGTAGCCGGAGACCTGTTCGACGGCGCTCATCAGGCGGACTCCTTCAGAGCACTGACGTGCCGGCGGCTCTGCATCAGCGGCTGGATCTTCTGGCCAAAGGCTTCGATGCCTTCGATGAAGTCGTCGAATGTCAGCATCACGCCCTGCATGCCAGGCACCGTGGCGATCTCGTCGAGCATTCGGGCGACATTGGCGTAGGAGCCCACCAGTGTGCCCATGTTGATGTTCACCGCCGAGGTCGGGTCAGCCATCTGGCGAATGTTGGTGTCGCTACCGGAGGTCTTGTCTGCCGCGCCCTGTTCGCCCAGCCAGGCGATGGCCTCCTGGTCGGCGCCGGCCTTGTAGTGCTCCCACTTGGCCCGGGCCGCTTCGTCGGTCTCGTCGGCGATCACCATGAACAGCACGCAGGAGGTGACGTGGCGGCCGGTCTTGGCACAGGCCGCCTGCAGCCGTTCGGCGGCCGGGGCGAAGGCGGTCGGGGTGTTCACGCCCTTGCCGAAGCAGAAGTTGTAGTCGGCGTACTGCGCCGAGAAGGCCATGCCGGCATCGGACGAGCCGGCGCAGATGATCTTCATGTCCGCCTGGGGTTTCGGGCTGACGCGGCAATCCTCCATCTGGAAGTGCTCGCCCTTGAAATCGCTGCGGCCGGTGGCCCAGAGGTCGCGCAGCACCTGGGCGTACTCGCCGAGATACTGATAACGGGTGCCGAAGAATTCATCCCCCGGCCACAGGCCCATCTGGCTGTACTCTGGCTTTTGCCAGCCGGTGACGAGGTTCACGCCGAAGCGGCCGCCGGAGATCGAGTCGATGGTCGAAGCCATGCGCGCGACGATGGCCGGCGGCAGAGTGAGCGTTGCGGCGGTGGCGAACAGCTGGATCTTGCTGGTGACGGCAGCCAGGCCCGCCATCAGCGTGAAGGACTCCAGGTTGTGTTCCCAGAATTCGGTTTTGCCGCCGAAGCCGCGCAGCTTGATCATCGACAGCGCGAAGTCGAAGCCGTAGCCCTCGGCCTTCTGCACGATGGCCTTGTTCAGCTCGAAGCTCGGCATGTACTGCGGCGCATTCTCGGAGATGAGCCAGCCGTTGTTGCCGATCGGAATGAAAACACCAACATCCATGGGTAGCACCTCTGTACGCAATGGCTAGAAAGCGCTGCCCGAACGTGACGGGCAGGGTCGCAGAGGCTTTAGCAGGATGCAGGCCAGAAACGGATTCGGCTTTTTAATCAACAAGATGGCGATTTTTGCCGATGCGTTGTGGACCATTTGGTCCGAATCGGAGCACCTGGTTTGTGCGCGACGCACGAACCCGGTGCAGGCGCCCGTACGGGTGATGAGCACGCATTGCGCTCGTCCCGGCCGCCGTCGCCGCGCTACAGTAGCGGCTCGTTTGAGCCCAGCCGGTAATCCCGTGACCGATCAGCCCTCCGTACCACCACGCAAGCGTCTCACCGCCAGCAAGACCCCCCGTCCGAAAGGCGCCGTCCGCGAGCCGAGCGTCAGCGCGCAGAACCGGCGCCTGCGCATGATCGAAGGCAAGCGCACGAGCATCCTCCAGGCCGCGCTGGAGCTGTTCTCCCGCTTCGGTCTGCACGGCACCAGCCTCGATCAGGTGGCCACGCAGGCCGACGTTTCCAAGACCAACCTGCTGTACTACTTCGGCAGCAAGGAAGAGCTGTACGTGAATGTCCTGCGACAGCTGCTGGAGGTCTGGTTGCAGCCGCTGCAGGCGTTCTCCGTCGAACAAGACCCGGTCGAGGCGATCCGCGACTACCTGCGGGTCAAGCTCGAACTCTCCCGTGACCATCCCGCCGAATCGCGGCTGTTCTGCATGGAGATCATGCAGGGCGCACCGCTGCTGCTGGGTGAGCTGCAGCAGCCGCTGCACGACCTGGTGGAAAACAAGGTTGCAGTGATCCAGGCCTGGATCGACGCCGGCAAGCTCGCGCCCGTCGCGCCGCATCACCTGATCTTCTCGCTGTGGGCGACCACCCAGCACTACGCCGATTTTCGCGTGCAGGTCGAGGCGGTGGCGGGCAGGACGCTGGATGATCCGGCGTTCTTCGAGGAGACGCTCAGGAGTCTGCAGGCGCTGATCCTGGACGGCGTCAGGCCGCGCTGAGCAGCCGCAGCGCCTACCTGGCGCCTTGCGTGCACGGCCGATGGCGTCTGTACTAGCTTGCTAGCGGCGCCGGCCGGGTTGGTCGGCGCGCCAGTGGAGCGACCCGATGAATCCAAGATTTCTGCCCGGCCGAAACATGGCGATGAAGGTGCCTACCCATGAGTACACCAGCACCGTCGCCTTCTACCGTGAAACCCTGGGGCTGAGGGAGCTGACACCGACCGACGCGGATGGCGAGCAGACGCCGCGCTTCGAGTTCGGCGACAAGGTGCTCTGGCTCGATCGCGTGGCGGGCATCAGCCAGGCAGAGATCTGGCTGGAGGTGGTGACGGACGATCTGGACGCTGCATCGGCCCTTCTGCAACAGCGCCATTGCGCCCGTCGAGATGAAATCGAACCCCTGCCTGACGGCTTCCGCGCGTTCTGGATCTCCAGCCCGGCCAACATCATCCACCTGATTTCCGAGCAGAAACTGTCCTGAACGCGCGTCCGGCTGCGCAGCGTTACGCCGCCTGCCTTTGCCGATAGCCCTGCGCAACCTGCAGCAGTACCACCAGCGTCACGATGGGCAGCAGCCCGATGTTCACCGCCGCCCAGCCCGCCTGGGCGATCAGCGCGCCGGAGGCGAACGACATGGCTGCGGCGACGCTGCCGTTGCTCAGCTCCATCAGGCCCTGTGCCCGCGCGCGTTCGCTCGCGGCGTGACCCTGGCCCAGCTGAGTGGTGCCGGCGACGAGCATGAGGTTCCAGCCGATGCCGAGCAGGCAGCTGCTGAGCAGGAAGTGCCAGTGGCTGACGCCGAGCAGGGCGACCACCGCGCTGACGATCAGCAGTCCTCCGCCAAGGCAGGCGACCAGTCGGCAGCCGAAGCGGTCCACCAGCGGTCCGGCGACGAACGCCGGGAGGAACATGCCGAGCATGTGCCACTGGATGACCTGGCCGCTGGCCTGCAGATCCAGACCTTCGCCATGCATCGCCAGGGGCGTGGCGTTCATCACCAGGATCATCAGGCCGTGGCCGGCAGCGGTGGTCAGCACCGCGGCGCGAATGGTCGGCCGTGCGAGCAGCGCCTGCCAGCTGACCGTCGCCGCATCGGCGCGGGTCGCCGGCATTCCCGAGGTCGCCGGCAGCCCGGCCAAGACCATGAACCCCAGCGCCGCCAGACTGGCGATCAACAGATAGGTGCCGGCGAAGGGCACGCCAGCGAGATCGCGCGCCATATGGCCGAGGGTGGGCGCGATCAGCGCCGCCAGCACACCACCGCCGATCACGCAGGCCGTGGCGCGACCCTTGAAGGCATCGCTCACCGCTTCCAGCGCGGCGAAGCGGTAATACATCGCCGAGGCCTGATAGGCGCCAATGGGCAGAGCGCCGATACAGAGCAGGGTGAAGCTGTCGAGCCAGAGCGACAGCGCGCTGATCAGCCCGCCCAGCACGCCGGCCAACGCACCGATGAGAAAGCCGGCGCGGCGACCGCGGCGTTGCATCAGGCCCGCCAGTGGTTGCAGGGCGAGCAGGCCGCCGAGCATCAGCAGGGCCAGCGGCAGGGTGGCGAGACCGGCCGCTGGCGCTAGGCGCAGGCCGACGATGGCGGTGAAGATGATGCCGGTCATCGAACAGGACCAGAACAGCGCCTGGGCGATGAACAGGCGCAGGACCTGGGGATTGCTGAGCAAGAGATGCATGAGCGGCTCCTTTAGGGTGGCGAGCGGGCACAGCGCTGCCTGGCCATATGCCGAGCGGGCTGGGAACGGTGAATGAGGTCGGTCGCGTCAGCCGAAGCGCTGGTAGAAGTCCCGCGGGCTGACCGACAGGTGCTTCTGGAAGCTGCGCCGGAGATTTTCCGGATGGCCGAAGCCGGTCAGCCGCGCCACCGTCGCGATCGAGGCCTGGGCGTCGAGCAGCAGATTGCGCGCGGCTTCCAGGCGCACCCGTTCGATGTACTGGCCCGGGCCCATGCCGGTTTCCTGGCTGAACAGGCGGCAGAGGGTGCGTGGGGTCATATGCGCCTGGGCGGCCAGCGCCTCGATGGACAGGTCGTCGCCCAGATGCCCTGGAATCCATTCCAGCAGCGCGGCGAGGCGCGCCACGTTGCCGCTCGGCGCCGCCAGCATCGGGCTGAACTGGGTCTGCCCGCCGGGCCGGCGCAGGAACATCACCAGCCGCTGGGCGACTGCCAGCGCCAGTGCGCGGCCGAGATCGGCTTCCACCAGGGCCAGCGCCAGATCGATGCCGGCGGTGACGCCCGCGGAGCTGAACAGGTGCGACGCCTGCGGATCGGTCGGGTCGTAGGTGTGCAGCCGGTCGCCCTGCACCTCGATGGATGTGTACTCGCCCAGCGCCGCGAGGTCCGCCCAGTGCGTGGTCGCCTTGCGCCCGTCGAACAGCCCGGCCTCGGCCAGGATCAGCGCGCCGGAACAGACCGAGCCGAGGCGCCGGACCCTGGGTTCGGCGTCCCGCAGCCAGGCGAGCAGCCCTTGGTCGTGCCTTTGCGCATCCACGCCGACGCCACCGGGGATCAGCAGGGTGTCCAGCGTGGCGGGAGCGCATTCGGCCCAGCTGGCATCCGCCACCAGCTTCAGCCCGGCCGAGGTGACGACCGGGCCGGCCGTGGTGCCCAGCAGCACCAGCTCGTAATGACGAGGCAGACCCTGGCGCTGTCGCTCGACGTTGGCCGAGGCGAACACCTGCATCGGGCCGGTGACGTCCAGGCTCATCACATCCGGGTAGATCAGACAGGCGACGGTGCGGGTGGCGTCCATGGTGCAGCTCTCGGGGTGGATGGCTGCAGTCTGCTGCCGAGATGCCGCTGTCGCAATGACAAGGTTCCCACGAATCTTGCCAGCATCGGGCCATGCGAACCTGCGGTCATGCGCGATCAGCACCGCGAAAGCCGACTTTGTGAATGGCGGCCTGCGCTTCTTCAGACGCCGCTGCGCTTGATCCGCAAGCGATACTGCCCCGGCGTCATGCCGACCACGGTCTTGAAGTCGTGGATGAAGTGCGCCTGGTCGCTGTAGCCGCAGGCCAGGGCGGTGTCCAGCAGTGCCTCGCCGGCGCGCAATTCCCGGCGCACCAGGGCCACGCGCTGGATGCGGCTGAACTGCTTGGGCGTCAGCCCCACCTGATGGCGGAACAGGCGTTCCAGCTGGCGCTGGCCGAGCGGTACGCTCTGCAGCAGATCGGCCAGCCGCGCCCGGCCTTCGCTGGCGGCGATCCGGTTGAGCAGCTGCTGCACCGGGTTGCGCCGTGCCTGGATCTCCTCGAGCCGGCGGAGCAGTTCGCGTTCGATCGCGGCCTGCTGCGCGTCCCGCTCCAGCTCGGCCAGCCGATCGACCAGATGCGCCAGGCCCAGCCGGGGCCAGTCGGCCTCCTGAAACCCGTGAAGCTCATCGAGGCCGATGCCGAATACCGCGGCGCCCATGCCGGGGCGAAAACGCACCCCCATCAGCCTGACCTGCCCGGCCAGCTGCAGGCGGGTGCTGGCCAGCTGCGGACCCGCGATCAGCGCCCGCGGCCCGCGCAGCGTGCCATCGAAACTCAGCGGATCGGCGAAGTTGAAGATCACGCCACTGCCGCCGTCCGGGTGCAGCAGCTGTTCGTCGTAGACCTGCGAACCGTCACCTTCCATCCACCAGAAACGCTGCACGTACGCCGCCAACGCCGGGGTCGGCGGGCGGGCAACGAAGCCCTGCAGGCAGGGCAGACGTTCGTGCAGGGACTGGGTCATGGCGAGGGCCGTAGGAGGATGTCGAAAATCTACAATAGCGCAGCGCGGCGGCTGCGTAGCCTGGGTTGCACATTCAAACCGAGGAGTGACCACCATGCGCATGAATTACCAGGCCGCCGCCCCCGACGTGATGACGGCAATGATCGGGCTGGAAACCTACCTGGCACGGCAGAGCCGCCGCGAGGATGGCGTCGACAAGCCGCTGATGGAGCTGGTCAAGATCCGCGTCTCGCAGATCAACGGGTGCGCCTATTGTCTCGACATGCACACCAAGGACGCCCGTGTCCTGGGCGAAACCGAGCAGCGCATCTATGCCCTGAGTGCGTGGCGCGAAACCCCGTTCTTCAGCGACCGCGAGCGTGCCGCGCTGGCCTGGGCCGAGGCCAACACCCTGTTGCCCCAGGGTGTGTCGCAGCAGCTGTTCGAGGAGGTGCGCGAGCAGTTTTCCGAAGCCCAGCTCGCCAACCTGACGCTGGCCATCGCCACCATCAACGCCTGGAACCGCTTCGGCGTCTCCTTCGCACCGGTGCCGGGCAGTTACCAGCCGGACTGATGCATGGCGTGCCGCCTGGTCTGCTGGCTGGGCGGCTCCGGTTCAGGGCTGCAGTTCCTGGTTGCCCATCGCACAGAAGCTCTGAGCCTGCCGCGCCGCCGGCAGCGCGCGCAGCTGGGTCATGCACTGCGCCTGGCTGGGCGTACGCACCACCCTGAGCTCGGCGTTGTCGTTCACGCCAATCAGGTACGGCTTGTTGTAGCGCGGGCCGTCGTGCCAGCTGCTGAAGCGCTGCTCGCTGTAGCCGCATTGGTAGCGGATATGGCCGGAGAATCCCTTGAAGCGGTCGCGGCGGAAGATGTGCCGGTACAGGAGCCAGTCACGCTTGCTCTGCCCGTCGCGCACGGCGTCGAGGCAGCCCTGCAGCTCGGTGATCTGCGGCTCATGAAGGAAAATGCTCTGCGCCAGGCTGGAGCCGTCCAGCTGCACCGTGGCCACCAGATAGACCTGTCGCTCGGCCGCCTGTGCCGATAGCGCCAGGGACAACCCCAGCGCCAACATCCCTGTTCTGCTCAATCCGCATGCTCCTGATGACCGCGATTTCTTCGAGGCGGCACCCTAGCCGAGGACGGCCCGAGGAAACAAGGTGATCTCGCTTCCAGCTCCGCCAGGATGGGCCGGCTGCCGAACTAGCGCGATGCCTTTTCGTACAGCTCCAGCGGCAGGCCGTCCGGATCGGCAAAGAAGGTAAAGCGAAGGCCCGTGTATTCGTCGACCCGGATCGGCTCCACGGCCACGCCCTTCGCCTCCAGTTCAGCCTTGCAGGCGGCGACGTCGTTCACCGCGAACGCCAGATGCCGCAACCCCTGCGCTTCCGGCCGCGAAGGACGCGGCGGCGCATCGGGAAAGGAGAACAGCTCGATCTGCCCGCCGTCCGGCAACGCCAGGTCGAGCTTGTAGGACTGCCGTGATTCCCGGTAATGCTCGGCGAGCACTGCTAGGCCGAGGGTCTCGCTGTAGAAGCGCTTCGACACGGCATAGTCGGAGCAGATGATCGCGGCATGGTGGATGGAGCGGAGCATGGGGCTGTCCAGTGGCGGTTGTTCGGTACAGACCGATAGGGCAGGGCGATGTTCTGGTTCGGGTGTCGCCGGACGAGGCCGATGAAGGCGATCATCGGGTTTGTTGCGCCTGATACTACAGGCGGTTCTATGATGCTGTGTTCATTCGGGCGCAGCTGCCGGGAGGAACCATGGAGCATGTTCGCCATATCAGTGTGTTTATCGCCCGAGCTTCGGACGATGTGTATGAGTTCGCCGCCGATCCGCGCAATCTTCCCTTGTGGGCGGCGGGGCTGGCGCGTTCCGAGGTCAGGCAGCAGGGCGGTGCCTGGATCGCGGATGCGCCGTTCGGCCAGGTGACGATCCGCTTCGCCGCTCGCAATGCGCTGGGCGTGCTGGACCACGAGGTGGAGCTGGCGTCGGGCCTGACCGTACACAACCCCATGCGGGTCATGCCGTATGGCGAAGGCAGTGAGTTCGTCTTCAGTCTGTTCCGCCAGCCCGGAATGACCGACGAGCAATTCGAGGCGGATGCGCTCGCGGTCGAAGCCGATCTGCAGCGGCTGAAGAGCCTGCTTGGCACAGCGACAGGCTGAGCTCAGGGTGCATGAGACCGGCCGGTGACCCGGGCCACCGGCCGGCTGTCCATCACTGCTCCCGCGTCACTCGCCACACCACGTTGGCCAGGTCATCGGCGACGATCAGCGCGCCGCGTGGGTCTACCGTCACGCCGACGGGGCGGCCGCGGGTTTTGCCGTCGTCGGTACGAAAGCCGGTGACGAAGTCGATCGGCTGGCCGGCGGGGCGGCCGTTCTGGAAGGGGACGAAGATCACCTTGTAGCCGACCGGTTCCTTGCGGTTCCAGCTGCCGTGCTCGCCGATGAACACACCATCGGCGAAGCGCTCGCCCATCACATCGGACGAAAAATCCAGGCCCAGTGCGGCGACGTGCGAGCCCAGGGCGTAGTCCGGCGTGATGCTGGCGGCGACCTTGTCCGGGTCCTGCGGGCGCACGCGGTCATCGACGTTCTGGCCCCAGTAGGCGTAAGGCCAGCCGTAGAAGCCGCCTTCCTTGACCGACGTCAGATAATCCGGCACCAGGTCTTCGCCCAGTTCGTCGCGCTCGTTGACTACCGCCCAGAGCTGCCCCGAGCCTGGCTGGATCGCCAGCGCGGTCGGGTTGCGCAGGCCGGTGGCGTAGGGCTTGTAGGCGCCGGTTTCGGCGTTGATCTGCCAGACCATGGCGCGGTCGATCTCGGCTTCCATGCCGCGCTCGGTGATGTTGCTGTTGGAGCCGATGCCGACATAGAGGTACTGACCATCGGGGCTGATGGTCAGCGCCTTGGTCCAGTGGTGATTGATCTCGGAGGGCAGTTCGGCCACCTGGGTCGGCGGGCCGCTGGCCTCGGTCTGACCGTCCTGATAGTCGAAGCGCACCAGCGCGTCCTGATTGGCAACGTAGAGGTTGCCGTCGTGGAACGCCAGCCCGTAGGGGGCGTTGAGATCCTCGGCGAACACCGTCTGCAGCTCGTACTCGCCGTCGCCATCGGCGTCGCGCAGCAGAGTGACACGGTCGCCGCTCTCCACCGAGGTGGTGCCGCGTGCCTTGATCACGTCGGCGATCACGTCCTTGGGCTTGAGCTTGGGTGCATTGCCGCCGCGGCCTTCGGCCACCAGGATGTCGCCGTTGGGCAGCACCAGCGTCTGGCGGGGGATCTTCAGATCGGTGGCAATTGCCGTCACGCTGAAACCGTCCGGCACGGTGGGTAGCTGATCGCCCCAGGGGGTTGGCTCGGCGATCTTCATGCTCGGCAGCAGCCCACGCTCCGGTTCGGGCAGCTTGGGATCGGGTCCGTAATGCTGGGCAGCGTTCTGCTCTTCACCGCCGCAGCCGCTGAGCAGGGCAGCCATGGCCAGGGTGGTCAATGCGCTCGAGTGCTTCATGCTTCACCTCCCGAGCGCAGGTTGCTCAGGCCGATCCAGCTGGCCGCGCAGGCCAGCAGGGTGACGATCACCGAGAGCACCAGCCCTTGGGGCATGGTCGCCCAGGCATCCTTGGCGTGTTCCAGTGCGTTGAAAAAGCCCAGCACCCAGGTGGCCAGCAGTAGCGCGAAATAGATCAGCGGTCGCCCCTGCTTGTGCCGTGCGCCGATCAGGTTAGCCAGCGCGAACAGCAGCGCCAGGCCACAGAACACCAGCCCGCCGGCGATCAGCCAGGCGGAGAAGTTGCTCCATTGGATCTCGTAGGTCTTGAAGTAGGCGATATCGCTCAGCATGGCCCCGAGAAACAGCGGGACCGAGCCGGCAAGCAGGGTCGCGTGCACGGGGTTCGGTACGTGGCGGGAGACGCTGTGGGTGGTCTGGGTGGTTTGCGTGCGGTGGGTGATAACGGTCACGGAGGGGCTCCTCATCGCTTGAGACCGGACCTGCGCGGCGCGCTGCCGGCCCGGATCGCTCTGACTGTGCTTAAAAGGGGATCGCGACGCTGCGTCGTTAGTTCACTGCCGACGGGCATTCAAGTGCGCGTGTAGGCGGCGGGGCATGGCGCGGCGTGGAGGCTGCGGCGCCGCGGAACGGCAAGGAGCGCAGGGATGCCCCCCGATTCGGTCGTTCGAGCTTCCGTGTGCTGCGGTGCTGGCGAGGAAATGAAATGTTGCAGCTTGCCTCGCGCCATCGCCCGCCTGGCTGCCGATTCGCCCCGCAGCGCCCTTCAGTCCGGCGCACCTCGGCCGCCCGCTTTTCGTGCCTGACGCACAAACCAAGTGCTCCGAAGCGGACCACTTGATCCGGTTTTTCTCTGGCGCGACGCCAAGTCCCTGATCCATAAGCGCTTCGATCCAGTGGCACGCTTTCTGCTCTCTCCTCGCTGTCGCCCGGCGTGCACGCGGGCGGCGGCGTCACGCATACAGAGAAGCGCCCGCGCCATCGGCGACGCGCTCGTTACCCGCCTTGCGTCAGAGGAGTGCGTCACCCATGACTCTGCAATACGTTCCCATCATCGACCTGGCGCCATATTTCGCCGGCACGCCGGAGGGCAAGCTGCAGGTCGCCCGCGCCGTGGACCAGGCCTGTCGCGACATCGGCTTTCTGGTCATCACCAACCATCAGATTCCTACCGAATTGGTCGAGCGGGTGTCGCGGCTGACACGGCAGTTCTTCGCCTTGCCGCTGGCCGAGAAGCGCAAGGTCGACCGGCCCAGCCCGGACATGGTGCGCGGCTACAGCGCAGTGGCCGAGGAGAGCCTGTCCTATTCGCTCGAAGAGGCGGCCCCGGGTGACCTGAAGGAGTCCTTTTCCATCGGCCCCAGCGGCGTACCGGACGAGCCCTACTACCGCTGCGCCGCCGCCGGCCCGCATTTCGCACCGAACGTCTGGCCCAGCGGCATCGCGGGCTTCGAGCAGGCCTATCGCGAATACTTCGCCGCCATGAGCACGCTGGCGCAGTCGCTGATGCGCATCTTCGCCCTGGCGCTGGGCCTGCCGGAGACCTTCTTCGACGACAAGATCGACAAGCACATCAGCATGTTCCGCAGCCTCAGCTACCCGGACCTGAAGGGCGCGGTGGAGCCGGGGCAGATGCGCGCCGGTGCCCACACCGATTACGGCAGCCTGACCATCGTCAAGCCGGACAACGCTCTCGGCGGCCTGCAGGCGCGCAACCGCCAGGGCGAGTGGGTGGACGTGCCCTACGTGGAGGGCGGCTTCGCCGTGAACATCGGCGACCTGATGATGCAGTGGACCAATGACCAGTGGATTTCCACACTGCACCGGGTGGTCAACCCGCCGGCCGACAGCCCCGCGGACAACGGCCGCCAGTCGCTGGTGTTCTTCCACCAACCCAACTACGACGCCTTGATCGAATGCCTGCCGGGCTGCTGCAGCGCGACCAATCCGCCACGTCATGCGCCGGTCACCTCCGGCGACAACCTGCTCTCCAAGTTCGTCAAGCAGACCACCTTCGGCAAAGGCCTGGAGGTCGCATGAGCACGCTGTCCTACGTCAACGTCTTTGCCCGGGACATAGAGGCGCTGAGCGGCTTCTACCGCGAGCTGTTCGGCTTCAGGAACATCCCCGAGATCGCCTCGCCGATCTTTCGCGGGCTGGATACCGGCAAGAGCTGCATCGGCTTCAACGCGCCGGAAGCCTACGAGCTGCTGCAGCTGGACGCATTCGCCGACGCCCGCGGCTGCAAGTTCCTGCTGAACATCGACGTCGATTCGAAAGACGAGGTCGAGCGGCTGGTACCCATCGCCGTCGCCATGGGCGCGCGGCTGATCAAGGCGCCCTACGAGACCTATTACCACTGGTATCAGGCGGTGCTGCTGGACCCGGAAGACAACGTGTTTCGCATCAACCACATGCTTTGACGTGCCAACCCTCAGGAAGACCCAAAATGCTCAAACAGATGAAACGGACCTTGTGTGCGGCGGTGGCTTTCGGCCTGGCGGCCACCCTTGGCGTCGCCTCGGCGCAGGAAGGGCTGACCCTCGATAAGCCGGCGAAGATCGCCATGCTCTACATCAGCCCGCGCAATGACGGTGGCTGGACCCAGGCCTTCGACGAGGCGCGGCAGAAGCTCGAAGCCGAGCTGGATACCAAGATCCAGTACGTCGAAAGCGTGCCGGAGAACGCTTCATCGATCCGCCCGGCAGTGGACCGGCTGATCCAGCGCGGCGCCAACGTCATCATCGGCACCGCCTTCGGTTATTCCGACACCTTCAAGGAGCTGGCCGCCAAGTATCCGGACGTGGCCTTCCTCAACGGCTCGGGCACCACCAACAGCGCCAACCTCGAATCCTTCTACGGCCGCACCTACGAAAGCCAGTACCTGTGCGGCATGGCCGCCGGCGCGGCGTCGAAGACCGGCAAGCTCGGCTTCGTCGCGGCCAACCCCTTCGGTCAGGTGAACTGGACGGTCAACGCCTTCGCCCTCGGCGCCCAGGCGATCAACCCCGACGCCACCGTCACCGTGGTCTACACCGGCGCCTGGAACGATCCGGTCAAGGAGCGCGCCGCGGCGATGGCGCTGATCGATGCCGGTGCCGACGTGCTCGGCCAGCACGTCGACAGCCCGACGCCGCAGATCGTCGCCCAGGAGCGCGGTGTGCATGGCACCGGTCACCACCGCGACATGCGCGAATTTGCCCCGGACGCCACCGTCTGCTCGTCGGTCTGGGTGTGGGACAGGTTCCTCGCGCCGGAGCTGAAGAAGATCAGCGCCGGCAACTGGACGCCGCCGGAGAACGGCGCGCTGCTGTCCATGGCCGAAGGCGGTACCGATGCAGCCTGCTGTGGCCCGGCGGTCTCCGAAGCGGACAAGGCGAAGATCATGGCCGCCCGCGAAGCGTTGCTCAAAGGCGAGATGCAGATCTACGCCGGCCCGATGCTCGACCGTGACGGCACCGAGCGCATCGCCGCCGGTGAGGTGATGGCCGACCCTGCGCTGTGGCAGATGGACTGGTTCGTCAAGGGAGTGATCACCCAGCAATGAGCAACCTCAACGCGATCCAGCTTTCCGGGGTCAGCAAGTCGTTCGACGGCTTCATGGCCCTGTCCCAGGCGGACTTCGCCGCCAGGTGGGGCGAGGTCCATGCGCTGCTCGGCGAGAACGGCGCGGGCAAGTCGTCGCTGATGAACATCGCCGCCGGCCTCTACGCACCGGAGAGCGGATCGCTGTTGATCAACGACAATGCGGTGCGGCTCAGCGGCCCGCGGGATGCCAGCCGCTACCACATCGGCATGGTTCATCAGCACTTCAAGCTGGTGAAGCCCTTCACCGTGGCCGAGAACATCCAGCTGGCGCTGCCCGAGGGGCCGGGCAACCACGCCTTCTCGGGCAGCCATCGCCAGCGCCTGGCGGCTTTGGAGCAGCGGATCAGCGACAAGGCGGCCGAACTGGGTTTCAGCATCGACCCGCGCAAGATCACCGAGTCGCTTTCGGTGGCCGAGCAGCAGCGGGTGGAGATTCTCAAGGTGCTGCTGGCCGGTGCGCGCATCCTGATCCTCGACGAGCCGACGGCGGTACTGACCGACGGGGAAGCCGAACGCCTGCTGGAAACGGTGCGCGCGTTCGCCCGCCAGGGCGCGGCGGTGATCCTGGTCACCCACAAGATGAGCGATGTGAAACGCTTCGCCGACCGCGTCACCGTGATGCGGGGCGGTCGCACCATCCAGACCCTCGACCCGCAGACGGTCTCGGTGCCCGAGCTGGTGCGCCTCACCGTGGGTGAGTCGGCGCCGGCCAGCGAGTACCAGCCGGCGATACCGGGCGAGGTGCGGTTGCAGGTGCGTGACCTCAGGTCGACTGGCGCGGGCGGCCAGGGCCTGCTCAACGGCGTGAACCTGAGCCTGCGAGCCGGCGAGATCTACGGCATCGCCGGCGTCGGCGGCAACGGCCAGAGCGAACTGGCCAACGTGCTGATGGGGCTGCCCGAGCCCTGCGATGGCACGCTGGAGTTGACCGGCTTCGGCGATCTGCGCCGGGCCAGCGCCGAGCAACGCCGCGAGCTGCGCATCGCCGCAATCCCGGCGGATCGCTACGGCGCCGCGCTGGCGGGAGAGCTTTCGGTGGCCGAGAACTTCGGTGTCGGCCAGGTCCACAGCGGCCGCTACGGTTCCTTCTTCCGATTGCGCCGCAAGCGTCTGGAGGCGGAGGCTGCCGAGGCAGTCGCGGGTTTCGATGTGCAGGGCGTGCGCTCGCTGAAACAGAAGGCCGCGCTGCTTTCCGGCGGTAACGCGCAGAAGCTGGTGATCGCCCGGGAGTTCTCCCGTGACCCGCAACTGGTGCTGGTACACAGCCCCAGCCGCGGCCTCGACGTGCGCGCCACCGCGGCGGTGCATGCCCGCCTGCGCGCCGCCCGCGAGGCCGGCGCAGCGGTGCTGGTGATCAGCGAAGACCTCGATGAGGTGCTGGCCCTGGCCGATCGCATCGGCGTGATGAGCGGCGGACGCATCGTCGCCGAATTCGACCGGCCAGCGGATCGCCAGGCCATCGGCAGCGCCATGGTCAGCCACGACGAACCGGGCCACGCAGAACCAGTAGCTGAAGGGGCAAGCCATGAATGAACAGGTAGGCCCGGTGATGCTCGAGCAGGTCTCGCAGGCCGCGAAACAGCCCAAGCCACCGCTTTTGTCGCGACGCTACGCTCTGGAGATCCGCCAGCAACTGGCCTGGCATTGGCAGGCTGTGATCATCGGCCTCGCGCTGTTGCTGGGGCTGGGCATTTCCGCCGCGATCCTCGTCGCCGCTGGCGTACCGGCCGGCGAGCTGCTCAATGAATTCGTCGTTCTCACGGTATTCGATGCGCAGAGCCTGAAGGCCGTGCTGTTCCAGGCCTCGCCGATGATCCTTGTCGGCCTGGCCGGCTGCATGGCGTTTCGCGCCAAGTTCTGGAACCTGGGCCTCGAGGGGCAGATGATCTGGGGCGCCATCGGTGCCACGGCGATCTCGCTGTTCGAGGTCGGCCCGCCGGCGCTGCGCCTGCCGCTGATGCTGGCCGCGGCAATTGGCTGTGGCCTGGCCTGGGCGCTGGCGCCGGTGGTGCTCAAGCTGCGGCTTAAGGTCAACGAGATCATCTCGACGCTGATGCTCAACTACCTGGCGATCAATTTCCTGCTGCACCTGCTGTACGGCAGCTGGAAGGACCCGAGGAGCTCGTTCCCCTATTCGCCGCAGTTCCAGCCGTTCGAACGCTTGCCCGAACTGTTCGATGGCATCAGCGCGGCGGTGCCACTGGCGGTGGTCGTCGCGCTGCTGGCGCTGTGGTTTCTCGGCATCTCCCGCGCCGGGCTGTACCTGCGCTTTGTCGATGCCAACCCGCGGGTGGCCGGCGCGGTGGGCGTGCCGGTGCAGAAGATGATCATCGGCACGGTGCTGATCTCCGGCGCCATGGCCGGGATCGCCGGATTCCTCGTCACCGCGGGGCAGGAGGGGCGGCTGACCCAGTCGTTCTATCAGGGCTACGGCTTCTCCGGCATCCTCATCGCCTTTCTCGCCCGCAACAACCCGGTGGCGGCACTGGTGGTGGCGCTGCTGATGGCGATGCTGTTCGTTGCCGGACGCAGCCTGCAGGTGTTCTACCAGGTCCCCTTTTCCATGGTGCAGCTGATCCAGGCGATCCTGGTGATCTGCGTCGCCTCCTC
Organism: Stutzerimonas sp. LR2; assembly: GCF_055755175.1. Lineage (NCBI taxonomy): Bacteria > Pseudomonadati > Pseudomonadota > Gammaproteobacteria > Pseudomonadales > Pseudomonadaceae > Stutzerimonas > Stutzerimonas sp. LR2. The sequence goes on from NZ_JBVTRR010000006.1 coordinate 85,648, forward strand.
GGATTTCTTTATCCGCCACCGCATCCGCCGCGTTCAGGGAGGCGAAAGCTGATGGACATGATCGCCAACTGGCTCGGCAACACGCCGGACTTCGCCGTGCCTTTCGCCCTCGCGGCGCTGGGCTTGATCCTCACCGAACGTGCTGGCGTGCTGGCCCTCGGTGCCGAGGGCCTGATGCTGGTCGGTGCGCTGGCCGCCATCGGCGCGCAGCTGGCCTATGGCAGTCACGGCGTTTCGCTGCTGCTGGCGATGGGGGCGGCGGCCGTGGTGTCGCTGCTGTTCACGCTGATGGTGCTGGTGCTGCGCATCAATCAGGTCATCGCCGGCCTGGCACTGGTGTTCTTCTGCCAGGGGCTGACCGGCCTGCTCGGCACGTTGCTGGACTGGACCAACAAGCCGGTCAAGGGGCTGGCTGCCGTCGAGCTCTGGCCGCTGTCCGAGCTGCCACTGCTGGGCAAGCTCTTCGTGCAGAACCCGCTGGTGTTCATGACGCCGCTGATCGTGCTCGCCGTGGTCTGGTTTCTCACCCGCACCATCACGGGCCTGCGCCTGCGCGCGGTGGGGGAGAACCCGCAGGCGGCGGATGCCGCGGGCATTTCCGTGCTCGGATACCGGCTGGCAGCGATCCTCGCCGGTGCCGCGCTGATCGGTCTGGCCGGCGGTTACATCTCGCTGCTCAGCACCAAGCTGTGGATCGCCGACATGACCGGCGGCCGCGGCTGGATCGCCGTGGCGCTGGTGATCTTCGCCCGCTGGTCACCCTGGAAGGCGCTGGCCGGAGCGCTGCTGTTCGGCTGCATCGAGGCGCTGATTCCGCAGCTGGCCGCCGCTGGCGTGCGCCTGCCGCAGTACTTCGTGCTGATGACGCCCTACGCGGTAACCCTGGCGGTGATGATCTGGGTTGCCAGCGGCAGGCACGCCACCGGCAACCAGCCGGGCGCGCTGGGCATTCCCTTTATCCGCGAGGAGCGCCGCTGAAAGCCATACGGCTTACTGCGCCTGGTTCTGGCTCTGGTCGCTGGAACGGCAGGTGATCTCCGCGTAGGGCTGGTCGGGCGAATAGTCGCCTGGCACGCGTTCGGTACGCTGGGTATTTGGCGCGACGGTGAACACCGGCGAGGCCGAGGTATCCGAGCGCGCTTCGGCTGGAACGTGGAATTCGCAGGAAATCTGGCCGCCGGTACGGTTCATCACCTTCACCGCGCGTACGCCGAGCAGTTCGCCCTCCACACCCTCTGACTTGGCTGGCACACCCATTGGGCTGATCTCGACGTCCAGGCCGTTGAGGTGGGTGATGATCTCTGGCTGCGGCGTTTGCGCCAGCGCTGCCGGCACGCAAATCGCCAGGCCGCAGGCGAGTAGTAGCTGCTTGCTCATGGAAACCTCCATTAATCGGTCCCCTTTAGAAGAGCGCATCCGCCCTCGGTTCGATCGCTGCGCCAAGGAATGATTGCAAATGATTTTCTAGCGTCAAAAAACCGTTTGGCACGATATGTGATAGCTCATTGCCATGACTTTCCTTGCCGTGCCATTAGCGTCGTGTTGAACTGTATCCGTCGCCAATGTTACGTGCGCTCCTCCGAGGGTGGCTGAAGTGACTAGGTATCTGCTTCTGGCGTTGCTGGCATTTGCAGGTGGTGCAGCGGCAACGGCTGATGTGGCGCTCGATCTCAACGCGGCCGAACGCGAATGGCTGGCTGCCAATCGTTCGGTCAGCATCTGTGTCGACCCCGACTGGCTGCCGTTCGAAATGCTCAATGCGCGCGGCGAGCACGAGGGAATCGCGGCCGATCTGCTGCGGCTCGTTGCGCATCGGTCAGGCCTGCAACTGGATATCGTGCCGACCAGTGACTGGGGCCAGTCGGTCGCCTTTTCCCAGGCTGGTCGATGCCAGCTGCTCAGCTTTCTCAACCAGACGCCCGTGCGTGATGCCTGGCTGATCTTTACCCAGCCGCTGTTCACCGACGCCAACGTGGTAATCGCACGGGAAGACCACCCGTACGTGGCCGATCTGTCCGCCCTGGAAAACGCAACGGTGGCGCTGCCGTCCGGCACGTTCATCGAGGAAAGCGTGCGGCGCGACTTCCCCCAGTTGCACGTCATCAGCACCGAGACGGATGCCCAGGCACTGGCGCTGGTGAACGAGCGCAAGGCCGACCTGACGGTGCGCTCGCTGACCGTGGCCGCCTACACCATTCGCCGCGAAGGCTGGTTCAACCTGAAGATCGCCGGGCAAGTGGCCAGCCTCGACAACCAGTTTCGGATCGGCGTGCTGAAGAGCGAGCCGGTGCTGCGCGATATCCTGAACAAGGCGATTGCCACCATCACACCGGTAGAGCTGCATCAGATCGCCAACCGCCATGCGCCCATCCTCGTCGAGTCCGGCACCGACTACCGGTTGCTCATGCAGGTGGTGGTGGTCTTCTCGGCGATGCTGCTGACGAGTCTGTTCTGGATCAGGCGCCTGCGCCGGCTCAACGATCAGCTGCGCATCAAGTCGCAGACCGACTCGCTTACCGGGCTGGCCAACCGCGCGGCGCTGGATCGGCGCTTCGCCACGGCGCTGGAGCAGGCGCGGCGCTATCGCCGACCGTTGTCGATCGTCATGCTGGATATCGATCACTTCAAGCGCATCAATGACGACTTCGGCCACCAGATGGGTGACCGCGTGCTTCGGGACTTCGCCGCGCTGCTGGACGACTGCCTGCGCGGCAGCGATGCGGTGGGGCGCTGGGGCGGTGAGGAGTTTCTGATTCTCTGCCCGGAAACCAGCGGCCCGCAGGCGGTACAGTTCGCCGAACGTCTGTGTGAGCAGGCGCGGGCATTTCCCTTCGCCACCGGCGTCAGTCAGACCCTCAGCGCCGGTGTCGCCGAGCTGAGCCCGAGCGACACGCCGGACAGCCTGCTGCGCCGCGCCGACGCCGCGCTGTACCGGGCCAAGCATGAAGGCCGCGACCGTGTCTGCTGGCTGGCGGCCGACGCGCAGCCCAGCTGAAGCGCGCTAGTGCTTGGCGGGCTTGCGCAAGCGCACGTAAAGGTCCTTGCCGCCGGTGGCACTACTGCCGCGTGACTCCAGGTCGAAGCGCTTGGGCTGGCCGGCGATCAGGTCGCTGAGCTTCCTGCAGCCGTACAGGCGCGGATCGAAGGCCGGGCGCAGCTTGCTGATGTTCTGCCCGAGCGTGCCGAGCTGGATCCAGTCGTCCTCCTCGGTCAGGTCGTCGAGAATCTTGGCGATGAAGTCCACCGGCACCTGCTGGCACTTGATCGCCTCGCCCTTGTCGCTGGTGCGTGCCGGCCTGGCTGCGCCTTCCTCGACCTGCGCGGCGGCTGCGGCGAGTTTCTCCGGTGTCGGCGGCTCGACGCTGGCCTTGGCCGCGTCGGCGCGCAGGATCTCGGTATAGATGAACTTGTCGCACGCCGAGACGAACGGCGAGGGCGTCTTCTGTTCGCCGAAGCCATACACCGTCAGGCCTTCCTCGCGGATGCGTGCGGCAAGGCGGGTGAAGTCGCTGTCGCTGGAAACCAGGCAGAAGCCGTCGAAGCGCCGGGTGTAGAGCAGGTCCATGGCGTCGATGATCAGCGAACTGTCAGTGGCGTTCTTGCCGGAGGTGTAGGCGAACTGCTGGATCGGCTGGATCGAGTGATCGAGCAGCACCTTCTTCCAGCTGCCGAGGTTGGGTTTGGTCCAGTCGCCATAGATGCGCTTGACGCTGGCGACGCCGTACTTGGCAATCTCCTCGAACAGGCCTTCGACGATGGCCGCCGGCGCGTTGTCGGCGTCGATCAGAACCGCGAGGTGTTTCTGCTTGTTCGCACTGCTGGGCTTGCTGGCCATGGTTCATCCCTGGGCTGATGATCACCCGACCATAACGCCGACCGCCATGCCGTGGCCATAGCGACGTGCCGCGCGGATGCCGAGCGTCGCCTGCTCGGTTAGCATGCGCGCTTTGCATTCTCGGGCTCGGGCATGGAACGACGGGGTACGCTGAAAAGCTGGAACGACGACAAGGGCTTCGGCTTCATTCGTCCGGAGCAGGGCGGCGAAGAGCTGTTCGTGCATATCTCGGCAGTGCATGGTGAGCGCCGGCCGCTGGTGGGCGACCGGGTGCTCTTCGTGGCGGGGCGCGATGCGCAGGGCCGTCTGCGAGCCGAACATGTGCGGCTGGATGCCCCGCTGACGCTGGATCAGCCGGCGATTCGTCAGCGGCCGGCCCGCTCGCACTCGACTGGCAAGCGCGAGTCGGGGCGGGGCAGGCCTGCGCGGCGGCTGGTTGCGGGCAATGTCCAGCAGCTCCCGTTCAAGCTGGCGCTGTTCGCCCTGCTCTGTCTGCTACCGCTGCTGGGCAGCCTGCATCGGCTGGGCTCGGCGTTGCCGCTGGCGTTCTATGCCGTTGCCAGCCTGCTGACCTTCTTTCTCTACTGGCGCGACAAGCACAGCGCGTTGAAGGATCGCTGGCGCACGCCGGAAACCACGCTGCATCTCTTCGAGCTGGCAGGTGGCTGGCCGGGTGCGTTGCTGGCGCAGCAGGTTTTTCGTCACAAGACGCGCAAGCTCGGCTACCAGCTGCTGTTCTGGCTGATCGTGGTGCTGCACCAGGCGTTCTGGATCGACCTGCTGTTCATCGGCAGCGGCTTTACCCGCGAGCGCCTGGACTGGCTGCTGCGGCTGCTCTGAGACGCAAAAGCCCGGCGAATGCCGGGCTTTCGGGCGAGCATCGCGGCTCAGACCTTCTTGACGAACTCGGACTTCAGCTTCATCGCGCCGATGCCGTCGATCTTGCAATCGATGTCGTGATCGCCGTCGACCAGGCGGATGTTCTTCACCTTGGTCCCGACCTTGACCACCAGCGACGAGCCCTTGACCTTGAGGTCCTTGATCACCGTGACGGTGTCGCCGTCCTGCAGGGTATTGCCCACCGCGTCCTTGATCACCTTGTCTTGATCGCCCGTGGCGGCGGCGCTGTCGCTGGCGGACCACTCATGGGCGCATTCGGGACAGACCAGCATCTGGCCGTCTTCATAGGTGTATTCGGAGTTGCATTTGGGGCAGGGGGGCAGCGCGCTCACGGCAGGTCCTTGAATGGAATGTGCGGAAAGCCGTGCATTGTATAAGGTTTTGTTACAAAACGGGCGACGTGGCCACCAGGCCGGCCAGGACCACGTCGATTCCGGGATGCAGCTTACTGCACGGCGGCGAGGCGCTCGTTACCGGCACGCAGCTCGCTGTAGCGGTGTTCCAGCTCACGACGGATCTCGCGGCGCTGGTAGGCCTGGGCGAAGCGGCGCTGCTGCTCGGGGGTTTTTGGATTCAGCGGCGGCACCGGCACCGGTTTGCCGTCCTCGCCGAGGGCGACCATGGTGAAGAAGCAGCTGTTGGTGTGACGTACCGTCTTCGAGCGGATGTCTTCGGTCACCACCTTGATGCCGATCTCCATCGACGTGGTGCCGGTGTAGTTGACCGAGGCGAGGAATGTGACCAGCTCGCCCACGTGCACTGGCTGACGGAACACTACCTGGTCCACCGAGAGGGTGACGACGTACTGCCCGGCGTAACGGCTGGCGCAGGCATAGGCGACTTCGTCGAGATACTTGAGCAGCGTGCCGCCATGTACGTTGCCGGAAAAATTGGCTTTGTCCGGCGTCATCAGCACGGTCATGGTCAGCTCTGCATGTCCATCTAGCATGGGGGTTACGGCTCCTCGGTGGTGAAGGGTTGCTACTTTAGTCGAATACCTCCCGTCTGTCTGGCCTATCTGGCGAAACGCTTCATCGATTTTTTCTATCGTCAATGCGGCAAAGGCGCGCACATGTCGGTTTTGGCGGAAATACGATCAGCTAAGGCGTGAATGGCCTGTTATTTCGTGGGGGTAATCTCTCAAGTGTGATCTGGATCACGAAAGGCGGGCGATGCGTCGCTCTCGGGCGCTTTTGTTGACCTGTGCCGGGTTTCGCCGGGCACAGGCTTTCTATAGTCGGGCGCCTAAAAAAACACCCACCGGCTACTTCAGTAACGGATGCCTCCCATGCGTAAGCTCGTTCTCGCTCTGCTTGCCTGCTTCGTTCCGCTCGCCCATGCCAGCGATGAGGTCATCGAACGGTTCAACTACGTCATGGCCGACGAGCAGCGGCGCGAGCAGGCCACCCTGGCCGGCCAGGAGCGCGCGGTGTTCTGCGCCTATTGCCATGGCGAGAACGGCAACAGCAAGCGCAAGCACATTCCCAATCTGGCCGGGCAGAACCCGCAATACCTGTTTCATTCGTTCGAGAAGTTCGCCAGCGGCGAGCGCGTCGATTTCGTCATGTCCAAGCTGGCGCAGAACCTGAGCATGGAGGAGCGGGTGAACATCGCGGTGTTCTTCAGCCAGCAGAAGGTCAACCCACCCGAGGGTGGAGCCGCCCCGGCATTGCGCAAGACCGGCGAGAAGATCTTCCAGACCACCTGCACCGGTTGCCACGGGGCTCATGCCGAAGGCATGGAGACCATGCCGCGTCTGGCCGGGCAACCCGACGAGTACATCCGCAAGGCGCTGACGCGCTTCCGCGAGAACGACCCGAGCCGGGCCGGCTCGGTGATGATCGGCGTCGCCAGCCATCTGTCCGCAGCGGATGTCGAGGCGCTGGCTGCCTACCTGTCGCAGCTGAAGCTGACGGCTGCCGAGGAAACGGCCAACATCGACCGCCTGCGCAAGACCACCGCCGCCGCTCAGTAACGCTGAATCTGCGCCGGCGTGCGGCGCATCAGCACCTCACCGTTGCGCACCGAGAGCAGGGCATGGCCCTGGGTGCGCAGCATCTCGTAGTCGTCCGCTGCCGACAGCACCAGCAGGTTCGCCGGACGCCCCACTTCCAGTCCGTAGCGCTCGCCCAGGTTCAGGGTGCGTGCGCTGTTGTCGGTGATCAAGTCCAGGCAGCGCTGCAGGTCCTCGTAGCCGAGCATGTGGCAGATGTGCAGCCCGGCTTCGAGGATGCGCAGGATGTTGCCGTTGCCCAGCGGGTACCAGGGGTCGACGATGGAATCCTGGCCAAAGCAGACGTTCATCCCGGCGCGGTCGATCTCGGCCACGCGGGTCAGGCCGCGGCGCTTGGGGTAGGTGTCGAAGCGGCCCTGCAGGTGGATGCTCTCGGTCGGGCAGGAGACGAAGTTGATCTGCGACAGCTTCAGCAGGCGGAACAGCTTGGAGCAGTAGGCGTTGTCGTAGGAGCCCATTGCCGTGGTGTGGCTGGCGGTGACCCGCTCGCCCATCTCGCGTACCCGCGCCTCTTCGGCGAGCACTTCGAGAAAGCGCGACTGCGGGTCGTCGGTTTCGTCGCAGTGCACGTCCACCAGACAGCCGGTGCGCTCGGCCAGGTCCATGAGGAACTTGATCGAGCTGACGCCCTGGTCGCGGGTGTTCTCGAAGTGCGGAATGCCGCCGACCACATCGGCGCCCATGGCGATCGCCTCGGTCATCAGCTCGCGACCGCCCTTGAACGACTCGATGCCCTCCTGCGGAAAGGCGACGATCTGCAGGTCGATCAGGTGGCGGGTTTCCTCGCGCACTTCGAGCATGGATTTGAGCGCCGACAGCGTCGGATCGGTGACGTCGACATGGGTGCGCACATGCTGGATGCCGTGGTCGACCAGCATGTCGATGGTTTTCTTCGCCCGCGCCTTGGTGTCTTCGTGGGTCACCAGCGCCTTGCGCTCGCCCCAGCGTTCGATGCCTTCGAACAGCGTGCCGCTCATGTTCCAGGCCGGCTCGCCGGCGGTAAGGGTGGCGTCCAGGTGGATGTGCGGTTCGATGAAGGGCGGCACCACCAGATTGCTGGCGGCGTCGATGTCGCCCTCGCTGGCTTCGGCCGGCGCCTGCTGCGCGCTGATGGCGGCGATGCGCGCGCCGTCCAGTTCGATGCGGTACAGGCCGCTGCGGCCGCGCAAGCGGGCGTTGAGGATGTTCATGGTGGCTCCTTGATCAGCGTGCGTCGGTTTGCGTCAGCACCGTGCGCGACAGGGCCAGGCGCTGGCCCTCGTACAGCACAATATAGGCTGCGGCGGCCACCAGTATGCCGACGATGGGCGCCACCCAGGGCGAGAAGTAGGCGCAGGCGGCGCCCAGCACATAGGCCGCCAGGCCCAGGCTGTTGTACCTGGGCAGGTGCGCTTCGGCCAGCTTCGGGTACTGTCCGCGATGGCGGTAGAAGTAGTCGGCCATGATCACGCCGCCGATGGGCGGGATGATCGAGCCGAGCAGGATCAGAAAGGGGATCAGCAACTCGTACATGCCGCCGAGCGCCAGCAGCGTGCCGACGAAGGCGCCGCCCAGGGTCACCAGGCGGCGGCGCTCGGTGCGCAGCAGGTTGCAGCCGGCCGCGGCGAAGTTGTAGATGGTGTTGTCCTGGGTGGTCCAGAGGTTGAGAAAGAGCATCACCACCGCGGCCATCGACAGGCCCTGCAGCACCAGCACTTCGACGATGTCCGGCTGCTGGTAGACGATGGCCCCGTAGGCGCCGGCGACGATCATCAGGCCGTTGCCGATGAAGAAGCCGATCAGACTGGCCCATACCGCGACCTTGCTGCTGCGGGCGAAGCGCGTCCAGTTGGTGGCCTGGGTCGCGCCGCTGACGAAGGTGCCGAAGATCATGGTGATGGCCATGCCGAGGGTCAGGCTGTCGCCCGGCTGCACCGCCAGCAGGCCGTCCAGCCCGCCAATGTCACGGGTCGCGGTCCACAGCGAAGCGATCAACAGGATCAGCATCGCCGGCACCGCGATGCGCGAGAGCAGGTCGAGGCCCTTGTAGCCGACGAAGGCGGTCAGGCAGAAGCTGAAGCCGAACAGCACCATCAACGGCATCGTCCAGCTTTCCGGCAACGCCAGCAGGCGCACCAGGACGATGGCGATGGTCGCCGTGCCCCAGGCGTACCAGCCGATCTGGGTGAAGCCGAGCAGGAAGTCGGACAGCCGGCTGCCGACCTCGCCGAAGCAGAAGCGCCCCATCAGCACCGAGTTCAACCCGCTGCGGCAGGCGATCAGCCCGAGCGCGGCGGCATAGAGGCCGAGCAGCAGGTTGCCGATCACCGCGGCCCAGAGCATGGTCTTGAAGTCGAAGGCCAGGCCGATCTTGCCGCCGGCGAACATGGTGGCGGTGAAGAAGGTGAAGCCGAACAGCAGGATGGAGGTGGACCACAGCCCTTTGCGCGCGCCGGCGGGCACTTCGCTCAGGGGGTAGTCGGTATCGACGGGCTGTTTCATGGTGGTTGCTCCGCAAGCGCCGGTTGAATGCGCTGGGGGTGCAGATGCCATGCCATAGCTGACCGATCGGCCAAGCAGGGCTGTCGCGTCGGATGTCGGCGGCGAATGTCTCATCGCGGTGCAGTGGGCCTGTCGCCTTGCACCGCCATGGCGCTGGCGCGAAGTTCCTCCAGGCGGAGCGACATTTTCTCTATCGCGCTGTTCGGCTTATTCAATTGGGGCATTGTCGGCCCCCCTCTTAGGCTTTCCGACGCGCCATAAGCGCATCAGAAAATCGAAGAGGAATCACCCATGTCCCGTATGACCTTTGGCTCCACGCCAGCGCGCCTTGCGCTGGGCGTCCTTTCCGCGAGCCTCCTTGCGCTGCCTGCCCACGCTGCTCCGCTGACCCGCGACAATGGCGCGCCGGTCGGCAACAACCAGAATTCCCAGACCGCCGGACCCAACGGCCCGACCCTGCTGCAGGACGTGCAGCTGCTGCAGAAGCTGCAGCGTTTCGGTCGCGAGCGCGTCCCCGAGCGCGTCGTGCACGCCCGTGGTACCGGTGCTCATGGCGAGTTCACCGCGACCGAAGACATCTCCGACCTGACCCTGGCCAAGGTCTTCGAGAAGGGCAGCACCACGCCGGTGTTCGTGCGCTTCTCCACCGTTGTGCACGGCCTGCACTCGCCGGAAACCCTGCGCGACCCGCGCGGCTTCGCCACCAAGTTCTACACCGCCGATGGTAACTGGGACCTGGTCGGCAACAACTTCCCGACCTTCTTCATCCGCGACGCGGTCAAGTTCCCGGACATGGTCCACTCCTTCAAGCCGGACCCGCGCACCAACCTGGATGACGACAGCCGCCGCTTCGACTTCCTCTCGCACCACCCGGAAGCCACCCGCACCCTGACCCTGCTGTACTCCAACCAGGGCACTCCGGCCAGCTACCGGATGATGGATGGCAACGGCGTGCACGCCTACAAGTTCGTCAACGAGCAGGGTGAAACCCACTATGTGAAGTTCCGCTGGAAGAGCCTGCAGGGCCTGAAGAACCTCGACCCGAAAGAGAACGAGGCGATGCAGGGCAAGGACTACAGCCATCTGTCCCGTGACCTGATCACCGCCATCGACAACGGCGACTATCCCAAGTGGGACCTGATGATCCAGGTGCTCAAGCCGGAGGACTTGGCCAGGTTCGACTTCGATCCGCTGGACGCCACCAAGATCTGGCCTGACGTGCCCGAGCGCAAGATCGGCCAGATGGTGCTGAACAAGAATCCGGACAACATCTTCCAGGAAACCGAGCAGGTCGCCATGGCGCCGGCCAACCTGGTGCCGGGCATCGAGCCGTCCGAGGACCGCCTGCTGCAGGGCCGTCTGTTCTCCTACGCCGATACCCAGATGTACCGCGTCGGTGCCAACGGCATGAGCCTGCCGATCAACCGCCCGAAGGTGCCGGTCAACAACGGTAACCAGGACGGCCAGCTGAACGCCGGCCACACCACCAGCAGCGTCAACTACCAGCCGAGCCGCCGCGAGAACCGTGAGGAAACGCCACGCGCCGTGCTCAGCAAACTGGAGCTGAGCGGCACCACCCAGCAGGCACCGATCCAGCGTCAGCAGAACTTCAAGCAGGCCGGCGATCTGTATCGCTCGTTCAGCAAGAAGGAGCAGACCGACCTGATCAACACCCTGGGCGGCGAGCTGGCCAAGGCGGACGACGAGGCCAGGCACATCCTGCTGTCGTTCTTCTACAAGGCCGACGCCAACTACGGCGAGGGCCTGACCAAGGTCGCCAAGGCCGACCTCAAGCGGGTCAAGGCGCTGGCCGCCGAGCTCAAGGACTAAGGTCCCCGGACCGGCGCCCGGCATGCAGTGGAGGCTCCTTTGCGCTGCATGGGTGCCGGTTGTTTCGACCCGGGTCGGGCGATGGCCCGGGTCTTTTTTTGTGGAGGCTATATGCAAGGTCTTTTGCTGATGGCAGCGCTGCTGTTGGGCAGCGGGGCCGCCCTGGCCGCCGATGGCCCGCTGACGGATGCTGTGGACACGCCCGAGGCGGTCCGGCAGCAGTTGCGCGACTACTTCTTCAATGCCGCGCGCTTCGGCGATAACGAGGTTCTCGACGAATTCATCCGGGCCGGTTACGACCTGAACAGCGCCGATGACAAGGGCTATACCGCCCTGATCCTGGCGGCCTACAACGGCCATGGCGAGACCGTGGAGCGCCTGCTCGCCGCCGGGGCCGATGCCTGCGCCGAGGACAAGCGCGGCAATACCGCTCTGCTCGGCGCCATCTTCAAGGGTGAGCTCGGCATCGCCAAGCGCCTGCTGGCCACCGAGTGCGATCCCAACCAGCGCAACAACGCCGGGCAGACGCCGGCGATGTACGCCGCGCTGTTCCAGCGCGAGGCATTGCTCCAGGCGCTGCGCGAGCGTGGTGCGGACCTGAATGCGGCGGACCCGTTGGGCAACAGCGTGGAAAGCCTGGCGCGCGGGGAGATCCGCACCCGCTGATCCGTCAGTAGCTCTTGTAGGGCAGGAACTTGCCGGACAGCACCACGTTGACGCGATCGCCCTTGGGGTCGCTCTGGCGCTGGATATCCATGGAGAAGTCGATGGCGCTCATGATGCCGTCACCGAACTCCTCGTGGATCAGTTCCTTGATGGTGGTGCCGTAGACGTTGACCAGCTCGTACCAGCGGTAGATCAGCGGATCGGTCGGCACCGCGGTGGGCAGGGAGCCTTTGTAGGGGACGATCTGCAGCCAGGCGACGGCTTCGTCGGAGAGTTCGAAGAGCTGCCCCAGGGTCTCGGCCTGGGCCTTGTCGAAGGCCATCTGGCCAAGGCAACCGGCGGTGGTCCACTCCTTGGACATACCGATGCTTTCGGCGGCATGCGCCCACTTCAGGCCCTTGCGTACCTTGGCGGCGACGATCATCTGGGTGACCTGTTCACGACTGCTGATCATGGCGAATCCTCATCTGGCGAATGCGAGTCAATGGCCGCGCGGGCGCGGCGGGCCTCGGTCGATGCAGGTTCGGTGCCAGGGGGTTCAGTCGTATTCGGCCGCCTCGTGCTCACCGAGCAGGCGGCGCTGGCGCGGTGTGGCGGCGGCCAGCACCTCGGGATTGAAACGGAAGTGCAGGTAGGGCGAGAACTTCTGCGCCACCATGCGCCGGCCATAGTGGATCTGCAGCAGGTAGCGGCTGCGCTCGGCGCTGCGGTTGCGGCTGCCCGCGTGCCAGAGGTCGCTGCGAAACAGCAGCATGTCGCCGGCCTTGCACAGCACGGGCTCGGCCGCGCGGCCGTGCCACTGGGTTTCACCCGGCTGCGGTTTGCGCCCGGCGCGGTGGCTGCCGGGGATCACCAGCGTCGGGCAGAGGTCGGCGTCGATGTCATCCAGATACAGGTGTGCGGTGCAGATCTGCATCGGCAGTTCGAAGGCGGGATCGGCCAGCAGGCTTTCCGGCAGCTCCATGGCCAGGTAGTCGGCATGCAGCTCGCCGCCAATAAAGCCCGGGCGGCTGCGCCAGGCGGTCTGGCCGATGATATGGCAGTCCGTCCCGAGTGCCGCCTCGGCCAGTCCGATCACCCCGGGCAGATCAAGAAAGCGCAGCCAGAACGGCGAGCGATTGAAGACGCACTTGTAGTGGTCGTCGACCAGGCCCTGGTAATCCCAGTGGATGGGTTCGAGGCCATCGATGGCTTCGCGCAGCGCCGCGATGCCCGCGGGATCGAGTACGGCAGGCAGCAGCACGAAGCCCTGCTGATGCAGGGCGGCGAGCTGTTGCCGAAGGGTGACGGAGTCGGTCATGGCGTCGGCCGGGTAGAGCGCCAGACTCCAGCATAGGCAGCTCGGCCGCGCGTTGAAAGCCGGTTGAAAGCTTGCGGCGCTACTGTGCCGGCGCTGCTGCGGCAGCCAGTCGCGTGGTCACGAGCCGCGCCTCTGCTCTCTCGCTCCGGCGCACCCGGCGGCGTCGCCAGAAGCGGCGTCACCGGCGCGCACCTTCACATCGTTCAGGCCTGCACCACCCGTGCAATGGCCCTGGCCAGATCGTCTAGGCGCTCGGCATCCAGCCCGGCGACGTTGGCGCGACCGCTTTCCACCAGATACACCGAATCTTCGGCGCGCAGCCGGCGTACCTGCTCGGCGGTCAGGCCGGTATAGGAGAACATCCCCCGCTGCCGGGCGATGTGCGCGAAGCGCTCGGCCAGCCCATAGGGCGTCAGCGCCTCGACCAGCCCCTGCCGCAGGCTGGCGATGCGCCGGCGCATGCGCTCCACCTCGTCCTGCCAGATCTGCCGCAGCGGCTCATCGGCCAGGATCGTCGCCACCACCGCGGCGCCGTGGGCCGGTGGCGTCGACCAGAGGTTGCGGGCCAGCGACGCGAGCTGGCTGCGCACGTCGAGCAGGCGCTCGGCATCGCTGGTGACGGCGATCAGCGCGCCGGTACGCTCGCGGTAGAGGCCGAAGTTCTTCGAGCAGGAACTGGTGATGAGCATCTCCGGCAGCGTTTCGGCGAACAGCCGTACCGCCCAGGCATCCTCTTCCAGTCCATCGCCGAAGCCCTGGTAGGCGAAGTCGAACAGCGGCAGCAATTCGCGCGCGCGCACCACGTCCAGCACCCGCAGCCAGTCGTCGTGATTCAGGTCGAAGCCGGTGGGGTTGTGGCAGCAGGCGTGCAGCAGCACCACGTCGCCAGGCGGCACCTGTTGCAGCGTGGCGAGCATGCCGTCGACATCGAGGCGGTTGTCGGCACCGACGTAGGGGTAGTGCTGCACGCGCAGGCCGGCGGCGGCGAACAGGGTTTCGTGGATCGGCCAGGTGGGATCGCTCAGCCAGATGCTGCGCCCTGGCAGGCATTTGGCGATGAACTCGCCGGCCAGGCGCAGCGCGCCGGTGCCGCCCGGCGCCTGGGTGCAGCCGGCACGCTGCTCGCCGAGGGCAATGGCGCGGCTACCGAGCACCTGACGCAGCAAGAGGGCACCGAACTGGGCGTCGCCGTGGCCGCCGATGTAGCTCTTGGTCTGCTCGCTGTCCAGCAGGCGCTGCTCGGCCAGCTTCACCGCGCGCGGGATCGGCGTCAGGCCCTGGGCGTCCTTGTAGACGCCGACGCCGAGGTCGAGCTTGGCCGGGTTGGTGTCGGCGCGATACAGGTCCATCAGGCCGAGGATCGGGTCGCCGGGCACGCGGGGAATCTGGCCGAAGTGCATTACTTGCGGCCCTCCGCGCTGGCGGCGAGCTGGTCGGTGCGGGCGGCCATGATGAAGTCGTTGCGGTGCAGGCCGCGCATCTCGTGGCTCCACCAGGTGACGGTGACCTTGCCCCACTCGGTGAGCAGGGCGGGATGGTGGCCGACTTCCTCGGCGATGGCGCCGACTGCGTTGGTAAAGGCCAGGGCGTGGCGGAAGTTGCGGAACAGGAAGACACGTTCCAGCTCCATGTGGTCGCCGCGCACTTCGATGTTCCAGTCGGGGATTTCGCGGATCAGCTCGGCCAGTTCTTCATCGGACACCTTGGGTGCATCGGCGCGGCAGGATTCGCATTGGGCTTGGGCGAGGGCGGTCATGGTGTAGGTCCCTTTCTTGATGATCGAAGTCGTTTTTGAAGGTTGAAGCTTAGGCAAGAGGGCGGGCTGACGCCCACCCTGTCGAACGGATGACGGCCGTGGTGAGCCTCAGCCCACCACGAGCGCCGCACAGGGCCGAATCATGCCGCCTTCGGCGGAAACTTCGGCTGGTGCAGGCCCATGCGCATGGCCTCGCGCACCATCGCCATGATGTCCTGCTGGGCGAGGTCGAACAGCTGCTTGAGGTCCGGCAGGACGAAGTACAGCGGCTGCAGGATGTCGATGCGATAGGGCGTGCGCATCGCCTCCAGCGGGTCGAACGGCTGGTGCTCGGGTTCGGCGGACAGGCTGTAGAGCGTTTCCTTCGGCGAGGAAAGGATGCCGCCGCCATAGATGCGCCGGCCGGCGGGCGTATCCACCAGGCCGAACTCGACGGTCATCCAGTACAGGCGGGCGAGGAACACCCGCTCCTCCTTGCTGGCCTCGAGGCCGAGCTGGCCGTAGGTGTGGGTGAATTCGGCGAACCAGGGGTTGGTCAGCAGCGGGCAGTGACCGAAGATCTCGTGGAAGATGTCCGGCTCCTGCAGGTAGTCCAGCTCTTCCGGGGTGCGGATAAAGGTCGCGACGGGGAAACGCTTGCTCGCCAGCAGTTCGAAAAAGCGTTGGAAGGGGATCAGCGCCGGTACGCGCTCCACTTGCCATCCCGTGGTGGCGGCCAGCACGCGGTTGATCTCGCCGAGCTGCGGGATGCGCTCGTGGGGCAGGGCGAGCTGGTCGAGGCCGTCGAGGTATTCCTGGCAGGCGCGCCCGTCGAGCAGTTTCAGCTGACGCTCGACCAGCGTCTGCCACACCGCGTGCTCGGCGTCGGGGTAATGAATATGCCCCTGCGCGTCCGGTTCGCGGGCTACGTAGTGGGTGGTCTTCATCGCTTCTCCTGGGCCGCTTGGGCATCTTGTTGTTGCCCTCATTCGAACGCGAAGGCGTGCCGCAGGGGAGAGGCGCTGTGGCGCAATGTCGCATGTGCGTGGTGTTGCGCTGTAAGAAATCCATGACAGAGAGGTCGGCAGCTGGATCGGCGGCGTTGCCAATCGAGCAAACTGTCAAATAATCTTGACGATAATTTGCGCTGCACTGCAGCGCCGGCCCCACAACAAGACAACAGGGCTCCGCCATGCGTATCAAAATTCTCTGCCAGAACCGCGTCGGCATTCTGCGCGACATGCTCAACCTGCTGGTGGATTACGGCATCAACGTGGCCCGCGGCGAGGTGGGCGGCGAGCAGGGCAATGCCGTCTACCTGCACTGCCCCAACCTGATGAACCTGCAGTTGCAGGCGCTACGGCCGAAGATCGAGGCGCTGCCCGGCGTGTTCGAGCTGCGCAAGGTCAGCCTGATGCCCAGCGAGCGGCATTCCCTGGAACTCAATGCACTGCTCGGCGCGCTGGAATTCCCCGTCCTCTCCATCGACATGAGCGGTGCCATCGTTGCCGCCAACCGTGCCGCTGCGCAGCTGCTCGGCGTGCGCGTCGACGAGGTCCCGGGCATGAGCCTGTCGCGCTACGCCGAGGACTTCGACCTGCCGGAACTGGTGCGCGCCAACAAGGCGCGGATCAACGGGCTGCGGGTGAAAATCAAGGGCGATGTGTTCCTCGCCGACATCGCCCCGCTGCAATCCGAACACGACGACAGCGAGGCGCTGGCCGGCGCGGTGCTGACCCTGCATCGCGCCGACCGGGTCGGTGAACGCATCTACCAGGTGCGCAAGCAGGAGCTGCGCGGCTTCGACAGCATCTTCCAGAGCTCGAAAGTGATGGCCGCGGTGGTGCGCGAGGCGCGGCGCATGGCACCGCTGGATGCGCCGCTGCTGATCGAGGGCGAGACCGGCACCGGCAAGGAACTGCTGGCGCGCGCCTGTCACCTGTCGAGCCCGCGTGGGCAGTCACCCTTCATGGCGCTCAACTGCGCCGGCCTGCCGGAGTCGATGGCCGAGACCGAGCTGTTCGGCTACGGCCCCGGCGCCTTCGAGGGCGCGCGGCCGGAAGGCAAGCTCGGCCTGCTGGAGCTGACCGCAGGCGGTACGCTGTTTCTCGATGGCGTCGGCGAGATGAGCCCGCGGCTGCAGGCCAAGCTGCTGCGCTTCCTGCAGGACGGCGGCTTCCGCCGGGTCGGCAGCGACGAAGAGGTCTATCTGGATGTGCGGGTGATCTGCGCGACCCAGGTGGACCTGTCCGAGCTCTGCGCCAAGGGTGAATTTCGCCAGGACCTGTATCACCGGCTCAACGTGTTGTCGCTGCACATTCCGCCGCTGCGCGATTGTCTGGACGGACTGCAGCCGCTGGCGCTGCACTTCATCGATCAGGCCAGCCGGCAGATCGGCTGTGCGCTGCCGACGCTCTCGCCGCAGGCGCTGGAGCGCCTGGCCGGCTATCACTGGCCGGGCAACGTGCGGCAGCTGGAGAACACCCTGTTCCAGGCGGTTTCGCTGTGCGAGGGCGGCATCATCAAGTCCGAGCACATCCGTCTGCCGGGCTACGGCGCGGCGCAGCCACTGGGTGATTTTTCGCTGGAGGGCGACCTGGCCAGCATCGTCGGGCGCTTCGAGAAGGCCGTGCTGGAGGGGCTGTACAAGCAGTTTCCGAGCAGCCGTCAGCTGGGCAAGCGCCTTGGCGTGTCGCATACCACCATCGCCAACAAGCTGCGCGAGCATGGCGTGGGCAGGGCCGACGGCTGAGGCCTGCTGGCGGCCGCGCAGAGCGCTTCATGCTCGGCGGGAGCATGAACGTCCGCGAGCCATCAACCTGCTACCGAGCGTGGCAGTCAGTGCACCGCCTGGCTCACCGCGTCGATCAGCGCCTGCAGGTCGATGGGTTTGCGCAGGTGCAGGGTGAAGCCCGCGGCCATGGCCTTTTCCACGTCGCGCAAGGTGCCGTAGCCGGTCAGGGCGATGCTCGGGGTGTCCCGATTGGCGCCCTGCTGGCGGATGATGGCCATCATCTTGTGGCCGTCGATCTCCGGCATGCCGATGTCGGAGACGATCACATCGAACGGCGTCTGCTCGGCCAGCTCGATGGCCCGCGCACCGCCGTCGGCAGTGGTGACCTCGGCGCCCTCGCTTTGCAGCAGCTCGCACATGGTTTCGAGGATGTCCGGCGAGTCGTCCACCAGCAGGATGCGGATGCCCCTGAGCCCACCGGCGTCATCGGCATTGGCCAGGTCGCTGAGTTCGAGTTCGGTCTGCAGATGCACCGGCAGCCAGACGCTGAAGCGCGCGCCGCGGCCGATGCCTTCCGAATAGGCCTCGATGCGCCCGTTGTGCGCCTCGACCAGCTGCTTGACCAGCGCCAGGCCAATGCCCAGCCCGTGCTTGGCACGCTGCGCATGCTGCATCTCGGCCTGGCCAAACATATCGAAGACCTTGGGCAGAAAGTCGGCGCTGATGCCTTCGCCGGTGTCGATGACGTCGAGCCGGGCCTGGTCGCCCTCGCGCTCGAGTTGCATGCAGATGCGTTCGCCACCCTTGGAGAACTTCCAGGCGTTGTTCAGCAGGTTCCAGATGATCTGGTCCAGGCGTGTCGGGTCGGCCTGGATGTAGATGGGGGCGTCCGGCTTGAAGCTCTCGAAGCTGATGTTCTCGCTCTGTGCCAGCGGCGCGAACACCGCTTCGATGCCGCGCAGCACGTCCTGATAGCGCAGCGTGGCGAAGTGCAGCTTGAGCTTGCCGGTGCGGATGCGCGAGACATCCATCAGGTCGTCGATGATCCTCGACTGGCTGCGCACCGCGTTCTGGATCGACTGCGTCGCCTTGTGCAGGCTCGGGTTGTTCTTCACCGCCTGAGAGCGGGCGACCAGGTCGGTGTTGAGCTGGATGAGGTTCAACGGGTGCTTCAGCTCGTGGGAGAGTACGGCGAAGAACTGGTCCTTCTGCAGGTTGGCCGCTTGCACACTCTCCAGTTCGTTCTGCTGTTCGGAGCTGCGCTGGCGTTCCTCGGTGAGGTCGCGGGCGATCTTGGCGAAGCCGATGACCTTGCCCGTACCATCCACCAGTGGATTGAGCAGGCCGCTGAGGAAGCACCGACTGCCATCGCGGCGGGCGTGCCAGCGCTCGTCCGTGGCCTGGCCATGTTGCAGTGCGCGCTGGCGTTCGGCTTCCGGAACACCGGCCTGGCGATCCTGCTCGGTGTAGATGATGTCCACCGTCTGGCCGAGCACTTCGGTTTCGCGGTAACCCAGGATCAGCTCGGCACCGCAGTTCCAGGTGGTGATCAGGCCGTCACAGTCCAGGGTGATGATGGCGTAGCCCTTGGTGCTCTGCGCCAGCAGCTTGAGGTGGGCTTCGCCGGCGCGTAGCTCTTCCTCGGCCCGGCGGCGGTCGCTGATGTCGATGAAGGTCAGCACGGCGCCTTCGATGCGGTCGTCCAGCGTGCGATAGGGCAGGAAGCGCGCCAGGTACCAGTGCTGGCCCTCGCGGTCGCGCACCTCGCGCTCGACCAGGTGCAGCTCTTCGAAGGCTTCGGCGGCGTCCTTGGCCAGCAGCGGGTAGTCCAGCCGATGGGTGATGTCGAACAGCGAACGGCCGGCATCGTTGCCGATCACGTTGAAGATGTCCCTGGCACGCGGGGTGAACCACTTGATGCGCATCTTGCGGTCGACGAAGACCGTGGCGATGTCGGTGGAGGAGATCAGGTTCTGCAGGTCGTCGTTGATCTTGCTGGTCTCGTCGACCTTGCTCTTGAGCTCGTAGTTGACGGTGGTGAGTTCTTCGTTGATCGACTGCAGCTCTTCCTTGCTGGTTTCCAGCTCCTCGGTGGCCGAGCGCAATTCCTCGTTGATCGCCTGCAGCTCCTCGTTGGAGGCGCGCAGTTCCTCGGTGGAGGTTTCCGAGTGCTCCATGGTGATCTGCAGGCGCTCCTTGGTGTGCTGCAGTTCCGCCTCGAGCTGGGTCAGCACGCTGTCCTTGGTGTCCGGATCCTCCAGTGTGCTGCTGTCCATGCAGGCTTCCACTTCGTCGAACAGCACCAGCATGTAGTCGCTGCCTGCCTCGTTGTCGCGGAACGGGCGCACCACCATGTTCACATAGTAGCTGCGGCCGTCGCGCTCCAGACGCACGCGCCGAGCCTCGACGCTCTTGCCGGTGTGGGCGGCCTGGTACAGCGCGGTGCGCAGTTCGAGGCGCAACTGGGGATGCACCAGGGTGGTCAGGTTCAATGAGGGCTCGCCACCGACATAGCGCAGGAAGTTCCCGGCGCGGTCGGACATGTGCACGATCTCCGCCTCCTGGTTGACGATGACGCTGGGCGGCGCGTACTGCTCGAGCGCGCGCTGGTGCACGTCGGCGAAGGAGAACTTGCGGTGGCGCCGGTGCGGCTCGCTGAACGGCGGGCGCGGCGGCGTGCTGAGGGTGAAGCCGTGCACCGGGCCGAGGGGCGCGCGGCGCAGCGAGGAGCCCACTTCCTTGGCGCGGTAGATGCGGTTCTTCTTGTCCACCGCGGTGAACAGCTGGCTGCAGACGTCGGCGGTTTCGGAGCTGCCGAGAAACAGGTAGCCACCGGGGTTGAGGGCGAAGTGGAACATGCGCAGCACTTCGATCTGGATGTCGCGGTCCAGGTAGATCATCAGGTTGCGGCAGGAGATCAGGTCGAGCCGCGAGAATGGCGGGTCGCGCAGGATGTTGTGACGGGCGAAGAGGATTCGCTCGCGCAGCTCCTTCTGCAGGCGCAGCTGGTTCTGATCCTTGACGAAGTACTGGCGCAGTCGGGCCGGGGTGACGTCGGTGACGATGGCCTCGGGGTAGACGCCGGCGCGCGCGGTTTCCAGGGCGCGATCGTCGATGTCGGTGGCGAACAGCTGGGTCTGGATGTCGACCCCGCTGTGGGCGGCCTGGTCGGTGAGCAGCATGGCCAGCGAATAGGCTTCCTCGCCGGTGGAGCAGGCCGCGGCCCAGACCCGCAGAGCGCGGTCATCGGTGGCGAGCTTCTGCTCGAACAGCACGGGGATGATGTCGCGTTCCAGCGCCTCGAAGGCCTCGCGGTCGCGGAAGAAGTTGGTCACGCCGATCAGCATGTCGGCCAGCAGTGCCGGGGTTTCCTCCGGGTTGCCCTGCAGGTACCGGGCATAGCTGGGCATGTCGGGCAGGGCATTGACCTGCATGCGCCGTTCGATGCGGCGCAGCACCGTGGCCAGCTTGTAATGGCGGAAATCGTGGCCGGTGCGGGTGCGCAGCGCGGCGAGGATCTCGCGCAGCGCCAGCTCGTTGGGCTTGGACTGGGGTTGCGCCTGGATGTAGTACATCTCGCCCGGCTCGACCGCGGGGTGCTCGCCGTCTTCGGGCGCCGGCACCGGGCGGAACTGCTCGAGCAGCGTCTGCATGTTGCGGCGCAGTTCGACCAGCTTCTGCGCGATGTCGGCCACCGGCAGAACGATGTCGACCATGCCGGTTTCGATGGCGCTGCGCGGCATCGACTCGAACTCCGAATCACCGGGTTCCTGCGCCAGGGTGATGCCGCCCTGTTCCTTGATGCGCGACAGCCCCACCGAGCCGTCGGCACCGCTGCCGGAAAGCACGATGCCGATGGCGTGGGTGTGGTGGGTGTCGGCCAGCGTGCGGAAGAACAGGTCGATGGCCACCTGCACGCCACGCTCGCGCTGCGGCTCGGTCAGGCGCAGGTAGCCGTCGTTCATCGACAGGTCCAGCGCCGGGGGAATCACGTAGATGTGGTTACGCTCGATGGGCGTCGGCTGGGTGACCTGCAGCACCGGCATGCGGGTCGCCTTCTGCAGGATCTGGTCGGCCTTGCTCTCGTGTTTGGGCGAGAGGTGCATGATCACCACGAAGGCCATGCCGCAATCGGCCGGCATGCTTTCGAACAGCGTGATAAGCGCCTTGAGGCCGCCCGCCGAGGCGCCGATACCGACCACCGGAAACTGCAGCGTGCTGCGGGTCAGGTTGCTGTTCTTCGGCACGGACGGCTCAGGGCTGGTACTCATCGAATCCTCGGGTGCATTGGGACTTCCGGGCATTAAAGGGCAGACAGCAGAACGAAGCAGGGAGTCCATCGCTGCCGAGCAGTGCTGCCGAACGGATGATACGGCTTTGCGCACGCGATTACTGTGCGGCCGGCTCGCGTGGCGCGGCCCATGTCCTCAGCACTCGATGATGTTCACCGCCAGACCGCCGCGGGCGGTTTCCTTGTACTTGCTCTTCATGTCGGCGCCGGTCTGGCGCATGGTGCGGATCACCTTGTCCAGCGAGATGAAGTGTCGGCCATCGCCGCGCAAGGCCATGCGCGCGGCGTTGATCGCCTTCACCGCGCCCATGGCGTTGCGCTCGATGCAGGGCACCTGCACCAGCCCGCCGACCGGGTCGCAGGTCAGCCCGAGGTTGTGTTCCATGCCGATTTCGGCGGCGTTCTCGACCTGTTGTGGCGTGCCGCCGAGCACTTCGCACAGGGCGCCGGCAGCCATCGAACAGGCCACGCCTACCTCGCCCTGGCAGCCCACCTCGGCGCCGGAAATCGAAGCGTTCTCCTTGTAGAGGATGCCGATGGCGGCGGCGGTGAGCAGGAAGCGCACCACGCCGTCCTCGTCCGCACCCGGGACGAAGCGCATGTAGTAATGCAGCAGCGCCGGAATGATGCCCGCCGCGCCATTGGTGGGCGCCGTGACCACGCGCCCGCCGCTGGCGTTTTCCTCGTTGACCGCCAGCGCATAGAGATCGACCCAGTCGAGCACGTTGAGCGCATCGCGCAGGTTGGCCTCGGGGTGTTCGCTGAGCTGGCGATACAGGCCCGCCGCGCGGCGACGCACCTTGAGGCCGCCGGGCATCACGCCTTCGGTACGGCAGCCGGCCTCGACGCAGTCCTGCATGACCTGCCAGATGCGCAGCAGGCCACTGCGGGTCTCTGCTTCCGGCCGCCAGGCGGCCTCGTTGGCGAGCATCAGCTGGCTGATGGACAGCCCATGGGCAGCGCAGTGATCGAGCAGCTCGGCGGCGCTGCGAAAGGGGTAGGCCAGCGCGGTGGCGTCCTCGACGATGCGATCACTGCCGGCGGCCTGCTCGTCGACCACGAATCCGCCTCCCACCGAGTAGTACTCGCGGCTACAGAGCTGCAGGCCGGCGGCGTCGAAGGCGCGGAAGATCAGACCGTTGGGGTGGAAGGGCAGCGGCCGGCGGATGAAGGCCAGCTGCGCCCGGCTGTCGAACGGGATCGGGTACTCGCCGAGCAGGCGCAGTTCGCCACGCTCGCGGATCGTCGCCAGGCGCGCCGGGATGCTGTCGGTATCCACCGATTCGGGATGTTCGCCCTCCAGCCCGAGCAGCACGGCCTTGTCGCTGCCGTGGCCCTTGCCGGTAGCGCCGAGCGAGCCGTACAGCTCGACCTTGATGGTGCGGGTCGCTGCCAGCTGCTCGTCACGGCGCAGGCCTTCGGCAAAGCGCAGGGCGGCGCGCATCGGGCCCACCGTGTGCGAACTGGACGGGCCGATACCGATCTTGAACAGGTCGAAGACACTGAGGGACATTGGGAGGCTCCAGGCGAGGCTTGTATAAGCCTAGACCCTCGGCCGCCCGTCAAGGTTGATCGGGAAGGCTTTCGTTGTCGTTCCGGGCGGTCGCGGCGCCGGGCTGGTCCGCGGCCTGGCGCGAGCCGCCCCAGGGGTTGGCCTCCAGGCTGTTGTGCACTGCGGTCGCGGCCTGCGCGGCCTGGCCGATGGCGACGCTGATCTGCTTCAGGCCCAGGGTCACGTCACCGATGGCATAGAGGCCGCGCAGCGAGGTCTGCAGGTGCTGGTCCACCTTCACACCGCCGCATTCGTCGCAGTCCAGACCCAGCTGCAGCGCCAGCTCCGAGCGAAAGCGTGCGCCCAGGCTGGGGTAGATGATGTCGAAATTGTGCCGCTCGCCGCGGCAGGTCAGCAGGTCGATGCCGTTCTCGCAGGGCTGCATGGACTCGACCCGGTCGCCGATCACGCGGATGGCGTAGTGCTCGGCCAGGGCGATGGCCTGTTCGCATGCCGCCTGGTCGCCGTGCACCACGACGGTGACCCGGTCGGTGAAGGTGCGCAGGAACACCGCGTGGGTGATGGCGCTTTCCGCTTCGCCGTAGACCGCAACGTTGTCGCCATCGACCTCATAGCCATCGCAGATCGCGCACAGCCTCACCTTGCCGGCGTGAATGGCCGGCTCGATGTCGGGCATGTCCGGCAGCCGGTCCTCGATGCCGGTGGCGAGGATGATCCGCCGGGTGATGCAGCTGCGCTCGCCGTAACGCACGCTGAAGCCCTCGACATGCGGCTCGATGTGCTCGACCTGGCCGTGCTCCAGGCGTGCGCCATAGCCAGCGGCCTGTTCGCGCAGCCTGGCCAGCAGGTCGTTGCCGCTGATGCCCGGTGGAAAGCCCGGGTAGTTGCGCGACCGCGGTATCCACGCGGCGCGGCTGCTGCCGGCATCGACCACCAGACAGCTGCGTCGGAAGCGCGCCAGGTACAGCGCGGCGGTGAGGCCGGCGGGACCGCCGCCGACGATCAGGCAGTCGGTCACGGCGGTTTGCGGGTTCGCTTGCTCGGGGGGCATGGCGTTGGCCGGTGGCGGGTGGTTGCCAGTAGAAGGGGGGCGTGACGAGAAAGTTCGGTCCGGCCGATGGATGCAATGTGCGGTTTTGAGAGCTGGTTGGAGCTTCAACCCTTGTGCCAGAGCCGTCGATGGCCAAAACTGCGCGGCTCGGTGACCGTCGGGTCCAACCCGTACCGATCGGTCACCGCCATTCCAATAAAGACCAGCCTGCGGCTCCGCTCGCGGTGCACTGGTCCCCTCGCTGTACCCCAGCCTCGCCACACCCGGCGCCGGCTGAACCATATCGAATTGCAAACACCACTCGAACGGTGCTCACGAGGCGCCGTGTCGGGCTTATTTCCCGTGGGGGTAGATCGTGTTCAAGTCTCTGGTTGTTGCGCCCTGTGCGGCGCTGTTGCTCATGCTTTCGCCAATGGCCGCGAAAGCCGCCGAGCCCATCGTCATCAAGTTCGCCCATGTGGTGGCGGACGACACGCCCAAGGGCAAGGGCGCACTGCTTTTCCAGAAGCTGGTGCGCCAGCGCCTGGCCGGTCAGGTGGATGTCGAGGTGTACCCGAACTCGACGCTGGTCGGCGATGCCGACGAAATGCAGGCGCTGCTGGACAACAAGGTGCAGATGCTGGCGCCATCGCTCTCCAAGCTCATCGAGTATTCGCCGAAGCTGGAGGTATTCGACCTGCCCTTCCTGTTCGATGACGACGCCGCGGTTGCGCGCTTCCAGAAGCGCGAGGCCAGCCGTGAGCTGCTGCGTTCGATGGCCGGGCGCGGCATCTACGGCCTGGCCTACTGGAACAACGGCCTGAAGCAGATGACCGCCAGCCAGCCGCTGCGCAACCCGGCCGATGCCGCGGGTCTGGCCTTCCGTATCCAGCCCTCGCCAGTGCTCGAGGCGCAGTTCGCCGCGGTCGACGCCAAGGCCGTGCGCCTGCCGTTCTCCGAGGTGTCCAAGGCCATGCAGAGCGGCACGGTGCAGGGAACCGAAGGGCCCTGGTCGAACCTGCGCGGGCAGAGCGCCGCCGGCAAGCCGAGCTACGTTACCGAGACCAATCACGGGGTGCTCAACTACATGCTGGTGGCCAACTCCGAGTTCTGGACCAGCATTCCCTTCGCGCTGCGCTCGGAGCTGGAGAACATCGTTCTTGAAGTCACCCAGACGGTGAACGCCGAGGCGGCGGCGATCAACCAGCGCGAACGCGAACAACTGATCGCCAGCGGCAGTGCCACGCTGGTCACCCTGACGCCGGAACAGCGCCAGGCCTGGCGCACGAAGATGCAGCCGGTGTGGAAGTCGTTCGAAAGCCAGATCGGCGCGGACATCATGCGCGCCGCGCTGACCGTCAACCGCCGCTGAGCTCCACGGCTCCGGTTCACCGGCCGGAGCCGCCCAGCCCAGAGCGCTGCGATGAGCCTGATCAGGCTCGTCGCCGGGCTTTCATGCGCCAGCAAAACGCCATTTTGAGAGCTGGTCGCACTTTCTGGCCTTGTGCCATCTGCGGCGTTCCCTAAGACTTTCGTATAGCTGCGGATGGCTCTCGCGCCGCATTCACCGCAGCGGCATTCCAAGAAAGGCCAGCGACGACCGCGGCACGCGTGTCGATCGGGCCACCTCAGCAAAAGACCCTTGGCGTTGCGCGTCAGCGGGCCTTTTCAATCCATATCGACTAACCACTCGGACGGTGCTCACGAGGCGCCTTCGGGCTTTTCCCATTGGGGGTTGGATGTACAAGTCTTGTGTCGCTGCGCTGGTCGCAGCCCTGTATTGGTTGAGTGCTCCCGTAATGGCTGCCGAAGGCGGGCCGATCGTCATTAAGTTCGCCCACGTGGTGGCGGACGACACCCCCAAGGGCAAGGGGGCGTTGTTGCTCAAGCAGCTGGTCGAGGAGCGTATGGCCGGCAAGGTGAAGGTCGAGGTCTATCCGAACTCGACGCTGGTGGGCGACGCCGACGAGATGCAGGCGCTGTTCGACAACAAGGTGCAGCTGCTGGCGCCGTCGATGTCGAAGTTCGCGCCCTACACCAAGAAACTGCAAGTGTTCGATCTGCCGTTCCTGTTCGATGACGCCGAGGCGCTGCAGCGTTTCCAGAAGCGCGAGGCCGCGCGCCAGCTGCTGCGCTCCATGGCCGATCACGGCGTCTACGGCCTGGCCTACTGGAACAACGGCCTGAAGCAGCTCTCAGCCACGGCGCCGCTGCGCAAGCCGAGCGATGCGGCGGGTCTGGCCTTCCGTATCCAGCCCTCGCCGGTGCTTGAGGCGCAGTTCGCGGCGGTCGGTGCCAAGTCGGTGGTGCTGCCGTTCGCCAAGGTCTACGAGTCGCTCAAGGGCGGCGTGGTGCAGGGGGCCGAGAACCCCTGGTCGAACATCCTCAGCCAGAACATGCACAGCGTTCAGCCGTACATCACCGAAACCAACCACGGTGTGCTCGACTACATGCTGATCACCAACAACGAATTCTGGCTGAGCATGCCGTTCGCCGTGCGTTCGGAGCTGGAGGGCATCATTCTCGAGGTCACCCAGGCGGTGAATCGTGAGGCTGCGGCAGTCAATCGGCGCGACCGCGATCGCATCCTGGCCAGCGGCAGCAGCCAGCTGATCACCCTCACGCCGGAAGAACGCCAGGCCTGGCGCGAGCAGATGCTGCCGGTATGGAAAACCTACGAGGCCGAAATCGGTGCGGACCTGATTCGCGCCGCGATGACGGTCAATCGTCGCCGCTGAGGCCGCGATCGAGTTCGCCGGCCATGCAGGCCGGCGAGCTCGGGCGGTTCAGCCGCTCACCCTCCTGCTCCAGCCATTCGGCCAGTACCCGTGCGTTGTTCTGGTGCTCATCCCGAGCCGCGTAGACCAGCGTCAGGGTGCCCCCTTCGGCCATCTCCAGCAGTGGCCACCAGTGCTCCGGATGCGCCGCCAGCTCGCTGCGGTAGCGCCGGCGGAACTCGGCGAAGTTCAGCGTGCCGTTCTTGAACGCCCTGCGCAGCTCGGTCGATGGCGCCAGATCCGCCAGCCAGGCTTCTAGCGCCAACCCTTGACGATCGCAGCCCCGCGGCCATAGCCGGTCGACCAGTATCCGGCGGCCGTCCGTGACCTCGGCGGGTGCATAGGCGCGTTTGCACTGAATTATCACCAGACCTCCCTCGTTATCGGTAATCCAGCCTAGACCGTTCGTTAGCTGAGGTGTGGTTTATTTTACTGGTAAAAGGGTAAATAAGACCCTATGCGATTGGGTTTTGACAACCATCTAATGCATATCTTTATGATTTAAAAGGAGTAAAAAGCGGCACGCTTTCTGAAGTGAAGCCTTGGCGGCAAATCAATCACGACAGGAGCATTACATGAAAAGCGCAAAGGTTCTGGTGGCGGCAGCGGCAATCCTGGCAAGCGGACTGGCCAGTGCGGACGAGATTCTGGAAGTGCACAAGGACCGCGCCGTCGGTGGCGGCTTCGGTGGGCTCAGCGGCTTCATGATCGGGGCCGCAGCGGGCGGCCCAATCGGGGCGCTGATCGGTGGCGGGGTCGGGTATCTGATGGGGCAGGGCACGCAGCAGGCCGCCGGGCTGGAGCAGACGCTGTATGTGGTCAAGCGCGAGGATGGCAGCATCGCCCGCATCCGCACTTCGGATGACCGCTTTCTGCAGGGTCAGCACATCGAGCGCGATGGCGCGCGGGTCACCGCGTCGACCCGCTGATGCACGGCGGCTGGTCCGCCGGCCGTCGGATGGGGGATGATCGCGGCTGACCGTCATCGAGGAGGCACTGATGAGTTATTCCGTTCTGCATGTGGTGCATCTGCTGGCCGCGATCTTTTTCATCGGCACGCTGTTCTTCGAGGTGATGATCCTCGGCCGTATCCGTCAGCAGATCGGCGAGCAGACCATGCCGCTGGTGGCGCGCGCCGTAGGTGCGCGCTCGCGGGTGGTGCTGCACTGGGTGGTGCTGTTCGTCTACGGCGCCGGTATCGGCCTGGCCTGGTATCACCGCCAGGCACTGGCCAATCCGTTCGCCAGCAGCTTCGCCACACAACTGACGCTGAAGATCGTGCTGGCGGTCGGCGTGTTTCTCACCTTCGGCCTGGTGGCCGTGCTGCTGCGCAAGGGGCGGATGACGCCGGCGCGCTACCGGACGCTGCACTGGGCGATCTTCCTGCAGATGATCGGCATCGTGCTGCTGGCCAAGGGCATGTTCTACCTGCACTGGTAGTCGACGCCCGCTTTCATCCGTCCGGCGCCTTAGCAGGTCCGCCGCGCGGAGTGATGATTCCGGTCAAGTTTGCCGGCGCTTTTCGTGGTGCTTATCGGGGCCGATTCAGTGGCTGCAGTCTCGTTGCGTTCGCCGTATCGGCGACTAAGGTGGCTGCATCCATTCCAGTCAGCAGAGGTCTGCCATGAACTTCGCCTACAGCCCGCGTGTGGAGGCCCTGCGGCAGCAGCTGCAGGCCTTCATGGACGACCACATCGTGCCGCGCATCGGCGCCTGGCACGCGGAAGTCGCTGCCGGCCAGTACCCCGTGTCGTTCATGGAGGACCTGAAGGCGCTGGCGCGGGAGGAGGGACTGTGGAACCTGTTCCTGCCATCGCTTGGCGAAGACGAGCCGGGTAACGGGCTGAGCAACCTGGAGTACGCGCCGCTGGCGGAGATCATGGGGCGCGTGCACTGGGCTTCCGAAGTGTTCAACTGCAACGCGCCGGACACCGGCAACATGGAGCTGCTGCACCTGTTCGCCACGCCCGAGCAGCGCCAGCGCTGGCTCGAGCCGCTGCTGAACGGCGAGATCCGCTCGGCCTTCGCCATGACCGAGCCGGACGTGCCGTCTTCCGACGCCACCAACATCCAGACGCTGATCCGCCGCGACGGCGACGACTACGTGATCAACGGACGCAAGTGGTTCATCACCAACGCCTCGCATCCCAACTGCAGGCTCCTGATCGTCATGGGCAAGACCGACCCTGACGCCGAGACCCATCAGCAGCAGAGCATGATTCTGGTGCCGTTCGACACGCCCGGCGTCGAGCTGCTGCGCAACATTCCGGTGATGAACCACATCGCGCCGGAAGGCCATAGCGAACTGCTGCTGCGCAACGTGCGGGTGCCGGCGAGCAATCTGCTCGGCAAGGAAGGCGACGGCTTCATGATGGCCCAGGCACGCCTCGGGCCGGGGCGCATCCACCACTGCATGCGCTCGATCGGCATGGCCGAGCTGGCCCTGGAGCTGATGGTCGAGCGTTGCCAGGAACGCAAGACGTTCGGCAAGTACCTGCAGCAGTATTCCAACGTCGCCGACTGGATCGCCGAGTCGCGCATCGAGATCGAACAGGCGCGCCTGTTGGTGCTCAAGACCGCCTGGATGATCGACGAGGTCGGCGCCAAGGCCGCGCGCAAGGAGATCGCCATGATCAAGGCGCTGGTGCCACGCATGCACACCAATGTCGTCGACCGCGCCATCCAGGTCTACGGCGCCATGGGCCTGACCCCGGACACGCCGCTGGCCGATATGTGGACCGGCGGCCGTGCGCTGCGCTTCGCCGACGGGCCGGATCAGGTGCATCTGCGCAGCATCGCGAAGATGGAGATCATGGCCAGCGAGACCACCCGCGGCGCGACCGCGGCCTACCTGACCCCGCCCGGCCGACACTGAGCGAAACGCCTGCGCCGCCGCACGATCGCTCGATCGCGCGGGCCCGCCGATTCTGCGCGGCTCGCTGGCCGCGCAGCCTCGCATTTCCGGGGCCTGACCTGGGCCCGGCATCGCCCCGCCGCCAGTTGAACGCCATGGTTTATTGACATGGGACAACGAAGGAACAGCCAAACCGGCGCCTCAGGACGTCCTTGATTGCAGTCAAGGGGAGTCGCGCGACCGCTCACCTACCATGCGAGCCACGTTTACATGGAAGCAGGTGAAGTGATGGCTCCCCGCGAGTTCCCGTCCTTGGCCGGTGCCTTGGGTACCTGGGTCAAGGGGCTTGTCGTTCTTCTAAGTCTGGTCTTTGGCGTTCTGCCGCTGCAGGCCAAGGATTACGAGGTCGAGCGACAGCGCATCGAGCAGTTCTTCCCCGATGTCCAGAGCGTCTCCGAGCCCGAAGGTGACTACCGGGTGCGTACCCTGCGCAAGGGTGACGAGGTGCTGGGCTATGCGTTCCAGAGCATCAACGTCACTCAGATCCCGGCCTACTCCGGCAAGCCGATCAACATGCAGGTGCTGCTCGATCCGCAGGGCGTGATCCGCGACGCCTATGTGCTGGAGCACCATGAGCCGATCCTGCTGATCGGCATTCCCGAACAGAAACTGCACGACTTCAACGCCAAGTACCAGGGCATCCGGGCCGACCAGCGCGTGGTGGTCGGTCGCTCCAGCGACAGCAACGCGGTGACCATCGATGCCGTGACCGGCGCCACCGTGACCGTGATGGTGGTCAACGAGATCGTCATGCGCGCCGCCCATGAGGTGGCCGTCTCGCTGGGCCTGATCGAGGGGGCCGGCAACGCGCGGCCGAAGATCGCCAGCGTGCGGCAGGACGTCTACCAGCCGGCCAACTGGACCGAGCTGACCGGCAGTGGCGCGATCCGGCGCCTGCACCTGACTCGCGGGCAGATCGACGAAGCCTTCAAGGGCACCGAGGCCGAAGGCATCGACGAGGCCACCGCACAGACCGCCGACGAGACCTTCATCGACCTCTACGCCGCGGACCTGAACCCGCCGACCATCGGCCGCAACCTGCTGGGCGACAATCAGTACCGCTTCCTGATGGAAGAGCTCAAGCCGGGCGAGCACGCCATCGCCGTGCTGGGCAGCGGCGAGTATTCGTTCAAGGGGTCGGGCTACGTGCGCGGCGGCATTTTCGATCGGGTCCAGCTGCGCCAGTTCGGCGACATCATCAGCTTCCGCGACCTCGACTTCCAACGCCTGAACGACATCTACCTCGACGGCGCGCCGCGCTTCAGCGAGATGGCGATCTTCATCGTCCGTGAGGCTGCCCGCTTCGATCCGGGCTCGCCCTGGGTGCTGGAGTTGCTGGTGCGCCGCCAGACCGGCCCGGTGAGCGGCGTGTTCACCAGCTTCGAACTGCCCTACCAGATGCTCGAGGGCTACATCGAGCGGCCGCAGCCCACCGCCGAGGAACTGGCTGCCATCGAGGAAGCCAACCGGCCGATGTGGGTCAACATCTGGTACCAGAAGAGCTTCCAGATCGGCGTCATCCTCGCCGCCCTCGGCCTGCTCACGGTGATCCTCTTTCTGCAGGACACCTTCACCCAACGGCCGCGCTTCCTGCACTGGCTGCGCCGCAGCTACCTGGTGTTCACCGTGGTGTTCATCGGCTGGTATGCGCTGGGGCAGCTGTCGGTGGTCAACGTGCTGACCTTCGTCCACGCGCTGTTCCAGGACTTCCGCTGGGAGCTGTTCCTCTCCGACCCGGTGATCTTCATCATCTGGACCTTCACCGCCGCCACCATCCTGCTCTGGGGCCGCGGTGTGTTCTGCGGCTGGCTGTGTCCGTTCGGCGCGCTGCAGGAGCTGATCAACGAAGCCGCACGCAAGCTGAAGATCCCGCAGTACGAGCTGCCCTTCGCGGTGCACGAGCGGCTCTGGGCCATCAAGTACATCGTCTTGCTGGTGCTGTTCGGCATCTCCCTCGAGTCGATGATGATGGCCGAGAAGGCCGCCGAGGTTGAGCCGTTCAAGACCGCCATCACCCTCAAGTTCGACCGCCAGTGGTGGTTCGTCGCCTACGCGGTGTTCCTCCTGGTCATCAACATCTTCACCCGCAAGGTTTACTGCCGTTACGTCTGCCCGCTGGGCGCGGCGCTGGCGATCCCGACCAAGCTGCGCCTGTTCGACTGGCTCAAGCGCCGCAAGGAGTGTGGCAGCCCCTGCCAGCTCTGCGCCAAGGAATGCGAGATCCAGGCGATCCATCCCGACGGCCATATCAATGCCAACGAGTGCCACTACTGCCTCGATTGCCAGATGACCTACCACAACGAGCACAAGTGCCCGCCGCTGGTGAACAAGAACAAGCGCAAGAAGCGCGACAAGAAGGCGCCGGCATCCGCCGAGCTGATTCCCGTAGTGCAAGTGGTGGAACCCTGAGCCATCGCCCCGGCGAGGTGCTCGATCGAGTGTGTTTGAAGCAGATGTCCCAAAGGAGCAAAACCCCATGAGCGACAAGAGCAAGAACAACCCCGAGGTGCTGGAGAAGGGCGGCATCAGCCGTCGTAACTTCCTCGGCGCCAGTGCGGTGACCGGCGCGGCCGTTGCGGCCACCGCCTTCGGCGGCGCGGTGATGACCCGCGAATCCTGGGCCGCCGCGGTCAAGGATGCGCAGCAGAACATCCACGTCGCGCCCGGCGAGCTGGATGACTATTACGGTTTCTGGAGCGGCGGCCACCAGGGCGAGGTGCGCGTGCTGGGCATTCCGTCCATGCGCGAGCTGATGCGCATCCCGGTGTTCAACGTCGACTCCGCCAGCGGTTGGGGCCTGACCAACGAAAGCCGCGCGATCATGGGCGACAGCGCCAAGTTCCTCAACGGCGACTGCCACCACCCGCACATCTCCATGACCGACGGCAAGTACGACGGCAAGTACGTGTTCATCAACGACAAGGCCAACACCCGCGTCGCGCGTATCCGCCTGGACATCATGAAGTGCGACAAGATGCTGACCGTGCCCAACTGCCAGGCCATCCACGGTCTGCGCCTGCAGAAGGTGCCATACACCAAGTACGTGTTCGCCAACGCCGAATTCGTCATCCCGCACCCGAACGACGGCAAGGTCTTCGACCTGCAGGATGAGAACAGCTACACCATGTACAACGTCATCGATGCCGAGAAGATGGAGATGGCGTTCCAGATCATCGTCGACGGCAACCTCGACAACACCGACATGGACTACACCGGCCGCTTCACCGCGTCCACCTGCTACAACTCGGAAAAGGCCTACGACCTGGGCGGCATGATGCGCAACGAGCGCGACTGGGTCGTGGTATTCGACATCGAGGCGGCGGAGAAGGCGGTCAAGGCCGGCAAGTTCATCACTCTGGGCGACTCCAAGGTGCCGGTGCTCGACGGCCGCAAGAAGGGCGACAAGGACAGCGAGTTCACCCGCTACATCCCGGTGCCGAAGAACCCACACGGCTGCAACACCTCGTCCGATGGCAAGTACTTCATCGCCAACGGCAAGCTGTCGCCGACCGTGACCATGATCGAGATCGCCAAGCTGCCCGACCTGTTCGCTGGCAAGCTGAAGGACCCGCGCGACACCGTGGCGGCGGAAGTGGAACTGGGCCTCGGCCCGCTGCACACCACCTTCGACGGTCGCGGCAACGCCTACACCACGCTGTTCATCGACAGCCAGGTGGTGAAGTGGAACATGGCCGACGCGGTACGCGCCTACAAGGGCGAGAAGGTCGAGTACATCAAGCAGAAGCTCGATGTGCACTACCAGCCGGGCCACATTCATGCCTCGCTCTGCGAAACCAGCGAAGCCGACGGCAAGTGGCTGGTGGCGCTGTGCAAGTTCTCCAAGGACCGCTTCCTGCCCACCGGGCCGCTGCACCCCGAGAACGACCAGCTGATCGACATCTCCGGTGACGTGATGAAGCTGGTGCACGACGGCCCGACCTACGCCGAGCCCCACGACTGCATCATGGCTCGTCGCGACCAGATCAAGACCAAGAAGATCTGGGACCGCAACGACCCGTTCTTCGCCCCCACCGTGGAAATGGCGAAGAAGGACGGCATCAACCTGGAAACCGACAACAAGGTCATCCGCGACGGCAACAAGGTCCGCGTCTACATGACCTCCATGGCGCCGAGCTATGGTGTTCAGGAGTTCACCGTCAAGCAGGGCGACGAGGTCACCGTGACCATCACCAACCTCGACCAGATCGAGGACGTGTCCCACGGCTTCGTCATGGTCAACCACGGCGTGAGCATGGAGATCAGCCCGCAGCAGACCTCCTCGATCACCTTCGTCGCGGACAAGCCGGGCCTGCACTGGTACTACTGCAGCTGGTTCTGCCACGCGCTGCACATGGAGATGGTCGGCCGCATGCTGGTCGAACCGGCCTGATGCCGGGGCCGGCCCCGCTGACCAGGGGCCGGTTCGCTGTACCGGTCACGGGCCCGGCCTTGCGGTCGGGCCCGTCCAGAATTTCTGCCTGAACGCTGAAGAAGGTAAACGTCGTGCTCAGAAATCAGGCGCCTCATTCGTTTCAGCTGATCGCCGGATGCGCGCTGGCCCTGCTGGCCGGGCTCGCCCAGGCGGCACCGCAGCCGATCCGCGACCTGCCGCTGCAGGCCATGGGCGAACAGCGCTGGCGTTTGCCGGCCGGTGAATATGCCGGACAGTTCCGCATCGACGAGTCGCTGCAGCTCATCTGCGAGCCAGGCGCGGTGCTCGATGCCCAAGGCCAGGGCAACGTGCTGACAATCGCCGCCAGTGATGTGCAGGTCGAAGGCTGCACGCTGCGCAACTGGGGACGCGACCTCACCGCCATGGACTCGGCCGTGTTCATCCTGCCGGAGGCCGAGCGTGCGGCCATCCGCAACAACCGCATGCAGGGCCCGGGCTTCGGCGTGTTTCTCGATCGCGCCGTGCAGGCCGAGGTGAGCGGCAACCGCATCGACGGCGACGCCAGCGTGCGCTCGCAGGATCGCGGCAACGGCATTCACCTGTTCGCGGTGAAGGGCGCGCGCATCCTCGGCAACCAGGTCCGCGACGTGCGCGATGGCATCTACATCGATACCTCTCATGGCAACCACATGGAGGGCAACCTCATCGAGGATGTCCGCTACGGCGTGCACTACATGTTCGCCAACGAAAACAGCCTCATCGACAACATCACCCGTCGCACCCGTACCGGCTATGCGCTGATGCAGAGCCGCAAGCTGATCGTCACCGGCAACCGCTCCGAGCAGGACCAGAACTACGGCATGCTGCTCAACTACATCACCTACTCGACCATCCGCGACAACTTCGTCAGCGACGTGCGCAGCGGGTCGACTGGCGACAGCATGATCAGCGGTGGCGAGGGCAAGGCGCTGTTCATCTACAACTCGCTGTTCAACAGCATCGAGAACAACCATTTCGAGAAGAGCGCGCTGGGCATCCACCTCACCGCCGGCTCCGAGGACAACCGCATCAGCGGCAATGCCTTCGTCGACAACCGTCAGCAGGTCAAGTACGTCGCCAGCCGCACCCAGGAATGGTCGGTGGACGGCCGCGGCAACTACTGGAGCGACTACCTGGGTTGGGATCGCAACGACGATGGCCTGGGCGACGTCGCCTACGAGCCCAACGACAACGTGGACCGTCTGCTCTGGCTGTATCCGCAGGTACGTCTGCTGATGAACAGCCCGAGCATTGAGGTGCTGCGCTGGGTGCAGCGCGCCTTCCCGGTGATCAAGTCGCCGGGTGTCCAGGACAGCCATCCGCTGATGCGCCTGCCCACCGAAAAACTCCTATCCGCCAAGCAGGAACCAACGTCATGAACGCCGTCGAGATCCAGGGCGTAAGCCAGCGTTACGGCAGCATGACCGTGCTGCACGATCTGAACCTGACCCTTGCCGAAGGCGAGGTGCTGGGGCTGTTCGGCCACAACGGCGCCGGCAAGACCACCAGCATGAAACTGATCCTCGGCCTGCTCGCGCCCAGCGAAGGGCAGGTTAAGGTGCTCGGCCGCGCACCGAACGATCCGCAGGTGCGCCGTCAGCTCGGCTATCTGCCGGAGAACGTCACCTTCTACCCGCAGCTCAGCGGCCGCGAGACCCTGCGTCACTTCGCCCGGCTCAAGGGGGCGGCGCTCGGCCAGGTGGACGAACTGCTTGAACAGGTCGGCCTGGCCCATGCTGCCGACCGTCGGGTGAAGACCTATTCCAAGGGCATGCGCCAGCGTCTCGGCCTGGCCCAGGCGCTGCTCGGCGAACCGAAGCTGTTGCTGCTCGACGAGCCCACCGTCGGCCTCGACCCGATCGCCACCCAGGACCTCTACCTGCTGATCGACCGCCTGCGCCAGCGCGGCACCAGCATCATCCTCTGCTCTCATGTGCTGCCGGGTGTCGAGGCCCACATCAATCGTGCGGCGATCCTGGCCAAGGGTCGCCTGCAGGCCGCAGGCAGCCTGGCGCACCTGCGTGCCGAGGCCGGTCTGCCGGTGCGCATCCGTGCCAGCGGCATCAGCGAGCGTGACAGCTGGCTGCAGCGCTGGGCCGCTGCCGGGCACAGCGCCCGCGGCCTCAGCGAGTCGAGCCTGGAGGTGGTGGCGGTCAACGGCCACAAGCTGGTGCTGCTGCGTCAGCTGCTGGGCGAGGGGGAGCCGGAGGACATCGAGATCCACCAGCCGTCGCTGGAGGATCTCTATCGTTTCTACATGGAGCGCGCCGGCGACGTGCGCGCCCAGGAGGGTCGGCCATGAACCAGGTCTGGAACATCGCGCGCAAGGAACTCAGCGACGGCCTGCGCAACCGCTGGCTGCTCGCCATCAGCCTGCTGTT
Source organism: Stutzerimonas sp. LR2 (assembly GCF_055755175.1). Classification (NCBI taxonomy): domain Bacteria; kingdom Pseudomonadati; phylum Pseudomonadota; class Gammaproteobacteria; order Pseudomonadales; family Pseudomonadaceae; genus Stutzerimonas; species Stutzerimonas sp. LR2. The sequence goes on from NZ_JBVTRR010000006.1 coordinate 122,481, forward strand.
CGCCGTGCTCGCAGTGGGCATCGCCTGGCTCGGCGCCGCGGCCTCCGGGCAGCTGGGCTTCACCTCGATCCCGGCGACCATCGCCAGCCTGGCCAGCCTGGCCACCTTTCTGATGCCGCTGATCGCGCTGCTGCTGGCCTATGACGCCATCGTCGGCGAGGACGAAGGCGGCACCCTGATGCTGCTGTTGACCTACCCGCTGGGCCGCGGGCAGATCCTGCTGGGCAAGTTCGTCGGCCACGGGCTGATCCTGGCTCTGGCGGTGCTGATCGGCTTCGGCTGTGCCGCGCTGGCCATCGCCCTGCTGGTGGACGGCGTCGAGCTGGGCCTACTGCTCTGGGCGTTCGGTCGCTTCATGATCTCCTCTACGCTGCTCGGCTGGGTGTTTCTCGCGTTTGCCTACGTGCTCAGCGGCAAGGTCAACGAGAAGTCCAGCGCCGCGGGCCTTGCGCTCGGCGTCTGGTTTCTCTTCGTGCTGGTCTTCGACCTGGTGCTGCTGGCGCTGCTGGTGCTCAGCGAAGGCAAGTTCAATCCGGAGCTGCTGCCCTGGCTGCTCCTGCTCAACCCCACCGACATCTACCGGCTGATCAACCTGTCCGGCTTCGAGGGCAGCGGCAGCGCCATGGGCGTGCTGTCGCTTGGGGCGGACCTGCCGGTGCCGGCGGCCATGCTCTGGCTGTGCCTGCTGGCCTGGGTCGGTGTCTCGCTGCTGCTGGCCTACGGCATCTTCCGCCGGCGCCTGGCCTGACCTTTCACGAATCGAGGAGAACGCCATGAACACTTTGCATCGCATCGGCGCCGGCGCCGTCTTCGCTCTGCTGCTGGGCCTCGGCCTGGCCGGCTGCGGCGAGCAGGAGGAGGTCCGGCAATCGCTCGAGCCGGTGGCCTTCCATGCCAGCGACGAGTGCCATGTCTGCGGCATGATCATCAGCGACTTCCCTGGGCCCAAGGGTCAGGCGGTGGAGAAGGGCGGGGTGAAGAAGTTCTGCTCCACCGCCGAGATGCTGGGCTGGTGGCTGCAGCCAGAGAACCGCCTGCTCGAGGCCCGGCTGTACGTGCACGACATGGGCCGCAGCGTCTGGGAACATCCGGACGACGGTCATCTGATCGACGCAACCAGCGCCTACTATGTGGTAGGCACGACGCTCAAGGGCGCCATGGGCGCGTCGCTCGCCAGCTTCGCCCAGGAGCAGGACGCCCAGGCCCTGGCGAGCATGCACGGCGGCCGTGTGCTGCGCTTCGACGAGATCGATCAGGCGCTGCTGCAGGAAGCGGCCAGCATGCAACATGGCGGCATGCACGGGCACCTGTCCGACGATGCACACGGCGCGCATGCGGGGCACTGAGCCCCGGACAGTGACGACCAGTCTTCCGACACTTGCGAGATAACACAATGATGGGTATCAGCGTCTGGCAACTTCTGATCATTCTTCTGATCGTGGTCATGCTGTTCGGCACCAAGCGCCTGCGTGGCCTGGGCTCCGATCTGGGCAGCGCGATCAGCGGGTTCCGCAAATCGGTGAGCGAAGGCGAGGCCGCCGCCCATACCGAAACGGTGAAGCAGGAACTCAAGTAGCCGTCATCTCCGAAGCAGCCCGTCCGGCCGCGCCACGGCATCTGGACGGGCTGCCTCGGGCACCTCGTGCCCGCCGCCACCTACCTCCGCACGATCAGCTGCGTCGCTTCGCACCGCCATGGTGCGCCTGACTGCGGCCCTTGCCCGCCGATCGTCACTTTCCCACCCCCCTCGGAAAAAGCTGATTGCAATCAAGTCTGCCGAGGGCACCTACCCTGTAGAAAGTAATCCTGGCTCCCGGATTCGGGAGCGGTCATCGAGTCCGGCGCGTCGCGGTTGTCGCAGCCGGGCGCAGAACGTCTGGAGGCCCTTCCGTGCAAGTTATCGATCGGCGAAAAGCCCTGAGTATCGCGCCCATCTGGCGGCTCGCATTTCGCCCGTTCTTTCTCGCCGGCAGCGTTTACGCGTTGCTGGCGATCCCGCTCTGGGTGGCGACCTGGACCGGCCATTGGCCGGGCTTCCAGCCCACTGGCGGCTGGCTGGCCTGGCACCGCCACGAGATGCTGTTCGGCTTCGCCATGGCCATCGTCGCCGGTTTTCTGCTCACCGCCGTGCAGACGTGGACCGGGCAGATCGCGCCGTCCGGCAATCGCCTGATGGGGTTGGCGCTGCTCTGGCTGGCGGCACGCCTGGGCTGGTTGTTCGGCCTGCCGGCCGAGTGGCTGGCCCCGCTGGACCTGCTGTTCCTGCTGGCCCTGGCCTGGATGATGGCGCGCATGCTCTGGGCCGTGCGGCAGAAGCGCAACTACCCGATCGTGGTGGTGCTGGCGCTGATGTTCGGTGCCGATCTGCTGGTGCTCACCGGCTTGCTGCAAGGCAGCGATGCCCTGCAGCGCCAGGGTGTGCTGGCCGGTCTGTGGCTGGTCGCAGCGCTGATGGCACTGATCGGCGGCCGGGTGATCCCGTTCTTCACCCAGCGTGGGCTGGGCAAGCTCGAGGCGGTCAAACCCTGGGTCTGGCTGGACGTCGCCCTGCTGGTTGGCACCGGTGTGATCGCCCTGCTGCACGCCTTCGGCCTGGCCATGCGCCCGCAACCCTTGCTGGGGCTGCTGTTTGCCGCCATCGGTGTCGGCCACCTGCTGCGCCTGGCGCGCTGGTACGACAAGGGCATCTGGAAGGTCGGCCTGCTCTGGTCGTTGCACGTGGCGATGCTCTGGATGGTGGTCGCGACCTTCGGCCTGGCGCTCTGGCATTTCGGCCTGCTGGCGCAGTCCAGCCCGGCGCTGCACGCACTGACGGTCGGCTCCATGAGCGGACTGATCCTGGCGATGATCGCCCGGGTGACCCTCGGCCATACCGGCCGGCCTTTGCAGCTGCCGGCGGGGATCGTCGGGGCCTTCGTCCTGTTCAACCTGGGCACTGCGTCGCGGGTGTTTCTCTCGGTCGCCTGGCCGGTGACCGGTCTGTGGCTGGCGGCGATCTGCTGGGCGCTGGCCTTTGCCCTCTATGTCTGGCGCTACGCGCCGATGCTGCTGGCCCCGCGCGTGGATGGCCACCCGGGCTGAACAGCGGCACCTGAAACCGGAGCAGGTGCTGCGCATCTGCCCGTCCAACAGCCAACCCAAAACCCGCTGCCTCCGGGAGGCAGCCTGTGACTCGGCGTGCGTCGAGCTCGGAGATGATGATGAAAAGCGAGTTTCAGGATCGCCTGGCCGTGGTCACCGGTGCCAGTTCCGGAATCGGTCTGGCCCTGTGCGCAGCCTTGCTGCAGCGGGGCGCGCGGGTGCTGGCGATGTCGCGCAGCCTTGGCGGGCTCGAGACCATGCTGGAAACCCATGCCGAACAGCTGCAGTGGCTGCAAGGCGACGTGACGTCGGCCGACGACCTGGCGCGGCTGGCCCGCCGTGCTGCGCAACTGGGAACGGTGCATTACCTGGTACCCAACGCCGGCATCGCCGAACTCGCCGACGGGCTGGACATGGCTGCCTTCGACCGGCAGTGGGCGGTCAACGGCGCCGGCGCGCTGAACACCTTCGCCGCGTTGCGCAACGAGCTGGCCAAGCCCGCCTCGGTGGTGTTCATCGGCACCTTCCTGATCCGCTCGGCATTCCCCGGCCTTGGCGCCTATATCGCCAGCAAGGCGGCGCTGGCTGCGCAGATGCGCACCCTGGCGGCGGAATTCGCACCGCTGGACGTGCGCCTGAACATGGTGTCGCCGGGGCCGACCGCAACGGCGATCTGGGGCACGCTGGGGCTCAGCGACGACCAGCTCGAAGCGGTCGCCGATGGCGTCACCAAGCGCCTGCTGCCGGGGCATTTCCTCGAATCGGCGGCGGTGGCCAACGTGATTCTGTTCCAGCTGTCCCAGGGGGCGCGCGGTGTGTTCGGCCAGGACTGGGTGGTGGACAACGGTTACACCATCAGCTGACGGAGGTGACCGATGTGGTTCGAAAGCAAGCGCGCGCTACGCCAGCGTGACGAACTCGCTGCGCTGCATGCCCGGTGCGACGCCCAGGCGGCGCGCATCGCCGCACTGGAGCTGTCGCTGGCCGCGGCCGAGGAGGCCAATCGCTGCGGTCAGCGCCAGCTGGATTATTACCGCGGCGTATCGGCCAACCTGATTCGCTTCAGCCACTCGGTGGCCCATCTCGGGGACTCCTTCGAGCACCTCAGCGGACAACTGGAAGAAAACCGCGCCCGCGCTGAGCGGGTCGCGACGGCGGCGCTGGACAACCAGCGTCACTTCGGTGAACTGCAGGGCCGTTCCGCCGAGATGGAAAGCGGCCTGGAGCAGGCCTCGCACAAGGTCGACACCCTGGCCGAGCGTTCGCGGGAGATCAACGGCATCGTCGATCTCATCAGCGGTATCGCCAGCCAGACGAATCTGCTGGCGCTCAATGCGGCGATCGAGGCGGCACGCGCTGGCGAGGCGGGCCGCGGCTTCGCCGTGGTTGCCGGGGAGATTCGCAGCCTGGCGGAAAAAACCGCCCTGGCCACCGGCGATATCGTGCGCAAGATCGACGAGGTGCAGGCCGAGATTGCCAACGTGCACGACTACATCCGCCAGCAGGGCAGCCAGGCCCGCGGCTTCAGTCAGACCACCCAGCAGGCCGTACAGGCCATGGGCACACTGCACCAGCTGGCCGGGGTGATGCGCGAGAGCACCGCGGCCTCGGCGTTGCGCGCCGGGGTGGAACTGGCCAACCTCGATGAGCTTTCGCTCAAGTTCGTCGTCTACAACCACCTGCTGGGCAACGAGCGGCACAACCCGCCGCAGCTTCCCGGCGAGCGTGACTGCCGCTTCGGGCGCTGGTACTACGGCCAGGGCAACCGTGAGCTGCAGGGCCTGGAGCATTTCCGCCGGATCGAACGCCCGCACACCCAGGTCCACGATCAGGGCCAGGCCGCACTGGAGGCATTCGGCAAGGACGCACTGGAACGGGCGTTGGAGCATCTCGGGCAGATGGAGGAGGCGAATCTCGAGGTGATGCGCATTGTCGGAGAGGTGATCCAGCACTGCGGCGCCGGGGGCTAGGCATCCCGCCTGATGGCCAGCCGAGCGGCATCGATGTGCTTGGTTCAAAATAATTGCATCAAACGAGCAATAACATTCGTTAGAGATTATTGAAGTTATTGTCGACAATGCCGCCCGCATCCCGTCCGCGCGGCAATCTGCCGCGCCTGACTCAACGAATCAGGAGGAGCGGCGAGTGGATGCGGCGTGCCGGTCCGTCGACTCTCGCCAGCGCAGCGCTGGTGAATCTCGCGGTCGCTCACTGGCGCCCGCGTCGCCCGCCCAGCAGCATGAGCGAACTGCACAACAGCCCCGAACCCACTGCCTACAACTACCGCGTGGTGCGTCAGTTCACCCTGACTCCGCGGCTGCGGGGGCACGAGCAGATGCACAGCTTCGGCCTGATCAACGCGCCCTTCTGGTTGGCCGCCATCGGTACCTTGCTCTACATCGCCTCGATGTGGGTCAACGGCATCACCCAGGGGCTGATGTGGCGCGCAATCAACGAAGACGGCACGCTGACCTATTCCTTCGTCGAGGCGCTGCAGGCCAGCCACCCCGGCTACGTCGTGCGCATGGCCGGCGGCGGCATCTTCGCCAGCGGCATGCTGCTGATGGCGTTGAACACCAGGCTGACCGTGCGCCGTCGTCGTGAAGAGCGCGCGCCGCAGGCTTCGCCGCTGCTGGCCGGCTGAACGCCCGACCGGCGATCTCGCTCAAAACCGGTCCAGGGACGGACCGCTCCACCGCCCGCTGGCGGCCTCTTCCGATTTCGACACAAGCAGGACCAATGCACGACTCTTTTGCCCTCTGGATTCGCTCGTTCATCCCCGCCCCGTTGAATGCCTCGCCGAAGGAGTGGCTGCGCGCCGCCCTCGGCGTCGCCATCGTCATGCCGCTGGTGTTCTGCAGCGGCTATCTGCTGGTCGGCAGTTCGCTGACCCTGCAGATCATGGGCCCGGCCGGCGCCTCGGCGGTGCTGATATTCGTCGCCTCGTCCAGCCCGTTCGCCCAGCCCTGGGCGGTGCTTGCCGGCAATCTGCTGGCCGCGCTGATCGGCATCAGTCTGGGTATGAGCGGACTGCCAAGCGTGGCTTCGCTGGCGCTGGCGGCGTGCCTGTCGCTGCTGTGCCTGTTCTACCTGCGCTGCCTGCACCCGCCGAGCATCGCGCTGGCGCTGGTGGCGGCGGTCGGCAGTCCGGAGCTGCATCACCTCGGTTTCATGCTGGTCGGGCCCGTGCTGTTCTATTCGGCGCTCCTGGTGGCGGTGGCGCTGGTCTACAACAACCTGACCGGGCATCCCTATCCGAAGCCGCGGCTGAGCCGCGCGAACAGCCATCACACCCGCGACCTGCCGCCGGGCGAGCGCATGAGCTTCACCCATGACGACGTGGATCGTGCGCTGCAGGAGTTCGGCGAGTATGTCGACGTCACCCGTGATGACCTGGAACGGCTGATCAAACAGACCGAGAAGCACGCCCTGCGGCGCAGCATGGGCGAGGTCACCGCGGCGCACGTGATGTCGCGCGACCTCTATTGGCACACGCCGGACACCTTCATCGAACAGGCCTGGCAGACCCTGCAGGCGCATCGGCTGCGCTCGCTGCCGGTGGTGCAGGGCGACGACCTCCGGCTGGTGGGCATCGTCACCCAGGTCGACCTGCTCAAGCACTTCCACCCGCGCCCGGGGCGGCTCAGCTTCGGTCAGCTGAACTTCCTGCGCGGCACCAAGCTGCGCGCCATCATGAGTTCGCCGGTGGTTTCGGTGACGCCGGATACGCACATGGTCGAGCTGGTCTACCTGCTCTCCGATCGCGGCCTGCATTGCCTGCCGGTGGTCGACGCGCAGCAGCGCCTGGTGGGCATGATCACCCAGACCGACCTGATCGCCGCGCTGTATCGCAACTGGCTCAAACAGTTGCCGGACTGAGTGCTGCCGGAACGCTCGATCCACGCCAGCGCGCGTCCCGCCTCATAGCTCCGCGTAGTACCAGCGCGACCAGTCGTAGTCGTCCAGGGCGATCTCGCGCAGCAGCTCGATGGCTTTGGTCAGGGCCGGCGACTCGCTGGCTCGGGCATGGACCAGATAGATCGGGTAGGAAAACTCCGGCGCCTGTTCCACCCGCTTGAGAATTCCCTCGTCCAGATAGCGCTGCACGACGCGGGTGCGGAAATAGCCACGCCCGCCGCACTGCACCAGGTATTGCAGGGCCAGCGGCCCGAGACTGAACGACAGCGCCGCGCGACTGCATTCGGGCAGCGCCTGGTTGTGCTGCTTGCGAAACGCCGGCCCCCAGTCCACGTACAGGTAGGGCGCCGGGTTCTGCGTCTGCACCACCTGGATCAGCTTTTCTTCCAGCAGCTGCTCGACCTGCAGGCCCGGCCAGTACTCCGGCTGGTGCACCAGCGCGGCGTCCAGCACGCCCAGGTCGAGCTTCTTCTGCAGCTCCTCGCCACTGGCCACTTCCAGCCGTATCGCATGGCTGGCCAACCCCTGTCGCAGGCGCTGGGCCCAGGCCAGCATCAGCGGGTTGCACAGGCTCACCTCGGAGCCGAGGGTCAGCAGCTTGTCACCGCTCTGCGACAACGGCAGGTCGCGCCGCGCGGCTTCCCAGGTCTGCACCAGCTGAGTGGCATAGGCGACGAAGCGCTGACCGTCATCGGTCAACCGCGCCCCGGCCCGATTGCGCACGAACAGCCGGCAACCCAGCTGCTCCTCGAGGTTGTGCACCCGTGCGGTCACCGCCGTCTGGGTGATGTGCAGGCGTTCGGCGGTGGCGATGAAGCTGCCGCTGCGAATGATCTCGAGAAAGGTGCGGGCGAGATCGATGTCCATGGTCGGCCTTCAGTGCAATGAAAGTGCTGGAACCACGGATTGTATTGGCTTGCGGATGATCGGTCGCCCGCTGTTCTCTGCGGGCGACCCGCAAGGTGCTAATGCGAGGTGCCTTCGGCGAATTCGATCTTGTTGCCGACGTTGTACTTGCCCGATGGCTTGTTCATCGGGATGCGTTTGACCTCCTCCAGCGTGTTGGCGTCGTAGACGATCAGTGCACCGTCGGTGTCCCAGACGCTGAGCAGGGCGTAGCGGCCGTCGTTGGTGAATTCGACGTGGGCGGCGTTCTTGCCCGGCATCGGCCGCAGCGTGTGGGCGACTTCCAGGGTCTGCTTGTCGATCAGGTGCACGGCGTCGTTGTTCGGGCCGAAGAACACGTCGGTCCAGGCGTAGGGCGAGTTGGCCTGGCTGCGCATGAAGAAGCCCGGGCCTTCGGTGGGGATCTCCTTGATCAGCTTCCAGGTGTCCAGATCCAGCACCGAGATCAGTCCCTTGCTGACGTTGGGGGTGGCGAACACCCATTTGCCGTTGCGCTTCCAGTAGATGCCCGAGCCCAGGTGCGGCATGCCCGGCAGCGGAATGTCGGTGACTGCCTGGCCGTTGTCGAGATCGATCACCTGGCCACCGTGGGCCTTGCGCGAGGTGGCCAGCAGGTAGCGGTAGTCCGGTGTGAAGGAGAAGTCATCGAGGAAGTCGGCTGCCTCGATGCGCCGCGGTTCGAAGGTCGGCTCGCCGGCATAGGAGAACTCCCAGGCCTCTTTCACGTCCTTCAGCGCGACCACGAAGCTGTCGCGCGGCGGCGCGGTATACACGGCGCTGACCCGTGACGGCGTGCCGTCCCGGCCTACGGCGGGTATGTGCTTGACCAGCGACAGGTCGCGCGCATCGAGCAGCACCAGGTTGCCCGGCAGGTAGTTGCCCACCAGCACCCAGCGGCCGTCGTTGCTGACCGCCAGGTTGCGGGTGTTCAGCCCGGCACGGACCTCGGCGAGCATGGTCAGGTTGTGCAGGTCGTAGACGCTAACCCAGCCATCGCGGGAGGCGAAATAGACGAAGCGGCCATCGGGCGAGAACTTCGGCCCGCCGTGCAGGGCGAAGTGCGACTGGAAGTTGGCCAGTTCCTCGAATCGATCGCCATCCAGCACCCGCACGTGATGATTGCCAGCCTCGACCACGACGAACAGGTTGCGCGGATCGGCGCCGTGCTGCGGAGTCGTCGGCAGGGTGGCGACGTCGGTGAGGATGCGGTGGCTGGCCCGGATATCGGCATCGCTCCAAGTCGGCGGCACGGCCGAGGGCTGATACAGGTAATCGACCAGGCCGGTGATCTGCGCGTCATTCAGCACGTGTGAATAGGCGGCCATCTGGCTCGCCGGGCGGCCGTCGCGGATCACCGCCTGGGCCTCGGCCGGTTTGATGCGGCTGAGGCTTTCCGGCAGCAGCGCCGGCCCGGCGCCACCGAGGCGGTTGACGCCGTGGCAGGCCTGGCAGTGCTGTTCATACAGGGCCTGGCTGTCGTCCGGCGTGGCAGCACTGGCCATGTCGAGGGCGACGAAGGTGGCGGCCGGCAGCGCGGCGGCCAGCAGCAGGGCGGGTATCAGTTGCATAAGGCCTCCGCGGTGGCGAGCGGGTCGCCGTGCAGGCGCGCCGGGTGGCGGACCTGGCGCTCGGCGAACAGGCCCACCACCTTGCCGATTACGGTGAGAGTCGGTGGGGTGAGGTGCTGCTCGTCGGCCATGTTCGGCAGTTGCCGTAGCGTGCAGCGCACCACCTGCTGGTCCGGCCGGGTGCCGTTGCCGATCAGTGCGGCCGGGGTATCCACCGGCAGGCCGGCGGCGATCAGGTTGCGCGAGATCTCGCCGAGGCTGGCCAGCCCCATGTAGAACACCAGGGTCTGGCCGCCCTGGGCCAGTGAGTCCCACGGCAGGTGCAGTTCGCCGTTGGTCTGCAGGTGGCCGGTGATGAACTGACAGGAATGCGCCAGGTCGCGATGGGTCAGCGGGATGCCAGCATAGGCGCTGCAACCGGCTGCGGCGGTGATGCCCGGCACCACCTGGCAGTCGATGCCGCGCTGCAGAAGGAACTCCAGCTCTTCGGCGCCGCGACCGAAGATGAACGGGTCGCCACCCTTGAGCCGCACCACGCGCTTGTTCTGCTTTGCCAGGTCGGCGAGCAACTGATTGATTTCCGGTTGCGGCAGGCTGTGATAACCGCTGGTCTTGCCGACATAGTGGCGGCTGCAGGCGGCAGGCAGCAGGTCCATCAGGGCATCGCTGACCAGCCGGTCGTAGACCACCGCATCGGCCTGTTGCAGCAGGCTCCAGGCACGCAGGGTGAGCAGGCCGGGATCACCCGGGCCGGCGCCGACCAGAGCGACTTCGCCGGGGGCGAACGCGGCGCTCAGCGAAGCGGGAAGTGTGAGTGGCTGGTCCATGCGGTGCTCCTGAATGCTCATCGGACTACGGTGTGCGGGCGGCGCTTGGCGGCCGCTTCGATCAAATGGCGATGCTGGGAATGCGCTCGGGCGTCGGCAGGCCGATCTCCTCGTCGGAGAGGTAGCAACCCGGGTCCTCGGCCCAGAGGTCGCCCTGCGCCCAGGCGCGGGTACGGGTGTTGCCGTTGCAGATCGACAGCCAGCGGCATTCGGCACAGCGGCCATTCACCGCTCGCGGATGCTGGCGCAGCTCCTGCAGCAGTGGGGCCGGCGCGTGCAGCCAGATGTCGCTGAAACGCTGGCGGCGCACGTTGCCCACGGTGTGCTGCCACCAGTAGGTGTCCGGGTGCACGTCGCCGATGTTGTCGATGTTGGCGATGCCGCTGCCCGAGGCGTTGCCGCCCCAGGCCCGCAACATGCCTTCCAGGCGCTCGCGATGCTCGGGCAGGTGCTGCTCGACCCACTGCAGCAGGAGGATGGCGTCGGCGTCGTTGTTGCCGCTGACGAAGTCGGTCTCGCGGCCGTGCTGCACGTCGTCCCAGGCCTGCTCGAAGAGCTGGCGCATGGCATCGCGGGTCATCTGGTGATGGGCGTCGGCCTTGCGGCTGCGCTTGCCACGGCCGCTGTAGTTGAGGTGCGAGAGGTAGAACTTCTGTACGTCGTGCTCACGCATCAGTGCCAGCAGGGCGGGCAGCTGCGGGTAGTTGTTCTGTGTCAGGGTGGTGCGCAGGCCGACGCGGATGTCGTGCTGGCGACACAGGTCGATGGCGTGCATGGAGGCGGCGAAGCTGCCCTTGAGCTGGCGCCAGTCGTCATGCACCGCTTCCAGGCCATCGATGCTGATGCCGACGTAATCGAACCGGACCGCGGCGATGCGCGCGATGTTGCCTTCGTCGATCAGCGTGCCGTTGGTCGACAGGGCGACGAAGAAGCCCTTGTCGCGAGCGTAATCGGCCAGCTGGAAGATGTCGCCGCGCAGCAGCGGCTCGCCGCCGGAGAGGATCAGCACGCGCACACCGGCTTCGTGCAGATCGTCGATCACGCGGAGCGCCTCGGCGGTGTCCAGCTCGTCGCGGAATTCGCTGTCGGCGGAGGTTGCATAGCAGTGCCTGCAGGTCAGGTTGCAGCGCCTGAGCAGGTTCCAGATCACCACGGGTGGGCGCTTGCCGCTGACACTGCGGGCGCCGAGCACCGGCGTGGTCGGCTGGGCCAGGGCGCGCAGGTAATGGCTGATTCTCAACATGGGCGGCTCCGCTTCGGCAGCGTGTCACAGCGGGCGCGCCGTGCTGGCCGCCCCTTGGTTGAGCAGCAGGATCACCGAGTGGGATAGGCCTGGCCTTGATCGGAAACAATAAAAGTCGCGCGGCCTTGGTGCCCGGCGCGGCCTGGCCAGGCCGTCGGTCAGAGCAGAGTCAGCAGCACACCGACGGCGATGACCAGCGGCCAGCCGAGCAGCAGCAGGCGCCACGGCCAGGGTGCGTGGCGCAGCTCCATGAAGCCATCGGTGATCAGCCAGGCCTTGCCGAACGCAGCGAGCAGCACGCCGCCTGCCAGCGCGAGGGTGGCACCGGCATTGCCCAGCACGACGGTGGATATCGACAGCACCGCCAGACCGAGCCAGCAGGCGACCAGGACCTTGGAAGCGGACATGTTTGCCTCGTCAGTTCAGCACGTAGACCAGCGGAAACAGCAGCACCCAGACCAGATCCACCATGTGCCAGTAGAGCACCCCGGATTCCAGGCCGCCGTGGTCGTCCGGCCGGTAGGCACGACGCCGGCAGCGTTCGGCCAGCCAGGCGAGGATGACCATGCCCAGCAGCACGTGGAGGAAATGAAAGCCGGTGAGAATCCAGTACAGGGTGAAGAAGGTGTTGTGCTCCATCCCCAGGCCGAGCCCTGCCAGATGACCATACTCGTTGAGCTTGAGCACCACGTAGACGCATGAGGTGCCCAGTGCGGCGAGCAGAAGCAAGGCGGCGCGTCCCTGCCGAGCCTGGCGAACCTGCTCGACGGCCAGTGCGGCGAACAGGCCCGAGGTCAGCAGGCTCAGGGTCAGTGCCAGGCCGATGGAGCTGTCCAGCGCCGCGCGGCTTTCGCCGAACAGCTGCGGGTTGAACATCTGCGTGACCGCGAACGCCAGGATCAGAATGGCGAACACGGTCAGCTCGGCGAGGATGAAAAACCACATCGCCAGATCACCCGGTAGGCGCCGGGCGGGGCTGGCGAGCACGTCAGCCGAAGTGGACATCGACCACATCCATCAGCGCGGCGACGGTTTGCGGGTCATCCGACAGCGGCTCGGCGAGGCAGGCCAGGCAGGCCTGCCGCGGCGTCATGCCGGAGCGGATCATGCGCGCGGTGAAGATCAGCAGGCGGGTCGACGCGACTTCCTCCAGATCGTGCTGCTCCAGCCGGCGCAGCGCCTGGCCAAGCTTGACCACCTGGGCGGCGAGCGCAGCATCGACCTGCGCCTCGGTGGCGACGATGCGCTCTTCCTCGGCGGCTGGCGGATAGTCGAAGCGCATCGCCACGAAGCGCTGGCGGGTGCTGGGCTTCATGCCCTTGAGCAGGTTCTGGTAACCGGGGTTGTAGGACACCACCAGCATGAAGCCCGGCGGCGCCTTGAGCGCCTCGCCGGTGCGCTCGATGAACAGTTCGCGGCGGTCGTCCGCCAGCGGGTGCAGCACCACGGCGGTGTCCTGGCGCGCTTCCACCACCTCGTCCAGGTAGCAGATACCACCTTCGCGCACCGCGCGGGTCAGCGGGCCGTCCTGCCACCAGGTGCCCTGGGCACCGATCAGGTGGCGGCCGACCAGGTCGGCGGCGGAGAGGTCGTCATGGCAGGCCACGGTGTACAGCGGCAGATTCAGCCGGTGCGCCATGTGCTGCACGAAGCGCGTCTTGCCACAGCCGGTCGGGCCCTTGATCAGCACCGGCATGCCGTGCTGCCAGGCCTGCTCGAACAACTGCTCCTCGTTGCCCAGCGGTTGATAGAAAGGCGCGTCCGGCGTGCCAGCGGCGATTCGGATTTCAGGCGCGTTCACAGGCAGTACCTCACGACAGCGGTTGGTTATTTCCATCGCCACGCTACCGGCCCCGTGCGACCCCCTCAAGCCGTGCGCCGGCAAAGCTTGATTGCGGTCAAGTCTGCGTCGAGATCTGCGACGAACAGGCGGCGAAACGAGGCGCTTTGTCGCAGCTGTAGCGGCGATCTCCGCGACAAGGCGTCACGTCTGGGGCATCTCGGGGGGCCTCTTGATTACCGTCAAGCGCCTTCGCTTCCGCGCTCTCATAGCATCCGAATCGCAAAAAGAAGAAGTCCCCGGGAACTGCCACACCGCCGTAACTAGCAGGAGTCGCGCCTGAGCGCTCCCATAGGAGAGAAGGATGAGCAATGTCGGTAAACCTATTCTGGCTGGCGTGATCGCCGGCCTTTCGCTGCTAGGTCTGGCAGTCGCCCAGGCTGCCGCCCCAGAGATGACCGCCGAAGAGAAAGAGGCGGCCAAGCAGATCTATTTCGAACGCTGCGCCGGTTGCCATGGCGTTCTGCGCAAGGGCGCAACGGGCAAGAACCTCGAACCGCACTGGACCAAGACCGATGCGGACGGCAAGAAGACCGAGGGCGGCACCCTCAATCTGGGCACCAAGCGCCTGGAGAACATCATTGCCTATGGCACCGAGGGCGGGATGGTCAACTACGACGACATCCTCACCAAGGAAGAGATCAACATGATGGCGCGCTACATCCAGAACACCCCGGATGTGCCGCCGGAGTTCTCCCTGCAGGACATGAAGGACAGCTGGAAACTCATCGTTCCGGTTGATCAGCGTCCGAAGAAGCAGATGAACAAGATCAACCTGAAGAACGTCTTCGCCATCACCCTGCGCGATGCCGGCAAGCTGGCGCTGGTGGACGGCGACACCCACACCATCTGGAAGGTGCTGGACACCGGCTACGCCGTGCACATCTCGCGCCTGTCCGCCTCCGGTCGCTATGTCTACACCGTGGGCCGCGACGGCCTGACCACCATCATCGACATGTGGTACGAGGAGCCGACCACCGTCGCCACCGTGCGCCTGGGTTCCGATGCCCGCTCCGTGGACACCTCCAAGTTCAAGGGCTACGAGGACAAGTACCTGATCGGTGGCACCTACTGGCCGCCGCAGTACTCGATCATGGACGGCGAGACCCTGGAGCCGATCAAGGTCGTCTCCACCCGTGGCCAGACGGTCGACGGCGAATACCACCCCGAACCGCGCGTGGCGTCCATCGTCGCCTCGCACATCAAGCCGGAGTGGGTGGTCAACGTGAAGGAGACCGGGCAGATCATCCTCGTCGACTACACCGACCTGAAGAACCTCAAGACCACCACCATCGAGTCGGCCAAGTTCCTTCACGACGGCGGCTGGGACTACTCCAAGCGCTACTTCATGGTCGCCGCCAACGCCTCCAACAAGGTCGCGGCAGTCGATACCAAGACCGGCAAGCTGGCCGCGCTGGTCGACACCGCGAAGATCCCGCACCCGGGGCGCGGCGCCAACTTCATCCACCCGCAGTTCGGCCCGGTCTGGACCACCGGCCACCTGGGTGACGACGTGGTCTCGCTGATCTCCACCGCATCGGACGATCCGAAGTACGCCAAGTACAAGGAGCACAACTGGAAGGTGGTGCAGGAGCTGAAGATGCCGGGCGCCGGCAACCTGTTCGTCAAGACCCATCCGAAGTCGAAGAACCTCTGGGCCGACGCGCCGATGAACCCCGAGCGGGAAGTCGCCGAATCCGTCTACGTCTACGACCTGGCCGACCTCAGCAAGGCGCCCAAGCGGCTGGACGTCGCCAAGGACTCCGGCCTGCCGGAAAGCAAGGCGATCCGTCGTGCCACCCACCCCGAGTACAACGAGGCGGGTGACGAGGTGTGGATCTCCCTCTGGGGCGGCAAGACCGACCAGTCCGCGATCGTGATCTACGACGACAAGACGCTGAAGCTGAAGAAGGTGATCACCGACCCGGCGATCGTCACGCCGACCGGCAAGTTCAACGTCTTCAACACCATGCACGACGTGTACTAATCCGCCCGAGGATTGCCTGTTAACACCCACCACGCCCGGCGTGGTGGGTCTGGCAAGGGAACCGATTCCATGACCGATCAAGACGGCAACAAGCAACAAAAGGGCGGCGGCATCCTGGCACTGCTGCGGCGGCCGAGCACGCGCTATTCGCTCGGCGGCATTCTGGTAGTGGGCATCGTTGCCGGCATCGTCTTCTGGGGCGGGTTCAACACCGCGCTGGAAGCGACCAACACCGAAACCTTCTGCATTTCCTGTCACGAGATGGGCAACAACGTCTACCCCGAATACAAGGAAACCATCCACTACAGCAACCGCACCGGCGTGCGCGCCACCTGCCCGGACTGCCACGTCCCGCGCGACTGGACGCACAAGATGGTGCGCAAGGTCGAGGCCTCCAAGGAGCTGTGGGGCAAGATCGTCGGCACCATCGACACCCAGGAGAAGTTCGAAGCCAAGCGGCTGACGCTGGCCCGACGTGAATGGGCGCGGATGCGGGCATCCGATTCCCGTGAATGCCGCAACTGCCACAGCCTCGAGAGCATGAGCTCCGACAAGCAGAAGCAGCGCGCGCGCAAGCAGCACGAGATGGCGCGCGAAGACAGCCTGACCTGCATCGCCTGCCACAAGGGCATCGCGCATCACCTGCCCGAAGGCATGACCGAAGAAGACGAAGACTGACCCAGGTTCTGGCGGGCCAGCCAACCATCGATGATGAGGAACCGACTATGAAAAAGACTCTGATGGCCAGTGCGGTGGGGGCGGTGATCGCTTTCGGCGCACAGAGCGCCATGGCCGCCGCGCCTGCCGACTGGAGCTCGGTGGCCGCGACCGACGTCACCCTGTTCTACCCCGGTGTGTCGCCGGTGGAGTGGATCACCAAGGGCACCGAGCACGGCGGGGCGCGCGCCCTGAAAAAAGGCGAAACCTGCGCCGGCTGCCACTCCGAGGAAGCCGGCGACATGGGCGCCAAGATGGCCAGCGGACAGAAGCTCGAGCCCGCCCCGATCGCCGGCAAGGCGCCCTTCATCAATGCCAAGGTCCAGGCTGCCAACGACGGCGAGAACCTCTACCTGCGCTTCACCTGGAAACAGCCAGCAGCATCCGGCGCGGCGCCGATGGACGCCGATAACCCGGTGAAGATCGCCTACATGCTCGAAGGCGGTTCCAAGGTCCAGCTGGCCGAGGCGGGCGGTTGCTGGGGCAGCTGCCATGGCGACGCGCGGACCATGCCGGGCGCAGCCGACACTAAGACCAAATACGTCAAGGACGGCTCGCTGGCCAACGGGATCTTCTATGACCTGAACCAGTGGCGCAGCGGTGAGAACAAGGCCTTCGACGGTCATGTCGCCACCGAGCGGGTGATGGAGGGCGGCCAGGCGCTGGTCGATGCTCAGGGCCAGCTCGACGGCGACACCTGGTCGGTGGTCTTCACCCGCAAGTTCGCCGGCGGCGAGGGTGACGTCACACTGGCACCCGGCAACCTCTACAACTTCGGCTTCGCCATCCACGACGACAGCGCCACCGGTCGTTTCCACCATGTCTCGCTGGGCTACACGCTGGGCATCGACGCCCAGGGCGACATCACCGCCGCCAAGCAGTAAGGCGTCAGGGCAACAGGGGGCCGGCACCGCGCCGGCCCTTTTTTCATGTGCCTTTGGCAATGCCGACACGGCCGGCGGAAGCCCGGCGGAACGAGTTGATTGCAGTCAAGGAAGGCGGGAGGCAGCTCCTTCATTCTGAACTCGCCCGCACCGGTCGCGACGCAGCCGTTTGAGGTCCGGAACCCACAAACAATGACCAAGGACAAAAGGTTGCCTAGCACAAGCGGTAAATTTACCGTGCACTTGCTCAGTGCGTCTTTCGCTGAGCACCCTTTGGGTGGGCGGCAACGTTCACCCCTTTAGCCTTGAGGAATAGTTCTAATGAAGAAAATCCTTATCCCGATGCTCGCCCTGGGTGGCGCGCTGGCCCTGCAGCCGGCTCTGGCCCAGGACGGTGAAGCGCTGTTCAAGAGCAAGCCCTGCGCGGCCTGCCACAGCATCGATGCCAAGCTGGTCGGTCCGGCGTTCAAGGAAGTCGCCGCCAAGTATGACGGTCAGGACGGCGCCGCCGACCTGCTGGCCGGCCACATCAAGAACGGCAGCCAGGGCGTCTGGGGTCCGATCCCGATGCCGCCAAACCCGGTCACCGAAGAAGAGGCCAAGATCCTGGCCGAGTGGGTTCTGAGCCACAAGTAAGCTCTCCCGGAGGACGCCATGACAGTTGCCCGACACGCCGTTTCACGTCTGGGGCTGGCCCTGGCGTCCTTTCTCCTGATTCCTCTCGCCCTGGCCGCAGCGCCCTCTGCCGAGCGCCAGGCGAAGCTCGACCATCTCTTGCTTCAGGACTGTGGCTCCTGCCATGGCCTGCGCATGACCGGCGGACTCGGCCCGGCGCTGACGCGCGATGCGCTGGCCGGCAAACCCCGCGACAGTCTCATTGCCACCGTGACCCACGGCCGCCCCGGCACCGCCATGCCCGGCTGGAACGCCCTGCTCGACGAGCAGGACATCGCCTGGCTGGTCGACCGGCTCCTCGAAGGATATCCCAAGCCATGATGCGCCCCTTTCTGCTGCTGGCTGCGGCCGGCCTGCTCGCCGCCTGTGCCCAGCAACCCCTGCGCGGCACCGGCGACCTGGGCGTGGTGGTGGAACGCGCCACCGGCAGTCTGCAGATCATCGAAAGCAGCACCCAGAGCCGGCTGGCGCGCGTGGAAGGGCTGGGCGACCTGTCCCACGCCTCGGTGGTTTTTTCCCGCGATCAGCGCTATGCCTACGTCTTCGGCCGCGATGGAGGCCTGAGCAAGGTCGACCTGCTGCGCCAGCGCATCGAGCGTCGGGTGATCCAGGGCGGCAACAGCATTGGTGGCGCCATCAGCCAGGACGGCAGCCTGATCGCCGTCGGCAACTACGAGCCGGGTGGGGTCAAGGTGTTCGATGCCCAGACCCTGGAGCTGGTCGCCGACATTCCCGCCACGCCGCTGGCCGATGGCAGCCGCAACTCGCGAGTGGTCGGCGTCATCGACGTACCCGGGCGGCGCTTCATCTACAGCCTGTTCGATACCGATGAAACCTGGCTGCTGGATTTCAGCCAGGGCAATCAGCCACGGATCACCCGCTTCGAAGGCATCGGCCGTCAGCCCTACGACGCGCTGCTGACCCCGGAAGGCCGCTACTACATCGCCGGCCTGTTCGGCGAGGACGGCATGGCCAAGATCGATCTCTGGCATCCCGAGCGTGGCGTGGAGCGCATCCTCGACGGCTACGGGCGCGGTCAGCAGAAGCTGCCGGTATACAAGATGCCGCACCTGGAGGGCTGGACCGTGGCCGGCAACCAGACCTTCGTGCCCGCGGTCGGCCAGCACCGGGTCTTGGTGATGGATTCGCAGAAGTGGCAGCAGACCGCGGCCATCGACGTCGCCGGCCAGCCGATCTTCGTCATGGCTCGGCCGGACGCACGGCAGATCTGGGTCAACTTCGCTCATCCGGACAACGGCAGGGTGCAGGTCATCGACAGCGAGACCCACGAGATCGTCGCCACCCTGGAGCCCGGTCCGGCGGTGCTGCACATGGAGTTCACCGCCCGTGGCGACCAGCTCTGGCTGTCGGTGCGCGATGGCGAGGAGGTCCAGGTCTGGGACCCCTACACCCTGAAGCTGCTCAAGCGGCTGCCGGCGCACAGCCCGAGCGGTATCTTCTTCAGCAGCCGTGCCCACGAGACGGGGCTGTGATATGCAGATCGACACGCTCAGCCGCCGCCTGATCGACCGCTACCAGCACGGCATGCCGCTGTGCGCCGAACCCTACCGCGCCATGGCCGAAGAGCTCGGCTGCAGCGAAGGCGAGGTGCTCGCCTGCCTGGAGCGCTTGCAGGCGGCGGGCGGGCTGTCGCGTATCGGCCCGGTGTTCGAGCACAGCCGCGCCGGGGCCAGCACGCTGGTAGCGCTGGCCGTGCCCGAGGCGCGCCTGGAGCAGGTCGCGGCACGCATCAACGCCTTTCCCGAGGTCAATCACAACTACCTGCGCGAGCATCGCTACAACCTCTGGTTCGTCCTGACCGGGCCGGACCGCGCGCATATCGACCGCCTGCTCGCCGAGATCGAGGCGGACACCGGCCTTGTGCCGCTCGATCTGCCGATGCAGCAGGCCTTCCGTATCGACCTGGGCTTCCCGCTGGGAGACATCCGATGAACGCTTGTCTCGACGAACCCCGGGCATTGCAGCTGCGGCGCCTGCTGGAAACCGGGTTGCCGCTGGCGGCCCGACCGTACCGTCAGCTGGCCGAGCAGATCGGCTGCAGCGAGCAGCAGGTACTCGAGCAGGTGGAACAGTGGCAACAGGTCGGACTGTTCCGCCGCGTCGGCCTGGTGCTCAAGCACCGCGCCCTGGGTTTCCGGGCCAACGCCATGCTGGTGATGGACATCCCCGATGAGCAGGTGGACGAAGTCGGCCGTCGCCTCGGCCAGGCCGCCGGCGTCAATCTCTGTTACCAGCGACCGCGGCGCCTGCCCCAGTGGCCCTACAACCTGTTCTGCATGGTGCATGGGCGCGAGCGCGAACAGGTCTGCCAGCTGATCGAGCAGCTGCTGGCCGAGCACGGCCTGAGCGGCGTGCCACACCAGCTGCTGTTCAGCACCCGCGCCTTCAAGCAGTGCGGTGGGCGTTTCGCCCCGCCGCCGCGGGAGGTTGCCCATGGATGAGCTCGATCGCCTGCTGGTCAACCGCCTGCAGCACGGTCTGCCGCTGGTGCGACATCCCTGGGAGGCGTTGACCGAAGAGCTGGGCAGCTCGGCTGAAACGCTGCGTCAGCGGGTCCAGGCCCTGCTCGACGATGGCACGCTGACCCGATTCGGGCCGATGTTCGATGTCGACCGCCTCGGTGGCGCCTTCACCCTGGCCGCGCTGGCGGTGCCGGAGGCGCGTTTCGACGAGGTCGCCGCGCTGCTCGAGGCGATGCCCGAGGTCGCCCACAACTACCGCCGCGAGCACCCGTGGAACATGTGGTTCGTGCTCGGCTGCGAGACCCCTGCGGGCATCGCCGAAGCCATCGCTCGCATCGAGGCGCAGACCGGCCTGACGGTGCTCAACCTGCCGAAGGAGGAAACCTTTCATGTCGGTTTGCACTTCCCTGTCTGATGAAGTCCTGGTGCGTCGCTTGGTCGAGCTGACCGAGGCCGGGCTGCCGCTGGTGGCCGATCCCTGGGCCTGGCTCGCCGACGAGCTGGGGCTCGAGGTGGACGACACGCTGGCGCTGCTGCAGCGCCTGCAGGCCGAAGGGGCGATTCGGCGGATCGCCGCTGTGCCCAACCACTACCGCCTGGGTTACCGGCACAACGGCATGACCGTGTGGGATGTCGACGATGCCGAGATCGACCGTCTGGGTGCGCTGATCGGTGCCCAGCCCTTCGTCAGCCACTGCTATCGACGGCCACGCCGCGAGGGCTGGCCTTACAACCTGTTCGCCATGGTGCACGGGCGCGATGCCAGCGACATCGAGGCCTACCGCAACCAGATCCGCGCGCTGCTCGGCAGTGCCTGTCGCGCGAACGAGATGCTGGTGTCCAGTCGCATCCTGAAGAAGACCGGCCTGCGCCTGGCCGCTCAGCGCCGCGCCTGAGCCCCCGTCGGCGCTGCCGTTCGCCCTCGCCGGCAGCGCCGGCCAGCGGGTGCACAGGCCCGTTGCACAGCGGCACGATGCCCGGCGGGCGCGCCTGAAAAGCGCTGGAACCCTTGCCCCGCAAGGGCTTGCGACCTCCCTTCGATCCCCCTGGAAAGCCTGACTGTTGCGTTCGGGTTTTTCTTGATTGCCATCAAGCAGGTTTCGATAGCCCCCTTCTTAAACTGGCCACGCCAAGCCATGAGGAGGCGACCATGTCCGAGACCTTCACCAAAGGGATGGCCAGGAATATTTACTTCGGAGGAAGCGTGTTCTTCTTCCTGGTATTCCTCGGCCTCACTTACCACACAGAGCAGACTTTCCCCGAACGAACCAATGCATCGGAGATGACCGAGGCGGTGGTTCGCGGCAAGGCGGTCTGGGAAAACAACAACTGCATCGGCTGCCACAGCCTGCTGGGTGAAGGCGCCTACTTCGCGCCGGAGCTGGGCAACGTGTTCGTCCGCCGGGGTGGTGAGGAGGCCTTCAAGCCCTTCCTGCACGCCTGGATGAAGGCTCAGCCACTCGGCGCCCCCGGCCGCCGCGCGATGCCGCAATTCAATCTGACCGAGCAGCAAGTTGACGATATGGCGGAGTTCCTCAAGTGGACTTCGAAGATCGACACCAACAACTGGCCGCCAAACAAGGAAGGTTGAGTGATGAACGTCTTTGTTTCCGAATTCAAAGGAGGGCCACGAGATGGGCATCATTAACCCGCATCTCAAATTCCAATCGCAGGCGGTCGCCAAACCCTACTTCGTGTTTGCACTGATCCTGTTCGTCGGTCAGATCCTCTTCGGTCTGATCATGGGGCTGCAGTACGTGGTGGGCGACTTCCTGTTCCCGCTGCTGCCGTTCAACGTGGCGCGGATGGTGCACACCAACCTGCTGATCGTCTGGTTGCTGTTCGGCTTCATGGGCGCGGCCTACTACCTCATCCCCGAGGAAGCGGACCGTGAACTGCACAGCCCGAAACTGGCCATCATCCTGTTCTGGGTGTTCGCCGCCGCCGGCGTGCTGACCATTCTCGGTTACCTGTTCGTGCCCTATGCGGGCCTGGCGGAAATGACCAAGAACGAGCTGCTGCCGACCATGGGGCGCGAGTTCCTGGAGCAGCCGACGATCACCAAGATCGGCATCGTGATCGTGGCGCTGGGCTTCCTCTACAACATCGGCATGACCATGCTCAAGGGGCGCAAGACCGTGGTCAGCACGGTGATGATGACCGGTCTGATCGGCCTCGCGGTGTTCTTCCTGTTCTCCTTCTACAACCCGGAGAACCTGGCGCGTGACAAGTACTACTGGTGGTTCGTCGTGCACCTGTGGGTGGAAGGCGTGTGGGAACTGATCATGGGTTCGATGCTGGCCTTCGTCCTGATCAAGATCACCGGCGTGGACCGCGAAGTGGTCGAGAAGTGGCTCTACGTGATCATCGCCATGGCGCTGATCACCGGCATCATCGGCACCGGCCACCACTTCTTCTGGATCGGCGCACCGACCGTGTGGCTGTGGCTGGGCTCGATCTTCTCCGCCCTTGAGCCGCTGCCGTTCTTCGCCATGGTGCTGTTCGCCCTGAACATGGTGAACCGTCGTCGCCGCGAACACCCGAACAAGGCCGCCTCGCTGTGGGCCATCGGCACCACCGTGACCGCCTTCCTCGGCGCCGGTGTATGGGGCTTCCTGCACACCCTGGCCCCGGTGAACTACTACACCCACGGTTCGCAGCTGACCGCTGCGCATGGCCACCTGGCCTTCTACGGCGCCTACGCGATGATCGTGATGACCATGATCAGCTATGCCATGCCGCGTCTGCGTGGCCTGGGTGAGGCACCGGATGCACGGGCACAGCGCGTCGAGGTCTGGGGCTTCTGGCTGATGACCCTGTCCATGGTCGCCATCACCCTGTTCCTGACTGCTGCCGGCGTGGTGCAGGTCTGGCTGCAACGCATCCCTGCCGATGGCGCCGCCATGTCCTTCATGGCGACTGCCGACCAGCTGGCCATCTTCTTCTGGCTGCGCCTGGTCGCCGGGGTGTTCTTCCTGATCGGTCTGGTCTGCTACCTGTACAGCTTCCGCCAGCGCGGTCGAGTACCGGTCGCAGCAGCGGCAGCCGCCGCGGCCTGAGACGGTTCGCAATGAGCATCGACGGCCCGGCTGGTAATAGCGGGCCGTTTTGCGTTCCAACTGCCAGCACGGAGTAACCCGCCATGGCCTTTACCATCGAAGTGGAAGAGTGGGTCGGCAGTGTCTGGCACCGCTTCATCACCCGTCGCGCCAGCCCGGACTTTCCCGAGGCACGGGTGGAACTTGAGAGCATGCAGCGGCCGCTGTCGCTGCTGTTTCGCGCCATGGGCGGCGCCAGCGGTGTGGGTGTCGAGGCCGCCAGCGCGCGTGACATGCTCGTGCGGCGCAACCTGCTGCAGCAGGTCGCCGGCACCTGCAAGCAACTGCCGGTGGCCTGGTGCGACGCCAGCAACCTGCGGCTGCCACAGAGCCTGGCGGTGTACCCGGAAGTCTCGCTGAACCAGGACCTGTATCGCTGGCTGGCGCTGCTCGCCGCGCAGGCGGGGCAGATGCGCCATTGGGCGCGGGACAACCAGCGCTGGACCCAGGCCATCCTCGAGCAGTTCCCGGCCATGCGTGCGCGTTACCGGCGCCTGGTCGAGGCTCATCTGCAGTTGCGCCCGGACCCGAGCCAGCTGCCCAAGGCCGAGGCCGCACTGGAACGCGCGCTGTGCCAGGCGCTGCGTGAACCGGGCAGCGTCAGCCAGTTCCCGCGTAGCGAGCGCGCGCCCTGGCCATTGCCGCTGTGGCTGTATCCGGCGGACAACCTCGGTGAACCCCAGGCCGCGCAGCGCGCCGAGGAAGGCGAGGGCAATCTGGAAACCCCGCCCGGTGGCGAGTCGCGCCAGCGCAAGCGGGCTCGGCGGGTCGAGGAAAGCTCGAGCAAGGGCGGCCTGCTGCTGTTTCGTCTGGAAAACCTGTTCAGCTGGTCCGAGCACATCGAGCTGGATCGCTGCGGCGACGATACCGAGGATCTGGACGCGGCCCGTGTCGCCGAGGATCTCGATGAACTGGCTCTGTCGCGTCAGCGCATGCGTCAGGGCGGCGGCCTGAAGCTGGACCTGGACCTGCCGGCCGCGGACTTCGACGATGTGCCGCTGGGTGAGGGCATCAAGCTGCCCGAATGGGATTATCGCAAGCAATGCCTGCAGAAGGACTTCGTCAACCTGCAGCTGATGCTGCCCCGTGGCGCCGAGGCGAAGCCGCTGCCGCTGCACCTGTCGCCCCTGGCGCGGCGCCTGCGCCGGCAGTTCGAACATCTGCGCAACGACCGCCAGTGGCTGCGCCAGCAACCCCAGGGTTCCGAGCTGGACATGCAGGCCTGGCTCGATTTTCACGTCGAGCGGCAGAACGGCCAGTGCGCCGAGCGCGGCCTGTTCATGGAACAGCGGCAGAATCGCCGCGACCTGGCCTGTCTGCTGCTGGCCGACCTGTCGATGTCCACCGATGCGCACCTGGACAACGAGCACCGGGTGATCGACGTGGTGACCGACAGCCTGCTGCTGTTCGGCGAGGCGCTGTCGGCGGTGGGCGATCCCTTTGCGCTGTACGGCTTCTCCTCGCTGCGCCGCCAGCAGGTGCGCATGCAGGAGCTGAAGAGCTTCCGCCAGCCCTACGGCGACGAGACCCGCGGGCGCATTCAGGCGCTCAAGCCCGGTTACTACACCCGCATGGGAGCGGCCATCCGCCAGGCCACCGAGCTGCTTGGTGCCTGCAAGCAGCGGCGCAAGCTGTTGCTGCTGGTCACCGACGGCAAGCCGAATGACCTGGACCTCTATGAAGGTCGCTACGGCGTCGAGGATACCCGTCAGGCCGTCATGGAGGCGCGCAAGCAGGGGCTGCTGCCGTTCTGCATCACCATCGACCGCGAAGCCGGCGACTACCTGCCGTACATGTTCGGCGCCAACGGCTACACCCTGATCAAGGAGCCACAGCAGCTGCCGTTCCGCCTGCCGCAGTTGTACAAGCAGCTGACCCAGCCGTAGGCGGGCAATGGCGGATATCGCGGTGTGCTACAGCCGCCGCGGTTCTGTATTGCAGGACGGTAGGGTGGATGTAGCTTTTCACGTCCACCGAGCAGCCGCTCGGTGGATGGCCATTCCGTGAAATCGGTGAGGCGCGGTCCCTCCTGCGACCGACGGGGTTCGTTGGCCGGGCGGCGGGCGTGGCATGCAGGGTGGATGGCGCTGTTCACGCCCGCGGCGCACCGTTCGTGGGGATCGGTTAAGCGTGATTCGCCCTGGCGATCAGAACAGATAACGCGGCAGCCAGACGATCATCACCGCGCAGAAGATGCTGAGGGCGATGCAGAACCAGAGGAAACGCCGTTGGCGGCGTTCCGGGGCGCCATCGGCGTGTTCCGGCAGGGGCATGCCGCAGTTGCTGCATTCGGCGTCCCCCGGCGGATTGTCTTGCTGGCAGTACAGGCACTTGGGCATGTGGTGCTCCTCCTCGCCAGCAAAGCCTGACACGCTGCTCGCGCCGTCGACTTTGATGGCGATCAACTCACTCGAACTGCTCGAGCCGCTGGCGATCGAGGATGGCGATCTGCCGACCTTCCTGGGTGATGATGCCCTCGTCGATCAGTCGGCGGATGATCCGTGAGAACGTCTCCGGCTGGATCGACAGGTGCCCGGCCACCAGCTGCTTGGCCATCGGCAGTTCGAAGCTGTTGCTGTCGTCCTTCACCCGCGCCAGTTGCGTCAGCAGATAGCGCACCACGCGGTGAGTGGCGTTCTTCAGCGACAGCGTCTCGATCTCGTTGATGCGCTGGTGCAGGCGCACGCAGAGCTTGCCGAGCAGGGCGAACGTCAGTCGCTGGTTGGCCTCCAGCAGACGCATGTAGGCAGCGTTGGAGAAGCGGTAGACCTGCGACGGGCAGACCGCCTGGGCCGAGGCGACGTAGTTGGGCGTGTCCATCAGCATCATGGCTTCGGCGAAGGTCTGACGGTTGCCGATCACCTCGAAGACCTTTTCCTGGCCGTCCGGTGTCAGGCGGTAGACCTTCACCGCACCGGAGATGACGAAGTAGAAGTTGTGTGCCGGCTCGCCCTGATGGAACAGGTTGTCGCCCTTGTCCAGGTTGAGCAGTTGGCTGGCATTGAGCAGTTCTTCCATCTGCTCTTCGTTGAGCGGTTCGAACAGGTGATGGCTGCGGAGGATCTGGTGGTGTACGCGGTGAAGCACCATGCAAGGCGTCCTGTTTCAATTGAACAACAACAAACGTCGGGCTTCAGCCTAGCGCAAGTGCTGGGCGATGGCGCAGGCCAGACGTTGATGACGGTCAAGGTCTGGCCAATAGGTCGTGTCGCCGCGGCGTGGGATCAGTGCAGACGGGCGACGAAACCGTCACGCCAGAGCGGCTCGGCGAACAGCTGCGGGTAGCGCTCCAGCGCCTCGACGAGGCGTTGCAGGCCCTGCTCGCGCTGGTCGGCCTCGGACAACGCCTCGGCGCCCCTGAGCAGGTCGATGAGCAGACCGTGCAGCCCGGCATCGGCGGCTTCCGGCAGTTTGCAGTTGGCAATGAGGTAGCTGGTCGCTGCCTCGATGTCGCGCTGCAGATCGGCGGCGGCTTCGTCACCGATCGGCTGGCCAGGGGTGTCCGGCAGGCTGCGCTGGACCGCTTCGTGGATGCGGGTCATGCCCTCGCGCAGGGCCTCGTCGGTGCTCCAGCGCGCACCTGGCGGGGGCTCGCTGATCATTGCCTGGCCGTGCGGGCCATGATCGTGGGCCATCGCCGCCTGCGCGGTACTGGCCACCATGCTGAGCGCGAAGCCGCTGGCCACGGCGACGATGGAGGCCATGGCCATGCCCCAGGCGAGCGGTTGCAGGTACTGTTTCATGGCTGCCGCACCTCGATGGTTTGAGCGTCGTCTGCGCTGGCCGCGAGCGGCGCTTCGGCGTTGCGGAACAGCACGTTGTTCTCCAGGTGGATGTGCTGCATCAGGTCGCTGCGCATTTCCTCCAACCCGCGGTACAGCGCGCGCCAGGTATTGCAGGCGTTGGCCGGCGGCGTGATGTTGTTGGTCAGTGCGGCCAGTCGTTCCAGCGCGTTGCCGTGCTCCTGATGCTCGTAGCGCATC
Organism: Stutzerimonas sp. LR2; assembly: GCF_055755175.1. NCBI lineage: Bacteria > Pseudomonadati > Pseudomonadota > Gammaproteobacteria > Pseudomonadales > Pseudomonadaceae > Stutzerimonas > Stutzerimonas sp. LR2. Next base: position 149,691 of record NZ_JBVTRR010000006.1, read on the forward strand.
ACCGAGATCGGCCCCTGGGCCTGCGGGAAACGCATGCCGCGCTGCAGCATGGGGAAGAGAACCTGCTCCTCCTTGAGCATGTGGCTTTCAAGCTCCTGCTGCATGTGCCACAGGTGCTGGGCGAGTCCGTTGGGACATTCGGGGCGGCTGCCATGAACCTGCTCGACCCGGCTGGCCAGGCGGATCAGCTCGGGGAACTGGTCACGGTGACGTTCGTGGAAGCGCGCCAGCAGGTAGTCGATCAGCTCGCCCGCGGGCACGTTGCGCCAGTCCCGTTGCGCTTCCTCAGGCTCGAGGGCGAGCAGCGCCTCGGCGATGATCTGGGGCTCGACGCCGATACGCCGTGCGGCCTCGCCCAGCGAGAGATCGCCGCCGCAGCAGAAGTCCAGGCGATAGTGGCGGAAGACGCGGGTGGCTCCCGGCAGCGAGCAGGCGAGGTTGCCGAGGGTCTGGTCGATAAGGTCTGTGCTCATGACAACGTTCCTGATGGACGATGACCGAGCCATCGCAACAGGCGTGCCATCGCTGGAGGCACCGAAAATCGCCAACTGCAGCACGCCGCTGGTGAAAATTACCCGTGCAGGTTATGGTTCGGAAAACCTTGAGGGTAACTAGAACCATGATGGCTGATGCCCTACTCGCCGACCTGACCACCGAACTGCCCAACGCCGTGCGCCTGCAGCGCCTCGTGCACACCTTGCACCAGCATTTTCGCTGCGGCGCAGTGGTGCTGCTGCGGCTGGACGAGGACAGCCTGCGTCCGCTGGCGGCGGTCGGTCTGGTACAGGAGGCGCTCGGCCGGCGCTTCGTCGTTGCCCAGCACCCGCGGCTGGCGGCGATCCTCTCGCAACGCGAGCCGACCTGGTTCGAGCCTGACAGTCGCCTGCCCGACCCCTACGACGGCCTGCTCGACGCGCATGTCGGCGAACCCCTGCCGGTGCACGACTGCATGGGCGTCAGCCTCTACGTCGAGGGCAAGCTGTGGGGCGCGCTGACCCTCGATGCCTTGCATGCCGGCACCTTCGACGATGCGGCCCGCTGCGACCTGCAGCGTTTCACCCTGGTGATCGAGGCCGCCGTGCGGGTGACCCGTCTGGAACATGAGAACCGCGGCCTGCGCCTGGCGCGCAGCGATGTGCTGGAGTCCTCGGTGGAGCACGGCGAGGGTGAGATTCTCGGCCAGAGCGAGGCGATCCGCGAGCTGCTGCGCGAGCTGCAGGTGGTGGCCGACTCCGAGCTGCCGGTGCTGCTGCTGGGCGAAACCGGGGTCGGCAAGGAGTTGTTCGCGCGCTGGCTGCATCGGCATTCCCGCCGTCGCAACAAGCCGCTGGTGCACGTCAATTGCGCGGCGCTGCCGGAGTCGCTGGCCGAGAGCGAGCTGTTCGGGCACGTCAAGGGCGCCTTCTCCGGCGCCACCACCGACCGTCCGGGGCGGTTCGATGCCGCCAACGGCGGCACGCTGCTGCTCGATGAGGTCGGCGAACTGCCGCTGACGGTGCAGGCCAAGCTGCTGCGCACCCTGCAGAACGGCGAGATCCAGCGCCTGGGCGCGGACAAGCCGCGGCAGGTGGATGTGCGCATCATCGCTGCGACTAACCGAAACCTGCGCGACAGTGTGCGCGACGGGCATTTCCGCGCCGACCTCTATCACCGGCTGTCGGTCTACCCGGCGCCGATCCCGCCGCTGCGCGAGCGTGGCAATGACGTACTGATCCTCGCCGGGCATTTTCTCGAACTCAACCGCGCGCGCCTGGGGCTGCGCAGCATGCGCCTGTCGCCAGCGGCCGAGCGCGCGCTGCTGGCCTATTCCTGGCCGGGCAACGTGCGCGAACTGGAGCACGTGGTCAGCCGCGCGGCCCTGCGCCTGCTCAGCCGGGGCGCCTCGCGCAGCGAGATTCTCACCCTGGAGCCCGAGCTGCTGGATCTGGACAGCCATGTCGCGGGCACGGAAGCGCCAGCGCCGGCCGAGCAGCCTGTGGCAGTCGACGAGATACTGCCGTTGCGCCAGACGGTGGACGCGGCGCAGCGCCAGGCCATCGTCTACGCCCTGGAGGCTTCCGGCGAGAACTGGGCGCAGGCCGCGCGGCTGCTGGATGTCGACCCGAGCAACCTGCACAAGCTGGCGCGGCGGCTGAAGCTCAAGTAGCGCCTGTCGGCCGGTCGAGGACGCCGGTGGCCGGCTATGGTCTAACCTCAGGTCATCACTCGAGGAACGCCCAATGGCCCTGGACAACAATGAATTCAACGCCCTGCTGAACGAGGCGCAAGCCTTCGCCGAGCGCGCCGCCAGCGAGAACAACCCGCTGCATTACCGTGATGCCTTCGCCGCCAGCCTCAAGGCCATGCGCCTGCTCGGCGAAGAGTCCGGAGCCTGGCGGCAGATGGTCGCCCGCGCCACCGAGGAATTCGAGGGTGACGAGGGCATCTGAGAGCCCCGCTCTGCGCCGGCGGCCGTGCGGTCGGCGCGGATTTTTCGCTGCATTTCGTCGCAGTCGCGACGTCCGGTCAATCTTGACCCCTATCAATGCTGGCCACTGGTCAGCTGCCTAGACTGCCGGCTGTTTTCCGTTCAGCCGAACGACCGCCACGCCATCGGTGCGTGGCGCGCATGTACCCGAATGTCTAGGAGTTGTCATGCACCTGGTCTGCCCGGCAGGAAGCCTGCCCGCGCTCAAGGCCGCCGTCCAGCAGGGCGCCGATGCCATCTACGTCGGATTTCGCGACGACACCAACGCCCGCCATTTCGCCGGCCTCAATCTTGACGAAAAGCAGCTGGACAAGGGCCTGCAGCTGATCCGTGAAAAGGGGCGGCAGCTGTACATCGCCGTCAATACCTATGCCCAGCCGGAAGGTTGGAATCGCTGGCAGCGCGCCGTCGATCAGGCGGCCGACCTGGGCGTCGATGCGCTGATCGCCGCCGATCCCGGCGTGCTGGGCTATGCCAGCAAGCGCCACCCCAAGCTCAAGCTGCATCTGTCGGTACAGGGCTCGGCCACCAATGCCGCGGCGCTGGGTTTCTATCAGCAGCGCTACGGCATCAGCCGCGCGGTGCTGCCGCGGGTGCTCTCGCTCAAGCAGGTCAAGCAGGTCGCCGCGAGCAGTCCGGTGCCGATCGAGGTGTTCGCCTTCGGCAGCCTGTGCATCATGGCCGAGGGGCGTTGCCATCTGTCTTCATATCTCACCGGCGAGTCGCCCAACCTCTGCGGCGTCTGCTCGCCGGCCAAGGCGGTGCGCTGGAGCGAGGAGCCTGAGGGGCTGACCTCGCGCCTGAACAACGTGCTCATCGACCGCTACGCCGCAGGCGAATCGGCCGGTTACCCGACGCTGTGCAAGGGTCGCTTCATGGTCAACGGCCAACGCTTCCATGCGCTGGAGGAACCAACCAGTCTGAATACCCTGGACCTGATCCCGGAGCTTTCCGCCATCGGCGTCACCGCGATGAAGATCGAGGGGCGCCAGCGCAGCCCGGCCTACGTCGAGCAGGTCACCCGGGTCTGGCGCGCGGCGCTGGACAGCTACCTCAAGGCACCGCAGCGCTATGCGGTCGAACCCGGCTGGCGGCAGGTACTGGATGGCCTTTCCGAAGGCTCGCAGACCACCCTGGGTGCCTACCACCGAGCCTGGCAATGAACGAGGAGCCACGCATGAAACTCTCTCTCGGCCCGGTGCTGTTCTACTGGGATCGTCAGCAGACACTGGATTTCTACGCGAACATGGCGGAACAGCCACTGGACGTGATCTACCTCGGCGAAACGGTGTGCTCCAAGCGCCGCGCCATGATGCTCGACGACTGGCTGGGGCTGGCCCGCGACCTGGCCGAAGCCTCGTCGGCGCAACTGGTCCTGTCCGGTCTGACGCTGGTCGAGGCCGCCTCCGAGCTGTCCAGCCTGCGCCGCCTGTGCGACAACGGCGAGCTGCTGGTGGAGGCCAACGACATGGGCGCAGTGCAGCTGATGTCCGAGCGCAAGCTGCCCTTCGTCGGCGGCCCGGCGCTCAACCTCTACAACGGCCACGCCCTGGCCGAGCTGGTGGCCAGCGGCATGAGCCGCTGGGTGCCGCCGGTGGAAGCCTCCGGCAAGCTGATCAAGAGCGCCCGCGCGCAACTGCAGGAACTGGGCGTGGCGCTGCCGGAAATCGAAATCTTCGCCTACGGGCACTTGCCACTGGCCTATTCGGCGCGCTGCTTCACCGCGCGAGCCGAGAACCGGCCCAAGGACGATTGCCAGTTCTGCTGCCAGAACTACCCCGAGGGCATCCCGCTGCTCAGCCAGGAAGGCGAGGCGCTGTTCACCATCAATGGCATCCAGACCATGTCCGCTTCGGTCAGCAACCTGCTCGCCGACTATCAGGGGCTGGTGGACAGCGGCGCCGACCTGCTGCGCCTGAGCCCGCGGGCCGCCGGCATGGAGGAGGTGATCGGCGCCTTCGACGCGGTGCGCAAGGGCGCGCTGCCGCCCCTGGCGGTGGATGGTTGCAATGGTTATTGGCATGGCCAGCCGGGCATGCTGGGTGCCGAGGAGGCCGGTTTATGCTGAATCCGCGTGCCCATCTGGTGAATCTTAGCGGCCGCCTGTTGCCACTGGCGGCGAAAACGCCATTCCTGCTCCAGCGCCTGGCGTTGGAGCGCAGTCTCAATCAGGTATTCGCCGAGGCTCTGAACGACGGGGCCTTCGATGTGCTCGATGGCCATTGGATGAAGCTCGAGGTTGCCGATCTGGGGCTCGCCTGGTGCCTGACCTGCGAGCGCGGCAAGCTGCGCATCGCGGCGCAGGCGCCGGTCGAGGTGACCATCCGCGGCAACTGGCGCGAGTTCCTCTTGCTGGCCAGCCGTCAGGAAGACCCGGACACCCTGTTCTTCCGCCGCCGGCTGGTCATCGAAGGGGATACCGAGCTGGGCCTGGCGATCAAGAACCTGATCGACAGCCTCGACCCGGACACCCTGCCGAGCTGGCTGTGGAAGCTGCTGCAGGGCGCGGGAGAGGAGGTGGCCGCGGCCAATCGGGCGCAGGCGGCAAACGCCTGATCGAGGCGCCACGCCGGAGTGCCGCGAATTACAGGCGCTTCTGCTCGTTGGCACGAACGGTGGCTTCGGCCCACCTGCAAACCGTGATCTCGTTGCGCTGGCCCGGATTGATCGGGCCAGCGTCAGCTTCGGCAGATGTCACACAGCGCGCATCTGCATGCGGTCGCTGGCGATGATCTGTTTCATATCCTCGAACAGCGCCGCGATCTCTTCGTCGCTGCAGTCTTCCCGATACCGCTTGCGCAGACCGTAGCTGCTGAGGGTGATGTGCACGTCGGGCATCACGCCGTGCTGTGCCAGGCAGGCGCGGGCGCAGTGCATCGGGCATCCGTCGATGGCCAGGATCGGTCGTCCGGAGTTGGCCTTCTTCACCAGCGCCGCGACGCGGCCGCCGACGCCGGCGATGCAGGACATTTCCGCGAGCCCGGCGCGGTCGAGACGCACGGCCAGGGTGTTGGCCAGCTGGGCGACGTTCGAGCAGCCGGAACAGGAATAGACCAGGGGGATGGGGGTGACGGTCATCGCGCGCTCCCGGCAGTGGTGTGGGTTGGCGGGCGGACATGCCGCGGGTCATTCGTCATAGGCGGCCAGCTTGCGGTTGTCGAGGATCTCGATGCGCCGACGCTGTACGGAAATGGTTCCGGCGTCGATCAGTCGATGCAGGATGCGCGAGAAGGTTTCCGGCTGGATGCCGAGCTTCGAAGCGATCAGCCGTTTCGGCACATCGAGCACCACCACGCCGCTGTCGTCCTGCTGCGACTGCGCGAGAAAGCGCACCACCCGATGGCTGGCGTTGGCCAGGGTCAGGGTGTCGATCTCGGTCATCCGCTGGTGCAGACGGATGCTGAGGGTGGCGAGGATGTCCAGGCAGATGTCCGGCTGCTGTTCGAGGATGCGTCGGTAGTGGGGCCCGTTCAGGCTTGCCACCAGGCTGGCCTTGAGGGCGGTGGCGCTGACCGGATAGCAGGGCGTGCCCTTGAACAGCAGCGCCTCGGCGAACGACTCGCCGGCGCGCATCACTTCCACCAGCTTCTCCTGACCGTCGCAGACCACCCGATGCAGCTTGATCTGGCCACTGAAGAGGAAATAGAAACGGTCGGCCTTGTCGCCCTGGTGAAACAGCGAGGCTCCGGCCGGCAGGCGCTTGAGGTTGGCCGAAGCGCATACCTCCTGCAGCGCGGCGTCCGGCAGCCGGCTGAACAGATGATGGCGGCGTAGCTCCGCTACCAGGGTCTTTTCGGTGAGCATGGTTCCTCCCCCGGGCTGGGCCGGGTCTTATCTGGCTGCATCCTAGGAGCGCCGCCGCGGGAGGTTCCTTGATCAGGGACAAGTCTGCGCGTCACGCAGGGTCAATGCCGTTCGCCAGCCAGCCGCTCGGGCTTGACGATGGTCAATTCGACAATGGAGTTCCACCGCTAAAGTCACACCATATTGTGGTTTTATGAAAAAATAACACTACATATGGTTATGGAGGCGGGGATGCCCAGACAGGCAGAGGTGAACCAACCGGTCTCGCTGCGCAAGCGCGATGGCCGCTTGGCGGCGTTCGAGCTGGCCAAGATCGAGCGCGCCATTGCGGCGGCCGGGGCGGCCACGGGTGAATTCGATGCAGCGGTCGCACAGGCCCTGGCCGAGGCGGTGCGGCTACAACTGGCCCGCCGCACGGCAGTGGAAGTCGAGCAGGTGCAGGATGCTGTCGAGCGTGCGCTGATGGCCGCCGGCCACTTCGACACGGCGCGTGCCTACATCGTCTACCGTGAGCGGCACGCCCGCCTGCGGCGTGATCGCAAGGCAGTGGTGGATGTCGCGGCCTCGATGAACGAATACCTCTCGCGTGAGGATTGGCGCGTACGGGCCAACGCCAACCAAGGCTATTCACTGGGTGGGTTGATCCTCAACGTGTCGGGCAAGGTCACCGCCAACTACTGGCTGGACGAGGTCTACAGCCCGGAGATCGGCACGGCGCACCGCGAAGGCGATCTGCATATCCACGACCTGGACATGCTCGCCGGCTACTGCGCCGGCTGGTCGCTGCGCACGCTGTTGAACGAGGGCTTCAACGGCATTCCCGGGCGAGTCGAGGCGGGCCCGCCGAAGCACCTGTCCAGCGCCCTGGGGCAGATGGTCAACTTCCTCGGCACGCTGCAGAACGAATGGGCCGGCGCCCAGGCGTTCAGCAGCTTCGATACCTACCTTGCGCCCTTCGTGCGCAAGGACCGGCTCGGTTACGACGAGGTGCGGCAGGCGATCCAGGAGTTCATCTACAACCTCAACGTGCCGTCGCGCTGGGGCACGCAAACGCCGTTCACCAACCTGACCTTCGACTGGGTCTGCCCGGAAGACCTGCGCGAGCAGATCCCCTACATCGGCGGCGAGGAAATGCCCTTCGCCTACGGCGAGCTGCAGGCCGAGATGGAGCTGATCAACCGCGCCTACATCGAAGTCATGCAGGCCGGCGACGGCCTCGGCCGGGTGTTCACCTTCCCGATCCCGACCTACAACATCACCCACGACTTCCCCTGGGACAGCGACAACGCCGAGCGCCTGTTCGAAATGACCGCGCGCTACGGGCTGCCGTACTTCCAGAACTTCCTCAACTCGGACATGCAGCCCAACCAGGTGCGTTCCATGTGCTGCCGCCTGCAGCTGGACGTGCGCGAGCTGCTCAAGCGTGGCGGCGGATTGTTCGGCTCGGCCGAGCAAACCGGTTCGCTGGGCGTGGTGACGATCAACTGTGCGCGGCTGGGTTACCTCTACCGAGGCGACAAGGCGGCCCTGCTGGCGCAGCTGGATCGCCTGCTGGAGATGGCGCGGCAGAGCCTGGAGGTCAAGCGCAAGGTCATCCAGCAGCATATGGATGCCGGGCTCTACCCCTACACCAAGCGTTACCTCGGCACCCTGCGCAATCACTTCTCCACCATCGGCGTGAACGGCCTGCACGAAATGCTGCGCAACTTCACCGATGACGCCGAGGGGCTGCACAGCGAAGCCGGTCGCGCGCTGGCGCTCGAGGTGCTCGACCACGTGCGGGCGCGGCTGGTGCAGTTTCAGGAAGACACCGGGCACCTCTACAACCTCGAGGCGACACCGGCGGAGGGCACCACCTATCGCTTCGCCAAGGAAGACCGCAAGCGTTTCCCGGACATCCTCCAGGCGGGTACGGCCGAGGCGCCGTACTACACCAACTCGTCGCAGCTGCCGGTGGGTTTCACCGACGATCCCTTCGAGGCGCTGGCATTGCAGGACGAACTGCAGTGCAAGTACACCGGCGGCACCGTGCTGCACCTGTACATGGCCGAGCAGATTTCCTCGGCCGAAGCCTGCAAGAAGCTGGTACGCAATGCGCTGTCGCGCTTCCGCCTGCCCTACCTGACGGTGACGCCGACCTTCTCGATCTGTCCGGTGCACGGCTATCTCGCCGGCGAGCACGAGTTCTGCCCGAAATGCGACGAGGCGCTGCTGCACAAGCAGCAGGCCGAAGCGGCCCTGGCCGTCTGATCTGCGATCCCATGTCACGCCGCGCCATGAGGTGCGGCGCCGCATACTCACCCCCCGCAAAGGAGCATCAGCATGACCCAAGCCAACCAACTGCCCCAGGACCAGCGCCAGCGTTGCGAAGTCTGGACCCGCGTGATGGGCTATCACCGCCCGGTCGCCGCATTCAATCCGGGCAAGCAGTCCGAGCATCGCGAGCGCCTGCACTTCACTGAAGCGGCGGCGCGGTGACCGCAGCACTTCGCGTCGGGGGGCTGGTCCCCCTGACCACGCTGGATTTTCCCGACCATCTGGCCTGCGTGCTGTTTTGCCAGGGCTGCGGCTGGCGCTGTCGCTACTGCCACAACCCGCAGCTGATTCCCGCCTGTGGCAACGAAGAAAGGCCGTGGTCGGAAATTCTGGCGTTCCTCGAGCAACGCGTCGGCCTGCTCGAGGCGGTGGTGTTCAGCGGCGGCGAGCCAACCCTGCAGACCGCGCTGCCCGAGGCCATCGCCCAGGTGCGGGCGCTGGGCTACAAGGTCGGCCTGCACAGCGCCGGCATCAAGCCGAAGCTGTTCGCCGGTATCCTGCCGCTGGTGGACTGGGTCGGTTTCGACGTCAAGGCGCTGCCCGAGCAGAGCACGGCGATCACCGGCGTGGACGGCAGCGGCAAGGCCAACTGGAGGAGCCTCGAGCACCTGCTGGAAAGCGGTGTCGAGCATGAATGCCGGACCACCGTGCACTGGCAGCTGTTCGATGCCGATAGCTTGTGGGACATGGCCCAGCGCCTGCGCCGTCTGGGTGTCGAACGCTTCGCCGTGCAATGCGTGCGCACCGCGCGCATGCTCGACGACAACCTTGCCGAGAGCCGCGCACCCTACGACCAGCAGCGGCTGTGGGAACGCCTGGATCGGCTGTTTCCGTCCTTCGTGTTGCGCGGTTAGTCGCAGGTGCTCCCTGCAGCCCCCGGCCCCGGGGCCGGGCTTGCTGGAGTGAAGAAGGGGAACACGGGTGGGCTTGAGTCCACCATGAGCAGGCGGCTCACCAACCCCAGAACTGCAACCACCAGCCATAGCCCACCAGCGCGCAGCCGGCGTTGACGCAGGCGAACGCCAGCAGCCGGCGCAGGCCGTTGCCGCCGTGGCGACTGATGACGTTCCAGGCCAGATACAGGCTCCATGCGATGGCGCCGATCAGCAGCGCGGCGCGAGCCGGTTGTGCCCAGGCCAGCAGAAAGCCCTCGTAGCGCAGCAGCTTGACCGTGGTCGCCGAGAGGCCGAGAAACAGCCCGGCGCCGCCCAGCGGCACCATCGCCAGCGCCAGGTGCTGGAACACATTGTCGCCGCGGCGCATGACGCGCACGGCTGTACGTAGCAATAGCCAGAGTGCGCCGCCAATCAACAGCGAGGCGCCGAAGATATAGGTGAGGATCGCCGCGCCATCGAGCCAGGTGAAGGCATCGTTGGCCTGCGGATAGTGGGTCAGCAGCCACCAGGGCGCGTTGGCTTCCAGCGGCCAGAAGATATCGCGATCCACCAGCCATTCCGCCGCGGCCTGCTTGAGGGCGATGAACCAGGGGCTGACCGTCCACTGGAACGCGCCCATGGCCAGGCCGATCATGCCGAACAGCAGCAGGGTGCTGTCCCAGTGCTCGCCTTGCCGCTGGCCGCCGACAATGAGGATTTCAGCGTTTGGTGAGCGGGCGCTCAGCTGCACTGCGCCGCGCTGTCCGCTGCAGCGGCCGCAGGCATGGCAGTCGGCGTTGCCCTGCATGCGGCGAATGTCGATCAACGGCGCACAGTTGGGCGTCGGCAGGTGCGGTTCGCGGTTTTCCAGCCAGCGCTGCTCATCGACCTTGTAGTGCACCGGCGCCAGCCGGGCGAGCAGGGCGAACACGCCGCTGACCGGGCACAGATGGCGGCACCAGACGCGCTTGCCGCGGCCGTAGAGAAAGCCCACCAGCATCGCCGCGACGGTGGAGCCGCCGAGAATCAGCAGCGCCGCCTGAGCGTAGTCGTAGACACTGATCAGCTGGCCATAGACGGTGGTGAGGATGAAGGCAATGGTCGGCCAGCCGCTCCAGCGCACCCAGCGCGGCGTGCGCTTGTTCAGCCCACGCCAGCTGATCCACTCGCTGAGTGAGCCCTCGGGGCAGAGTACGCCGCACCACAGGCGGCCGAAGAAGATCATCGACAGCAGCACGAAGGGCCACCACAGCCCCCAGAAGATGAACTGCGCCAGCACCGTCAGGTTGTCGAGCATGCCGGCCTGGGCCGGCGGCAGGTCGAGAAAGGCGGGAATCACCAGCAGCGTCAGGTAGAAGCCCACCACTAGCCACTGCAGCGTGCGGATGGCCTTCGCATGCTGGCGCAGCAGATCACCGAGTCGCGCCAGCCACGGCGCCTGGATGATCACGCCGGCCTCGCAGCGAGCTGCACCTGGGCCCGGGGTTTGAGCCAGGCCCATGCGGCGAGCCAGTACAGGCCGAGTATCACCACCGCGGCCAGTGACGGCATGGCGCGGTAGCCGGTGAGGCCGGCCAGGGTGCCACCGAGGGCGCTGCCGTCATCCAGCAGGGCGGAGGTGTCCCAGAGCGGATCGCCGAACACCGTATAGAACACTTCCGGTACATCCATGCCCATCAGCTGGCCGCTGAAGCGATCCAGCGCGGCCATCAGCAGGGCGCCACCGAGCAGCAGCAACATCACCTCGCTGACCTGGAAGAAACGCCGCCAGCTGAAGTAGCGGCTGCCAGCCTGCAGCGCGGCATAGCTGAGCAGGGCGAGGACAAAGCCCAGAACTCCGCCGATGACGAAGCCGGTGAGGTCCTGGCCCTGCTGCTGGTTGCCGATGCCGTAGAGGAACACCACCGTCTCGCTGCCTTCGCGCCCAACGGCGAGCATGGCCAGCACCAGCAGGCCGAAGCCGCTGCCCTGGCTGAGCTTGTCCGCCGCGCTGTTCTGCAGGCTGGTCTTCAGGGTCCGGCCGTGCTGGTGCATCCAGCCGACCATGTGCAGGATCAGCAGGCTGGCTACCAGCAGCATCGCGCACTGGAACCATTCGCCACCGCTGCCGGCCAGCCAGTCGCCGGCCTGCAGCACGCCCCAGCCCAGCGCGCCGGCCAGGCCGAGCCCGGCGGCGACGCCGGCCCAGAGCATGCGCAGGGCGTTGCCGGCACCCGGTTGCTGACGCAGCCAGGCATGCAGGATGCCGATGACCAGCAGGGCCTCGACGCTTTCGCGCCAGACGATGAACATGGATTGGCCCATGGGGTTCTCCTCGGAAAAACTACTTGGCGATGATCTCGCCTTCGGGAAGATCCATATGGAATTCGTCGAAGAACGGGTAGCGGCCCGGCTTCAACGGATGGATCACGACGAAGGAGGTCACACCCGGTGACAGCACCTTCTCGACGCGCAACGGTGTGCTCTCGAACTCGGTCGGTCCGCTGCCGGCGTTGTGCACGATGATCTTGAAGCGCTGACGGGCCGGGACTTCGATGGTTGCCGGCTCGAAGTGGCCGTCACGGATGGTCAGCTCGTAGGTCGGCAGCGCGGCCTGCACCGGGCCCGCAAGCCCGGCCAGCAGGGGCAGCACGCCGAGCAGCGAACGCCCGGCGCGGCCCATCAGTAGCCCCCTTTCTTGCCGATGCCGGCGTAGGTGAACTCGTAGTTCAGCTCGCAGCCTTCGAACCAGGGCGCGACGCCGGTTTCCTTGTCGGTGTGGCGACCGAACATGGCATGGCCGGAGCCCGGCGGCAGGATCTTGTAGGTCAGTTGGTACTTGCCGGGGCCGAGCAGCTTGACGTTGTCGCCGTAGTGCGGGCCGTCGTTGGCCACCATCGGATGGAAATCGCCTTCGACCACTTCGTCGGAGCCCTTCTTGCGCAGCGTGTAGTGGATGCTCAGGTAGGGCACGAAGCTGCCTTCCTGCCAGCCGTTGCGGTTGTCCTCGGTGGCGCTGATGTCGGCCTCGAGATGCACGTCGGACTCGGCGGCGGCGCGCATCATGCCCGGCGGGTCCATCTCGACCGGTTGCAGGTACACTGCGCCGACCTCCATGCCGCCGCACCGCTGCGGTTCGCCGATGGGATATTCCTTCGCCTGGGCGAGCGGGGTGAGCAGCAGGGACGTGATGGCGAGCGTGGCGGGGATGCGCATTGGGGAGCCTCCGGAAAGCTGTAAAGGACGGGGCGAAGATTGCACTTGCGCTTCCGAATGATAATGATTCGCGTCAATTTCCCAAGAAATATTTTGTTACCGGTGCCCGTATGCAAAGCCGTATGCCGCTGCAGACCGCTGTTGGCGGGCGTCGGCGGCTGACTGCGACCGGTCGTCACAGCGCCGTCGTGGCACTGACTCCGGTCGTGCCGAAGCCTCGCTGCAGCACTTCGCCGTTCCGGTGGAGCGAACGGCTGCGCTGACGAAGCCGCGGCGGCGCGAACCGTCGCCGGGGGAATCCTCTAAGATGGTGCACCTTTCGTTCCCGGGGACTTCATGCAACCGCCCGTAGCACTCGATGCCCGCACCGCGCGAATTCTGCCGTGGCTGGTGGCCATCGCCTTCTTCATGCAGACGCTGGACGGCACCATTCTCAATACCGCGCTGCCGGCCATGGCCCGCGACCTGGCCGAGAACCCGCTGCGCATGCAGGGTGTGGTGATCGCCTACATGCTTACTGTCGCCTTGTTGATTCCGGCGTCGGGCTGGATTGCCGATCGCTTCGGCAGTCGGCGGATCTTTGTCGCAGCCATCGTGCTGTTCTCCCTGGGTTCGCTGCTCTGCGCGCTGTCCACCAGCTTCAACCAGCTCGTCGCATCCCGCGTGCTGCAGGCGCTGGGCGGGGCGCTGATGCTGCCGGTGGGGCGGCTGGTGGTGCTGCGCGCCTTTCCGCGCAGCGAATTCGTGCGGATCATGGCCTTCATCGCGTTGCCGGGGCTGGTCGGGCCGCTGCTCGGGCCGACCCTGGGTGGCTGGCTGGTGGAGTACGCCTCCTGGCACTGGATCTTCCTGATCAACCTGCCGGTGGGCGTGATCGGTTGCATCGCCGCGCTGCGCTTCATGCCGGATCTCAAGGGGCCGGAGCGGGTGCGTTTCGATACGCTGGGTTTCGTGCTGTTCGGTGCCGCGATGGTGCTGATCACCATCGCCCTGGAAGGGCTCGGCGAGATGCACATGCCGCATGCGCGGGTGATGCTGCTGCTGTTCGGCGGTGCCGCCTGCATGGCTGCCTACTGGCTGCGCGCCGGTCGCATCGATGCGCCGCTGTTCAGTCCCACGCTGTTCCATACCCGCAGCTTCGCGGTCGGCATCTTCGGCAACCTGTTCGCGCGCCTGGGGGGCGGCGCTCTGCCGTTCCTGGTGCCGCTGTTGCTGCAGGTGGCGCTGGGCTATTCGCCGGCTCAGGCGGGCATGAGCATGATTCCGCTGGCCCTGGGGGCGATGGCGGTGAAATCCCTGGCCAAGCCGATCATCGACCGCCTCGGCTATCGTCGCCTGCTGATCGGCAACACCTTGCTGCTCGGCGGCCTGATCGCCAGCCTGGCGACCATCGACACGCAGACACCGACCTGGCTGCTGCTGGTGCATCTCGGGCTGATCGGCATGGTCAACTCCATGCAGTTCACCGCAATGAACACGGTCACCCTGATCGGCCTCAGCCATGCCGATGCCAGCAGCGGCAACAGCCTGCTGTCGGTGGTGGTGCAGTTGTCGATGAGCCTTGGTGTCGCCACCGCCGGCGCGCTGCTCGGCGGCTTCACCGTGGAGGGTGCGGCGGGCAGCGAGGTGCTGCACGCTTTCCAGCTGACCTTCCTCTGCGTGGGTGCCATGGCCATGCTCGCGGCCGCGCTGTTTCTGCAGCTGGAGCCCCGCGACCCTGGCCACGGCGATGACTCCCGGCGCGCGGTTGACGTGGCCGAATAGGGCAGCTGCTTGCGACCTGTAAGCTTTGTCGACAGGTCGCTCAGCCGCCCCGCGTAGCGCTCCCCGCAGACTTGATCGCGATGGCTATTGCGCCACCGCGAACCCGCTGCATTTGTTTACCTGTTCAAGTAAACATTATCGACCTGTCGTATAAGGCTACATATCGTTGCGGCTCTGGATTGGCATTCTGCCGTTATGGAAGGAGCGAAGGAATGAATGGGATGAGCCTGGCCTGGCTGCTGATCGGGGGGTCGCTGTGCAGCGTGATGGTGCTGCTGGTTCTGCTATGGCTGCTGTGGCTGGAACGCAGGAGCCAGCGGTGCGAGCTGACGGTGTTGCGTGAACTGCTCGACGGCCTCGGGCAGGTGATCGTGCGACTGGAGAAGGACAAGGCCGAGCTGACATCGGGGTTGCGTGCGGAAAAAGCCCACGTCGCCCAGTTGCGTCGGCAAATCGAGCTGCTGCGGCACTGAAATTTGTTGTTAGTACGAACATATTGCTTCGAAAGCTTGATGTGTACGGCTATGATGCGCTCCTGTTTGTTATAAAAACTACAATCTTGGAGGTTTCATGCATCCCCGGGTCGTCGAAGTCACCGAGCGCCTGATCGAGCGCAGCCGTCCGACGCGCGAGGCCTATCTCGCCATGATTCGCGCCGCCGCGAGCGCCGGGCCGGCCCGCAACGCGGCGCAGTGCGCCAATTTCGCCCATGGTGTCGCCGGCTGTGGGGCGAAGGACAAGCAGCGCCTGCGCCTGCCTGATGCGGCCAACGTGGCCATCGTCACCGCCTACAACGACATGCTCTCGGCGCACCAGCCCTACGAGGAGTACCCGGAGCGCCTGCGCCAGGCGCTGCGCGAGATCGGTTCGGTGGGTCAGGTGGCCGGCGGCGTGCCGGCGATGTGTGATGGCGTGACCCAGGGCGAGCCTGGCATGGAGCTGGCCATTGCCAGCCGCGAGGTGATCGCCATGAGCACGGCGGTGGCGCTGTCGCACAACCTGTTCGACGCCGCGCTGCTGCTCGGCATCTGCGACAAGATCGTGCCTGGCCTGCTGATCGGTGCGCTGCGCTTCGGTCATCTGCCGGCGCTGTTCGTGCCGGCCGGGCCGATGCCCTCCGGCCTGGCCAACAAGGACAAGGCCGCGGTGCGCCAGCGTTACGCCGAAGGCAAGGCTGGCCGCGACGAGCTGCTCGCTGCCGAGATGCAGGCCTATCACAGCCCCGGCACCTGCACCTTCTACGGCACCGCCAACACCAATCAGATGCTGATGGAAGTGATGGGGCTGCACCTGCCGGGCTCGTCCTTCGTCAATCCGGGGACGCCGCTGCGCGATGCGCTGACCATCGAGGCGGCGCGCCAGGTCACGCGGCTCACGCCTCAAGGGGGCTGCCACACGCCCCTCGGCGAGCTGGTCGACGAGCGCGTGCTGGTCAACGCCGTGGTTGCGCTGCATGCCACCGGCGGCTCGACCAACCACACCCTGCACATGCCGGCCATCGCCCAGGCGGCGGGCATTCAGCTGACCTGGCAGGACATGGCCGACCTCTCCGAGGTGGTGCCGACGCTGGCCCGCGTCTATCCCAATGGCTCGGCGGACATCAATCACTTCCATGCCGCTGGCGGTGTCGCGTTGCTGGTGCGCGAGCTGCTCGACGCCGGCCTGCTGCACGACGATGTGCATACCGTGATGGGGCGAGGCCTGCATCGCTATACCCAGGAGCCCTTCCTCGAAGATGGCAGGCTGACCTGGCGTGAAGGGGCTGCGCAAAGCCTTGACGACAGCATCCTGCGCCCCGTGGCGCGGCCGTTCTCCGTCGAGGGCGGGTTGCGGCTGATGAGCGGCAACCTCGGGCGTGGGGTGATGAAGGTGTCCGCCGTGGCGCCGGAGCATCGCGTGGTCGAGGCGCCGGCGCGGATCTTCTCCGATCAGCTGGAGCTGGTGGAGGCGTTCAAGGCCGGCGAGCTGGAGCGTGATTTCGTCGCCGTGGTGCGATTCCAGGGGCCGCGCGCCAATGGCATGCCCGAACTGCACAAGCTGACGCCCTATCTTGGCGTGCTGCAGGACCGCGGCTTCAAGGTCGCGCTGGTCACCGACGGGCGCATGTCCGGCGCGTCGGGCAAGGTGCCGGCGGCGATCCATGTATGCCCGGAGGCGATCGATGGCGGGCCGCTGGCGCGGCTGCGCGATGGCGATCTGTTGCGCGTCGACGGGCAGGGCGGCGTGCTCGAGGTGCTGGTGGATGCCGCCGAGCTGGCCGATCGCTTGCCGGCAGCGGCGTCGGCGACGGGCGTGCAGGGTTGCGGCCGCGAGCTGTTCGGCTTCATGCGGGCGGCGTTCAGCTCGGCGGAACAGGGTGCCAGTGTGTTCACCGCCGGGCTGGAGGTGCTGCGATGAGGCTGGCGCTGGTCGGTGACATCGGTGGGACCAATGCGCGCTTCGCGCTCTGGCGTAACGCCCGGCTGGAAGCGGTGCGCGTGCTGGCGACGGCGGATTTCGCCACGCCCGAGCTGGCGGTCGAGTACTACCTAGCGTCGCTCGGTCTTGCGCCGGGCAGCGTCGGTGCGGCCTGCCTGGCCTGTGCCGGGCCGGTCAAGGGCGAGCAGTTCGTGTTCACCAACAACCACTGGCGGTTGGGGCGCAGGGATTTCTGTGGTGCCCTGCAGCTGGACGAGCTGCTGCTGATCAACGACTTCGCGGCCATGGCGCTGGGTATGACCCGGGTCGCCGAAGCGCAGCGGCGCACCATCTGCAATGGCGCCGCGGAGACGGGCGCGCCGGCGCTGGTGATCGGGCCCGGTACCGGGCTTGGTGTGGCCACGCTGCTGCCGCTGGCAGGCGGCGGCTGGCAGGCGCTGCCGGGAGAGGGTGGGCATGTCGACCTGCCGTTGGCGGATGCCTACGAGGCGGCGCTGTGGCAGCAGCTGTTCGCCGGGCTCGGCCATGTGCGCGCCGAGGATGTGCTCAGTGGCGGCGGCCTGCTGCTGCTGTACCGCGCGCTCTGCCTGCTGCACGACCAGGCGCCGCGGCTGGCATCGCCGGCCGAGGTCACGGCGGCGGCGCTGGCCGGCGATACGCTGGCAGCGGCGACCCTGGAACAGTTCTGCGTGTGGCTCGGTCGCGTGGCCGGCAACAACGTGCTGACCCTGGGCGCGCGCGCGGGCGTGTATATCGTCGGTGGTGTGGTGCCGCGCTTTGCCGATTTCTTCGCCGCCAGCGGCTTCGCCCGTGGCTTTGCCAGCAAGGGCTGCATGAGCGCTTATCTCGCCGACGTGCCGGTGTGGCTGGTGACTGCGGAATATCCGGGGCTCGAAGGTGCCGGAGTGGCGCTGGAGCAGGCCCTGGCGTGCGTGCCTGGCTAGCGCGGCCGATATCCATGATGTTGTTGGAGCAACATCATGGAGCGGTGCGTGGTTCCTTCAGGGGCTGCGAGCTCCGCATCATCGCTCGGGATTGTCGATGCCCGAGCGGTCGGGCTGGCGGCGTCAGCTCGGCTCCTCGTCCGCCGGATAACGGCTGGCGTTGAGGCTTTCCTTCACCTTGCGCAGGTGCGGCTGGAAATCCACGCCGCGGCGCAGGGTCATGCCGGTGGCGAGCACGTCGAGCACCGTCAGCTGGATGATGCGCGAGGTCATCGGCATGTAGATGTCGGTGTCCTCGGGCAGTGGAATGTTCAGGCTCAGCGTGCTGGCCTGGGCCAGCGGCGAGCCGGCGGCGGTCAGGCCGAGTACCGAGGCGCCGTTCTGGCGCGCGATGCGCGCCACTTCCACCAGCTCGCGGGTACGCCCGGTGTAGGAAATGATCACGAACAGCTCGCCCGTGTGCGCTACGGACGCCAGCATGCGCTGCATCAGCACGTCCGAATGGGCGGTCACCGCCAGGTTGAAGCGGAAGAACTTGTGCTGCGCATCCAGTGCCACCGAGGCCGAGGCGCCGAGGCCGAAAAAGTGGATCTGGCGGGCCTGGATCATCAGGTCCACGGCGCGGCTGACCAGTTGCGGGTCGAGGCTCTGGCAGGCGCTGTCCAGCGAGGCGATGGCCGAGCCGAAGATCTTGCGTGTGTATTCCGCTGGGCCGTCGTCGGGCTCTACCGCCTGGCTGACATAGGCGGCGCCGCTGGCCAGGCTCTGCGCCAGCTGCATCTTCAGTTCCGGGTAGCCGCTGACGCCGAACGAGCGGCAGAAGCGATTCACCGTCGGCTCGCTGACCTGTGCGGTCTGCGCCAGGGCGGCGATGCTGAAGCGGGTGGCCTGCTGAGGGTTGCGCAGGATGACTTCGGCCACCTTGCGCTCGGCCTTGTTGAGGTCTTCGATGCGACGCTGGATCTGCTCGAGCAGGTTGTGTACGCGGTCCATGACGATCCTGATGCGGCGGGTCAGAGGTGCCCTATGCTACTGAGCGGGCTGCGGAGCGACTACCGGAATCTCCTTTTCTGGCTAAATGTTGTTTTTATTACTACATCATCCTTGAATAAACGCGGCTTCGCGTGTATTCATAGTGCAGTGTTAGTAGAAGAACAAACATCATGACGCCATTATCTGTCGAACCCTGCACCCTGGCGCTGTTCGGCGCCCTCGGTGATCTGGCCTTGCGCAAGCTGTTTCCCGCGCTCTATCAGCTCGACCGTGCCGGCCTGCTGCCGGCGGACACCCGCATTCTCGGCCTCGCCCGCGACGGCGGCGAGCCGGCTTCGCATCTGGCGCTGATCGCCGAGCACCTGCGTCGCCATGTGGCCGAGCGCGAACTCGAGGAAAGCGTTCTGCAGCGTTTCCTGGCCCGTCTGGACTACCTGAGCATGGAGTTCGGCCGCCGCGAGGATTACGCCGCGCTGGCGGACAAGGCCGGCCAGGCCGAACGTATCGTCGCCTTCTTCGCCACGCCGGCTTCCGTCTACGGCGCGATCTGCGCCGGGCTGGCGGAGGCGGGGCTGGCCGAACGCACCCGCGTCGTGCTGGAAAAGCCCATCGGCCATGACCTGGGGTCGTCCCGCGAGGTGAATGACGCGGTGGCGCGTTTCTTCCCGGAAGACCGCACCTACCGCATCGATCATTACCTGGGCAAGGACACGGTGCAGAACCTCATCGCCCTGCGCTTTGCCAACAGCCTGTTCGAGACGCAGTGGAACCAGAACCACATTTCCCATGTGGAGATCACCGTCGCGGAAACCGTCGGCATCGAGGGCCGCTGGGGCTACTTCGACCAGGCCGGCCAGCTGCGCGACATGATCCAGAACCACCTGCTGCAGCTGCTCTGCCTGATCGCCATGGACCCGCCCAGCGACCTCTCGGCCGACAGCATCCGCGACGAGAAGGTCAAGGTGCTCAAAGCGCTGGCGCCGATTGCGCCGGAGCACCTCGGTCAGCAGCTGGTGCGCGGCCAGTACGTGGCCGGCAGCATCCTCGGGCGCCAGGTGCCGGGCTATCTGGAGGAGGAAAACTCCAATACCCAGAGCGACACCGAGACCTTCGTCGCCCTGCGGGCCGAGATCTGCAACTGGCGCTGGGCGGGTGTGCCCTTCTATCTGCGGACCGGCAAGCGCATGCCGCAGAAGCTGTCGCAGATCGTCATCCACTTCAAGGCGCCGCCGCATTACATCTTCGCCCCCGAGCAGCGCCAGCTGATCGGCAACAAGCTGATCATCCGCCTGCAGCCGCAGGAGGGCATCTCGTTGCTGGTGATGACCAAGGACCAGGGCCTGGACAAGGGCATGCAGCTGCGCAGCGGCCCGCTGCAGCTGAACTTCTCGGAAACCTACAAGAGCCCGCGCATCCCCGACGCCTACGAGCGTCTGCTGCTGGAAGTGATGAAGGGCAACCAGAACCTCTTCGTGCGCAAGGACGAAATCGAATACGCCTGGAAGTGGTGCGACCAGCTGATCGACGGCTGGCAACGCGTCGGCGCGCCTCCCAAACCCTACGCAGCAGGCAGCTGGGGACCGGCTGCCTCGATTGCCCTGATCAGCCGTGACGGCAGGAGTTGGTATGACGATCTCTAATCTCGATCTGCCTGTGCAGACCCTCGGTTTCAGCCTCGGCAACGCCGACCAGCTGGCCGGCGAACTGGCGCTGACGGTGAGCAACGCCCTGCGCAGTGCGATCGCCGAGCGCGGTGCGGCGACCCTGGTGGTGTCCGGCGGCCGCAGCCCGATCGCCTTCTTCGAGCGCCTGGCGCAGCAGGAACTGGACTGGACCAAGGTCACCATCAGCCTTGCCGACGAGCGCTGGGTGCCGGTCAGCCATTCCGACAGCAACGAAGGCCTGTTGCGCCGCCATCTGCTGCAGGGGCCGGCCGCTGCGGCGCGCCTGGTCGGCCTGTACCAGAGCGCGGCCAGCCTGGAGCAGGCCGCCGAACGCGCCGACGCCGTATTGGCCAAACTGCCGCCGATCGACGTGCTGGTGCTGGGCATGGGCGAGGACGGCCACACCGCCTCGCTGTTCCCCGACAGCCCGAACCTGGAAGCGGCGCTCGACCCGCGTGGTGCGCGGCGCTGCCTGCCGATGCAGGCGCCGAGCGTACCGCGCCAGCGCCTGAGCATGTCTCTGGCGCTGCTGGCCAGCGCGCGGCTGACCCTGCTCGCCCTGCACGGCCCGGGCAAGCTGGCCACGCTCAACCAGGCCCTGGCCGGTGAATCCTATGAAGCGATGCCGATCCGCGCCTTCCTCGCCCGCCCCCTCGAAATCTACTGGTGCCCCTGAGGCCGCAAGGAATCTTTTATGACATCTACCCAAACCCGCGCCGTCAGCATGACCGACAAGATCGCCCTGATCGACAAGTGGTGCAGCGCTGCGCGCATCCTGCCGGTGATCACCATCGAGCGTGAGGCGGACATCCTGCCGTTGGCCGACGCCCTGGCTGCCGGTGGCCTGCGCGTGCTGGAAATCACCCTGCGTTCGGCGCTGGGCCTGGGCGCCATTCGCCTGCTGCGCGAGCAGCGCCCGGAGCTGATCGTCGGCGCCGGCACCGTGCTGGATGCCGCCATGCTGGCCCAGGCCGAGGCGGCCGGTGCGCAATTCATCGTCTCTCCGGGCAGCACTGGCGAGCTGCTGGATGCGGCGCTGCACAGCCCGTTGCCGCTGCTGCCGGGCGTGGCCAGCGCCTCGGAAATCATGCTCGGTTACGCCCTGGGTTACCGCCGCTTCAAGCTGTTCCCGGCCGAAGTCTGTGGCGGCGTCGCCGCACTCAAGGCGCTGGGCGGGCCGTTCGGCAATATCCGTTTCTGCCCGACCGGTGGCGTCAACGCGCGCAACGCCAGGGACTACCTGGCGCAGTCCAATGTGATGTGCGTCGGTGGCACCTGGATGGTCGACGCCAAGGCCGTGCGTGCTGGCGACTGGGCCGCCATCGAAAGCGCCACGCGCCAGGCCCTGCAGGCGCTGGACAGCGCAGCGCCAGCCGAACTGCCGCGCGACTTCGACCTGCGCGCCGAGCGTGCCGAACAGCGCGAGCTGTAATCCGTCCGACCCATCGCGGTGGGCGTGGGGCCTGCCGTGATCGCCCCGATTCGCTACCTGGAGGTTCCATGACTACTGCGCGCCCGCTTGCCGACCTGTTTCCCCGTCTCGATGAGATTCCCGCTGCCTATCAGCCGGATGCACCGGTCGAGCAGCGCGACTACCTGGTCGATGGCGAGTTGATGCACTGGGACGGCCCGCTGGCGGAAGTTCGCAGCCCGGTGTTTCTGCGCGAGGCCGATGGCAGCGAGCGTCAGGTGGTGCTGGGCAGCACGCCGCTGCTGGATGCCGACGCCGCGCTGCGTGCACTGGACGCCGCCGTTGCCGCCTATGACTACGGCCGCGGAGCCTGGCCGACCATGCGCGTGGCCGAGCGTATCGCCCATGTCGAAGTCTTCCTGGCGCGTATGCGCGAGCAGCGCGAGGCGGTGGTCAAATTGCTGATGTGGGAGATCGGCAAGAACCTCAAGGATTCGGAGAAGGAATTCGACCGCACCTGCGACTACATCGTCGACACCATCCATGCGCTGAAGGAACTGGACCGCAGCTCCAGCCGCTTCGAGCTGGAGCAGGGCACCCTCGGGCAGATCCGCCGCGTGCCCATGGGCGTGGCGCTGTGCATGGGGCCGTACAACTATCCGCTGAACGAAACCTTCACCACGCTGATCCCGGCGCTGATCATGGGCAACACCGTGGTGTTCAAACCGGCCAAGTTCGGCGTACTGCTGATCCGCCCGCTGCTCGAAGCCTTCCGCGACAGCTTCCCGGCGGGGGTCATCAACGTCATCTACGGCCGCGGTCGCGAGACGGTCAGCGCGCTGATGGCCAGCGGCAAGATCGACGTGTTCGCCTTTATCGGCACGCACAAGGGCGCCGCCGACCTGAAGAAACTGCACCCGCGTCCGCACCGCCTGCGCGCCGCGCTGGGGCTGGATGCGAAGAACCCGGGCATCGTCCTGCCGCAGGTCGATCTCGACAATGCCGTGGAGGAGGCGGTGACCGGAGCGCTGTCGTTCAACGGCCAGCGCTGCACCGCGCTGAAGATCCTTTTCGTGCATGAGGCGGTGCTCGATGGCTTCCTCGAACGCTTCGCTGCGCGGGTCAACGCGCTCAAGGCGGGCATGCCCTGGGAGCCGGGCGTGGCGCTGACGCCGCTGCCGGAGCCGGGCAAGACCGATTACCTGCATGCGGTGCTGGAAGACGCCGTGGCCAAGGGCGCGCGGGTGATCAACGCCGGCGGCGGCGAGTCGCACCAGACCTTTTTTCAGCCGGCAGTGCTGAGCCCGGTGGATTCGTCCATGCGTGTCTATCACGAAGAGCAGTTCGGCCCGCTGGTGCCGGTGGTGCCCTACCGCGACCTGCAGGAGGTGATCGACTACGTCACCGCCTCCGACTACGGCCAGCAGCTGTCGATCTTCGGCAACGACCCGGCGCAGGTAGGCCGGCTGGTGGATGCCTTCGTCAACCAGGTCGGGCGCATCAACATCAACGCCCAGTGCCAGCGCGGACCGGACAGCTATCCGTTCAATGGTCGCAAGAATTCCGCCGAAGGCACGCTGTCGGTACATGACGCCCTGCGCGTGTTCTCCATCCGTACCCTGGTGGCGACGCGCTTCAACGAGGCCAACAAGGAGCTGGTCGACCGGATCATTCGTGACCGCCAGTCGAGCTTCCTGACCACCGACTACATCTTCTGACGGAGCGCCACGATGGCCTCACCCGTGCTCGCCCAGCCGCTGTTGCTGGGCATGATGCGCCTGCTGGAATACCCCGAGCTGGGTGAACCCCAGGCGTTGCTGGGCTTTATCGAACGCTGTGTCGAGCGCGGGCTGAACGGCTTCGACCATGCCGACATCTATGCCGGCGGGCAATGCGAGGCGCACTTCGGTGCCGCCCTGCGCCAGGCACCCGGGTTGCGCCAGCGCCTGCAGATCATCGGCAAGGCCGATATCGTGCCGGCGGGACAGGACTGCTCACGCTGGCGGGTCAAGCACTACGACTCCAGTGCCGGCTACCTGCGCCGGGCGGTGGACGACAGCCTGGCGCGACTGGGCATGGAACGACTCGATGGTTTCCTGCTGCATCGCCCGGACCCGCTGCTGCAGGTCGACGAGGTGGCCGAGACGCTGAACGGACTGGTCGCCAGCGGCAAGGTCGGCTGGGTGGGGCTGTCCAACGCCGGCATCCTGCATTGCCAGGCACTGGCCCAGTGCGTGCCGCTGCGCTGCAACCAGCTCGAGCTGTCACTGCAGGCCCAGCACTGGGTATGGGATGGCAGCCTGCATGCGTTGCAGGCTGCCGGCCTGCAGGTGCTGGCCTGGTCGCCCATGGGCGGTGGACGCTTCGGCGATCGGCTATGTAGCGCACTCGATGAAGTCGCCGCCGACCGGGGCGCCACGGCCAATCAGGTGGCGCTGGCCTGGCTGCGGCAGCTGCCCGGCCGGCCGTTGCCGATCCTCGGCAGCCTGCGCTGGGAGCGGATCGAGGAGGCGCTGCTGGGCGCCGACCTGGAGCTGGACCGTCCCGCCTGGTTCTACCTGAGCGAAGCGGCCCGCGGGCATGAGGTGGCCTGAGGCAGGGGCATCCGTCCGCTATCCGAGGTGGAAAATGCTTCGCAGTTTTCCACCCCACGCGGGACTCGTAGGGTGGATGACGCTTCACCCATCCACCGCGGGCATCTGCGATGGTTCGGCATATCCCCGCTTAGAAACGCTACTGATCAACGGGCGCTGTGAGTGGTCCAAAACGGTGCGCGACTGTGCTAGGGTCGCATCCGCCGCGGGACGACCCGGGGCGTGTCGAATCATGCGGGGACGGCCCTGCCGTTGCTGGAGTCATCGTCATGCATTCGGCCTGGATCATGCTGATCATCGCCGGCCTGCTCGAAGTGGGCTGGGCCATTGGCCTCAAGGCTTCCGAAGGTTTCACCCGCCCGCTGCCGAGCGTGCTCACTCTGGCGGCCATGGCCGCCAGCTTCTTCCTCCTCGCCCGCGCCATGCAGGTTCTGCCGGTGGGTACCGCCTATGCCATCTGGGTCGGCATCGGTGCGCTGGGCACCGTGGCGCTGGGCATCGTCATCTTCGGCGAAAGCGCCTCGCCGGCGCGGTTGCTGAGCGCGGTGCTGCTGCTGGCGGGGCTGGTGGGGCTGAAATTGACCGCCTGAGGCAGGGCCGGTCGTCCTGAGGGTTCCACTCTGCGGCGCTGAAGCAGAGCCCAAGGGAGCCGTCGCAGGGTGGATAGCACTTCGCTCGCGCATCCACCCGTTGCTGCCGACTGTGTCAGCGAATCTCGATTCGCTGCAGCAGATGCTGCTTCGCCTGGGTATCGCCGACGCGCGCGGCTTCGTCGGCCAGGCGCAGGGCGCGCTCCAGGTCCTTCTGCGCCAGCGCCGCATCGATCGCCTGGCGATAGTAGGCCGAGGTTTCCGGCAGCACCGTCGGTGCCGGCGCGGTGGGCAGTTCGTTGCCCATCTCCTGGCCGATGCTGTAGCCCGGTACGTAGCCCTTGGCGTTCGATCCGGCGGCACTGTCGGGGATCATCACCAGCTTGATCACGCCCACCGGGGAGTGCTGCGCCACCGGATCGGGGATGCTCGGCGGTTCGTTGCCCAGCGCCTTGGCGTAGGCCTTGGCCGGATGTTGCAGGACGGTCTGCCCGGCCATCTGCGCCTCGCTGGTGTAGAGGATCAGGTAGCGCTCGTTGCCTGGATGCTCGGGCTGCGAGCGATCGATGCGCAGGCGCGCGTCCAGACTGTCGCCCTTGAGCCCGGTTGGCGGAACGTAGACGAAGTCGTCGGCATCCAGCAGGCGGGTCGGGCGCATGCGGCTGTCCAGCAGCATGGCATTGGGTGCCAGCACGCTGCTGCCGGCCTGGCTGTACAGGCGCAGCTCGAACGACGGGCCGCCGGCCGGCAGCTTGAAGGCGCGCAAGAAGCTCTTGCCGGTCTCGAAGGCATAGGCCGGTGCCTGGCTGTCGATCACGACGTTGCCGCTGAAGCCTGCCTCCAGGGGCTCGTACGGCAGCTGGTCGAGGCCGTTGCAGCAGGACGGCGCGGCCGCCAGCGCGGCACGGGCCTGTTCGACCGAGCCTTGCAGCGGGGCCGGGCTGGCGGCCAGGGCGTCGACCCGGCGCAGCGGCTCGCTGCTGCAGCCGGCGAGTGCCAGGGCGATCAGCCCGGCGGCGAAAAGAGAGAGAGGATGCATGGTGCTTCTCCGGATAAAAAATGCCCCGACCTGCCAGAGTCGGGGCAAAAGGCACCGTCTGGACGGTGGGAGCGGAAAGCCTGCCGTTGCGCGCAACGGCGTTCAGCCAGTGCGGGTTACCACCAGGCCTCGGCCTGGATGCCGAAGGTGATGCCGTCGTCGTCACCGGCGTCGATGGATTCGCTGGCGGCCTGATAGCGGCCGCCGTCCCACTGGGCGTAGGTGGCGAACACGCGGATCTGCGGGCGCGCCCAGAAGCTGTTGCCGGCCGACCACTGCTGGGCCAGGGTGAGCTTCTTCAGGTCGCGGGTGCGCTCGCCGTCGGCCTGCGGATCGACCCGGTCGTAGCCGAACTCCAGCGCGGTGCTCATCACGTCGCTCCACTTGTACACCGGGCGCACACCGAAGCTGGCCCAGGTTTGCCCGGAGTCGTTGTCGAAGTCGCGGTCCTCGTAGATCTGCACGTACATCATCTCGATGTTGTCGGTCAGGCCGACCACGCCCTGGTTGACCAGACGGAACATCTTGCCGTCGCTGTTGCCGGTGCTGTTGCGCCCGCTGCTACCGATGATGCCGTCGGTGCCGTACTGCAGGGCGAGCTTGTTGTAGCCGCCGAACCAGTTGCTCTGGGTGTGCTCGAGGGTGACCAGATGACCCTTCTGGTCCTGGTAGCCGGGGTCGCGTTCCTGCTCGTCGGTGAGGTTGGCCTTGCCGTAGTCGTAGCCGATCT
Source organism: Stutzerimonas sp. LR2 (assembly GCF_055755175.1). Lineage (NCBI taxonomy): Bacteria > Pseudomonadati > Pseudomonadota > Gammaproteobacteria > Pseudomonadales > Pseudomonadaceae > Stutzerimonas > Stutzerimonas sp. LR2. The sequence goes on from NZ_JBVTRR010000006.1 coordinate 176,495, forward strand.
CCAGCTTGCCGCCCGGGTTGACGTCGATCTCGGCGAGGCGGAAGTCGAGGGTGTCGTTGGCCAGGTTGGTGCCGGTGCCCGAGCCCTGGTAGACCCAGTCGCCGTCGGTGTTGCGAATCCACGCGACGCTGGCCTTGGCGAAGCCCAGGTCGATGTCTTCGATACCGGCGCCGGGGCCGGAGACGTCCCAGTAGTAGTAGTCATTGATGTGCACGTCGTGGCGCTTGTAGTAGCGCTTGCCGGCCCAGATCGCCGCGCCCGGCAGGCTCGGGATGAGGTTCTTGCCGACCACGTTGAACTGGCGGATGGAGGTGGTGCCGGCCTCGTCGAAGGGGTTGTTCTCGCCGCCGTTGGTGTCGGTGCCGGTGGCTTCCCAGTCGTTACCCTGGTCGGAGCGGTAGGCGATCATGCTGTCGACGTAGAAGCTGCGGTTGCCTTCGCTCCACACCTCCTGGCCGAGGCCGATCTCGGCGTAGGTTTCGCATTCGTTGCCCAGGCGATATTTCGCCGGTGCGCCAGCAGCCTGGAAGCAGGCCTGGTCGCCGCCGCCGGCCGTGGCGCCGACGCCCGAACGCAGATAGCCGTGGAAATCGACTGCCAGGGCCGGGCCGCCGACCAGCAGGGCGGCAAGCAGGCAGGCGGGTTTGAGGACGAACAGGGGGTGCGCGGTGTGCTTCATGACGAGGTCCTTGTTTTTCTTGTTAATGCCGAATCGATCACGCCTTCGCTGCGTGTCGCAGGGCGCAGCTCGGTGGCGAAAGCCTCGGGGATGGCTCCGCTGGCGGCATCCTCCCGCCCAGAGATTTCGCTGGCGCAGCTCGAGGGCGTAATCAGGATGAGTGCGGCGTAATCCCCGGGGCGGGGCTACGCCCGGCAGGGCGCAGATGATTGCCAGGGGCCTTCGGCCTGGCCACTACGCCGCCTGCAACTGGGCGGGGGAGGTTGGTGGCCGGGGCGTGCAGGGGCAGCCTGCGGGTGCCGGTCGAAGACCCGGCCGGCGTTCATCCTCGTCCGGCGGCCTTGCCGTCGGATACCCGAACAAGCACAAGAACCGGAGTATTGCGATGAGCCACATCCTGCGTGCCGCCGTATTGGCGGCGGTCCTGCTGCCGTTTCCCGCACTGGCCGATCAGGCCGGCAAGAGCCCGGCCGGGGTGCGCTACCACGGCGGCGACGAAATCATCCTCCAGGGCTTCCACTGGAACGTCGTCCGCGAAGCGCCCAACGACTGGTACAACATCCTCCGCCAACAGGCCTCGACGATCGCGGCCGACGGCTTCTCGGCAATCTGGATGCCGGTGCCCTGGCGTGACTTCTCCAGCTGGAGCGAAGGCGGCAAGTCCGGCGGCGGCGAAGGCTACTTCTGGCACGACTTCAACAAGAACGGCCGCTACGGCAGCGATGCCCAGCTGCGTCAGGCGGCCGGTGCGCTCGGCGGTGCCGGGGTGAAGGTGCTCTACGACGTGGTGCCCAACCACATGAACCGCGGCTACCCGAACAAGGAAATCAACCTGCCGGCTGGCCAGGGCTTCTGGCGCAACGACTGCGCCGACCCGGGCAACTACCCCAACGACTGCGACGACGGCGATCGTTTCGTCGGCGGCGATGCGGACCTCAATACAGGCCATCCGCAGGTCTACGGCATGTTCCGCGACGAGTTCGCCAACCTGCGCAGCCAGTACGGCGCCGGCGGCTTCCGCTTCGATTTCGTCCGCGGCTTCGCACCGGAGCGGGTCAACAGCTGGATGACCGACAGTGCCGACAACAGCTTCTGCGTCGGCGAGCTGTGGAAAGGCCCTTCTGAATATCCCAGCTGGGACTGGCGCAACACGGCGAGCTGGCAGCAGATCATCAAGGACTGGTCCGATCGGGCCAAGTGCCCGGTGTTCGACTTCGCCCTCAAGGAGCGCATGCAGAACGGCTCGATCGCCGACTGGAAGAACGGCCTTAACGGCAACCCCGATCCGCGCTGGCGCGAGGTGGCTGTGACCTTTGTCGACAACCACGACACCGGCTACTCGCCCGGGCAGAACGGTGGGCAGCATCACTGGCCGCTGCAGGACGGGCTGATCCGCCAGGCCTACGCCTACATCCTCACCAGCCCCGGCACGCCGGTGGTGTACTGGTCGCACATGTACGACTGGGGCTACCGCGACTTCATCCGCCAGCTGATCCAGGTGCGTCGCGCCGCTGGCGTGCGTGCCGATTCGGCGATCAGCTTCCACAGCGGCTACAGCGGCCTCGTCGCCACCGTCACCGGCAGTCAGCAGACCCTGGTGGTGGCGCTCAATTCCAACCTGAGCAATCCCGACCAGGTCGCCAGCGGCAGCTTCAGCGAAGCAGTCAATACCAGCAATGGCCAGGTGCGGGTCTGGCGGACCGGCGCCGGCAGTGGTGGCGGTGACAATGGCGGCGGTGAGCCCGGCGCCCTGGTCAGCGTGAACTTCCGCTGCGACAACGGTGTGACGCAACCCGGCGACAGCGTCTACGCGGTGGGCAACGTCAGCCAGCTCGGCAACTGGAGCCCGGCTTCTGCGGTGCGGCTGACCGATACCAGCGGCTACCCGACCTGGAAGGGTCGCATCTCGCTGCCGGCCGGCCAGAACGTGGAATGGAAGTGCCTGATCCGCAACGAGGCCAATGCAACGCTGGTGCGGCAATGGCAGGGCGGGGCCAACAACAGCGTGAAGCCCACCGAGGGTGCCACCACGGCGGGGCGGTTCTAGCCGCAAGCGGTAGCGACGGCCCGCCTCGCCGATGTGAGGCGGGCTTTTTGTTGACCGGTCTCGGTCCAGATCTATGTGCGCAGCCGCGCCGCTCCAGGCTCGGTGGGCATCAACCCACCAACGCAGCTCTGCGGTCAGTCAGCTTCCGTCGGGTCCGCGGCGCGTCACTCACGGCTATCCGGCATTCTGCGTATCGCCCAGCTGCCAGCGAATCGCCTGGGCTTCGGCCTGGCGCAACTCATCGAGCAAGGCATCGCGGCCAGGGTTGCGCGTGTTGGCCAGTGCGCCGCTGGCGAGCAGGTCGGCATGCAGGGCAGTGGCTTTATCCCGGAGCCAGGCCAGGCGCTGCAGGGTAAGCGGCGTGCAGCTCTGCCCGCTGAGGTCGTCCTTCACGTCCAGCCAGTGCGAGCGCCAGGCCTCCTGCAGGTACAGCCCGCCCGGATCACCGGCCAGTGCGTTTCGCCAGCCACGCATCAGGTCGCTCAGCCAGCCCGATACCGTCTCGCTTGCGCCGCGGGCGGTCAGCTCTCGATGCAGGCGCTGGTAGGCATCCAGCGCGATGCGTTTCTCCAGTTCGAAATCGGCCAGCGCCCAGGCCTCGCTTTGCTGTTCCAGCCGCAACAGGCAGGCGAACAGCTGGCGCGTCTCGAAGCGTTCGGCCGGATGAAACCCCGGCGAGGCGAGGCCGTCGCTGTTGTACTGACGCAGCGGGTCGAAGGGGTAGAGGTAGCCGAAATCGAACAGGCGGATGCGGCCATCGTCCAGGGTATTGCCTGGCGCCAGGTCCCACTCGAACAGGCCGGCCAGCAGCAGGGCGATCAGCAGGTCGAACAGCTCGACCAGCTGTCGCTCGTCCCAGCGCTCGATGCGCCGGCCTTCGACCCAGGGCGACAGCACGATGCCCTGCTGCAGCGAGGCGTACTGCGTCGGCACGACGCCGGCCAGGCGTTCGGCCTGCTCCGGTGTGCGCATCAGCCGGGCCAGGTCGCGGCGGCGCTGCAGCTCGTTGAGGAAACTCGCCTGGCCGTCCGGGTTCTGCACACGACAGGGCCGCCGGGCGACCTTCAGCGCCCAGTCGCGCCCGGCCAGCTGCACGCGGTAGACCCGAGCGGTCAGGCCGTCGTCGAGGCAGGCGCGTACCCAGGGCTCGTCGCCACGCACCGCCGCCAGTTGTTCCGGTGGCAGCGGGCAATCCTCCGGGCGGCCCAGGCGAAACTCGGTGCCGCTGGCGAGAAAGGCCAGCTGGGCCTGGCGCCGTGCCGCGGCGGTCAACGAGGCGGCGCTCATCGGGCCTGCACCACGATGACTTTGTCCTCGCCCAGCTCGCGGGCGAAGGCATAGGGCTGGCCGGGCGAAAGCAGTTTGTGTTCACCCGCGCCGATGGCTGGATGGCGCGTACGGAACTGACCAATCCGCTGCCAGTGCTCGATCAATCCAGCGATCTCGGGTCGCTGGTGCTCGGCCCAGTTCATCGAACTGCGCGTGCCCTGGTACGGGTCCGAACCGCTGGGGCCGAAGCTGCGGGCACTTTCGTCGCCGTAGTAGATCTGCACCGCGCCGGGCGCCAGTAGCAGGGCGGCGGCGAGACCGCGCTGGTGCGCCAGGTCGCCCTTGGCCAGCTGATTGAACAGGGCGGTGTCGTGGGACGAGGCGTAGCTCAGCAGGTTGTGACCGGGCGTCTCCGCCAGGCGCCTGGCGTAGTCGGCGTAACTGGGCTCGGCGGCGGCCAGGCAGTCGCTGGCGGCCACGGCCTGCTCCTGGAAGGCGAAGTTGATCAGCGCATCGAAGCCCTGGTCGAGATAGTCGCTGGCCTCTGGGCCGTGGCCGAACACTTCTCCGACCATCCAGAACGGCTCGCCGGCCATGGGGTCGTCCGGGTTGGCGCGGGCCCAGTCGGCGCGGGCGCGCTCGGCCGCCACGCGCAGTTCGGCCCAGGTCGACGGCTCGACGTGCTTGACGGTGTCGGCACGAAAGCCGTCGACGCCGAACTCGCGGACCCAGCCGGTCAGCCATTCGATCAGGTAGTCGCGCACCCGGTAGCCTTCGCGTGGCTCTGCACGGGTTTGCGCCTTGTGCGCGAGAAACTCCGGCAGCGCGACGACCGCCTCGGACTCGGTGCGGAAATCCGGCAGAAAGGCCAGCGAGCCCTTGAGTGGATCGACGGTGCTGCTGGGCGGCGTGTCGTAGTCGGCGATGCCGGCACGGACCCATTCGCGGCCCCACCAGGCGGCCCAGCTCGGGTGCTCGTAATCCACCAGGTTGTGGTAGGCGTGCAGATTCTCGTGAGCTTCCGGCTGCCAGGCGCTCCACTGCTCGGGCAGATACTCGGCCATGCCGTCGCGCAGGGCGCCGAAGCCGAGCTGCTGCATGTCCTGCAGGGTGGAATAGCCCGGATGGTTGAGCACCACGTCGAACAGCACGCGGATGCCGCGGGCATGGGCCTCGCTGATGAGGGCACGCAGGTCGTTCTCGCTGCCCATGTTGGCGTCAAGCTGGGTGAAGTCCAGCGCGTAGTAGCCGTGGTAACCGTAGTGGCGGAAGTCGCCGCGATCGCCGCCGCCGACCCAGCCGTGGATCTGCTCGTAGGGCGCGCTGATCCATATCGCATCGACGCCCAGGCTGGCGATATGGTCGAGGCGCTTGGTCAGCCCCTTGAGGTCGCCACCGTGGAAGGTGCCGATCTCATCCTTGCCATCCGGCTCGCGGCCATAGCTGCGGTCGTTGCCTGGATCACCGTTGGCGAAGCGGTCGGTGAGCACGAAGTAGACGATCGCGTTGCGCCAGTCGCGTGTGATCGGCTGCTCGGGCGATTCGGCGCGTTCGAGCAGCAGCAGACCGTCACTGCCGGCGGCGGGTTGCAGCCTGACGCGGCCGTCGCGGACCACCGCGGTGGCGCCGGACAGTGCGTCGCGCAGGGTCTCGCCTTCGCCGAAGACCTCGCTGACCACCAGCTCCACCTCGCCGCCATCCCAGGGCTTGCAGGTCGCGGCGGCTGCCACCGGAGCGGCGGGTTTGATCGGCAGAAGACGCAGGGCCGGCGCGGCGCCGGTCTCGACGATCAGCCGATAGCGACCGGCCTCGGGCACTTCGTAGCGGTAGGCGCTGTCTCTGCCAAGCGGCTGGCGGCGAAAGGGCGCGAGCGGCACGGCCTCGTCGCCGGCCTGAGGCATGCGCAACTGCAACTGGCCGGGCGCGAGACTGAGCTCGATGTCGTAACGGTCGCTGGCCAGCGCATTCCAGCTCAGCGCCAGCGGCTGGTCGTCCAGTCGGGCGGCCAGTTCGGGGTCAGCCAGGGCGGAGAGCGGCAGGGAGAAGCAGAGCAGCGGCAGCAGGGCAGGCAGGCGGTTGGCACGCATCGAGAAGCTCCATTGTGCTTTTTCGCCACATTTGACCGCGCGTTGCCGGCCAGGTATAGGCGTAAGCCTGAATCACCTGGCGTATTTCGCGCAGCTGAGCCGAACGATCTACGCCCCGCTTCTACGCCCTCGGTGCCCCCGAAGGGGAGGATGCAGATGGCGCGTCAGGTGCCGAGGATGGAACGACTGCCAGAGCCAAAGGCCGGCAGCGGGTGGAACAAAAAACAAGAAGCCACGAGGAACGCGAAGCATGAACACTAAATTCTGGTGTCTCGCCACCATTGGCCTGGCGGCCACCTTCAGCCTGCCGCTGCCGGCCCTGGCAGCGATCGAGGAAGGCAAGCTGGTCGTCTGGATCAACGGCGACAAGGGTTACAAGGGCCTGGCCGAGGTCGGTAAGCGGTTCACCGCTGAGACCGGCATCCCGGTCGAGGTGGCCCACCCGGACAGCGCCACCGACAAGTTCCAGCAGGCGGCGGCCACCGGCAACGGCCCGGACATCTTCATCTGGGCCCACGACCGTATCGGCGAGTGGGCCAAGAGCGGCCTGCTCACCCCGGTCACCCCCAGCGCCGAGACCAAGTCCGGTATCGCCGACTTCTCCTGGCAGGCGGTGACCTACGACAACAAACTGTGGGGCTACCCGATCTCGGTGGAAACCATCGGCCTGATCTACAACAAGGCCCTGGTCGATACTCCGCCCAAGAGCTTCGACGACGTCCTGGCGCTGAACGAGAAGCTCGCCGCCCAGGGCAAGCGCGCCATCCTCTGGGACTACAACAACACCTACTTCACCTGGCCGCTGCTGTCGGCCAAGGGCGGCTATGTGTTCGAGCAGACCGACGGCGGCTACAACGTCAAATCCACCGGGGTCAACAACGCCGGCGCCAAGGCCGGTGCACAGGTGCTGCGCGACTTGATCGACAAGGGCGTGATGCCCAAGGGTGCCGATTACAGCGTGGCCGAGGCAGCCTTCAACAAGGGTGACTCGGCGATGATGATCAGCGGCCCATGGGCCTGGTCGAACATCGAGAAGAGCGGCATCGATTTCGGGGTCGCGCCGATCCCCGCCATCGATGGCGAGGCGGGCAAGCCATTCGTCGGCGTCGCCGCCGCGCTGCTCAACGCCGCCAGCCCGAACAAGGACCTGGCCGTGGAGTTTCTCGAGAACTACCTGCTCGAGGTCGACGGCCTGAAGACTGTGAACGCCGACGTGCCGCTGGGTGCGGTGGCCAACACCGCCTACATGGAAGAGCTGTCGAGCAATCCGCACATCAAGGCGACCTTCGAGAACGCGCAGATGGGCGAGCCGATGCCCAACGTGCCGGAGATGGGCGCATTCTGGTCATCCATGGCCGCCGCGCTGACCAACATCACCTCCGGGCGACAGGACGTCGACGCCGCCCTGGACGATGCCGCCAAGCGCATCACCCGTTGAACCCGTCGCCGGCCGCCGCCTCGGGCGCGCCGGCGGACTATGCTCCGTTCTCAAAGGTTCCGCTCCCGTGAATGCCCGTGCCGAGTTGCCCAGCCCAGCCATGACCCGTACGACCTCCCGGGGCCTGCCCCGCTCCCTGACCAACGGCCTGCGCTGGCTGGCGTGGCTGACCTTCAACGCCTTTGCGCTGTACCTGGTGGTCGCGCTCTACGTGCAGGGGCAGATGGCCTTCGCCCTGCTCGGGCTGGTGGTGACCGGGATCGCCAGCTACCTGTTCATCAACCGGCGGATGTACGCGCAGCGCTACATCTTCCCGTCGGTGGCCGGGATGCTGGTGTTCGTCATCTTCCCGCTGCTGTACACGGTGGGCATCGGCTTCACCAACTACAGCGGCAGCAACCTGCTCAGCCAGGCCCAGGTGGAGCGCTACCACCTGAGCCAGACCTACCTGGCCGGCGAGCGCTTCCGTTTCACCCTGCATCCAAGCCCTGATGGCGAGCGTCTGCGCATCGACAAGGGCGAACTGGGTGTGTTCGTCAGCCCGCCGCTGACCGGCGAGCCGGACCCGCAGGCGCCGCTGACGCTGCAGCCGGCCGAGGGCGTCGAAGGGCTGGGCGAGGCGCTGCCGGTGCGCGGCGTCATCCAGCGGCGCAAGGCGCTGGAGCAATGGGTACTACAGGCACCGGACGGCAGCCTGCTGCGCTTGTACGGCCTGCGTGAGGTCGCCGCGGTGGAACCGGTCTACCGGCAGGACGGCCCCGGTGTGCTGGTCGACACCCGCAGCGGTGCACGCCTGACTGCCGACATGGAGCGCGGCTTCTATGTGGACGAGACGGGCAAGGCGGTGCCGCCGGGCTTCACCGTGTTCGCCGGCTTCGCCAACTTCACCCGGGTGCTGAGCGAGCCGAGCATCCGTGAACCCTTCGTGCAGATCTTCGCCTGGACCTTCGCCTTCGCCGGGCTCACCGTGGTCTTCACCCTCGCCGTGGGGCTGGTGCTGGCCAGCCTGCTGCAATGGGAACTGGTGCGCGGCAAGGCCTTTTACCGGCTGATGCTGATCCTGCCGTATGCGGTCCCTGGGTTCATTTCCATCCTGGTGTTCCGCGGGCTGTTCAACCAGAACTTCGGCGAGATCAACCTGCTGCTCGAGGGGTTGTTCGGCATCCGTCCGGACTGGTTCAGCGACCCGACCCTGGCACGCACGATGATCCTCATCGTCAACACCTGGCTCGGCTACCCCTACATGCTGCTGCTGTGCATGGGCCTGCTGCAGGCCATCCCGCGGGATCAGTACGAGGCCTCGGCGATCGATGGCGCCAGTCCGCTGGACAACCTGCTGCGCATTACCCTGCCGCAGCTGATCAAGCCGCTGATGCCGCTGTTGATCGCCTGCTTCGCCTTCAACTTCAACAACTTCGTGCTGATCACCCTGCTGACCCGTGGCGGCCCGGACATCATCGGCGCGACCACACCGGCGGGCACCACGGACCTGCTGGTCAGCTACACCTACCGCATCGCCTTCCAGGATTCCGGGCAGGACTTCGCCTTGGCCGCGGCCATCGCCACGATGATCTTCATCCTCGTCGGTGCCATGGCGCTGCTGAATCTCAAACTCTCGAAAGTGAAGGTATAAGGAGACGGTTATGGCCATGGTGCAACCGAAATCCGCGCGTTACCGGCTCTGGGCGACCCACGCGGCGCTGCTGGCCTTCGTCGCGGCAATCCTCTTCCCGCTGCTGATGGTGGTGTCGATCTCCTTTCGCGAGGGCAACTTCGCCACCGGCAGCCTGTTTCCCGAGAACCCGACACTGGAGCACTGGTCGCTGGCCCTCGGCATTCCTTACACCCACGAGGACGGCAGCGTGACGAACCCGCCGTTCCCGGTGCTGCTGTGGCTGTGGAACTCGGTGAAGATCGCCCTGGTCAGTTCGGCGCTGATCCTGCTCCTGTCGACCACCAGTGCCTACGCCTTCGCGCGCATGCGCTTCGGCGGCAAGGCGCCGATCCTCAAAGGCATGCTGATCTTCCAGATGTTCCCGCCGGTGCTCTCGCTGGTGGCGATCTATGCCCTGTTCGACCAGCTCGGCCAGCACGTCAGCTGGCTCGGGGTGAACAGCCACGGCGCGGTGATCGTCGCCTCGCTGGGCGGCATGGCGCTGCACATCTGGACCATCAAGGGCTACTTCGAAAGCATCGACGCCTCGCTGGAGGAGGCTGCCATCGTCGATGGGGCGACCACCTGGCAGGCGTTCTTCCATATCCTGCTGCCGATGAGCGTGCCGATCCTGGCGGTGGTGTTCATCCTCGCCTTCATCACCAGCGTCACCGAATACCCCATCGCCTCGGTGCTGCTGATGGACGTGGACAAGCTCACCCTCTCGGTCGGCGCGCAGCAGTACCTCTACCCGCAGAACTACCTGTGGGGCGACTTCGCCGCCGCCGCGGTACTCTCCGGCCTGCCCATCACCGCCGTGTTCCTCTACTGCCAGAAGTGGATCGTCGGTGGCCTGACCGCCGGCGGGGTGAAGGGCTGACCACCTGAGTTAAACGAGGCGCGGAACCGGGGAGCGGGAGCGGTGCGAACCGGTGCGCCAGACCACGACAAGAACAAGAACAGGGAACCGTCCATGAATGCCGCGATGCCACCACTGCTGCCATTGATCCCCACCAAGCTGGCGATTCCCATGTTGCCGCCGGGCCTGCTCGAACGGCCGCGCCTGGACGAGTGGCAGCAGCGCCTGCCGCAGGTGCGCCTGGCGGTGCTGCATGCCGCCAGCGGTTTCGGCAAAACCACCTTGGCGGCGCAGTGGGCGCGGGCCTTCGATGGGCGTATCGCCTGGTTCCAGCTGCATGCCAGCGACAACCTGGGGCTGCAGTTCGGTCGCTACCTGTCCCAGGCGCTGGACCGCCAGCTGGACGCCGGCTGTCCTCTGTCCGTGGCGCTGGCCGAGCAGGGCCGGGTATCGCTGGACGCGTTGTTCACCCAGTTGCTGGCCGAGCTGCCGGACGAGCACGAGGCCATCCTGATCGTGCTCGACGAGTTCGAGGTGCTGAATGACGCCGAGCTGATCGCCGGCCTGCGCTTCTTCCTGCGCCACATGCCGAGCTGGATGACCCTGCTGGTGTGCAGCCGACGCCTGCCCGAACTGGGTGTCGCCGAGCTGCGGGTCAAGCACCAGCTGCTGTTGCTCGACGCGCGCCAGCTGGCCTTCGAGGATGACGAGGTACAGGCGCTGCTGGAACTGGGTGTGCCGGCAAGCATCAACCGCGAGCAGGTCGAGCGTCTCAACCGCCGCATCGGTGGCTGGCCCTGCGCGCTGCAGCTGGCCCTGCAGGAGGTGCAGACCAGCCGCGGCATGGACCTGTTCCTGGAGAACCTGCAGCTCGGCCACCCGGACATCCGCGACTACATGCGCGAACAGGTGATCGAGGGGTTGCCCGAGGACCTGCGCGGTTTTCTCGAGGCGACCTGCCTGCTCGATCGCTTCGACGCCGCCCTGGCCGATCGCCTGACCGAAGCCTGTCACGGCCGCGAGATGCTCGAACGGCTCGAGCGTGGCGGCCTGTTCATCCAGCCGCTGGACAGCCTGCGCCGCTGGTACAGCTATCACCCGCTGTTCGCCGTCTTCCTGCAGGGCGAGCTGCGCACCCACCAGCCGCAGCGGGTCAACCAGCTGCACCTGCGTGCGGCCTCCGCGCTGTTGGCCGAGAACATGCCCGAGGAAGCCGCGCGCCATGCCGTGCAGGCCGGCGACCCGCAGCAGGTCGACGAGATGCTGCAGCGCCACGGCCGGGCGTTCTATCGCCAGGGTCGTCTCGGGTTGCTGCAACAGTGCCTGGAAACCCTGCCGGAGCCGGTGATCGCCGGCTCGCCGCTGCTCACCCTGCTGCAGGCCTGGGTGTCGCAGAACTCCTATCAGTTCGATCATGTCGAGCGCTGGTTCAAGGCCGGCGAGCTGGCGCTGCAGCGCAGCTGCTCGGAGCAGGACTGGGCGCGTATCGTCTGCGAGTTCAATGCCGTACGCGCGCAGGTGGCGATGAACCAGGGCGACGAGCAGCGCGCCATCGCCCTGGCGCGGGAGGCGTTGACCCGCGAGCCGCTGATCATGCGCACCTCACGGGTAGCGGCGATGTCGGGCCTGGCCGAGGCGCATTTCGTCCAGGGCGAACTTCCGCAGGCGCAGAAACAGTACGAGGAAGCCGAGCGCCGCGCGCGGGAGATCAATGCCTCGCACCTGGTGGTCTGGAGTCTCGGGCAGCTGTCGGAAATCGCCATCGCCCAGGGGCATCTGCAGAAGGCCTATACCCTGCAGGAGCGCGCCATCCAGTACATCGAGCAGCAGAACCTGCAGGCCACGCCCATCGTCGAGTTCATCTACCGGGTGCGCGGCCAGGTGCTGCTGGAGTGGCACCAGCTGGACGCTGCCGAGCAGTGCGCGCTGCAGGGTATCCAGATACTCGACGAACTGGACGACCCACGCTGGCGCCTGCAGAGTTACGCGCTGCTGGCCGGCGTCGCCTACGCCCGCGGCCAGCAGCACGCCTGTGCCGACTACATCGCCCAGTTGCAGACGATGCTCGCCGACGACCGCTACCACATCGACTGGCTGGCCAATGCCCACGCGATCATGCTCGCCTACTGGGACTCCAGCCAGGATCGCGAGGCGATCCGCCAGTGGCTGCTCAGTGCGCCGCCGGTGTGCGGCGGCGCCAACCATTTCGCCCAGCTCAATGCACGCAATCACGCCCGTGCCCACCTGGCGCTGGGGCAGCTGGAGCGCGCTCTGCCGATCCTGCGCCAGCTGCTGACCGATGCCGAGCGCCACGGCCTGATCATGGACCGCAACCGCAACCATATCCTCCTGGCGCAGCTGCACTGGTTGCGCGAGGAGCGCCAGCAGGCACTGGACCACCTGCAGCGGGCCATGACCCTGGCCAGCGGCAGTGGCGCGATCGGCAGCTTCCTGCGCGTCGGCAAGCCGATCATCGGCATGCTCAAGTGCCTGCTGCACGAGCGCACCCTCGATGAAGCCGAGGCCCAGCGCGCCGCGCGCTTGATCCAGCTGGCGCAGCAGCAGCGCGATTTCAGCCGCGCCATTCGCATCACGCTGGACGAGGCGGTGATCCAGGACATCATCAACCGCCCCGACGTGCCCGAGCTGATCCGCCGTTCGCCGCTGACCCGGCGCGAATGGCAGGTGCTGAGCCTGATCCACGCCGGGCAGTCCAACGAGCAGATCGCCGATCACCTCAACGTCGCGCCGACCACCATCAAGACGCACATCCGCAGCCTCTACCAGAAACTCAACATCACCCACCGCAGCGAGGCCGTGCAGCTGGCGCGCGACCTGTTGAGCAAGATTCAGGGCGACTAGCGCTCAGCCCGTCCACTGTGTCTGAGCGAAGGCGGGCAGGGTGTTGGCGCGCTGTGACGCTGCGGCCAGGTGGGGGAATGCGCCGTCCGGCGCCAGCGTGTCGGGCAGGGTGAGGCGGGCGAAGTCATAGGCGACCACCGCGCTGATATCCACCTGGCTCATGCGTTCGCCCAGCAAGGGCCGCTCGCCGCGCTCGGCCTGGCGTGCGTCCAGCAAGGCCAGCGCGCCACGCGCCTGGTCTTCGCAATGGCGGTACCAATCGTCCCACACCAGTCCTTCCGGCCGACGATCGCGTTCGTAGTACGCCGCCACGGTTTTCTCGCAGGCACCGACGGCGAAGGCCAGCAGGTTCATCGCCTCGCTGCGCTCGGCACCGGACAGCGGCAGCAGCGCTCGCTCGGCGCCCGCCTGCTGATCGAAATGGTCGAGGATGGCGTTGCTGTCGATCAGCACCCGGCCATCGTCCAGCACCAAGGCGGGCACTCGACCCAGCGGCGAGTACTCGCGGATCTTCAGACTATCCGTCAGAACGCTGAGGGGCTCGTTGGTGAACGGTATATCCAGTAGATGCAGGCTGACGCCGACGCGGCGGACGAATGGCGACATGTAGCGACCGATCAGTTTCACGGGCAGTGCTCCGGACGGGGAGAGGTGCAACAACCCTAGTCGAGCCCGGCGTTTAATGCGAAGGCGCGACCGTCGATCGTCTCATCCGCTCGCGGCCGTCAGGGAGGAGGAAGGCGCGGCGGGCGCTGTGGCACCCTCGGGCTTTCAGCGAAGGAGGCGTTGCCATGGCGATGAGCGAGAAACAGAAGATGCTGGCGGGCGAGCTGTACCACCCAGGCGACCCGGAAATCCTCGCCGACCAGGCGGCGGCCAAGGCCTGGATGGTGCGCTACAACGCAGCGCTGGCAGCCTCGCCGGACGAGCGCCGGGCGCTGCTGGCCGAGCGGCTGGCCTCGGTCGGTGCCGGCGCGGTGATCCGTCCGCCGTTCCACTGCGACTACGGCTACAACATCCACCTGGGCGAAGGCGCCTTTCTCAATTTCAACTGTGTGATTCTCGATGTGGTCGAGGTGCACATCGGTGCCGGCGCGCAGATCGGGCCGGCGGTGCAGCTCTACACCGCCGACCATCCACGTGACCCCGAGGCGCGTCGTTCGGGCGTGGAGTTCGGTCGGCCGATCCATATCGGTCGCAACGTCTGGGTCGGTGGCGGGGCGATCATCCTCCCGGGTGTGACGGTGGGCGACGATGCGGTGATCGGTGCCGGCAGCGTGGTCACCCGCGACGTGCCGGCCGGCGCCACCGTGGTCGGCAACCCGGCGCGGGTGCGCTGACCGGCTCGCTGGGCCGCTCTACGCCCTCGCTCGGCAGGCCAGCTACGCCCGCCTGTTACGCCTGCGCCCGCCCGCCGCCGGAGGATGTTGCGACCGCTTGCCGCACCTAGAGTGGCCCCGTCTTCACGCTCACTCAAGGTACGTGGTATGTCCGAGCAACTTCAGAACTGGTGGCGCGGCGGGGTGATCTATCAGGTCTACCCGCGCAGCTTCTTCGACAGCAACGGCGATGGCGTGGGCGACCTGCCCGGCGTGCTGCACAAGCTGGACTACATCGCCAGCCTCAACGTCGACGCCATCTGGCTGTCGCCCTTCTTCACCTCGCCGATGAAGGATTTCGGCTACGACGTGGCTGACTACCGCGGCGTCGACCCGCTGTTCGGCACGCTGGATGATTTCGTCCGGCTGGTGGAAGCCTGCCACGAGCGCGGCATGCGCGTGCTGATCGATCAGGTGCTCAACCATTCCTCGGACCAGCACCCCTGGTTCGTGGAGAGCCGCTCCAGCCGCGACAACGACAAGGCTGACTGGTACGTCTGGGCCGACCCCAAGCCGGACGGCACCGTGCCGAACAACTGGCTCTCGGTTTTCGGCGGCCCCGCGTGGAGCTGGGACAGCCGGCGCCGGCAGTACTACCTGCACAATTTCCTATCCAGCCAGCCGGACCTGAATTTCCACTGCCCGGCCGTGCAGGATCAGTTGCTCGATGACATGGAGTTCTGGCTCAAGCTCGGCGTGGACGGCTTCCGCCTGGACGCCGCCAACTTCTACTTCCACGACCTCGAGTTGCGCGACAACCCGCCGAACCTGGAGATCCGCGAGGGCAGTATCGGCGTGCGCGTGGACAACCCCTACGCTTACCAGCGGCACATCTACGACAAGACCCGTCCGGAAAATCTGGCCTTCCTGCGCCGCCTGCGCGCCCTGCTGCAGCGTTACCCCGGCGCTTCGTCGGTGGCCGAGATCGGCTGCGACGAATCCCTGCGCACCATGGCCGCCTACACCAGTGGCGGCGACACCCTGCACATGGCCTATTCCTTCGACCTGCTGACCGAGCAGTGCAGCCCGGCCTATATCCGCCGCACGGTGGAGGGCATCGAGCGCGAGCTGGCCGATGGCTGGTCGTGCTGGTCCATGGGCAACCACGATGTGGTGCGGGTGATGACCCGCTGGGCGCTCGACGGCCGGCCCGATCCGGAGCGCGGCCGCGTGCTGATGGCGTTGCTGCTGTCCCTGCGCGGCAGCGTCTGCCTCTATCAGGGCGAGGAGCTGGGTCTGCCGGAGGCGGAACTGCGCTATGAAGATCTGGTCGATCCGTACGGCATCACCTTCTGGCCGGAATTCAAGGGCCGCGACGGCTGCCGCACGCCGATGCCCTGGGAGAGCGAGGCGCATCACGCCGGCTTCACTGGCAGCCAGCCGTGGCTGCCGGTGGACGACTCGCACCGCTCGCTGTCGGTGGCCGCGCAGGATGCCGACCCGCATTCGATGCTCAACTGCTATCGGCGCTTCCTCGGCTGGCGGCGCGAGCAGCGCCTGCTGATCGAGGGCGACATCCGCATGGTCTACCATGACGACGCCCTGCTGGTATTCGAGCGCCGGCTGGGCGAGGAAGCCTGGTTGTGCCTGTTCAACCTCGGCGACCTGCCACGCAGCTACGAGCTGCCGGCACAGGCGGTGCCGCTGGTGGACGTGCCGGCGAGTTTCGCCGAGTACGATGACCACTGGGCGCGGTTGCCGGCGCACGGCTTCGGCTACGCGCGGCTGGCGCGGTAGGGAGCCGGCAGCGGCGGGGCGGCCCGCCGCTGCGAACGAACGAAGTGCATGGCGACATCTACGGAGAACAACAACGATGGCCAGTGTCACGCTGCGCGACATCTGCAAGAGTTACGACGGTACGCCCATTACCCGGCATATCGACCTGGATATCGAAGACGGTGAGTTCGTCGTCTTCGTCGGCCCCTCCGGCTGCGGCAAGTCCACCCTGCTGCGGCTGATCGCCGGGCTCGAGGACATCACCTCCGGTGACCTGTTCATCGACAACCAGCGCGTCAACGACCTGCCCCCCAAGGACCGTTCGGTGGGCATGGTGTTCCAGTCCTACGCGCTCTATCCGCACATGACAGTGGCCGAGAACATGGCCTTCGGCCTCAAGCTTGCCAGTGTCGAGAAACGCGAGATCGCGCGTCGCGTCGAGGCGGCCGCGGCGATCCTGCAGTTGGACAAGCTGCTCGAGCGCAAGCCCAAGGACCTCTCCGGCGGTCAGCGCCAGCGTGTCGCCATCGGCCGCACCATGGTCCGCGAGCCGAAGGTTTTCCTGTTCGACGAACCATTGTCGAACCTCGATGCCTTCCTCCGCGTGCAGATGCGCATCGAGATCGCCCGCCTGCACCAGCGCATCCGCTCCACCATGATCTACGTGACCCACGATCAGGTCGAAGCCATGACCCTGGCCGACAAGATCGTCGTGCTCAACGCCGGCGAGATTGCCCAGGTCGGTCAGCCGCTGCACCTTTATCACTACCCGCAGAACCGCTTCGTTGCCGGCTTCCTCGGCTCGCCGCAGATGAACTTCGTCGACGTGAGGGCCATCTCCGCCAGCCCCGAGGCCGTCACCATCGAACTGCCCAGCGGCTTCCCGCTGACCCTGCCGGTGGACGGCAGCGCGGTGAGCCCCGGCGACCCGCTCACCCTGGGCATTCGCCCGGAGCACTTCGTCATGCCTGATCAGGCCGATTTCACCTTCCATGGCCAGATCACCGTGGCCGAGCGCCTGGGCCAGTACAACCTGCTGCACCTCACCCTTGAACGTCTGCAGGATGTGATCACCCTCTGCGTCGACGGCAACCTGCGCGTCACCGAGGGCGAGACCTTCGCCGCCGGCCTCAAGGCCGACAAGTGCCACCTGTTCCGCGAGAACGGCGAGGCGTGCACCCGGCACTATCGGGAGCCGGCCATCTACGGGTAAGCGGCTGCGGCAGGGCGGAGCGACGGAGGGAGGGGAGCGAACCGACCCTCTCACGCGTGGCGCCTGCCCGGGCGCTCACGGCGCGGCGGGAGGCGCGGGCGTATTCGAGTCGAGGATTTCCGACAGGGTCTCGGCCAGGGCCTGATGGCTGAACGGTTTCGCCAGCACCCTGACCGCCGGCTCGGTGGCAATCCGCGTGGTGTATCCCGATGCGAGGATGATCGGGATCGTTGGATAGAGCCGCTGCACTTCTTCGGCGAGGCCGACACCGTCCAACCGCCCAGGCATGACTACGTCCGACAGGAGGATGTCGATGGCTGGCTGACGCCGGTCGGCCAGCCTCGCCAGCGCGTCATCCGCCGAAGGTGCTTCGTCGACCTGATAACCCAGCTCATCGAGCATCGCGACCATCGCTTCGCGCACTTCGGCGTCATCATCGACCACCAGCACCCGTGCCGGGCGGCCGGCCCGCACGGACGCCTCCTGATCCTCCGGTATGGCGCAGACAGCCTGTTCCATGCGCGGCAGCAGCAAGGACACGCGGGTTCCCTTGCCGAGCTCGCTCTGGATCGACACCGTCCCGCCGGATTGGCGGGCGAAACCATAGACCTGGGCCAGGCCCAGGCCAGTCCCTTCACCGACCGGCTTGGTGGTGAAGAACGGCTCGAACACGTGAGCCTGGACTTCCGGGCTCATGCCGCAGCCGGAATCCTCCACATCCACGCACAGGAAGGGACCAGCTGCCAGACCGAACGGATTGTCCTGCACCAGAGTGAGCTGATGCAGGGCGATGACCAGCGGGCCGCCTTCCGGCATCGCATCACGGGCGTTGATCGCAAGGTTGAGGAGGGCCAGCTCGCACTGCACCGGATCGAGGACCGTCGGCCAGGCCCCTTCTGGCAGCTCCAGCGTCAGCGTCACGCGGTTGGGAAGGGCGCCGGTCAGCAGCTCGTGCATGCCGATGATCAACACGCGCAGGTCGACCTGTTCGGCGTCGGCAGTGCGGCTTCTGCTGAAGGTCATCAGATGCCGTGTGAGGCGAGTGGCCCGCCGGGCGGACCGCTGGCAGCCCTCGATGGCACGCCTGGCGCGCGGATGCGAGGTCAGCATTTCGGCCAGCTGCAGGCCCATGGTCATGCTTTGCAGCAGGTTGTTGAACTCGTGGGAAATCCCCGCCGTCAGGTTGCCCAGCGCTTCGAGCTTCTGCCCCTGGAGCAGGGCCTGATGGGAGCGCTCGGCCTGGGCGACCGCCTCCTTGACCCTGTGAGCCATCTCCCGGCTGGAGCGATGGATCGTCACGCTGGCCTGGGCCATCACCTGCGCGGTACGGTCGGTTTCATCCATTCCCGTGCTGGGCGGGTCGAATACCTCGCCTCGCGCCAGCGCGCTGGACGCATCATCGAGCTGCGCAAGCGGTCGGGTGATGGTTCGACCGACCGCGATCGCCAGCACGACCGCCAACGCCAGCACGACCAGAATACCCAGCACCACGGTCCCCAGCGGCGCAAGCACGCTGGCCAGCAGGTCGTTGCGGGGGATGGCGATCAGCGCCGTCCAACCGGAGGCCGGTGCATGGCTGAAGAACGTCGTTACCGGCACGTCGTCCCGAGTGATGGACTGCACCTTGCCGTCGACGCCTGCAGCGGCCTGCAGTTGGCTGACGAAATCGGGGCTGGCGCGCTTGCCGATGTGCTTGTCCGGATCGCGGGTGCGCGCGACGACGGTTTGGTTCTGATCCAGGATCACCCCGAGCCACTTCTGCGGCAGCGCCTGTTGCTCCAGCAGCGCACCGATGCCTGCAACCGGAAAGTCCATCGTCAGGTAGTAAACGACCTCGCCGCCGCGGATCACCGGGTGGCGGATGGCGATGCTCTGCGCCCCCGTCACCGGATCGCGGAACGCCGGGCTGACGTCGGCCTGCGTGGTGGTTATGAAGGTTCGAAAGTCCGGCAGGCTTGGCAGGGGTGCGCCAAACGGATGATCCGTGTCAGCCAAGGGGGTGCCTTGCGGATCGTAGATCACCACGCTGGCGCCCACCGCATGTTCGGTCTGCTGAAGGCGCTCGTGGAAGGTCCGCACGTCACCTTTGACGATCGTTGGGGACGCCGCGAGCGTCGAGACGATGGTGGCATACCGACTCAGCTCGCGATCGACGGCCAGCGCGACGGCTCGCGAAACTTCCTTCATGCCCTGATCGACTTGCGCCGATTGCGCACGATAGACCGCATAGGTGCCATACAGCGCAAACGCGAATGCCGGGGCTATAACGGCAATGACCAGCCAAACCAGACGGGAGCGAATCGACACGGCGCAAGGGTTCCTGATGGAAGCGCAACGCTTGGAGCGCTGGGCGTGCCGCAGCATAACTCAGGTCACGCAGAAGAAGCGCGGGCCGGCCTCATCGCCGACGATCGAGGCGCTGGCCCAGGGTTTCGGACTGCTGTACTCGGTCGGCTTCAGCCGCCCCGGGCGTTCATCGGTCGGCCAGCGCCAGGTTTGCACCGAGTCCGGCAAAGGACGCCGCAAACCCGCGACGGAGCCAGGCCTGAACCTGCTGCGACTCGACGACCGCCTTGCGAAAAGCATGGGCCAGCAAGCCGTAGATGGCAAAGATGACAAAGGTCATCAGCATGAAGGTCGCGCTGAGCCCGAGCAGTTGCGCAAGCTCGTCACCGGCGCCGGGCCGGACGAACTGCGGCAGGAAGGCCAGAAAGAAGATGGTCAGTTTCGGGTTCAGCAGATTGACCAGCAGCGCCTTGGCAACCAGCGATCGAATGTCGAGTGTCGCACCATCACCACCCACCGCCAGCGCGGAACGATCACGCCAGGTCGCGTAAGCGAGATAGAGCAGGTACGCGGCACCGACATAGCGCAGCGTCTCGAAAACCAGCGCACTGGAATGCAGGATGGCAGCGACGCCAAGAATGGTCGCCAACAGATGCGGCAGAATCCCGAGCGTACAGGCCAGCGCGGCCAGGATGCCGGCGCGACGCCCATGCACCAGTGCCGTCGATACCGTGTAGATCACACCCGCGCCAGGTATCAGCACGACGACCAGGCAGGTAACCAGATACTCGAGGCTGGGCATGGGGACTCCTTGCTATGGGGCGGCTGGAATGAACCAGCATAGAGCATCCATCGAGACTATCCGGGCCGGGCGCTGATCGAACTGCGTATGGGCTGAATTAACACGCCCCGAGAGGCTGGCTGCGGTCGCGTGTCTACGGGTTGGGGCGGGCCAGTCCGAGCGCCATTCTGCGGGGGCCGCGACACGCTCGCGCGCTGATCCGGACCTCTGGGTAACCTACGCCACAACGTGCCAATTTACTGCGAGGAAACAATGGAAGTCAGAAGGTGCTCTCGACTGGTCATAGCGGATGCCGATGGGCGGCTGCTGCTTTTTTTCTACAAGGACGAACATCAACCGCCGTTCTGGGCGACCGCTGGCGGAGAACTGAAGCCGGGCGAAAGCTACACCGACGCAGCTGCACGAGAGCTGCATGAAGAGACCGGCCTTACGCGTCCAATCGGCAAGCTGCTAAAGGAACGAGACGAGGTCTATGCCGTGGCACGCTCGACGCCGGCGCGTTGGTTGGAAAAGTACTTCCTCGTAGAGTGCCCGGCGAACACTAGCGTGTTCGCTGCAAAATGGACCGAAGAAGAGCAGGGCACGATCCAGAGATGGAAGTGGTGGAGCCTGCGCGAGATGCAAGATGAGGCGCCATCTTCGTTCAAGCCTGAGTGGCTACCTGAACTTCTCGGCGCCATTCTGCGGGAGCGTCAACGCAACGGCTGACCGGGCTGTGTTCTTCTGACTGCCGGCAATGGGCGATTCCGCGGCGCCACCGAAATACCGTTGCCCAAGAAAACGGGCAAGAGATGTTTGCCAGGACCCGCGGCCATCTTCCGACACCACAAAGAAAAAGCCCCGAGAGTCTTGAGATTCTCGGGGCTTTGTTTGTTTGGTGGAGCCGGGGGGATTTGAACCCCCGTCCGCCAGCTCTCCGCTATTGGTTCTACATGCTTAGCCAGATCTACTGAGTTAACTCCGCGCCGCCCGATTGGCAGGGTGCTTGGAGCGAGCTGTATGAGTTTTAGCCGTTACGTCTACAGCGAACTTGGCGGCGATCCTGTTCTATCTGACGGTCATTTCGGGTTTACAGGCATCCCCTAGTGACCGCTGGAGCCGAAGCTACCAGATGAAGGTTAGGCGGCTAGCGCGTACCCTTCGTAGTTGTCGTCGTTGGCAACTATAGGTTTGCAACAGTTTATTTACGAGTTCTGTTACCAACTCGGCATGCCCCTCAAGTTTCGTTACCGGCGTCGAATCCTAATCGGCCCCTGGTGCAGCTTGTGGTGCTGGGCGCAAGTGTACGGAGATCTTTACGGCGTGTCGATCACTTTTTAATCATGCTGGTTAGAAAATGATCAGCTGCAGCGGCAGGATCGCAGGTACGATCCCGCCGCCTTGGCTCAGTTGCCGCCGCCCGAGCCGGAGCCGGCGGTGCCGCCGCTGCCGGAGCTGCCTGGGCCCTTGAGTTCTTGCAGGGCCTTGGTGGAATGGGCGATGCAGGCTTCGGTGTCGCCGGACTGCTGTGCCTGGCGGGCCTGTTGGACATACTCCTCGACTTTGCTCTTGGCCGGCTCACCCAGGGTCGCGGTGTTGGTGGCCATGTTGTCGTCGATTTCCTGCAGGTTGGTCTGGCACAGATCCTGTTGTGCGAAGACGGCGGGGCTGGCTAGCAGTACCGCGGATGCGAGCAGTGCATGAACTTTCATTGTGGGTCCTCCAGTCTTGTGGACTTCCCGGGCCTGCCTGAGAACTGCTGAAACGGCGGCGCCGAGTCGAATCGAACCCGTCAGGGGCTCTAAAAATCCGACTGCGATTGCGCATGAGCGTTCATCGAAGCGACACAAACGAAACGGCCCCGCTCCGCTGAGCGGGGCCGTAACGCTGGTGCTAGAGCGGTTGGTCGGCAGTTTTACGACGCGTTACACGGTCAACCAGATAGACCAGGCCGTGATAGTCGATCTCGCCATGACGTGACAGGCCGATCTCGCAGGTGCGGCTGGTGGAGATGCCTTCCTCGCAGATCTGCACGGCGTTCTTCAGGCTGCGCAGTGCGTGCTCGTTCAGTTCCGGCGTGGTGAAGCCCTTGTCGCCAGCGAAGCCGCAGCAGTGGATGCCTTCCGGAATGACCACCTCGTTTGCGCAGCGGCGGGCGATATCGATCAGCGCCTGCGCCTCGCCCAGATGCTGGGTGCTGCACGTGACATGCACGGCGATCGGCTTGTCCTGCGGGACGAATTCCAGCTTGTCGAGCAGATGCGTGCGGATGAAGCGCACCGGGTCGTACATGTCGAGGCGTTGATCGGTCAGGCCCTGGACCAGGCGCAGGGTGCAGGGGCTGGTGTCGCAGTAGATCGGGTCGAGCCCGCCGCGACTGGCCTTGAGCAGCGCGTCGAGCATTTCCTGGCGCTTGCGCTCGCCCTGTTCGGCATAGCCCTTGGAGGCGAACGGCTGGCCACAGCAAAGGTCGTTCAACTGTTCGGGGAAGATCACCTGGTAGCCGGCCTTTTCCAGCAGGCTGCGGGTCTTGTCGAGCAGCGGCTCCTGTTCCTGATCGCGTGCCGCCGGGCCCATTGCACGGGAAACGCAGGCGGCCAGATAGACCACGCGTGGACGCTCGTCCTGCACGGCTGGTTTGGGCAGATGCAGGCGTTGCAGCGGCTGCGGTGTCGCAGGGGTCCACTGCGGCACGCGGCCCTTGCTGGCGTTGGTCATGGTCGCAGACAGCTTGGCCAGGCGCTTGGTGCCGAGAATGATGTGCGCACCATTGGCGGCATGCAGCATGAACCGGGTGCCCTGCACGGCGGTGGAGAAATGATCGGCCAGCCAGTTGGCGGTTCCTGTTTTGCTCGCTTCGCGTCCGCGCAGCTTGCGCACCAGGTCGCCGGTGTTGATGCCGACCGGGCAGCGCTGGGCGCAGAGGCCGGTCGCGGCGCAGGTCTCGACGCCGTGGTAGTGGTAGAGCCGTTCGATTTCCGTGGTGTCGACACCGGCGCGCTTGCGCGCCTGGATATCGCGCCAGATGACGATACGCTGGCGCGGCGTCAGGGTCAGCCCGTTGGATGGGCAGACCGGCTCGCAGAAGCCGCACTCGATGCACTTGTCGACGATCTCGTCGGCGGCGGGCATCGGCTTGAGGTTCTTCAGGTGGATGTCCGGGTCTTCGGAGAGCACCACGTCCGGATTGAGGATGCCGCTGGGGTCGAGCAGGCGCTTGATCTTCCACATCAGCGCGTAGGCCTCGCTGCCCCATTCCAGCTCGACGAAGGGCGCCATGTTGCGCCCGGTGCCGTGCTCGGCCTTGAGCGCGCCGCCGAACTCGACAGCCACCAGCTGCGCCACTTCGCCCATGAAGGCTTCGTAACGGGCGACCTGCGCCGGATCATCGAAGCCCTGGGTGAAGACGAAGTGCAGGTTGCCCTCCAGCGCGTGGCCGAAGAGGATCGCCTCGTCGTAGCGGTGCTTGTCGAGCAATTCGATCAGCCGGTTGACGCCCTCGGCCAGGCGCTCGACCGGGAAGGTCACGTCCTCGATGATCACCGTGGTGCCGGTCTGGCGCACGGCGCCGACCGCCGGGAAGGTGTCCTTGCGGATCTTCCACAGCTGGTTGTAGACCACCGGGTCTTCGCTGAAGTCGACCTGCTTTTCCACCGGGAAGTGCGCGATGGAGGTCATGATCAGGTTGATCTGCTCGTGCAGCAGCGACTGACTGGCGGCGCGCGATTCGATCAAGAGTGCGCAGGCAGTCGGCGACAGTTCCTTCACCCACTCGGGCATGCCGGCCTTGTGCTCGACCGAGCGCAGGCTGCGGCGGTCGAGCAGCTCCACCGCGGACACCGGTTGCTGCTTGAGCACCGGTACGGCGAGGCAGCAGGTTTCCACGTCGGGGAACACCACCAGCGCGCTGGCCTTGTGCGGATGGTCCGGTACGGTGTCGTAGGTCACTGCGCTGATGAAGCCCAGCGTGCCTTCGGAACCGACCATCAGGTGGTTGAGGATGTCCAGCGGCTCGTCGTAGTCGACCAGCGCATTGAGCGAAAAACCGGTGGTGTTCTTCAGCCGGTACTTGTGGCGGATCTTCGTGGCCAGTTCGGTATTGGCGCGGGTTTCGCGACCCAGCTCGGCCAGCTGCTCGAGCAGGGCGGCGTGGCTCTGGCGAAACGCGGCAACGCTGGCGGCATCCTCGCTGTCGACCACGGTGCCATCGGCCAGTACCACGCGCAGCCCGGCGAGGGTCTTGTAGGTGTTCTGCGCCGTACCGCAGCACATGCCGCTGGAATTGTTGGCGACGATGCCGCCGATCTTCGCGGCATTGATCGAGGCCGGATCAGGGCCGATCTTGCGCTGAAAAGGTGCCAGCACGGCGTTGGCGTTGGCGCCGATGACGCCTGGCTGCAGGCGGATCTGCTCGCCGCCGTTGCGAATCTCGCGGCCGTTCCAGTTGTCGCCGAGCACGATCAGCACCGAGTCGCTGATCGCCTGGCCGGACAGGCTGGTGCCGGCGGCGCGGAAAGTCACCGGGACGTTTTCCGCGTGGGCCAGCTTGAGCAGGGCGATCACCTCGGCTTCGGATTCGACGCGCACCACCAGCTTGGGGATCAGCCGGTAAAAGCTGGCGTCGGTGCCGAAGGCGAGGGTGGAAAGCGGGTCGTCAAAGCGGCGCTCGGCAGGGATCAGCCGCTCGACCTCGGCGAGGAACGCCGCCGGCAGCGGAGTGCGTTCCAGGGGCATGGCGGCGTTCATGCGTCCTCCAGGATCAGCACGATCAGATCCTTCGGCCCGTGGGCGCCATAGGCCAGCACCTGCTCGATGTCGGCGGTCTTCGATGGGCCGGAAACCAGCAGCGCATTGGTCGGCATGCCGGCGGCCCACTGGAACTTCTGTTGGATTTCGTAGAAGTTGTCGTGAATTTCGCTGGCCTTGAGGATGGCGAAATGCACCGGCGGCACCAGGCTCATCAGGCGCGGCTCCTCGCGGGTCGGCCACATGATCAGACTGCCGGTGGAGGCGATGGCGCCGAGGGTGCCGGTGAGGCTCGCCGGGGTGTCGTTGAACAGCTCTTCCTTCCACTCCTCGACTGGGCGATCGTAGGCCTTCAGCGCCGGCAGGCCTTCACGGCCGGCGCAATGCGCGGTGAAGCGCTGGCCGTACGGCGTGGTCGGGGCGATCAGCAGGCTCGGCAGCTGACGGTCGTGCAGCAGCTGCTCGAGCAGGGCGGGCCAACCGGCGTCGGTGGTCAGGTGGATTTCGGTGTGCACCGCTTCCATCAGCTGACGCAGACGAGCGATACGCTGTTCCGGCGCGTAGCTCCAGGGCTGGGTGACCAGCGACGCGTCGTAGTCATCGACCACCGGCGTGGTGCCTTCCAGGCTTTTCTTCAGCTTGGCGAGGATATTGGCCTTGGCGCTCATCGCTTGCCCTCCAGGTGCTCGCGAGCCAGCTCGTGCAGCGAGCGGGCGGCAGGTTTCGGTGCGCTGTGGTTCTGCGTCCAGGGGCCGATGTTCGATGGCGTCAGGCCGCGCAGGCGTGTGGCGAAGAAGCCGAATACGCGGTACAGCGTCGGGCTGGTGTTGAGCAGGCGCCAGCCGGCCCAGATCAGCCGCTCCTTGCGAGAGTACTTGCTGCCCTGGCCGCGCATGACCTTGTGCGGGTCGTCCGGTGCCTTGACGTTTTCCTCACGCAGGCGCCGCAGGATGGTCGGAATCGGAATCTTCACCGGGCAGACTTCGCCGCAGGCGCCACACAGCGACGAGGCGCTGGGGTGGTCCGGCACCTTGTCCAGACCGACCATGTGCGGAGTGATGATCTTGCCGATCGGCCCGGGATAGACCTCGCCGTAAGTGTGGCCGCCGACGCGGGTGTACACCGGGCAGTGGTTCATGCAGGCGCCGCAACGGATGCAGTTGAGCGTCTGACGCAGCTCGCTGTCGGCGAAGGCCTGGCTGCGGCCGTTGTCCAGCAGGATCAGGTGCACTTCCTGCGGACCGTCCAGCTCATGCGCCTTGCGCGGGCCGGAGATCATGTTGACGTAGGTAGTGATGGGCTGGCCCAGCGCGGAGCGGGTCAGCAAGGAGAGCAGCGGGACCACGTCGCGCAGATTCTCCACCACCTTCTCGATACCGGTGACGGCGATGTGCACCGGTGGCACTGTGGTGCTCATGCGGCCGTTGCCTTCGTTTTCCACCAGCAGCAGGGTGCCGGTTTCGGCTACCGCGAAGTTCACACCGGAGACGCCGATATCGGCCTCGAAGAATTTCTGCCGCAGCGTACGGCGGCCGATCTGGATGAGCTGGTCGACATCCTTGGTGTATTCCACGCCGAGCTTGTCATGGAACAGCGAGGCGACCTGGCCGGCATTCTTGTGGATCGCCGGCATGATGATGTGGGACGGCTTTTCGTGGTCGAGCTGGACGATGTACTCGCCCATGTCCGATTCCAGGCTCTCGATCCCGTGGCCTTCGAGGAAATGGTTCATCTCCATTTCTTCGCTGACCATCGATTTGCCCTTGATCACCTGTTTCGCCTGTCGTGCCTGGGCGATCGCGAGGACGATGTTGTTGGCCTCCTCGACCGTCTCCGCCCAGTGCACTTTCACACCGTTGCGGGTCAGGTTGGCTTCCAGTCGCTCGAGCAGTTCGGGCAGCTTGGACAAGGCGCGGGCGCGGATATGGTTGCCCATCTCGCGCAGGCGCTCGCGCTCGTCGGCATCGCTGAAGGCCGCGGCGCGCTTGGTCATCAGCGAATCCATGGCGGTGCGGAAGTTGCGTCGCAGCTGGTCGTCCTTCAGGGACTTACGGGCGCGGGCGCGGAAGTCCGGGTCGCCGGCGTTCTCGATCTGGATCGCTGGGATGCGCTGTTCGGCGTTCATCGGGCACCTCCGGTGCGTTGCCAGAGGAAGCTCGCCAGATGCTGGCCGCGCAGGGATTCGCGCTGCTTTTCCAGCGAGCCGTTGATGTTCATCAGGCAGCCACAGTCGGCGCTGACCACCTGATGCGCGCCGGATTCCTTCAGCGCACGGGTCTTGTCCAGCACCATGGCGCCGGAGATGTCGGGCATGCGCACGCTGAAGGTGCCACCGAACCCGCAGCATTCGCTCTCGTGATCGTGCTCGACACGCTCGACCTGGCCCAGCTGGGCGAGCAGGGCGCGGCCGTGCAGGTGCGTGTTCATCTCGCGGCGGGCCGAGCAGGACGTATGCAGGGCCACTTTGGTCGGTGTGCCGGCATCCTTGAACTCGACCTTGCAGACGTTGAGCAGGAACTCGGCCAGCTCGAAGGTGCGCTCGGCCAGCGCCTGGGCCTGCTTCAGCGTGGCCGGCTCGTCCTTGAACAGCTCAAGGTAATGGTGGCGCAGCATCCCGGCGCAGGAGCCGGAGGGCACCACCACCGGCCAGTCGTTGGCGAACAGCTCCAGCTGCGCGCGGGCGACCTTGCGCGCCTCGTCGGTATAGCCGGTGGTGTAGGCCGGTTGACCGCAGCAGGTCTGGCCCTGCGGATAGTGCACGGTCAGTCCTTCGCGCTCGAGCAGGCGGATGGCATCCAGGCCAGCCTCGGGATAGAACAGATCCACCACGCAGGTACCGAACAGGTAGACCTGGCTCGGCTTGGCTGGATACTCGCGTGGCTTGGGCAGCGGCGGCGCGACGCGGGTGGCGTTCGGCGCGGCATTGTAGAAGAGTTCGCTCATCGGCTTGGTCTCCGGGTCGGCCCGGTTATCCGCAAACAGGCTTTTGAAAAACTAACTGCGTTGGCAATACGTCGTTAAAGCAGCCTCAGAACGCTCATTCAGGAAATCTAAACTCCCATGCGAGCCCAGTCCTTTTTCTTTGGCTGCGTTTGCCTCGTCTTGCCTGCCCCGCCTACGTTTTCCAATAGCACTGTCAAGTGCGGTTTCTGGAATGCAACCGTGCCCCCAGCGGGGGCACGGTCTGTTTCTGTCGTTTACACCCCGACCAGCGGGTCGGTGACGCCCAGCACGTAGATGGCGATCAGGCCGATCACCCCGGTGAAGAGCACATAGTACAGCGTAGGCCATACGGTCTTGCGCAACGTGGAGCCTTCGCGGCCGAGCAGGCCGACGGTGGCGGAGGCGGCGACCACGTTGTGGATCGCGACCATGTTGCCCGCCGCGGCACCGACCGCCTGGGTGGCGACGACCATCGCGCCGGAAATCCCCAGGGACTGTGCGACACCGAACTGGAACTGGCTGAACATCATGTTGCTGACGGTGTTGGAGCCGGCCAGGAAGGCGCCCAGTGCGCCGACCGATGGCGCCAGCAGCGGGTAGATACCGCCTACGCTGTCCGCGACATAGCGCGCCATGACGATCGGCATGCTGGCCAGTTCGGCGCCGTTGACGCCGGAGTTGATCAGGATGCGCACCATCGGCACGGTGAACAGCAGAACGAATCCGGCGCTCAGCAGTACGCTGCTGGACTCCTTCACCGCTGCCTTGAGTTCGGCGGCACGCATGCCGTGCAGGAAGAAGGTGATCAGCACCACTGCGACGAGAATGCCGCCGGGCAGGTACAGCGGCTCGATGCCCGCGTTGATGCCGGCCTCACCGAGGATGTTGGCGAAGGCAACGGAGACCGATTTCAGCGCGGCGCCCACCTGCGGGAACACGCGGCTGATCACCAGCAGCGCGCCGACCAGTACGTAGGGCAGCCAGGCACGGAATGCGCTCATCGGGCGAGCGGCGATGTCGTCCAGCTTCATCTCGATGGTGCCCAGCCATTCGGCCGGCCATTCCTTGGCGTCGGCGAAGTCCCAGGTGGTCTTCGGCGTCAGGAACTTGAAGCGTGCCGCGGTGGTGACGATCGCCAGGCCTACCAGGCCGCCGAGCAGCGACGGGAATTCCGGGCCGAGGAAGATGCCGGTGGCGGCATAGGGCAGGGTGAAGGCCAGACCGGCGAAGATCGCGAACGGCAGCACTTCGAAGCCGGCTTTCCAGCTTTTCTCCTTGCCGAAGAAGCGCGTCAGCATCAGCACCATGACCAGCGGCATGACGGTGCCGACGATGGCATGGGTGATCGCTACGCTGCTGGTGATCTGCTGCAGGAAGATGCTCCAGCTGGAACCCTGGGCGGTCAGTTGCGCGCCGATGGTGGCGGTGTCCAGGCCGCTGTTGATGCCCACCACGATCGGGGTGCCGACGGCGCCGAAGGAAACCGGCGTACTCTGTACCAGCATGCCGAGCAGCACCGCGGCCATTGCCGGAAAGCCGACCGCGACCAGCAGCGGTGCAGCGATTGCCGCCGGAGTGCCGAAGCCGGAGGCACCTTCGATGAAGCAACCGAACAGCCAGGCGATGATGATGGCCTGGATGCGGCGGTCGGGGCTGATGGTTGTGAAGCCGGCGCGGATGGCGGTGATGCCGCCGGAGTGCTTCAGCGTGTTCAGCAGCAGGATCGCGCCGAAGATGATCCACAACAGACCGAGCGTGATCACCAGGCCCTGCAGCGTGGATGCGATGATCCGGTTGAAGCTCATGTCCCAGACGAACAGGCCGATGGCCGCGGTGAACAGGTAGACCAGCGGCATGGCGCGGCTGGCGGGCCAGCGCAGGCCGATCAGCATCACGGCCGCGAGCAGAATGGGAGTGAAAGCGAAAAGTGCGAGCAATCCGTTGGACATGTCAGGCGTCCCCTACGGTTCGATTCAGATGGGGCCCTGAGCGGACCGTGGAATAGTTGTTGTGCACAGATCTCATGCTGAGTCCTCTTATTGTTAGCTGCTTCTGTAAAGTGGTAAGACCAATTAACAGAAGCGAATGGCCAGCGTAAGAGCTGCGTCTGGGAGCGTCAATCAGGCGGGCATAGACTTTGGTCGCAGCCGACGGCCTTGTGTGGCTTTGGGCCGACGGCTAGCATTCTCCGACTGGTAAGACCATTTCTGAGGTGGGTATGGACATGGGCATGGTGCGTCAGCGGCGGCTGGCCGACGACATCGTCGCGCAGTTGGAAACCATGATTCTGGAGGGCACCCTCAAGGCCGGTGAGCGACTGCCGGCCGAACGGGTGCTGGCCGAGCGCTTCGGGGTGTCGCGCCCCTCTCTGCGCGAGGCGATCCAGAAGCTTGCGGCCAAGGGCCTGCTGATCAGTCGGCACGGTGGCGGCACCTTCGTCGCCGAGTCGCTGGGCTCCACCTTCAGCGACCCGTTGCTGCACCTGCTGGAAAACAACAGCGATGCCCAGCGCGACCTGCTGGAGTTCCGGCATACCCTGGAGGGCAGCTGCGCGTACTATGCGGCGCTGCGTGCAACCGAGGTGGATCAGAAGCGACTCACGGAGGCCTTCTCGGCACTGCAGGATTGCTACGCCCGTGAGGGCAAGGTGACTCGCGCGGAAGAGGGCGCGGCTGATGCGCAGTTCCACCTGGCGATTGCCGAGGCCAGTCACAACGCGGTTTTGCTGCACACCATTCGCGGCCTATTCGATCTGCTCAAGCGCAACGTGGTGACCAATATCGGCGGCATGTACGCCCTGCGCGACGAGACCCGCGACATGCTGATGAGCCAGCATCGCGAGCTGTACGAGGCGATCATGGCGCGGCGTGCGGTGGAGGCGCGCGACGTCATCCATCGGCACATCAACTATGTGCAGGAGGTGCTTGCCGAAGGCCAGCAGGAAGCCCAGCGGCTGGCGCGCGCGCAGCGCCGGCAGGAGAGAGTGGGGGCATCGCAAAAGGCGGGGTGATGGGTGCTGCGGGGTTGGCGGGCGAGGCGGTGGGCGCTCCGCCCGGAGCTGATCAGTCGTCCTTGCCCTTGGTACGCATGGCGCGCTGGATTTCCCGATCGGAATCGCGTTCTTTCTCGGTGTGACGCTTGTCGAATTCCTTCTTGCCCTTGGCCAGGGCGATCTCGCACTTGATCATGTGCTTCTTCCAGTACAGCGACAGCGCTACGCAGGCATAGCCCTTCTGCTGCACGGCGCCGAACAGCTTGCCCAGCTCGCGCTTGTTCAGCAGCAGCTTGCGGGTACGGGTCGGGTCGGCGATGACATGGGTGCTGGCGCTCGTCAGCGGGGTGATGTGCGCGCCCATCAGCCAGGCTTCGCCATCCTTGAGCAGCACGTAGCTGTCCACCAGCTGCGCCTTGCCGGCGCGCAGGCTTTTCACTTCCCAGCCGGCAAGGACGAGGCCGGCCTCGAACTTCTGCTCGATGAAGTAATCGTGTAGCGCTTTCTTGTTCAGCGCGATGGTCCCGGGGGACTGCTTCTTCTGTTTGGCCATAGGGGCGGCATTATAGGGAGTCCCGTTGCGGCTGGCGACAACCTGCAGGAGCGTTGGCGGCAGAAACTTGAGGGGCAGCCGTTAATCCCCGACAATGTGCCCCGCTTTGCGCTGAGCGGCTTCGGCAAAGGTCGAAGTCGTGGTCGCGGGCTGGCTGCGCCGACGTTCGGATGGCGCGCAATGAAACGACGACGTAGAAGGTCCGCATGACGACGCACATTCAACGTTCCGCGCTGCTGCCTTACCCCGCGCACGCGCTGTTCGACATGGTCAACGACGTAGCCAGCTATCCGCAGTTCCTGCCCTGGTGCTCTGCGACCGAGGTGCTCTCCAGCAGCGAGACCGAGATGCACGCCAGCATGACGGTGGCCAAGGCCGGGCTCAGCCAGCGGTTCATGACGCGCAATGCGTTGGAAGTCGGCAAGCGCATCGAAATGACATTGGAAGAAGGGCCGTTCAGTCACCTGCACGGCATCTGGGAGTTCAAGGCGCTGGGCGAGAAGGCCTGCAAGATCAGCCTCGATCTGACCTTCGATTACGCCGGGCCGCTGGTCAAGGCGACGCTTGGTCCGCTGTTCAATCAGGCCGCCAATACCCTGGTGGACGCCTTTTGCGAGCGAGCGAAACAGCTCTATGGATAAGTCATCGATTGCCGTCGAAGTGGTGTATGCGCTGGCCGACAAGCAGAAGCTGCTGCAGATGACCGTGCCAGCCGGCACTACCGTCCGCGAGGCCGCGCTGCGTTCCGGGCTGGATGCGCATTTTCCCGGTCTCGATCTCGCCAGCGCGCCGTTGGGAATCTTCGGCAAGGCCGTGCCCAAGCCTGAAGAGCGCGTGCTGGAAGAGGGCGAGCGCGTCGAGATCTACCGACCGCTGATCGCCGATCCGAAGGAAGTCCGCAAGCAGCGTGCGGCGAAAGCGGCGAAGAACAAGGCAGAGGATGCTTGAACGCTAGATAGCAAAACGCCCGGACTCGCCGGGCGTTTTTTCATTCGGTTTCCAGTGGTTCTGGAATCGGTACCGGAACGGCTTCCGCTTCGTCCACTTCGCGCTGAATCTGCTCCAGCAGCGATCCGGGCGCCGGGCGCTCTTCCGGTTGGCGGGGCGTGGCTGCGGGTGCGCTCGGCGCCTGGGGTTGGCGACCGAGGATCTGTTCGTCACGGCTGACGCCAGGCATGAAATCGCCTGCCAGGCCGGCCAGCTGGTCGTTGGCATTGAACACCAGGCTCACGCGCTCCTGCTGGCGCTGACTGCCGCCGGGCTGAATGCTGTACAGATAATCCCAGCGGTTGGGATGGAAAGTGTCGGTGATCAGCGGGTTGCCCATGATAAAGCGCACCTGCTGGCGGGTCATTCCAGGCCGCAACTGGTCTATCATGTCCTGCGTGACGACATTGCCCTGTTGAATGTCGACCTTGTAAACCCCGGGAAATGAACAACCGGCGAGTGCGAACAGACCCACGAGGGTGAGGCTGGCCAGCATGAGCTTGGTGTTTTGCATCGGTGGGTGACTTCCACTATCTTGGCTGGGCAAAGAACCCGGATCATACCCGTATTGAAGGAGGCTGCGAAACAGCAGCAGCGAGAAAGCCAACCATGGTTGAAAATAGCGAACTACGTAAAGCAGGTCTCAAGGTAACGCTGCCGCGGGTCAAGATCCTGCAGATGCTGGATACGACCGACCGTCGACACATGAGCGCCGAGGACGTCTACAAGGCGTTGATGGAGGCGGGCGAGGATGTCGGTCTGGCGACTGTCTATCGTGTGCTGACCCAGTTCGAGGCGGCCGGCCTGGTAGTTCGGCACAACTTCGATGGTGGTCATGCCGTCTTCGAGCTGGCCGATAGCGGGCATCACGACCACATGGTCTGCGTCGATACGGGCGATGTCATCGAGTTCTTCGACCAGGAAATCGAAAAACTGCAGAAAGAAATCGTCAAGCGTCACGGCTATGAGCTGGTGGATCACAACCTGGTGCTCTACGTGCGCAAGAAGGACTGATCCTCAATAGATGTTGAAAAGGCGGCCATGGGCCGCCTTTTTTATGCCGCTCTGCCTGGCGTTCAGGCCTGTGCGGAGGTGACCATCTGCCGGGCATGAGCCAGGGATTGTTCGGTCAGGTCGACGCCGCCCAGCATCCGGGCGATCTCCTCGACGCGCCCCGCCTGGTCCAGTTCGGTAACCGCCGTGCGGGTTTCGTCGGTACCGCGGGCCTTGTGCACGAACAGGTGGTGGTGACCTTGCGCAGCCACCTGCGGCAGGTGCGTGACGGTCAGGACCTGGCCGCGTTCGCCGAGGCGGCGCAGTAGCTGGCCGACGATTTCCGCAGTGGGGCCGCCGATGCCGACATCGACTTCGTCGAACACCAGCGTCGGCACGCGCGAGGTTTGTGCCGTGATCACCTGGATCGCCAGGCTGATCCGTGACAGCTCGCCGCCCGACGCGACCTTGGCCAGCGGGCGCAGTGGCTGGCCAGGGTTGGCGCTGACCAGGAACTCCACCTGTTCCAGGCCGTAGGGCATGTACTCGCCTTCGGCTGCCGGCTTGAGCTGTACGCTGAAGCGCCCGCCGGGCATGCCCAGGCGCTGGATTTCTGCCTCGACCGCGCTCGCCAGTTGTTCGGCGGCAGCCTGACGGTTGCGGCTCAGTTCGCCGGCTTTCTCCTCGTAGTGGCGAGCGTAGGCGGCCAGCTCTTCGCCGAGGCGCTCGACCGCTTCGTCATCGGCATTGAGGCCTTCCAGTTCTTCCAGCAGCTGCTGGTGCAGGTTGGGCAGTTCGCTCGGCTGTACGCGGTGCTTGCGCGCCAGGGTGTAGATGGTGTCCAGGCGCTCCTCCAGCATCTGTTGGCGTTCCGGATCGGCGTCGAAATGGTCGACGAAGCGATTGAGCTCACCGATCGCCTCTTCGACCTGGATTTGCGCGCTGGCGAGCAGGTTGACCGCCTCGCTCAGCGCCTGCGGCTGATTCTGGAAGGCGGTCAGCCGCTGCAGGCTGCTGGTCAGGGCGGAGAGCACGTTGCCGGCATCACTCTCGCTGCACAGCTCCATGACCTGGCGGCAGGCGCCGAGCAGCTGCTCGGCGTTGGCCAGGTTCTTGTGTTCCTGTTCGAGCTGCTCCAGCTCGTGCTCGCCGAGCGCGAGATTCTCCAGCTCTTCCAGCTGATAGCTGAGCAGCTGGTGGCGTGCGCGCTGCTCGTCGCTGCTGTTGCTCAGCCGTTCCAGGGTCTGGCGCGTCTGCCGCCAGCGCTGCGCGGCCAGTTGCACCTGGCGCGCCAGGTCCTGGCTGCCGCTGTACTCGTCGAGCAGGCGCCGGTGGGTGTCGGTCTTGAGCAGCGACTGGTGCTCGTGCTGGCTGTGAATATCGATCAGCAGTTCGCCCAGCGCCTTGAGGTCACCCTGCGGGCAGGGCGTGCCATTGATGTAGCCGCGCGAGCGGCCCTCGGCGGTGATCACTCGGCGCAGGATGCAGGGGCCTTCGCTGTCCATGTCGCGTTCGGCCAGCCAGGCGCGGGCGTCGGGGATGTCGTCCAGGTCGAAGCTGGCGAGGATGTCGGCCTTGTCCGCACCGATGCGCACCACGCTGCTGTCGGCCCGGTCGCCGAGGGTCAGGCCGAGGGCATCGAGCATGATCGATTTGCCCGCGCCGGTTTCACCGCTGATCACGCTCATGCCGCGTTTCAGCTCGAGGTCCAGGTGTTCGACGATGGCGTAGTTGTGAACCGACAGATGAACCAGCATGGCAAGGCTCCCGATTTTGCGTGGCTGGCTATTTATACAGTGGTTTTCCTGCTGCCCACAAGCGCAGAAGGATGAATGTGCGGTCGCTCGTCATTTCGCCCGCTGCACATCGCCGCATACCCTTGAAGCCGGTTTTCGCGCCCCCATATAGCGGCACAAGCGCGGGCTTGCTGCCCGCTGATCGTACTGAGAGGAGGACCCATGGCCGACGAGCAGAACCTGGATAACCAGAACCCGGAAACGCCAGAGCAATCGCAAGCAGACGTAGCCGAGGATCTGGCAGCCCGCGTGCAATCGCTGGAGGAGCAGCTGGCGGCCGCGCAGGATCAGTCGCTGCGCGTGGCGGCAGAGCTGCAGAACATCCGTCGGCGTGCCGAGCAGGATGTCGAGAAGGCGCACAAGTTCGCGCTGGAAAAGTTCGCCGGTGACCTGCTGGCCGTCGCCGACAGCCTGGAGCGCGGTCTCGAGCTGTCGAACCCGGATGACGAGGCGGTCAAGCCGATGCGCGAAGGCGTCGAGCTTACCCTCAAGCTGCTGCTCGACACCCTGGCCCGTCATCAGCTGGAGCAGCTGGATCCGCACGGCGAGCCGTTCAATCCCGAGCATCACCAGGCCATGGCGATGGAGGAGAGCACTCACGTCGAGCCGGGCAGCGTGCTCAAGGTGTTCCAGAAAGGTTATCTGCTCAACGGGCGCCTGTTGCGTCCGGCGATGGTCGTGGTCAGCAAGGCGCCCGCCGACGCGCCGCCTTCTATCGATGAGAAGGCTTGAAATCGGCATACCCATCCCCATCTGGTAGCCAAGCGTTTTTGTGTTACCCGCAGCCGGTAGGCAGGCGCGGATCAATCGAAATTTGGAGAGCGAATTAAATGGGCAAGATCATCGGTATCGACCTGGGGACCACCAACTCCTGTGTCTCCATCATGGAAAACGGCAACGTCAAGGTCATCGAGAACGCCGAAGGCGGACGCACCACGCCGTCCATCATCGCCTACACCAACGATGGCGAGACGCTGGTCGGTCAGTCGGCCAAGCGCCAGGCAGTCACCAACCCGCAGAACACTCTGTACGCGGTCAAGCGCCTGATCGGCCGCCGTTTCGAAGAAGATGTCGTGCAGAAGGACATCAAGATGGTGCCCTACACCATCGTCAAGGCCGATAACGGTGATGCCTGGGTGGAAGTGAAGGGCCAGAAGATGGCGCCTCCGCAGATTTCTGCCGAAGTGCTGAAGAAGATGAAGAAGACCGCCGAGGATTACCTGGGCGAGTCGGTCACCGAAGCGGTCATCACCGTGCCGGCCTACTTCAACGACAGCCAGCGTCAGGCTACCAAGGACGCCGGTCGCATCGCCGGTCTGGACGTCAAGCGCATCATCAACGAGCCGACCGCGGCCGCGCTGGCCTATGGCATGGACAAGGCCAAGGGCGACCACACCGTGATCGTCTATGACCTGGGTGGCGGTACCTTCGACGTGTCGGTGATCGAGATCGCCGAGGTAGACGGCGAGCACCAGTTCGAGGTGCTGGCTACCAATGGTGACACCTTCCTCGGTGGCGAAGACTTCGACATCCGCCTGATCGACTACCTCGTCGACGAATTCAAGAAAGAAACCGGCATGAACCTCAAGGGCGACCCGCTGGCCATGCAGCGCCTGAAAGAAGCTGCCGAGAAAGCCAAGATCGAGTTGTCCTCGAGCCAGCAGACCGACGTCAACCTGCCGTACATCACGGCTGACGCGTCCGGTCCGAAGCACCTGAACGTGAAGATCTCCCGCGCCAAGCTGGAGTCGTTGGTCGAGGATCTGGTCGAGCGCACCATCGAGCCGTGCCGCATCGCGCTGAAGGATGCCGGCATCGATGTGTCGAAGATCAATGACGTGATCCTGGTCGGTGGCCAGACCCGCATGCCGCTGGTGCAGCAGAAAGTCGCCGAGTTCTTCGGCAAGGAAGCGCGCAAGGACGTCAACCCGGACGAAGCCGTGGCCATGGGTGCTGCCATCCAGGGCGCCGTGCTGGCGGGCGACGTCAAGGACGTGCTGCTGCTCGACGTCTCCCCGCTGACCCTGGGTATCGAGACGCTGGGCGGCGTGATGACTCCGCTGATCGAGAAGAACACCACCATCCCGACCAAGAAGTCGCAGGTGTTCTCCACTGCCGACGACAACCAGAGCGCTGTGACCATTCACGTGCTGCAGGGTGAGCGTAAGCAGGCTGCGCAGAACAAGTCGCTGGGTCGCTTCGATCTGGCCGAGATTCCGCCGGCCCCGCGCGGCATGCCGCAGATCGAAGTCACCTTCGATATCGACGCCAACGGCATCCTGCACGTGTCCGCCAAGGACAAGGCCACTGGCAAGCAGCAGTCCATCGTGATCAAGGCCAACTCCGGTCTGTCGGAGGAGGAAATCGAGCAGATGGTGCGCGACGCCGAGGCCAATGCCGAGGAAGACCGCAAGTTCGAGGAGCTGGCTACCGCACGCAACCAGGGCGATCAGCTGGTGCATGCCACCCGCAAGATGCTCACCGAAGCCGGCGACAAGGCCAGCGACGATGACAAGGCTGCGATCGAGAAGGCGCTCGGCGAGCTGGAGCTGGCCATCAAGGGCGACGACAAGGCTGTGATCGAAGCGAAGATCGCTGCGGTGTCCCAGGCCTCCACTCCGGTTGCGCAGAAGATGTACGCCGAGCAGGCTCAGGCCGGTGAAGGTCAGCCCGCAGGTGAGCAGGCGAAGCCGGGTGACGACGTGGTCGACGCCGAGTTCGAAGAGGTCAAGGACAACAAGTAAGCCCCGGCTTGCTTCCGCTCCAGCCCGCCCTCGACGTCGTCGGGGCGGGCAAGACCGCCACGCGGGGGCTTGCTCCCGCGTCGGCGTGTCTGGAAGGCATGAAATTGAGGGTTCAGGATAGTTATGGCCAAACGCGATTTTTACGAGGTGCTGGGCGTTGAGCGCGGTGCCAGCGAGGCGGAGCTGAAAAAGGCTTACCGCCGCCTCGCCATGAAGCATCACCCCGACCGCAATCCGGGTGACAAGGCGGCGGAGGAAGCCTTCAAGGAGGCCAACGAGGCCTACGAGGTGCTTTCCGACCCGAGCAAGCGGGCTGCCTACGATCAGTACGGGCACGCCGGCGTCGATCCGCAGATGGGCGCCGGGGCAGGTGGAGCCGGTTACGGCGGCGCCAACTTCTCCGACATCTTCGGCGATGTATTCAGCGATTTCTTCAGTGGCGGTCGTGGCGGCTCCCGCGGTGGCGCTCAGCGCGGCAGCGACCTGCGTTACACGCTGGAGCTGGATCTGGAAGAAGCCGTGCGCGGCACCACGGTGACCATCCGCGTGCCGACCCTGGTCGAGTGCAAGACCTGCGATGGCTCCGGGGCAAAGAAGGGCACCAGCCCGGTGACCTGTACTACCTGCGGCGGCATCGGTCAGGTGCGCATGCAGCAGGGCTTCTTTTCGGTGCAGCAGACCTGTCCGCGCTGCCATGGCAGCGGCAAGATGATTTCCGACCCCTGTGGCAGCTGCCACGGCCAGGGCCGCGTCGAAGAGCAGAAGACGCTCTCGGTCAAGGTGCCGCCAGGCGTGGATACCGGCGACCGCATCCGCCTCTCCGGCGAGGGCGAGGCCGGAACCCAGGGCGGGCCGGCGGGCGACCTCTACGTGGTGGTCAACGTGCGCGAGCACGCGATCTTCCAGCGTGACGGCAAGCACCTGTACTGCGAGGTGCCGATCAGCTTCGCCGATGCGGCGCTGGGCGGTGAGCTCGAGGTGCCGACGCTGGATGGCCGGGTCAAGCTGAAAATCCCGGAAGGCACCCAGACCGGCAAGCAGTTCCGTCTGCGGGGCAAGGGTGTAGCGCCGGTGCGTGGTGGTGCGGCGGGCGACCTGATGTGTCGCGTCGTGGTCGAAACGCCGGTCAACCTGAGCAAGCGCCAGCGCGAGATGCTCGAGGAGTTCCGCGGCACGCTACAGGGCGACACCTCCCATTCACCCAAGGCCAGCGGCTGGTTCGAGGGTGTGAAGCGCTTTTTCGGTGATGTTTGAGTCGAACTGAGGGCTTGAGGTCCGGTGCCTGGTGCATCGGCCTCGCGCTCGGTTTCCGGCTTGCAGCTTGGAGCTGATGCTATGCGACGTATTGCAGTGACGGGCGCCGCCGGGCGCATGGGCAAGACCCTGATCGAGGCGGTGCAGCAGACTGGCGGCGTCGCCGGTCTGACCGCTGCCATCGATCGGCCGGACAGTACCCTGGTGGGTGCCGATGCCGGCGAACTGGCCGCCATCGGGCGGCTGGGCGTGCCGCTGACGGGAGATGTCGGCAAGGCTGTCGACGAGTTCGACGTGCTGATCGACTTCACTCACCCTTCGGTGACGCTGAAGAACCTGGAGGTTTGCCGCCGCGCCGGCAAGGCCATGGTGATCGGTACCACCGGCTTTTCGCCGGAAGAGAAGGAGCGCCTGGTGGCGGCGGCCAGAGAGATCCCGATCGTCTTCGCCGCCAACTTCAGCGTTGGCGTCAATCTGTGCCTCAAGCTGCTGGATACCGCGGCGCGCGTGCTGGGTGACGATGTGGATATCGAGATCATCGAGGCGCATCACCGGCACAAGGTTGATGCGCCGTCCGGCACCGCGCTGCGCATGGGGGAGGTGGTGGCCGAGGCGCTCGGGCGCGATCTGCAGAAGGTTGCCGTCTATGGTCGCGAAGGTCAGACCGGTGCGCGGGCGCGCGAGACCATCGGCTTCGCGACTGTGCGTGCCGGGGACGTCGTGGGCGACCATACCGTGCTGTTCGCCGCCGATGGCGAGCGCGTCGAGATCACCCACAAGGCCTCCAGTCGCATGACCTTCGCCAAGGGGGCGGTGCGCGCCGCGCTGTGGTTGGATGAGAAGCCGGCAGGGCTCTACGACATGCAGGACGTGCTCGGCCTGAAATGATTCGCTGCGCGCACCGGTTGCCCTGTGCCCCGTTCGGGTGCGCTGGCCGGCTATTTCGGCTGGACCGGAAAGGCGGTTTTGTGTAAGCTTCCCGCTTTAGTGTGTCCACTAAAAGTTGCGCAGAAATGAATCAAACAAAAAGCGGGATGACCTTCACACGTCATCCCGCTTTTTTACAATCTGCGTCTGCTCCAGCCTTGATCTACGGGAGGTCTCTTGACTAAGCCAGCCCTTACGCCAGCCATTCTGGCCCTTGCCGATGGCAGCATTTTTCGCGGCGAATCCATCGGCGCCGATGGGCAAACCATTGGTGAGGTGGTGTTCAACACCGCCATGACCGGCTATCAGGAAATCCTCACCGATCCCTCCTACGCCAAGCAGATCGTTACCCTCACCTATCCCCATGTCGGTAACACCGGCACCACGCCGGAAGACGCCGAGTCCTGGAAAGTCTGGGCCGCTGGTCTGGTGATTCGCGACCTGCCGTTGATTTCCAGCAACTGGCGCAACAAGCAATCACTGCCCGATTACCTCAAGGCCAACGGCACCGTTGCCATCGCCGGCATCGATACCCGTCGCCTGACCCGTATCCTGCGCGAGAAAGGTGCGCAGAACGGCTGCATCCTGGCTGGCGCCGACGCGACCGAAGAGAAGGCGCTGGAGCTGGCGCGCAGCTTCCCCGGCCTGAAGGGCATGGACCTGGCCAAGGAAGTCAGCGTGAAGGAGCGTTACGAGTGGCGTTCCAGTGTCTGGTGCCTGAAGGACGACGCGCATGCCGAGATCCCGGCCAGCGAGCTGCCCTATCACGTCGTCGCCTTCGACTATGGCGTGAAGTACAACATCCTGCGCATGCTGGTCGCCCGCGGTTGCCGCGTCACCGTGCTGCCGGCGCAGACGCCAGCCAGCGAAGCCCTGGCGCTGAATCCGGACGGCATCTTCCTGGCCAACGGCCCGGGTGACCCCGAGCCGTGCGACTACGCGATCAAGGCGATTCAGCAGGTGCTCGAAACCGACATCCCGGTGTTCGGCATCTGCCTCGGCCATCAGTTGCTGGCCCTGGCCTCCGGCGCCAAGACCGTGAAGATGCCCAATGGCCACCACGGCGCGAACCATCCGGTACAGGATCTGAAGACCGGCGTGGTGA
This sequence comes from Stutzerimonas sp. LR2, assembly GCF_055755175.1. NCBI lineage: Bacteria > Pseudomonadati > Pseudomonadota > Gammaproteobacteria > Pseudomonadales > Pseudomonadaceae > Stutzerimonas > Stutzerimonas sp. LR2. The sequence goes on from NZ_JBVTRR010000006.1 coordinate 217,805, forward strand.
TGATCACCAGTCAGAACCACGGTTTCGCCGTGGACGAAGCCAGCCTGCCGGCCAATGTGCGCGCTACGCACAAGTCGCTGTTCGACGGCACTCTGCAGGGCATCGAGCGTACCGACAAGGACGCCTTCAGCTTCCAGGGCCATCCCGAGGCGAGCCCGGGCCCGCACGACGTCGCGCCACTGTTCGACCGTTTCATCGAAGCCATGGCCAAGCGCCGCTAAGCCTGCCGACTGACCAAAGGATTCGAGAGTAAGAAAATGCCAAAACGTACAGATATCAAAAGCATCCTCATCCTCGGCGCTGGCCCCATCGTCATCGGCCAGGCCTGCGAGTTCGACTATTCCGGTGCCCAGGCGTGCAAGGCGCTGAAGGAAGAAGGCTTCCGCGTCATCCTGGTGAACTCCAATCCGGCCACCATCATGACCGACCCGGCCATGGCCGACGCCACCTACATCGAGCCGATCAAGTGGGCCACCGTGGCCAAGATCATCGAGAAGGAGCGCCCCGACGCGCTGCTGCCGACCATGGGCGGCCAGACGGCGCTGAACTGCGCGCTGGACCTGGAAAAGCACGGTGTGCTGGAGAAGTTCGGTGTCGAGATGATCGGTGCCAACGCCGACACCATCGACAAGGCCGAAGACCGTTCGCGCTTCGACAAGGCGATGAAGAATATCGGCCTGGCCTGCCCGGAATCCGGCATTGCGCACAACATGGAAGAGGCCTACGCGGTTCTCGATAAGGTCGGCTTCCCCTGCATCATCCGTCCGTCGTTCACCATGGGCGGTACCGGTGGCGGCATCGCCTACAACCGTGAAGAGTTCGAAGAGATCTGCGCCCGTGGTCTGGATCTGTCTCCGACCAGCGAACTGCTGATCGACGAGTCGCTGATCGGCTGGAAGGAATACGAGATGGAGGTGGTCCGCGACAAGAAGGACAACTGCATCATCGTCTGCTCCATCGAGAACTTCGATCCGATGGGCGTCCACACCGGCGACTCCATCACCGTAGCCCCGGCGCAGACCCTGACCGACAAGGAATACCAGATCATGCGCAACGCCTCGCTGGCGGTGCTGCGTGAGATCGGCGTGGAAACTGGCGGTTCCAACGTGCAGTTCGGCATCTGCCCGAACACCGGGCGCATGGTCGTGATCGAGATGAACCCGCGCGTGTCGCGTTCCTCGGCGCTGGCCTCCAAGGCCACCGGGTTCCCGATCGCCAAGATCGCCGCCAAGCTGGCCGTCGGCTACACCCTCGACGAATTGTCCAACGACATCACCGGTGGCCGCACCCCGGCATCGTTCGAGCCGGCGATCGACTATGTCGTGACCAAGGTGCCGCGCTTCGCCTTCGAGAAATTCCCCAAGGCCGATGCCCGTCTGACCACCCAGATGAAATCGGTCGGTGAGGTCATGGCCATCGGCCGCACCTTCCAAGAGTCCATGCAGAAAGCCCTGCGCGGTCTGGAAGTCGGCGCCACCGGTTTCGATCCGAAGCTGAACCTGGCCGATGCCGAGGCCGAGAGCACCCTCAAGCGCGAGCTGACCGTGCCGGGCGCCGACCGCATCTGGTTCGTGGCCGATGCCTTCCGCGCCGGCAAGAGCGTCGAAGACGTGTTCGCCCTGACCAACATCGATCCGTGGTTCCTGGTGCAGATCGAAGACCTGGTCAAGGACGAGGAGCAGGTCAAGACGCTCGGCCTGTCCAGCATCGACCGTGACCTGATGTACAAGCTCAAGCGCAAGGGTTTCTCCGATGCCCGTCTGGCCAAGCTGCTCGGCGTCACCGAAAAGAACCTGCGTAGCCATCGCCACAAGCTCAAGGTGCTGCCGGTCTACAAGCGCGTCGACACCTGCGCCGCCGAGTTCGCCACCGACACCGCCTACATGTACTCGACCTATGAGGAAGAGTGCGAGGCCAACCCGAGTGGCCGCGAGAAGATCATGATCCTCGGCGGTGGCCCCAACCGTATCGGTCAGGGTATCGAGTTCGACTACTGCTGTGTGCATGCCGCGTTGGCCATGCGTGAAGACGGATACGAGACCATCATGGTCAACTGCAACCCGGAGACCGTCTCCACCGATTACGACACGTCCGACCGCCTGTACTTCGAGCCGGTGACCCTGGAAGACGTGCTGGAGATCGTTCGCGTCGAGCAGCCCAAGGGTGTGATCGTGCAGTACGGCGGTCAGACGCCGCTGAAGATCTGCCGCGCCCTGGAAGAAGCCGGCGTGCCGATCATCGGCACCAGCCCGGATGCCATCGACCGCGCCGAAGACCGTGAGCGTTTCCAGCAGATGGTGCAGCGCCTGAACCTGCGCCAGCCGCAGAACGCCACTGCACGCAGCGAAGAAGAAGCCATCGCTGCCTCCAAGGCCATCGGGTATCCGCTGGTGGTGCGTCCGTCCTACGTGCTGGGCGGTCGCGCGATGGAAATCGTCTACGAGGAAGAAGAGCTCAAGCGCTACATGCGCGAGGCGGTGCAGGTGTCCAACGACAGCCCGGTGCTGCTGGACCACTTCCTCAACTGCGCCATCGAAGTGGACGTCGACGCCGTCTGCGACGGCGAGACGGTAGTGATTGGCGGCATCATGCAGCACATCGAACAGGCCGGCGTGCACTCCGGCGATTCGGCCTGCTCACTGCCGGCCTACTCGCTGCCGCAGCACATCCAGGACGAGATTCGCGAGCAGGTGCGCAAGATGGCCCTGGAGCTCGACGTGGTTGGTCTGATGAACGTGCAAATGGCCGTGCAGGGCGAGGACATCTACGTGCTCGAGGTCAACCCGCGCGCCTCGCGTACCGTGCCGTTCGTCTCCAAGTGCATCGGCGAGTCGCTGGCCAAGGTCGCTGCGCGCGTCATGGCGGGCAAGAGCCTGGCCGAGGTCGGTTTCACCCGCGAGATCATCCCGACCTATTTCAGCGTCAAGGAAGCGGTGTTCCCGTTCGCCAAATTCCCGGGTGTCGATACCATTCTCGGCCCGGAAATGAAGTCCACCGGCGAGGTGATGGGTGTCGGCGACAGCTTCGCCGAAGCCTTCGCCAAGGCCCAGCTGGGTGCCAGTGAAATCCTGCCGACCTCCGGCTGCGCCTTCCTCAGCGTGCGCGAAGACGACAAGCCCTACGTCGAACAGGTCGCACGTGATCTGGTTGGCCTCGGCTTCGAGGTCGTTGCCACCGCTGGCACGGCGCGTATCATCGAGGCGGCCGGGCTGCCGGTGCGTCGCGTGAACAAGGTGACCGAAGGCCGTCCGCACGTGGTCGACATGATCAAGAATGACGAGGTCACGCTGATCATCAACACCACCGAAGGGCGTCAGTCCATCGCCGATTCGTATTCCATTCGTCGCAACGCCCTGCAACACAAGATCTGCATCACCACCACCATCGCGGGTGGTCAGGCGATCTGTGAGGCGCTCAAGTTCGGTCCCGAGAAGACCGTGCGCCGCTTGCAGGATCTCCATGCAGGAATCAAGGCATGACAAAATTCCCCATGACCATCCAGGGCGCTCGCGCCCTGGAAGAAGAGCTCAAACATCTGAAAACCGTGCTGCGCCCGCAGATCACCCAGGCCATCGCCGAGGCGCGTGAGCTGGGTGACCTTAAGGAGAACGCCGAGTACCACGCGGCGCGCGAGCAGCAGGGGATGGTCGAGGCACGCATCCGCGACATCGAAGGTCGCCTGCAGAATGCCCAGGTCATCGACATCGCCAGCATCGCACCGACCGGCAAGGTGATCTTCGGTACCACCGTGGACATCGCCAACGTCGAGACGGACGAGCAGGTGACCTATCAGATCGTCGGTGACGACGAAGCCGATATCAAACAGGGCAAGCTGTCGGTGAGTTCACCGATCGCGCGTGCGCTGATCGGCAAGGAAGAGGGCGATGTGGTGGCGGTCAAGACGCCCAGCGGACTGATCGAGTACGAGATTGTCGAAGTCCGCCATATCTGATCGGCAACCCGCGCGCGCCGGCTTCATCACCTGGCAGCTGACCCAGACCTTCTGGGTCGGCGGCCTATGGTTGCTGCAGTTTCTGGTGCTGCCTGCGCTTGGACGGATCGGCCTGGCACCGCTACTGGTCGAGGAAGTCGCCGGGAGTCTGCGTCCTCTGATGGTCGGCTTCGCCGCGTTCTGCGTGGCGCTGCAGGCGCTGGTATTGGTCCAGTCTGTTGGTCTTCGCGGTTTGTGGCGCGATGTGCGGGGGCAGCTGCTGCTGGCGGTGATGGCCCTGGCCGGCACTCATCTTTTGATGAATGCCGGCTGGTTCGAGTCCATCTACTGGGCCAGTTTCAGTGTTCTGGCGATGGCGCTGGGCGGTTTGATGCTGGTATTGCAGCCCGTTCCCGGGCGAGAGCAATGACTGACGGCGGCAGACTGCTGCCGCAGCGGTTTCACGCCTGGAAGCGATGGATGTTCGACAGCTGTTTGTTCGGCTTCGGATTCCTGCGATAGACCAGCGCCATTTTGCCGATGGTCTGCACCAGTTCGCATTTTCCGATTGCGCACAGCTCTTCCATCAGGGCGCGGCGATCTTCGCGCTCGGTAAGGCGGAACTGGATCTTGATCAGTTCGTGATCGTTCAGGGCTCGCTCCAGTTCGGCTTGAACGCCTTCGGTCAGCCCGTTTTCGGCAACGATCAGCACCGGTTTCAGATGATGGCCGATGGACTTGTACTGTTTCTTCTGCTCGTTGGTGAGCGGCATATTTCGACCCTTGCGTCAGAACCCTTGAAAAACGGCGGCTAGTGTAACCGAGAGGTGCAAGGCCGCACAGGTGAGCGATCGGTTTGGCAGGCTGTAGAGTCAGTCTGTCGTGGGGAACCTTGTGATCGCGAACGCAGCCCCAATATGAGAGCTGTGTGGACTGCCAGCCAGTTGTGACGTAGTGCTTTCTGCGAAACGGCGCGCGATTCGGTCTCCGGATACTGCATTCGGCTCGGTTTTTTTGATCAAGATATTTCAGGATGCGCGCTCGACGCGTACCTGAAAGCGTTGCGGCAGGCGTTCGAGAGCATGCAGACAAGCAAAGCCCCGGTGGCCTCGCGACCGCTCCAGTGCGCAATATCTGCTTGTCCATGGCTTTACGGGTGTGCCGAACGAACAGACCCGTTTGTGCGAAAAGGCCGGTTTGGCGGTCTATTCATGCGGGCGTCGGCCAATGGACGGCCCCGTACGGCAAGGACTAGGCTGTTTCATAGGGTTACAGACCGACTGCCTGTTCCAGTGCGTTGTGTAGTAAGTTAGGCCGAGCAACCAACCGGCCGTCATGCGGGCCCGCGGACACGGGTTTGCTCCAGAGGGTAGTTAATTTGAACGACATGGCAAAAAACCTGATCCTGTGGCTGATCATCGCCGCCGTCCTGGTCACGGTGATGAACAACTTCTCCAGCCCGAGCGAGCCGCAGACGCTGAACTACTCGGACTTCCTTGAGCAGGTCAAGGAGGGGCGCGTGGAGCGCGTGACCGTCGATGGTTTTGTCATCATCGGCAAGCGTAGCGACGGCGACACCTTCAAGACCATTCGCCCTGCGATCCAGGACAACGGCCTGATCGGCGATCTGCTCGACAACAATGTGCTGATCGAGGGCAAGCAGCCTGAGCAGCAGAGCATCTGGACACAGCTGCTGGTGGCCAGCTTCCCGATCCTGGTGATCATCGCCGTGTTCATGTTCTTCATGCGGCAGATGCAGGGCGGTGCCGGCGGCAAGGGCGGGCCTATGAGCTTCGGCAAGAGCAAGGCTCGCCTGCTCTCCGAGGATCAGGTCAAGACCACCTTCGCTGACGTCGCCGGTTGCGACGAGGCCAAGGAAGAAGTGCATGAGCTGGTGGAGTTTCTCCGCGACCCGGGTAAGTTCCAGCGTCTCGGCGGCCGTATTCCGCGTGGCGTGCTGATGGTCGGTCCGCCCGGTACTGGTAAGACGCTGCTGGCCAAGGCGATTGCCGGTGAGGCGAAGGTGCCGTTCTTCACTATCTCGGGTTCGGATTTCGTCGAGATGTTCGTCGGTGTCGGCGCCAGCCGGGTCCGCGACATGTTCGAGCAGGCCAAGAAGCACGCGCCTTGCATCATCTTCATCGACGAGATCGACGCGGTCGGTCGTCATCGTGGTGCCGGCCTCGGCGGCGGGCACGACGAGCGCGAGCAGACCCTCAACCAGTTGCTGGTGGAGATGGATGGCTTCGAGATGAACGATGGCATCATCGTCATCGCGGCTACCAACCGTCCCGACGTGCTCGATCCGGCGCTGCTGCGTCCGGGCCGCTTCGACCGGCAGGTGGTCGTAGGCTTGCCGGACATCCGCGGTCGCGAGCAGATTCTCAAGGTGCACATGCGCAAGGTGCCAGTCAGCGAGAACGTCGAGCCGGCGGTCATCGCCCGCGGTACGCCGGGTTTCTCCGGTGCGGATCTGGCCAACCTGGTCAACGAGGCGTCCCTGTTCGCTGCGCGGGCCAACAAGCGCATCGTCGAAATGCGCGAGTTCGAACTGGCCAAGGACAAGATCATGATGGGCGCCGAGCGCAAGTCCATGGTCATGTCTGAGAAAGAGAAGCTCAATACCGCGTATCACGAGGCTGGGCACGCCATCGTCGGACGCGTGGTGCCGGAGCATGACCCGGTCTACAAGGTTTCCATCATTCCTCGCGGGCGGGCGCTGGGTGTCACCATGTTCCTGCCGGAAGAGGATCGCTACAGCCTGTCGAAACGCGCACTGATCAGTCAGATCTGCTCGCTGTTTGGTGGTCGAATCGCGGAGGAAATGACCTTGGGTTTCGAAGGCGTCACCACTGGCGCTTCCAACGACATCATGCGCGCCACTCAGTTGGCGCGGAACATGGTGACCAAGTGGGGCTTGTCGGAGAAGCTTGGCCCGCTGATGTATGCCGAAGAGGAGGGTGAAGTCTTCCTCGGTCGCAGCGCTGGCAGTCAGCATGCCAACGTTTCCGGCGAGACCGCCAAGCTGATCGATGAAGAGGTGCGCAGCATCATCGATCACTGCTATGGCACCGCCAAGCAGATACTCACCGAGAACCGCGACAAGCTGGACATGATGGCCGAAGCACTCATGAAGTACGAAACCATCGATGCACCGCAGATCGATGACATCATGGCGGGCCGTCCGCCGCGCGAGCCACGTGACTGGGAAGGTGGCGGTACCGGCGCGTCCGGGACGCCGGCCGTGCCGGATGACAATCGTCCGCAGACGCCGATTGGTGGTCCCGCCGGGGAGCATTGAGGGTAGCGTCGACCGAACATTCATCGGTCGGCTGTCAAAAGGCTGTATCCAGAAGGGGCGCATAGGCGCCCCTTCTGGTGTAAATTGTCCACCCCGTTGTGCCATGGTGGTGCAGCTGGCGTGGATCGCCTGCCCAGGGCGTCCGGCCTGAACGTACAAGGCTTGTGAATGAACAACTCGTCTTCACCTGCTCGACTGGTCTGCGGCAGTCGAGCCCTCGATCTTTCCCGTCCCCATGTCATGGGGATTCTCAATGTCACCCCTGATTCCTTTTCCGATGGTGGTCGCTTCGCTGAGCGCGATGCCGCATTGCGGCACGCCCGGGCGATGGTTGCAGCAGGGGCTACGCTGATCGATGTGGGGGGGGAGTCGACCCGTCCGGGCGCGCGTTCGGTTTCGCCGACCGAGGAGCTGGAGCGGGTTGCCCCCATTGTCGAGGCCATTGCCGGCGAGCTGGATGTCGTGATCTCGGTCGACACCTCGACGCCTGCGGTGATCCGCGAGTGCGCGCGGCTGGGTGCCGGTCTGATCAACGACGTGCGCTCGCTACGACGCGATGGTGCGCTGGACGCAGCGGCCGACACCGGTTTGCCGGTCTGTCTCATGCACATGCGCGGCGAGCCTGGGGATATGCAGGACGATCCGCGCTATGACGATATCACTGCGGAAGTTGCGTCGTTCCTAGGTGAGCGAATGGCAGCGTGCGCAGCGGCAGGCATTCTGGCAGAGCGCATCGTGCTCGACCCGGGGTTCGGCTTTGCCAAGACGCTGAATCACAACCTCGTGCTGTTCAAGCATATGGAAAAGCTTCACCGACTGGGGCGTCCGCTGCTGGTGGGCGTGTCGCGCAAGAGCATGATCGGTGGCGTGCTGGGGCGTCCGGTGGGTGAGCGGCTGTATGGCAGCCTTGCGCTGGCGGCCCTGGCCGTCAGCAAGGGGGCGCAGATCGTGCGGGTGCACGATGTGGCCGAGACGGTTGACGTAATTCGAATGATCGCTGCAGTGCAGGCGGCAGAGTAGGGAAGACATCATGACTAGAAAGTATTTCGGCACCGACGGCATTCGCGGACATGTTGGGCAAGCGCCTATTACCCCGGATTTCATGCTCAAGCTGGGCTGGGCGGCAGGCATGGCCTTCCGCAAGCAAGGCAAGTGCCGCATCCTGATCGGCAAGGATACTCGTATTTCGGGCTACATGTTCGAGTCGGCGCTGCAGGCGGGGCTGTCGGCTGCGGGCGCCGATGTGTTGCTGCTGGGGCCGATGCCGACGCCAGCGGTTGCTTACCTGACGCGTACCTTCCATGCCGAGGCCGGCATCGTCATCAGCGCCTCGCATAATCCCCATCACGACAACGGCATCAAGTTCTTTTCCGGTCGCGGAACCAAGCTTCCCGACGAGGTCGAGCTGATGATCGAGGAGCTGATCGATACGCCGATGACTGTGGTCGAGTCGGCACAGCTGGGCAAGGCATCGCGGATCAACGATGCGGCCGGTCGCTACATCGAGTTCTGCAAGAGCAGCGTGCCGACCAGTACCGACTTCTCCGGGCTCAAGCTGGTCATCGATTGCGCCCATGGTGCTACATATAAGGTAGCGCCCAGCGTATTTCGCGAGCTGGGAGCCGAGGTTGTAGTGATCGGCGCGCAGCCGGACGGGCTGAACATCAATGCCGATGTCGGCTCCACCCATGTTGGCCAGTTGCAAAAGGCGGTGGTGGAGCATGGGGCTGATCTCGGGATCGCCTTTGACGGAGATGGCGATCGGGTGATGATGGTCGACCATACCGGTGCGGTCGTTGATGGTGACGAGTTGCTCTACATCATCGCGACCGATCTGCAGGAACGCGAACGCTTGACCGGCGGAGTCGTCGGTACCCTGATGAGCAACCTCGGGCTCGAGCTCGCCCTTAAGGCGCGCGAGATTCCGTTCTGCCGGGCCAAGGTGGGTGATCGTTACGTGATTGCCGAGATGCTGGATAAGGGGTGGGTTCTCGGTGGCGAGAATTCGGGACACATCGTCTGCGCCCAGCACACCACTACTGGCGACGCGATCATCGCGGCCTTGCAAGTAGTCCTGGCGCTGCGCCGGCGTGGCCAGACCCTCGCTCAGGAGCGTCTGGCGTGGCACAAGTGTCCGCAGGTGCTGATCAATGTGCGCTTCTCCGGCGATAGAGATCCGATCGCGCATCCCAGCGTCAAGGCTGCCTGCGACAGCGTTACAGAGCGCATGGGTGGGCGCGGGCGCGTGTTGCTGCGCAAGTCCGGCACCGAGCCGCTGGTGCGGGTAATGGTTGAGGGTGACGACGAAATACAGGTGCGCGGCATGGCGGAAGAGCTGGCCAAGGTCGTTACCGAAGTTTGTGCGTGAACGCGCTTGCCAGGGGCGCAGTCGTTGAGTAACATCTGCGCCCACTTTGACCGATGAGGTAAAGCATGCGTCGCCCCATGGTAGCTGGTAACTGGAAAATGAACGGTACCCGCGCTAGCGTCGCAGAGCTGATCGAGTCTTTTCAGCGTCAGGCACTGCCTGCAGCGGTTGAGATTGCGGTGTTTCCCTCCTTTGTGCATGTCAGTCAGGTCCTGGATGTTGTCGATGGGGCGCAAGTTTCCGTCGGTGCTCAGGATTGTGCCTTGCAGTCGGGTTTCGGGGCGCTGACTGGCGAGGTTTCCGCCGACCAGTTGGTTGATCTCGGTTGTGAGTGGGTATTGGTTGGGCACTCCGAGCGCCGCCTGGTATTGGGTGAGACGGACGAGGTGGTCAGCCAGAAATTTGCGGCAGCTCAGGCAGGCGGTTTGAAGCCTGTGCTGTGCCTCGGTGAGACGCTCGAGGAGCGCGAGGCTGGAAGAACGCTGGAAGTGGTGGCGCGGCAGTTGGGACGGGTTCTCGATGATCAAGGTGTCGAGGCGTTCCAGTCTGCAGTGATTGCGTATGAGCCCGTCTGGGCCATCGGGTCTGGCTTGACGGCTACGCCTGAGCAGGCGCAAGAGGTGCACGCCGCCATTCGCGATCAACTGGCGCGCAGCGATCGTCGCATCGCCGAAGGTGTAAGGCTGCTGTATGGTGGCAGCGTGAAGGCGGACAATGCCGCTGAGCTGTTCGCCATGGCGGATATTGATGGGGGGCTGGTTGGTGGAGCCTCTCTGAAAGCGGATGAATTCGGTGCGATCTGTCGCGCCGCGGGGAACTGAACAGATGTTGCAGACTGTTGTGATTGTGGTGCATCTGCTGGTTGCTCTTGGTGTGGTTGCGCTGGTGCTGCTGCAGCAGGGCAAGGGTGCGGACGCTGGTGCGTCTTTCGGTTCGGGTGCTTCGGCAACTGTTTTCGGAAGCCAAGGTTCTGCTACCTTTCTGAGTCGGTTTACTGCTATACTTGCCGGCGTTTTTTTTCTGACCAGCCTGGGTCTGGCGTTTTTCGCCAAGCAGCAAGCTGATCAGTTGTCCCAGGCGGGGCTGCCGGATCCGGCTGTGCTGGAAGTGCCGGCCAGCAAGCCAGCGGTTGAAGATGTGCCTGTGCTCGAGCAGCGCAAGCCGGCGGATACTGCAGGTGATCTGCCTGAAGTGGAAGAAGGGCAATAAGGTTTTTGCCGAGGTGGTGGAATTGGTAGACACGCTACCTTGAGGTGGTAGTGGCCATAGGCTGTAGGGGTTCGAGTCCCCTCCTCGGTACCAAACAAGCAGGCCCGCCTAGTGCGGGCTTTCTTGTGTTTAAGGGTTTCGGTTGACCGGTGTTGGTCGCGGGTCGTATAATTCGTGCCCAGTTTGACGCGGGGTGGAGCAGTCTGGTAGCTCGTCGGGCTCATAACCCGAAGGTCGTTGGTTCAAATCCAGCCCCCGCAACCAGTCGATAAAGAGCCCCTGTACAGGGGCTTTTTATTAGCTTGAGGCCAGGTCGCCGGCATTTACAGGCGGTCAAAAGGGATGGGCGTTTCGCCCATTTTTCATTTGTACAGCATGCGCGAGGGACTTCGATGTCGAGCAAGCTAGAACAGTTGCAGGCCTTGTTGGCCCCGGTGGTTGAGGCGCTTGGCTATCAGTGCTGGGGCATTGAGTTCATTTCCCAGGGGCGGCATTCACTGCTGCGAGTCTATATCGATCATGCCAACGGCATTCTCATCGACGATTGCGAAAAGGTGAGTCGTCAGCTGAGTGGCGTGCTCGATGTGGAAGATCCGATCAGCGTGGACTACACCCTTGAGGTTTCTTCTCCCGGTATGGATAGGCCCCTGTTCACCATTGAACAGTACGTGGCCCATGTCGGTGATCAGGTAAAAATTAAGCTGCGCTCGCCCTTCGAGGGCAGGCGCAATTTCCAGGGTCTTCTCCGTGGGGTGGAAGAGCAGGATGTCGTGGTGCTGGTGGATGACCATGAATACCTGCTGCCGATCGACATGATCGATAAGGCCAACATAATTCCCCGTTTTGACTGAGAGCGGATCCCGCGGACCCCAATGGATTGCGAAAGGCGAGGCGTACGATGAGCAAAGAAGTACTGCTGGTTGTGGAGTCGGTGTCCAATGAAAAGGGCGTACCGGCAAGTGTGATTTTCGAGGCGCTGGAGCTGGCGTTGGCCACGGCTACCAAGAAGCGCTACGAGGACGATGTTGATCTGCGTGTGGAAATCAATCGCCACAACGGCAGCTACGAAACCTTCCGTCGTTGGACGGTCGTCGACGATGAGCACTTCGAGGACCCGGCTCACCAGCTGGCGCTCGATCAGGCTCAGGAACGCAATCCGGACGCCAAGCTCGGTGACGTGTTCGAAGAAAAGATCGAGTCCATCGAGTTCGGCCGGATCGCGGCGCAGACCGCCAAGCAGGTCATCGTGCAGAAGGTGCGCGAGGCCGAGCGCGCTCAGGTCGTTGAGGCCTATCGCGACCGCGTCGGCGAGATCATTTCCGGTACGGTGAAGAAGGTCACTCGTGACAGCGTCATCGTCGACCTCGGTAACAACGCCGAGGCCCTGCTGGCCCGTGAAGACATCATTGCCCGCGAGACTTTCCGGGTTGGCGCCCGCGTTCGTGCGCTGCTCAAGGAAATCCGCACCGAGAACCGCGGCCCGCAGCTGATCCTGTCGCGTACTGCGCCGCAGATGCTGATCGAGCTGTTCCGCATCGAGGTGCCGGAGATCGCCGAAGGCCTGATCGAAGTGATGGGCGCCTCGCGGGATCCGGGCTCGCGCGCCAAGATTGCCGTGCGCTCCAAGGACAAGCGAATCGATCCACAGGGCGCTTGCATCGGCATGCGTGGTTCGCGTGTGCAGGCGGTATCGGGAGAGATCGGTGGCGAGCGCGTCGATATCGTGCTGTGGGATGAGAACCCGGCACAGTTCGTCATCAATGCCATGGCGCCGGCGGAAGTCGCGGCGATCATCGTCGACGAAGACGCGCATGCCATGGATATCGCAGTCGCTGAGGACAACCTGGCCCAAGCCATCGGACGCGGCGGTCAGAACGTGCGCCTGGCCAGTCAGCTGACCGGCTGGACACTCAATGTCATGACCGAAGCGGATATCCAGGCCAAGCAGCAGGAAGAGACCGGCGACATTCTGCGCAACTTCATCGAAGAGCTGGACGTGGATGAAGAGCTGGCGCAGGTCCTGGTGGAAGAGGGCTTCACCTCCCTCGAAGAGATTGCCTACGTCCCCATGGAGGAAATGCTTGGCATCGAAGGCTTCGACGAGGACATCGTCAATGAGCTGCGTACGCGGGCCAAAGATCGCCTGCTGACCAAGGCCATCGCCAACGAAGAGAAGCTGGCGGATGCTCAGCCGGCTGAAGATCTGCTGGCACTCGATGGCATGGATAAAGAACTGGCGGTCGAGTTGGCCGTGCGGGGCGTCATCACCCGCGAAGACCTGGCCGAGCAGTCGATCGACGACCTGCTCGACATAGACGGCATCGATGAAGAACGTGCCGGCAAGCTGATCATGGCCGCCCGAGCCCATTGGTTCGAGTAAGTATTTAGCGGCCTGAGGAGAGAAATGCATGACGCAAGTCACGGTGAAAGAACTGGCCCAGGTGGTCGACACACCGGTCGAGCGACTGCTTCAGCAGATGCGTGAGGCAGGACTGTCGCACACCAGCGCCGAGCAAGTAGTGACCGATAACGAGAAGCAGGCCCTGTTGGCGCATCTGAAAAGCAGCCATGGGGCAAAGGTGGACGAGCCGCGCAAGATCACATTGCAGCGCAAGACCACCACCAAGTTGAAAGTGGGCGGCAGCAAGACCATCAGCGTCGAAGTTCGCAAGAAGAAGACGTTCGTCAAGCGTAGCGCCGAGGAGATCGAGGCCGAACAGCGCCGCGAACTCGAGGAGCAGCGTGCTGCCGAAGAGGCTGCCCGTCTGAAGGCCGAGCAAGAGGCTCGCGAGCGTGCCGAAGAAGAGGCGCGTCGCCAGGCCGAAGCGGCCAAGGCCCAGACTGCCGAAACGGCTGCTCCGGCCGCTGCCGAGTCGGCGTCGAGCGCCGAGCCGGCGCAGGTAGTGGCGGCGGTAGAAGCTGCTGCACCTGCCCCGGAGCGCAAGAAGGAAGAGCCGCGGCGCGTCGAGAAACCTCGCAGCGATGACGACGAGCGTCGTGATCGCAAGCATGCGCAGCATCGTCCCTCGCTCAAGACCAAGGCGCCGTTGGCGCGTACCGTACGTAGCGGTGAAGACGAAGCCGATGGCTTCCGTCGCGGGGGCCGTGGTGGCAAGAGCAAGCTCAAGAAGCGTAACCAGCATGGGTTCCAGAGCCCAACAGGACCAGTCGTGCGTGAAGTGTCGATCGGCGAGACCATCACTGTGGCCGAACTGGCCCAGCAGATGTCGGTGAAAGCGGCCGAAGTCATCAAGTTCATGTTCAAGATGGGTTCGCCGGTCACCATCAACCAAGTGCTGGATCAGGAGACCGCTCAACTGGTCGCCGAAGAACTGGGCCACAAGGTCAAGCTGGTCAGCGACAACGCGCTGGAAGAACAGCTGGCCGAGCTGCTGAAGTTCGAAGGCGAGTCGGTCGCCCGTGCGCCGGTCGTGACCGTCATGGGTCACGTCGACCATGGCAAGACCTCGCTGCTCGACTACATTCGTCGTGCCAAGGTGGCGGTCGGCGAAGCCGGCGGTATCACCCAGCACATCGGTGCCTATCACGTCGAGACCGAGCGTGGCATGGTCACTTTCCTTGATACCCCGGGCCACGCGGCGTTTACCGCCATGCGTGCACGCGGCGCCAAGGCCACCGATATCGTGATTCTGGTCGTGGCCGCCGACGACGGCGTCATGCCGCAGACCCAGGAAGCGGTGCAGCACGCCAAGGCGGCGGGTGTTCCGATCGTGGTCGCGGTGAACAAGATCGACAAGCCGGAAGCCAACCCGGACAACATCAAGAACGGCCTGGCCGCGCTGGATGTGATTCCGGAAGAGTGGGGCGGCGATACACCGTTCATCCCGGTTTCCGCCAAGGTCGGTACCGGTGTCGACGAGCTGCTCGAAGCGGTGCTGCTGCAGGCCGAGATTCTTGAACTGAAGGCGACGCCTTCGGCTCCGGGTCGCGGTGTGGTGGTCGAATCGCGCCTGGACAAGGGGCGTGGCCCGGTTGCCACCGTCCTGGTTCAGGACGGTACGCTGCGCCAGGGTGATATGGTCCTGTGTGGTGTGAACTTCGGCCGCGTGCGGGCCATGCTCGACGAGAATGGCAAGCCGGTGAAGGAAGCCGGTCCGGCCATTCCGGTGGAGATCCTTGGTCTGGACGGTACGCCGGAAGCCGGTGACGACCTCACCGTGGTCGCCGACGAGAAGAAGGCCCGCGAAGTCGCCTTGTTCCGTCAGGGCAAGTTCCGCGAAGTGAAGCTGGCCCGTGCTCACGCCGGCAAGCTCGAGAACATCTTCGAGACCATGGGTCAGGACGAGAAGAAGACGCTCAACATCGTGCTCAAGGCGGACGTACGCGGCTCGCTCGAGGCGCTGCAGGGCTCGCTCAACGGCCTGGGCAACGACGAAGTGCAGGTGCGCGTGGTCGGCGGCGGTGTCGGTGGTATCACCGAGTCCGATGCCAACCTGGCGCTGGCGTCCAACGCGGTGCTGTTCGGCTTCAACGTCCGTGCCGACGCCGGTGCGCGCAAGATCGTCGAGGCCGAAGGCCTGGACATGCGCTACTACAACGTCATCTACGACATCATCGAGGACGTCAAGAAGGCGCTCACCGGTATGCTCGGCAGCGACGTTCGCGAGAACATCCTCGGCATCGCCGAAGTGCGTGACGTGTTCCGTTCGCCGAAGTTCGGCGCAATCGCCGGTTGCATGGTCACCGAGGGCATGGTGCACCGCAATCGTCCGATCCGCGTGCTGCGCGACGACGTCGTGATCTTCGAAGGCGAACTGGAATCGCTGCGCCGCTTCAAGGATGACGTCGCGGAAGTCCGCGCCGGCATGGAATGCGGTATCGGCGTGAAGAGCTACAACGACGTCAAGGTCGGCGACAAGATCGAAGTGTTCGAGAAGGTCGAAGTGGCGCGTTCGCTGTAAGCAAGCGTCAATCTGAAAGCTGGGAGCAAGGAGTCGGTGGTCGCCTGGGTGCGGTTACTGCTTCGAGCTTCCAGCTTTCGGCTTTTAATCGGGTAGAAATTTATGGCCAAAGAGTTCAGTCGTACCCAGCGTATCGGCGATCAGATGCAGCGCGAATTGGCGCTGCTTATCCAGCGTGAGATCAAGGATCCGCGTCTGGGCCTGATTACCATCACCGCGGTCGACGTCAGTCGCGATCTGTCCCATGCAAAGATCTTCATCACCATCATGGGGCAAGACGACGATCAGGAAGCAATCAAGGGCAACCTGCGCATCCTCAACGATGCTGCCGGATTCCTGCGCATGCAGCTGGGCAAGAGCATGAAGTTGCGCACTGTTCCGCAGCTGCACTTCAACTACGACGCCAGCATCCGTCGCGGTGTCGAGCTGAGCTCGCTGATCGAACGGGCGGTTGCCGAAGATCGCAAGCACAGCGACGAGCGCGGAGAATAAGCGTGGCCCAGGTCAAGCGTGTACGTCGCGACGTCAGCGGCATCATCCTGCTCGACAAGCCGCGCGGGTTCACTTCCAACGCTGCGCTGCAGAAGGTTCGCTGGCTGCTCAATGCTGAAAAGGCCGGCCATACCGGCAGCCTCGATCCATTGGCGACGGGGGTGTTGCCGCTGTGTTTCGGCGAGGCTACCAAGTTCTCGCAGTACCTCCTGGATGCGGACAAGGCCTACGAAACGGTCATGCAGCTCGGCGTGACCACTACCACCGCCGATGCCGAAGGCGAGGTGCTGGAACGCAAGCCGGTCGCGGTGACGCGCGAGCAGCTGGAGGCGCTGTTGCCGCAGTTCCGTGGCGACATCCTGCAGGTGCCGCCGATGTATTCGGCGCTCAAGCGCGACGGCCAGCCGCTGTACAAACTGGCGCGTGCCGGAGAGGTGGTGGAGCGCGAGCCGCGTTCTGTTAATATTGCGCGCTTGGAGTTGCTCGCGCTTGAAGGCGACAAGGCTCGCCTGGCCGTCGCCTGTAGCAAGGGCACCTATATCCGCACGCTGGTCGAGGATCTAGGCCAGCAGCTTGGCTGCGGCGCGCATGTCGCTGAACTGCGGCGCACCCAGGCCGGTCCGTTCGACCTGTCGCAGACGGTGACGCTCGAAACGCTTGAGCGTTTGCATGGCGAAGGTGGTGCCGAGGCGCTGGATGCCCTTCTGCAACCGGTGGACAGCGGATTGGAGCATTGGCCGCTGCTGCAGCTTTCCGAGCACAGCGCCTACTACTGGCTGCACGGGCAACCGGTGCGGGCACCGGAGGCACCGAAGTATGGCATGGTGCGCGTGCAGGACAACAATGGCCGCTTCATCGGTATCGGTGAGGTGAGCGAAGACGGGCGTATTGCGCCGCGTCGACTGATTCGGTCGGAATGACCGGTACGCAGCGCGTTCGCGCGTTGCGTCAGAGGGTGGCTGTCAGCAGGCACGGTCATGCCTCTTTATTAAACACGGGGTCAATCCCCGGCCTGTTCACTCAAGGAGCCCTACCATGGCACTGAGCGTTGAAGAAAAAGCCCAGATCGTTAACGAGTACAAGCAAGCTGAAGGCGATACCGGTTCTCCGGAAGTGCAGGTAGCCCTGCTGACCGCCAACATCAACAAGCTGCAGGACCACTTCAAGGCCAACGGCAAAGATCACCACTCCCGTCGTGGTCTGATCCGCATGGTCAACCAGCGTCGCAAGCTGCTGGATTACCTGAAGGGTAAGGACACCACTCGTTACAGCGCCCTGATCGGTCGTCTGGGTCTGCGTCGCTAAGACGCACCCGAGCTGGAAGCCGGAAGCTGGAAGCCTGAAGTTGAAAGCCGGGACAACCCGCGCAATCAGCTTCGGTCTTCCAGCTTTCGGCTTTCTTGCAGGTCGCTTCGGGCCGACTCCCGTGCGTTCTGCCGATTTCCCCAAGGCAACAAAGAGAAGGAAAAACCGTGAATCCGGTAATCAAGAAGTTTCAGTTCGGTCAGTCGACCGTAACCCTCGAGACGGGTCGCATCGCCCGCCAGGCCTCTGGCGCCGTGCTGGTCACCGTCGATGACGACGTCAGCGTGCTGGTCACCGTGGTCGGTGCCAAGACCGCCGATCCGAGCAAGGGGTTCTTCCCGCTCTCCGTGCATTACCAGGAGAAGACCTACGCAGCCGGCAAGATCCCCGGCGGCTTCTTCAAGCGTGAGGCACGTCCTTCCGAGAAGGAAACCCTGACCTCGCGTCTGATCGATCGTCCGATCCGTCCGCTGTTCCCGGAAGGCTTCCAGAACGAAGTGCAGGTCATCTGCACCGTCGTCTCCACCAGCAAGAAGACTGACCCGGACATCGCCGCGATGATCGGTACTTCGGCCGCTCTGGCCGTTTCCGGTATTCCGTTCGACGGCCCCATCGGCGCCGCGCGCGTGGCCTTCCATCCGGAAACCGGCTACCTGCTGAACCCGAACTACGAGCAGCTCAAGGCCTCCAGCCTGGACATGGTCGTGGCCGGCACCAAGGACGCCGTGCTGATGGTCGAGTCGGAAGCTAAGGAGCTGACCGAAGACCAGATGCTGGGCGCTGTGCTGTTCGCCCATGACGAGTTCCAGGCCGTGATCAAGGCCGTGGAAGAACTCGCCGCCGAAGCCGGCAAGCCGCGCTGGGACTGGACCGCTCCGCAGGCCAACACCGCGCTGCTGGATGCCATCCGCAGCGAGTTCGGTGCCGCCATCTCCGAAGCCTATACCATCACCATCAAGCAGCAGCGCTATGCCCGTCTGGACGAGCTGCGCGAGCAGGTCGTGGCCAAGTTCTCCGGTGAGGAAGGTCAGCCTTCCGCCGGCGAAGTGAAGGATGCCTTCGGCGAGATCGAATACCGCACCGTGCGCGAGAACATCGTCAACGGCAAACCGCGTATCGACGGTCGCGACACCCGTACCGTGCGTCCGCTGGCCATAGAAGTCGGCGTGCTGGACAAGACCCACGGCTCGGCACTGTTCACCCGTGGCGAAACCCAGGCGCTGGTCGTCGCCACCCTCGGTACCGCACGCGACGCTCAGCTGCTGGATACCCTGGAAGGCGAGAAGAAAGACGCCTTCATGCTGCACTACAACTTCCCGCCCTATTCGGTCGGCGAGTGCGGTCGCATGGGCGCTACCGGACGCCGCGAGATCGGCCATGGCCGTCTGGCCCGTCGTGGCGTCGCCGCCATGCTGCCGAGTGCCGACGAGTTCCCGTACACCATTCGCGTGGTGTCGGAGATCACCGAATCCAACGGCTCCAGCTCCATGGCGTCGGTCTGCGGTGCCTCGCTGGCGCTGATGGATGCCGGTGTACCGATGAAGGCGCCGGTTGCCGGTATCGCCATGGGTCTAGTCAAGGAAGGTGAGAAGTTCGCAGTCCTGACCGACATCCTGGGTGACGAAGATCACCTGGGCGACATGGACTTCAAGGTGGCCGGTACTGCCAAGGGCGTGACCGCTCTGCAGATGGACATCAAGATCCAGGGCATCACCGAAGAGATCATGGAGATCGCCCTGGGCCAGGCCCTGGAAGCGCGTCTGAACATCCTTGGCCAGATGAACCAGGTCATTGCCCAGTCGCGCAGCGAGCTGTCGGCCAACGCACCGACCATGCTGGCGATGAAGATCGATCAGGACAAGATCCGCGACGTGATCGGCAAGGGTGGCGCCACCATTCGTGCGATCTGTGACGAGACCAAGGCATCGATCGATATCGAAGACGACGGCTCGATCAAGATCTTCGGGGAAACCAAGGAAGCGGCCGAGGCGGCCAAGCAGCGCGTGCTGAGCATCACGGCCGAAGCCGAGATCGGCAAGATCTACGTCGGCAAGGTTGAGCGCATCGTCGACTTCGGTGCCTTCGTCAACATCCTGCCGGGCAAGGATGGCCTGGTGCACATCTCGCAGATTAGCGATCAGCGCATCGAGAAAGTCACCGATGTGCTGAAAGAAGGTCAGGAAGTGAAGGTGCTGGTGCTGGACGTGGATAACCGCGGCCGCATCAAACTGTCCATCAAGGACGTGGCTGCAGCGGAAGCCTCGGGCGTCTGAGGCAACCTAGCAGTCAACAGAAAGGGCCCTCTGGGCCCTTTTTGTTTGCCTGTTCGCCGCGTCTCCGCAGCTCCGCCCAATATTGCAAGTTGCAAGCAGCGCCACGCGCAAGCTTGCATTGTGCAAGTCGTCGGGTTTTTCGCTTATCTATAAGCAATTGATTTTAAAGGAAAAAAATATGTGACAGAGTTGGCACACCGCTTGCGCTGTTATCTGTGCATCTGAGGCCGGAGTCATGCCCCAGAAATCACGAGAACAGGAGTGACATCTATGAAGACTACTCAGACCCTTACCGCCGCCGCCATTGCCGCCGCTCTTAGCCTGCCTTTCGCAGGTGCTGCGCTGGCCGACACGCCTGCAATCGACAAGACCGACACCGTCATGCTCGCTGCCAATACCATGGACGACGCAGGGGACGCTGCCTCCGATACCTGGATCACCACCAAGGTGAAGTCCACGCTGCTGGCTGAAGACGCCACCCCCGGCATGGATATCGAAGTAGAGACCAAGGATGGCGTGGTTTCGCTGTCCGGGACCGTAGCCACCGAAGCCGAAAAAGAAGCCGCCATTGCCAAAGCCAAGGGCATCAAAGGCGTCCGTGATGTCGCTGCAGACGGTCTGAAGACCGCCGAGTGACGTCGCTGCCCGCCACTGGCGGGCGCCGCGAATCGAAGAACCCCGCCATTGGCGGGGTTTTTTACGTTAGCCTCCGCGGCGGCTGCCGATCTGCCGCAGCCGGTTACCCTCGAAGCGCAGAAAATGCAGCATCCCATTGTTCGGCCCGTAGACCCATTCCTCGACGGCCACCTCCTGTCGATAGCCGTATTCGTCAAGCACTTCCTTGTAGCCCAGCTGTGCGCTGCTGGCTGGCTCGCCGCATTTGGCGAGCACTTCCGCCGTGGTCGCTTCGAGGCTCACCAGGCGGCTGTTGCAGCGATAGGTAGAGGATGCCTGGGCATGCAGGCTGCCCAGCAACAGGCAGAGCAGCAGGGGCAATGCGCGACGATGCATCGGTGCCTCCAGGTGCTTCAATTGGCACGGCGGGTTTCGATGCGAACCAGGCGGTTCCCTTCGAATGTCAGGATGCTGAGCATACCGTTGCGTGGTCCATAGACCCATTCTTCCAATCTGAATTCCTGCCGGTCGTTCCGGCTGAGGCTGTAGCCGACCAGATCGCGGTGTTGCGGCACGCCGCACTTGCGTTCGACCTCGAACGCGCGGTCGCCGGTGGTGACCAACTGGCTGCCGCAGCGCAGTGTGTCGGCCTGGGCATTGGCGGCAGCGATCAGCAGGACAGCAGCACCGAGGCGGTAGTACAGGTTCATCAGTCGCTCCCCAGATGCAGTACGGTCGCTACCTGGCCATTATCCGCCTCTTCAGTCGTTCCGGTGTCCAGCAGGTACACGCGCTCGGACTCCAGGCCCGCGTCGACCAGGTAGCCCTTGATCGCGGCGGCCCGCTCGCGGCTCAGACGGCGTAGCAGGGCGGCATTGTCAGACCAGGAGTCGATCACCGCCTGGCGCATCCGCTCGGCGCGTTGTTCATCGTCCAACTCCTTCCACTCGGCTGGCGGCTGCTGATTGAGCCGGCTGCGATAGATGCCTTCCAGCAACGGCGCTTCATCGCTCGTTTCGATGCGAATCTCCGACGGGTCTGGCGGAACCTTGTCGCCACGACGCTGCAGGATGCGGTACTGGGTTTCCCGAAACTCCTGCTGCAACCGCTGCTCGGCCAGCATCGGGCCATCGATGGCGGCGTTAGCCATGCCTTCAACCTCAAGCCGCAGGGCCGGGCGCTCCACCAGTGCCGCGGCCAGCGTATCCAGTGTCTTGCGCGCGTTGCCGTCCAGCTCGCTGCTGGCGCCTGCAAAGGCGACGTGGCTGAGGTCGTCATCGCCACCCCCGGCCAAGCCAGCGATGAACTTGAACGGCGCCTGGGCCGCCCGCACCACCAGGTTGCGCAGCGTCTGCCAGACGATCGGCATGACGCTGAACTCGGGATCGTTCAGGTTGCCCTGAACCGGCAGCTCGATGGAAATGGTGCCCTTGCTGTCCTTGAGCAAGGCCACCGCCAGGCGAACGGGCAGGTCCACGGCATCGGGACTGTCGACCTTTTCGCCGAGCTGCAGCTGCTCCAGCACCACCTTGTTCTCGGCGTTCAGCCGTCCCTGCTCGATCCGGTAATGCAGATCCAGATTGAGGCGGCCCTTGCGGATGCGGTAGCCGGCGAACTTGCCGGAATACGGCGTGAGCGTGGTCAGCTCGACCTGGCGGAAGCTGGTGGCGATGTCCAGGCTCTGCAGCGGATCGAATGGCGTCAGACTGCCCTTGATGCTCACCGGCGCGTACTGGTCCACCTTGCCGGCGATGTTCACCGAGGCGGCTTTTTGCTCGCGATTGCTCAGGACGCCGATGTCACCATTGAGTGACTGGATGGCGGTAACGAACGGCGGGCGCAGGCTGAAGTCGGCGAAGTTGGCCGAACCGTCGGCGATGTTGATCCCGCCGATGCGGATGGCCAGCGGTTCCGCGGCCTGCTGCTTGGATGCGTCCTGGGCAGCCGGTTCGTCACGCTTGACCAGCAGGTCGTTGAGGTTGGTACTCAGATCCGGGTTGACGACGAAGCGCGCGTACGGCTGGCGCAGATCGATCCGCTCGATGTCCAGGCTGCGCGGATGCTGGTAGTCCAGGCCGCTGAGCTGCAATCGCTGCCACTTCACGAAGTCGCGGTTGTTGATGGTGTCGAGCGTATGCAGCTGGGTCGCATCGACGCTGCCGCGTACGCTGAAGGCCAACGGCTCGGTACCCTGCAGGTCGACCTGTAGTTCGCTGCTGAGCATGCCGCTGCGCAGCTCCAGGCTCACCAGCGGGCTCAGGTAGGCCTGGGCGATGCGCAGGTCGATATCGCGGGTAGTTACCGCCAGCTGACCGCTGATCGGGTTGAGTTGTAGCTGCCCCTGGGCCTGGAGCGCTCCCTGCCTGCCGACCCCGGTGTCCAGCTTCAGCGAAAAGGGGCGAGTTGCGAGGCTGTCGAAATCGCTGATGTCCAGGTTCAGCGGGCCGAGCTCGAGCTGGACCTCGTCGTCCGGCACGCGATCGGCCAGGTGCACGCGGTAATCGCGCAGCTGGGCATCCTGCAGCAAGACCTGCCACGGTTCGCCGGCTGTCTGGGTTTCGCTGTCCGCGATCTGCTCGTCAGCATTCGACGGGCTCGGGCCCGCGGCGAACAGTTTCTGCCAGTCCAGCTCGCCATCGGCCTCGCGGGCGGCCCAGGTTTCCAGATGGCGGCTGCGCAGTTTGCCGATACTGACCTGACGCCTGGCCAGGTCCAGCGTGGTTTCGCTCAGCTCGAGCCGCTCCAGGCGAACCAGCTTGCGCCCGTCCGGGCTGTCGAGGGCCAGCGGGGCCACGGCGGCCTGGGCGCTGTCCAGTGTCAGGGCCAGGCCGTCGCTGAGGTCGAGGTGGTAGCGGGTACTCAGGTCGATACTGCCCTCTCGAAGAACCAGTGGCGCCGCGTCGCGCACATACGGCCAGAAGTCCTTTAGCGGCAGTTTGCTGACCTGCAGTTGGCCGCGCGAGGCCAGCGGTTGCAGGTTGAGGTCGCCTTGCCAGTCGATGCGTCCGCCGCTTGCACCTGTGGCGGTGAGGCGGGCGTCGGCGCTGCCGTCCGTGCGGGTGGCAAGGTTGTGCAGCTCGAGATCCAGCGAGTCGTAGACCAGCTCGATGGGCTCACTTGGGCGCCGATCACGGAAGGCGAGGTGTCCGCGCACCAGTTGCAACTGGTCGATACGCAGCGGGAAGAGTTCGCGCTCGTCGTCGGCAGATGGCGGCGTTTCGGGGACATCGAACAGCTGGCCGAGGTTCAGGGTGCCGTCCTCGGCGAAGCGCACCTCGGCGTGCGGCGCTACCAGCTGTACGGCGGCCAGGTGCAGCGTGCGTTGCCAGAGGCTGTTCCACTGCAGGTCGAGGTAGAGTCGCTCGAAGGCCAGCTGGCGATCGTCCTGCGCGCCGATGCGCAGGTCGAACAGGGTGAGTTCGAGGCTGAAGGGATTGAATTCGATGCGCTGCAGGCTGGCCGGTACGGTGGCGTAGTTGGCCAATTGCTGATTGGCGATGCGCTGGGCGATACCCGGCAGGATCAGGAAGCCAAGCAGGCTGTAGCAGATCAGCACGAGCGCCACGCCGGTGAACGCTCGCTTCATTCCATTGGGCATGACCGGAAGTATTCCTGGCGGATGGATGCCTTGGAGTATGGCATGGCCAGGCGGTTCCCCGAATCGAGCGATACCGGCAATGCGCTCAAAGCCGCAGAATCAGGGTCTTGAGTGGGGGCAGCCCGTCATGGGAAGGGAAGTCCGCCGCCGGTGCCAGTACTTGCCATTCACGTACCGGCCGGCCCGCCTTGTCGGCGCAACGCAGCACCTGCGTCCGCCATTCGTCCATCGGCACCTTCGCCAGGTTGTTGCAACAGATCAGCACGCCGCCTTCGGCGGTGGTCAGCAATGCCGGTTTCAGCAGGCTCTGGTAGTCGCGCAGCAGGTCCACCGTGCCGAAGGCGCTGCGTGCCCAGGCCGGGGGGTCGAGCAGTACCAGATCGAACTGGCGCTGCTCGAGGCGAGGGTAGTCGGGCAGGGCGCGGCCGCGCCTGGACGCCACCGGCAGTCCGGCGAGTTGGCGGATCGCCGGGAAATAGTCGGAGCGGACGAAGCGCATCGGTGCCAGCCCCGGGTTCAGCGCTGCATTCTCCCTGCCCACGGCGAGGTTGCGCTCGGCGAAGTCGAGGTTCCAGACATCCCGGGCGCCACCCGCCGCAGCGCAGAGCCCGACGCCGCAGGTATAGGAAAACAGGTTGAGCACAGACTTGCCGGCACTGTGTTGCTTGACCCAGCCGCGAGCGTTGCGCAGGTCGAGGAACAGCAGCGGGTCCTGGCCGTCGTGGCGCCCGCGTACGCGATAGGCGAGCCCCCATTCATGACCGACCTGATCGGCCAGCGCGGCGGCGTCCGGCTGGTACGCCGCGTGGCTGCGGTCGATGCGCGAGTTGCCCTGCGAGCGGTCGTTGTAGACGAGCTGCAGCGGCAGTTCGAGCGCATCCATGGCCAGCTCATGGATGCGCAGCAACGCATCCGCTGCAAGCGTCTGGTGAAAGCTCTGCACCATCAGCTGCGGCCCGTAGCGATCCACCGTCAGGCCGGCAGCACCTTCCTGGCTGCCATGGAACAGGCGGTAGCAATCGGTGCCCTGCTGGTGCAGCTGGTCGAGCAGTGGGCGGCGGCGATCGAAGGCGGCGCGCAGCGCCTGGTCTGGAGAGGGCATGCGCGCGGCTCGAAAAAGGAGGGCGCGCAGTCTAGCAAGAAATGCGGCGCGACAACCGCTGCTAGCGTGGTGGCAGGCCCATGCGGCGGCGCGCGCGGTGCACCGAGGCACTGCGCACCGCCCAGCGCAGCACCGGCGCCGTACGGCGTACCCCGCTGCGAATCAGCTGGCGACGGGTGTCGCTCAGCGGTGGGCCGAACATTGCTGAGGCCCATTCCGGCAGCAGTTCGATACCGGCATGTAGCATCAGCGTGCCGAACGGCCGCAGCAGTGGGCTCGGCGCCGGAGCGGTGCGCAGTATCTGCAGAATCTCCAGTGCGCGCGCGTCGATCTGCAGCTGCGGACGGAGGCGCTCGAGGTACGTCTCGACCTCGGCGCGCGAACGTGGCACGCCTTCTGCGCCGAGGCGCTCGGCGATCAGCGCGACTTCGGCGTAGTAACGATCCTGGTCGGCTGCGCTGAGGTCAGGGTCGCGGTAACGCAGGTGCGACTTGAGGAAACTGCTGACCTCGGCGACGTGCACCCAGGTCAGCAGCTCGGGGTCGTAAGCGGCATAGGCTCGGCCATCCGGCGCCGTGCCGGTCACGCTCAGGTGGATGCGTCGTACCCGTTCGATCAGGCGCTCGGCATCAGCATGGCTGCCGAAGGTGGTGGCGGAAATGAACTGCCCGGTGCGCCGCAGTCGGCCGAGCAGGTCCTCGCGGAAGTTCGAATGATCCCATACCCCGGCCAGGGCCAGCGGGTGCAGGGCCTGCAGCAGCAACGCGGAGATTCCGCCAACCATCATCGAGGTGAAATCACCATGCACCCGCCAGCAGATCGAATCGGGACCGAAGAGCCCGGGGTCGCCCGGCGGGTTCTCGTAGTCCACCCCGCCGATGGCCAGGCCGGTGAGACTGAGCACGCGTGCTTCGATAGGGCGACGGATGAATTCCATGGTGACGGCGCTGCAGGCTTGGGAGCTGGCGATGTTACCCGATCAGGCGCCGGCGGCCGCGGGCAGGGCAGGGTGCACGCGACGGAAGGGGACCGGACGCTGCAGCAGCGTCCGGTCAGCAGGTGCGTTCAACCGCGATGACGGCCGCGGAAGAAGTCGATCAGGCCCTGAGTCGAGGCGTCTTCTGCCGGCGCCGCATCGAAGCGGGTCATCTGGTTGTAGACGGCCTTGCCCAGCTCCTTGCCCAGCTCGACACCCCACTGGTCGAAGGAGTTGATGCCCCAGATCACGCCCTGGACGAAGACCTTGTGCTCATACAGCGCGATGAGCGCGCCGAGACGGCCGGGGCTGATGGTTTCCATCACCAGGGTGTTGCTCGGTCGGTTGCCCGGAATCACCTTGTGCGGCGCCAGGCGCTGGACTTCGGCCTCGCTCAGGCCCTTGGCACGCAGTTCGGCTTCGGCTTCCTCGCGGGTCTTGCCGAGCATCAGCGCCTGGCTCTGCGACAGGCAGTTGGCATAGAGCCATTCGTGGTGATCGGCTACCGGGTTGTGACTGACGACCGGCACGATGAAGTCGGCTGGAATCAGGGGCGTGCCCTGGTGCAACAGCTGATGGTAGGCGTGCTGGCCGTTGGCACCGACACCGCCCCAGATCACCGGCCCGGTGCTGCAGGACACTGGCGTGCCATCCTGGCGCACGCTCTTGCCGTTGGATTCCATGTCCATCTGCTGCAGGTGTTTGACGAAGTTGCGCAGGTAGTGGTCGTAGGGCAGGAAGGCGTAGCTCTGCGCGCCCCAGAAGTTGTGGTACCAGATGCCGAGCATCGCCAGCAGCACCGGCATGTTGCTTTCGAACGGCTCGCTGAGGAAATGCTGGTCCATGCTGTAGGCGCCGGAGAGCAGGTCCTTGAAGTTGGACATGCCGATGGCCAGGGCGATGGGCAGGCCGATCGCCGACCACAGCGAGTAGCGCCCGCCGACCCAGTCCCACATGGGGAAGATGTTCTTCTCGCGAATGCCGAAGTCGACGGCCGCCTGCTTGTTGCTGGTCACGGCGATGAAGTGGCGGTAGAGCTTTTCCTCGGTGCCGCCCTTGCCCAGGTACCAGTTGCGGGCCGCCTGGGCATTCTTCAGCGTCTCGAGGGTGCCGAAGGTCTTGCTGGAGATGATGAACAGCGTGGTCTCGACATTCAGCTTGGCGGTCACCTCGCGGAATTCGCTGCCGTCGATGTTGGCCAGGTAGTGCGTCCGCACGCCGTGCTGGGTGAACGGCAGCAGCGCCTCGGAGACCAGCTGTGGGCCGAGGAACGAGCCACCGATGCCGATGTTCACGACGTCGGTGATGGTCTTGTCGCTGAAGCCGCGCCACAGGTTGTTGTGGATGCGGGTGACGATGTCGGTCATCTGTGCCAGGGCGGTGTGCACGTCGCGCATGATGTTCTTGCCGTCGACCATCACCGAGTCGCCCATGGGACGGCGCAGGGCCGTGTGCAGCACCGGGCGATTCTCCGACGCATTGATCCGTTCGCCCTCGAACATGGCGCGGGCGGCCTGCTCGACGCCGGCCTCGCGGGCCAGATTGACCAGCAGGGTGCGGGTCTGCGGGGTGATGAGGTTCTTCGAATAGTCGAGGAACAGGCCGCTGCAGGAAACCGACAGGTCATCGAAGCGCGTCGGGTCGGCCTTGAAGGCCTCGCGCATGCTGAAGTGCTGCATGGCCAGGCGGTGTTCTTCCAGGGCCTTCCAGGACGGCAGGCCGGTGACATCGAGCGGATGCTGGTAATAGCTCATGGTGATGCGGCTTCCTTTGCTTTGACAGGCCGCTGAACCCCGGGAATTCGCGCAACGAGCGCGCCATGATTGCCTCGGAATTCAGTGATGTGTATGACCGTGCGGGCACGCCGGCACTCGTTCCTGAATGCTGCGGATGCTGGCCGAACCCGGCTTTCACCGAGCCGGTGAGGCGCATCCTATGCCATCAGAGACAGCTCAGACAGGGAAAACCCCTGCTGCGTTCCGGGCTTTCGCCGTCTATTCTGCCCGCGCTCATGCCGCATCCCAACCGCTGTCGCCCAGCCCCAACGAAAAAGCCCGAAGTGCGGAACACTTCGGGCTTGGATTCAATGCAGGCGTGGGGCCGGGCTCAGGCCACCTGCACCGGAATGGCGTTGCTGGTATGGCTCAGTTCGCCGTCGGCGCCCATGTAGAGCACATGGGGTTTGAAGTTGGCCAGCTCGGCTTCGCTGTAGTGCGCATAGGCACAGATGATCAGGCGATGACCGACGCCGGCCTTGTGGGCGGCGGCGCCATTGACCGAGATGATCTTGGAGCCTTCCTCGCCGCGGATGGCGTAGGTGGTGAAGCGTTCGCCGTTGTCGACGTTGTAGATCTGGATCTGTTCGTATTCACGGATACCGGCCAGGTCCAGCCACTCGCCGTCGATGGCGCAGGATCCTTCATAGTCGAGCACCGAGTGGGTTACCTGGGCGCGGTGCAGTTTGGCCTTGAGCATGATGGCGTGCATGGCGGGGTCCTCCGGCGGGTGCGCAAGCGGCGCAGAGTGTGCCCGAAGCCTCGAACGCGATCAAGGCTGCAGGCAATTGGCAGGGATCAGGCCGATGTGCGGAGGTCGACCAGCAGGTTGTCGATCAGCCGCGTCTTGCCCAGGTAGGCCGCCGCGAGAATGACCAGCTCGCTGGAGGCGTCGGTGACCGGCTGCAGGTCGATGGCATTGCGGATGTCCAGGTAGTCCGGACGCAAGCCGGCGTTGCGCAGTGCTTCCAGACCTTCGTCGATCAGCGCGGGAAGGTCCCGGCGACCGCCCTGGAGCGCATCCCTGAGCTGGTTCAGCGTGCGATAGAGGACAGGCGCCGTGGCGCGCTCGTCGGCGCTCAGGTAACCGTTGCGCGAGGACAGTGCCAGGCCGTCGTCGGCCCGCACGGTCGGTTCGGAGAGGATCTGCACCGGCATGTTCAGGTCGCGCACCATGGTGCGGATCACCGCCAGCTGCTGGAAATCCTTCTGGCCGAACACGGCGAGGTCCGGCAGGACCATGTTGAACAGCTTGCTCACCACCGTGGAGACACCGTCGAAATGACCGGGGCGACTGCCGCCACAGAGGCCTTCGGATACGCCGGGTACGCGCACGATGGTCTGGTTGGCCTGGCCGTGGGGGTACATCTCCTCCACGCTGGGCGCGAAGAGCAGGTGGCAGCCGGCGTCGAACAGCTTTTCCTGGTCCGCTGCGAGCGTACGCGGGTAGTTGTCCAGGTCCTCGTTGGGACCGAACTGCAACGGATTGACGAAGATGCTGGCGACCACGAAGTCGGCGCGCTGGCCGGCTTTCTTCACCAGCGCGATATGACCGGCGTGGAGGTTGCCCATGGTCGGCACGAAACCGATGCGTTTGCCCTCGCCGCGCGCGCGGGCGACCGCGGCGCGCAGGTCGGCGATGGTCTTGACGACGTTCATGCGGAGAAACCGTGTTCGGCTGCGGGGAATTCGACGGCCTTGACCGCCTTGACGTAGCCGGCGATGGCCGCGGGGATGTCGCCGTGCTCGCGCATGAAGTTCTTCACGAACTTCGGCACGCGGCCGCTGAGCGACAGTCCGAGCATGTCATGCAGGACCAGCACCTGGCCGTCGGTATCGCTGCCGGCGCCAATGCCGATCACCGGGATCTGCACGGCCCGGGTAATGCGCGCGGCCAGTTCGCTGGGGACGCATTCGAGCAGCAGCATGGCGGCGCCGGCTGCTTCCAGCGACTTGGCGTCCTCCAGCATCTGCTGTGCCTGGGCTTCTTCGCGCCCCTGCACCTTGTAGCCGCCGAACAGATTGACCGCCTGCGGGGTCAGCCCCATATGCGCGCACACCGGGATGCCGCGGTCGGCCAGCAGGCGGATCGACTCGGCCAGCCAGGCGGTGCCCTCGAGCTTGATCATGTGGGCGCCGGCCTGCATCAGCAGCGCCGAATTGTTCAGGGTCTGCTCGGTGGTCGCGTTGGCCATGAACGGCAGGTCGGCGACGATCATTGCGCCGCGGTTGCCACGCTTGACGCTGGCAGTGTGGTAGGCCATATCGGCGACGGTGACCGGCAGGGTGCTGTCGTGACCTTGCAGGACCATGCCGAGCGAGTCGCCGATCAGCAGCATCTCGACGCCTGCATCGCAGGCCGTCTTGGCGAAGGTGGCGTCATAGCAGGTGAGCATGACGATCTTCTCGCCCTTCTGCTTGAGCCCTTGCAGCGTGGTCAGGGTTACGTCTGGCATGAATGCCGTCCTCTTCGAGCCTCGGAGGTCAGGATTGCCGGGCGGTGCACCGGAAGGGTGCTACGGCCGCAGGTGGCAGAGGGCGCTTATAGTCCCGGCGGCGGCAGAGTAAGTCAATCGCGAGTGTTACCTGCGCGTTACGTTCGTTACCGCGTCGGTGACACTCGTATTGACGAGCCGCTCCAGCCCGCGGAACGGGCAGGCCGCGAGCAGGTCGACGAGCCGTCGCCCATCGGCCAGCACCAGCTCCGGCGGAGCGATCTCGGCCAGCGGGTAGAGCACGAACGCCCGAGCCTGCATGTGATAGTGCGGAACCTGGAGGCGCGGCTGGTCGATCAGTCGCTCGCCGAACAGCAGGATATCCAGGTCCAGGGTGCGCGGGCCCCAGCGTTCGGCCTTGCGTTCACGGCCCTGCGCCAGTTCGATGCGCTGCAGGGCATCGAGCAGCGCCAGCGGCTCGAGGTCGGTCTCCAGTGCCGCAACCGCGTTGACGTAGCGTGGCTGGTCGGCGGGCCCGAGCGGGTCGCTGGCATAGAGCGAGGAGACTGCAGCCAGCCTGCTACCTGGCAGCTCGGCCAGAGCCTGCAGAGCACCACGCAGCTGCTGCTGGGGATCGGCCAGGTTGCTGCCCAGGCCGATGTAGACGCGCTCCATCTCAGTCGGCCGGGTTGGCGGCGTCGCCCGGCGTGCGGCGACGGCGACCGCCACGGCGGCGTTTCTTGGCCGCGCCGGCGTCATCCTTGCCGCTGAGGCCGCGGATCATGTTGCGCCGCTCGCTGTCGTTGGCTTCCTGATAGTCGGTCCACCAATCGCCAAGGCCGCCGGTCTTCTCGCCCGCGCTTTCGCGCAGCAGGAGAAAGTCGTAGCCAGCGCGGAAGCGCGGATTCTCCAGAAGCTGGTCGGCACGGCGGCCTTGCCGGCGCGGCAGGCGTTCCTGCATGTCCCAGATCTCGCGCATGGGGATGGTGAAGCGCTTGGGAATCGCGGTGCGCTGGCACTGCTCCCAGATGATGTCGTGGGCGGCTTCCTGCATCGCCGGAATCGGCGGCATGCCGCGGTCCTGCAGCTCCAGTACGCGGGCCGGCAGGGCAGGCCAGAGCAGGGCGGCGAAAAGGAACGCGGGCGTCACCGGCTTGCCCTGCTGGATGCGCAGGTCGGTATTGGCCAGCGCGTTGCGGATCAGCGTGCCGGCATACTCGGGGTTGCGCTCCAGCGCGGCGGCGCTGGCGGGGAACAGCGGCGCAAACAGGTCGTATTCGAGCAGCAGCTCGAAGGTCCGCTCGGCCTTGCCGCCGAGGAACAGCTTGAGCGTCTCGTCGAACAGGCGGGCCGAGGGGATGCCGTCGAGCAGCTCGGCCAGGTCGGCGATGGGCTCGGCACTGTGGCGTTCGATTTCGAAGTCGAGCTTGGCGGCGAAGCGCACCGCGCGGAGCATGCGTACCGGGTCTTCCTGGTAGCGCTGCTCGGGATCGCCGATCAGGCGGATCAGGCGATTGCGGATGTCGTGCACGCCGCGGGTGTGGTCGAGGATGCGCTCGCTGGTCGGGTCGTAGTACAGCGCATTGATGGTGAAGTCGCGGCGCTGGGCGTCGTCCTCGAGCGTGCCATAGACGTTGTCGCGAAGGATGCGTCCGCTCTCGTTGCGCGAGGCCAACTGGCTGGCATCCTCGTCGTCTTCTTCCGGGTGGTTGGCGCGGAAGGTGGCGACTTCGATGATCTCGCGGCCGAAGTGCACGTGGACGAGCTTGAAGCGCCGGCCGATCACGCGTGCGTTGCGAAACTCGGCGCGGACCTGTTCCGGGGTCGCACTGGTGGCGACGTCGTAATCCTTGGGGTTGAGCTGCAGCAGCAGATCGCGCACACAGCCACCCACGACATAGGCCTCGTAGCCGGCCTGCTGCAGGCGCTCGACCACGCTCACCGCATGACGGCTGATCTCGTTGCGATGCAGGGAATGCTGCCGGCTGGACAGAATTTCAGGTGTGCGACGGGGATGCGGGATGCGGCGCAGCGGAAGACGAAAAGACTGGAACAGCTTTTTCAGCATGAGGGGCAACTGTGTGGCGGAATGACGGGCCGGCGTCGCGAAAGCCGCGAAACCTGCGCGGATTCTAGCACCGGGACTGCCGGATGGTGAACGAAGCGCAGGGTAGTGTCAAAAAGCTTCGCGTGTAGCGTGACGAGGGTTCTGCCTGGTGCAACGCGGAAGGAAATGTCTGGACGGGGCGTGCGGAAGGAAACCGCGGAGCCAGATAGCACTGAGGGGAGCCGAAGCTCCCCTCTGAATAATGTCGCGTGCTTATTTATTGTTATTGGTCTTCTCAGGCGTTGCTGTTCTTGTTGTTCGCCTGTCCTTCGGGCCGTGGCCGTCGGGAACGCTCCCACAGTGGGAGCCAATAGCAAACGGATTTCTTTGGTCGCTGACGTTGCCTTGATCTTCGATCCAACCAGTGCAGGGCCTGCTCGATGCAGTTTTTGTTGTTCTCGGCCTGGTCGTGGGGCGAACCCCGTGGCATGTCCTCTCCAAAAGAATCAGTTAGCTGCGCCTCCGCCTTCTTGTCGTTGTTTTGCTGGAGCCGTTACGTCTTGTTCTTATTGTGGGATCTGCTTGTTATTGTTGTTGTGCCATTAGGTAAGCAGTTGCCGTGCCAGTTTTGAGAAATCGTTATATTTCAATGAGTTGTGATTTCCAGGCTTGGCGGAAGGCAAGAAAAAACCGGGGCGTCGTTACCGATGCTCCCGGTTTTTGTTACGAACGATGCGCCGGCGGTAACAAATTACCCGGCGGCGCTACTGGACTTGCGCCGCGGAATGCCCAGGCGCTGGCGGCGTTCCCACAGGCATTTGCGGCTGATGCCGAGCTTGCGCGCCAGTTCGGTCTCGGTCATGTGGTCCTGATGCTCGAGCACGAAATGCTGGAAGTAGTCCTCCAGCGAGAGATCCTCGGTCGGCTCGTTGCCACCGGCGATACCGCGGATGCCGCCGAGTGAATCTTCTTCGAATTCATCGTCCAGCTCGTCGAGTTCGATATCGATGCCCAGCAGCTCGGCGTCGATCTCCGGGCTCTCGCTGAGGATCGCCGCGCGCTCGATGGCGTTTTCCAGTTCGCGCACGTTGCCGGGCCAGGAGTAGTGACGAATCGCCTGTTCGGCGTCGCGCGAGAAGCGCATCTCGTCGCTGCTCATGCGTTCGCCCTGGCGCGCCAGGAACGCCTTGGCGATTTCGAGCACGTCGTTGCCGCGCTCGCGCAGCGGCGGCAGCTTGAGCGCGATCACGTGCAGGCGGTAATAAAGGTCTTCGCGGAACTGGCCGGTCTTGGCAAGGGTTTTCAGGTCGCGGTGGGTGGCGGCGATCAGACGCACATCGACCTTCTGCGACTGCACCGAGCCGACGCGGCGGATCTCACCTTCCTGCAGTACGCGCAGCAGGCGCGCCTGGGCTTCCAGTGGCAGTTCGCCGATTTCGTCGAGGAACAGGGTGCCGCCATCGGCTGCCTCGACCAGGCCGGCGCGACCGGCGCTGGCCCCGGTGAAGGCCCCCTTCTCGTGGCCGAACAGCTCGGATTCGATCAGGGTTTCCGGAATGGCCGCGCAGTTCACCGAGATCATCGGCGCCTTGGCCCGTCGCGAGAGATTGTGCAGTGCCCGCGCCACCAGTTCCTTGCCGGTGCCCGACTCGCCCTGGATCAGCACGTTGGAATCGGTGGGGGCGACCTTGCGGATCTTGCTGAACAGGTCCTGCATCGGTGCGCAGTGGCCGATGATGCCGATGTCGCCCTGTGCCGCGTCGCTTGGGGCGCTGCCATTGCCACGGCTCGGCTGAGCGAGGGCTGCGGCGCTCTGCTGATGATCCTGAAGGATGCGCGCCACGGTCTGCAGCATTTCGTCGTGGTCGAAGGGCTTGGCGATGTAGTCCACCGCGCCCATCTTCATGGAGTCCACCGCCGAGCGCAGGCTGGCGTAGCTGGTCATGATCAGCACCGGTGTGCCTTCGGCCAGTTTGATCAGTTCGGTGCCGGGTGCGCCGGGCAGTCGCAGGTCGCTGACGATGAGGTCGAAACCCGGGATGCTGTAGCGCTCCTGTGCTTCCTGCACCGAGCCGGCTTCGCTGACCTCGTACTGGTTGCGTTCGAGGAGGCGCCGCAGGGCTGAGCGGATGATGGTTTCGTCTTCGACGATCAGTATGTGTGACATCAGTACTCTCTCGACGGTCTGGAGGCAGAACCGGCGCCGGGCCGGTACGGCAGTCGCCTCTTCAACTTACGGCGTGTGACGCTTCGACATGCCGCGGCAGGGTGATGCGAAAACGGGTGCCGCGTTGCGTTTCCGGGTCAGCCGGGCTGTCGATATCGATCTGGCCATAATGCTCTTCAATGATCGAATAGACCAGCGCGAGGCCCAGGCCCGTGCCTTCGCCCGGGTCCTTGGTGGTGAAGAACGGCTCGAACAGGCGGTCCTGGATCTCTTTCGGAATGCCGCTGCCTTCGTCCTCCACGGTCAGATAGACCGTCTGCTCGGCCACGTCGCTGGTCACCCGGATCACGCCACCGGGCGGCGATGCGTCGCGGGCGTTGGACAGCAGGTTGATCAGCACCTGCGCCAGGCGTTGCGGGTCCCCCTCGGCCACATGATCGGGATGGCACAGGTTGAGGAACTGCACCTCGGTGCGGTTGCGGTTGAGCGAGAGCAGGCCGATGGCGTCCTGGGTGACCTGTGCCAGGCTCACCAGATAGAGCTGGTGCTGGCGTTCGCCGGCATGGGCGAAGCTCATCAGCGACTGCACGATGCGCGATACGCGCTTGGTCTGCTCGATGATCTGGGCGCTGATTTCGACGATCTCGCCGTCGCCTTCGCGCTCGTCCCGCAGGTTCTGCGCCAGACAGGCGATGCCGGTGATCGGGTTGCCGATTTCGTGCGCCACGCCGGCGGCCAGGCGGCCGATGCTGGCCAGACGCTCGGAATGCACCAGGCGGTCTTCCAGCTGCTGGGTCTCGGTCAGGTCCTCGACCAGCAGGACCAGGCCGCTGTTGCCGGGCGCCAGCGGCTCGGCGATGGCTGCCTTGTGCAGGTTGAGGCAGCGGCGATGGCCGTTGTGCGCCAGGCGCTGCTTGTGCAGGTGTTCGTCGGGCTGCTCGATGAAGTCGCCCAGCAGGCTGCGCCAGGGTTCGGCGATGGTCGACAGGCGCGAGCCGACGACCTGCAGCGCGGGAATTTCGGTCAGCTCTTCGAGGGCGCGATTCCACATGAGAATTTCCTGATCCTTGGCCAGCGAGCAGACCCCCATGGGCAGCTCCTGCAGCGTCTGCCGGTGATAGCGGCGCAGCGCGTCGAGTTCGGCGGCCAGGCCGGTCAGGCGCGAGTGATACTCCTCCAGGCGGTTCTCGATGAAGTGGATGTCTTCGGTGATGTAGCCCTCGGCGCCGTTCTTGTATGGCAGGAAGTTCTCGACGATGTCCTGGGCCACGCTGGGCCCCATCAGCCCGGACAGGTTGGCTTCGATGCGATCACGCAGGCGGCGCAGGGCATAGGGGCGGTGCTCGTCGAACGGCAGCTGCAGATCGCGCAGTGCCTGCTCCACTTCGCGCTGCGCGGTCTTGGCGCCCAGGGGCTTGGCCAGCTGGGTGGCGAACTCCTGTGGCGAGGCGGCCATCAGTTCACGCCGCTGCGGCCGGCGCACGTTTTCCACCGCGCAGGCCTCGGCGGCGCTCTGCTCCTCGGGGCTGGTCTCGCTGAAGATCGAGAACAGCGAGAAGGCCAGCACGTTGACCGCCAGCGAAGCGATTGCCGCCAGGTGCCAGCTGGTGTCGTCGAGTACGTAGACCACGTTGAACAGCGGGATATAGAAACCATCCAGATTGCCGACCAGGGGCAGCAGCATGGTCACCATCCAGACGCCGATGCCGGCCAGCAGGCCGGCGATGTAGCCGCGGCGGTTGGCGGTCGGCCAGTAGAGCACCGAGAGCACGCCCGGTAGGAACTGCAGGGTGGCAACGAAGGCGACGATGCCCAGGTTGGACAGGTCCTGCTCGGCGCCGAGCAGCAGGTAGAACCCGTAACCGGCAAGGATGATGGCGAAGATCAGGCTGCGTCTGGTCCATTTCAGCCAGCGGTAGATGTTGCCCTCGCTGGAGGGTTGATAGAGCGGCAGCACCAGATGGTTGAGGGCCATGCCGGACAGCGCCAGGGTGCTGACGATGATCAGCCCGCTGGAGGCCGACAGCCCGCCGACGAAGGCCAGCAGCGCCAGGGTTTCGCTCTGTGCGGTGAGGCCGAGGCCGAGGGTGAAGTATTCGGGGTTGGTGCTGACGCCCAGCTTAAGGCCGGCCCAGAGGATCAGCGGCACGGCCAAACTCATCAGCAGCAGGTACAGCGGCAATCCCCAGCTGGCGCTGACCAGCCCGCGCGGGTTGAGGTTCTCGGTGAACGTCATGTGATACATGTGTGGCATGACGATGGCCGAGGCGAAGAACACCAGCAGCAGGGTGCGCCACGGGCCTTCCTGCAGCGGCGTGTGCAACGCCTGCAGCGCCGACTGGTTCTGCAGCAGCCAGATCTCCAGTTGGTGCGGGCCACCGAAGACCACGTACAGGGCGTACAGGCCGATGGCACCGAAGGTCACCAGCTTGACGATCGATTCGAAGGCGATGGCGAACACCAGCCCTTCGTGCTTCTCCCGCGTGGCGATGTGGCGGGCACCGAAGAGGATGGTGAACAGCATGATCATCAGGCAGTAGCCCAGCGCCACGCGCTCCTGTAGCGGCTCAAGGGTCAGGATGCCGATGGCGTCGGCGACCGCCTGGATCTGCAGGGCCAGCAGCGGCAGCATGCCGATCAGCATGACGATGGTGGTCAGCGCGCCGCTCCAGGTGCTGCGGAAGCGGAAGGCCACCAGGTCGGCCAGCGACGACAGCTGATAGGTACGCGTGATGCGCAGGATCGGGTAGAGCAGCACCGGCGCCAGCAGAAAGGCGCCGCACACGCCGAGATAGGTGGCGAGAAACCCGTAGCCATACTGGTAGGCCAGGCCCACGGTGCCATAGAAGGCCCAGGCGCTGGCGTAGACGCCGAGCGAGAGGGTGTAGGTCAGCGGATGGCGGATGATCCAGCGCGGGATCAGCCCGCGATCGCTGACCCAGGCCACGCCGAACAGCATGAACAGGTAGGCGGCGCTGATCAGGATCAGGTGGCTCAGGCTAAAGCTCGTCTGCATCGCGCTGGCTCTGGAGAATGAAGGTCACCACGATCAGGATCAGCCACAGCAGATAGGGCCGATACCAGGCACCGTTGGGGTCGATCCACCAGTCCATGATGGCGGGGGAGAACAGGTAGATCCCCACCACCAGGAGCAGCACCAGTCGGTAGATATACATGCCGGGTCTCGTGTCGGAAGTGAGGGCGATGGTAGAGCAGCGGCACGCGGCAAGCCACCAGCGGCAGGCAAAAGCTCGCCTCGGGTGGTTCGATCCATGCGTGGCTCAGCGTAGCTGGGCTTCGGCGAGGGTGCGGACCCGCGGGATGCGTGCTGCATTCCAGTGGGCGACGGCCCAGCCGAGAATGTCCGCCGGCAGCGCGCCGTCCAGTTCCGCTGGCGGTTGCTGGCCAAGGGCGCGCAGCGCGCGAAGCAGCAGCGGGCTGGCCTCCTGGGCTTGCAGCGGTGGCGAGCGATAGCTCTTGCCGAGCTTGTGTCCGTCCGGCTGGATGATCAGCGGCAGGTGCAGGTAGCGTGGTTGTGGCAGGCCGAGGACTTCCTGCAGATAAAGCTGGCGCGGCGTCGAATCGAGCAGGTCGGCGCCACGCACCACATCGGTGACACCTTGCCAGGCGTCATCCAGTACCACGGCCAGCTGATAGGCAATCAGGCCGTCGCGGCGGCGAATGACAAAATCGCCGACCTCGCGGCCCAGATGCTGGCGGAACTCGCCTTGCACACGATCGATGAAGACGTATTCACGATCGGGTACGCGCAGGCGGATGGCAGCATCCTCGAGGCTGCGACCGGCGGCGCGGCAGAAGCCGGGGTAGGGGCCCGGGTAGCCTTCGAGCTGCTTGCGCGAGCAGGTGCACGCATACGCCAGGCCTTCATCCAGCAGCCGTTCGATGGCGTCCCGATACGCAGCGTGACGTTCGCTCTGGCGCAGCATGTCGCCGTCCCATTCGAAGCCGTAGCTCTGCAGCGTCTCGACGATGGCCCGCTGGGCGCCGGGCATCTCCCGTGGCGGATCGATGTCTTCCATGCGCAGCAACCAAAGGCCGCCGACCGAACGGGCGTCGAGATAGGAAGCGAGGGCCGCGATCAGCGAGCCGAAGTGCAGGTAGCCGCTGGGGGTCGGTGCAAAGCGACCGATGTAGCGTGCGGGCTGGGGCGGGGCGGAGGAGGACATGGCGGGCCGGCGCGATCGGTGATGGCGAGGCGGATGAAACGGTGCAGGGCCTGGAAATGAAGCGGGGCGCCGTAGCGCCCCGTTCGGGATCAGGAACCGATCTGCTTTTCCTTGATCTCCGCCAGCGTCTTGCAATCGATGCAGAGGGTGGCGGTGGGGCGCGCTTCCAGGCGACGGATGCCGATTTCGACACCGCAGGAATCGCACCAGCCGTATTCGTTGTCTTCGATCAGCTGCAGCGTCTCGTCGATCTTCTTGATCAGCTTGCGCTCGCGGTCGCGGGCGCGCAGTTCCAGGCTGAACTCTTCTTCCTGACTGGCGCGGTCGGCCGGATCCGGGAAGTTGGCAGCCTCGTCCTGCATGTGGTGCACGGTGCGATCGACCTCTTCCATCAGCTCCTGCTTCCACTTGTTCAGGATGCCGGTGAAGTGGGCGCGCATCTTGTCGCTCATGTATTCCTCGCCCTGGCTTTCCTTGTAGGGCTCGAAGGCGCGAATCAGTTGCTTGCTCGACGGTGTTTCTTTGGTAATGGGCATGGATGAACGCCTCTCGCTATGTCCATTGCGCAGGATGATTTGTCCCTTGCCGGCCCGTGCCGGCCCTGCGGCTGCAAGCGGGCGAACTTACCAGATCGGCTCGGGGTGCGCTACTCCCCTTTCCAACAGTGGCTGCAGCGGCTTCGGGACCTTGGGTAGAATTCACGTTTTGTTCTCAACAGGAAGGTCAGATGACCTCGTCGTACAGCGCACGCAGTCGCGCAATCGAACCTTTCCACGTCATGGCGCTGTTGGAGCGGGCCAATCAGCTCCAAGTTCAAGGCCACGACGTCATTCACCTGGAAATCGGCGAGCCGGACTTCACCACCGCCGCGCCCATCATCGCCGCGGGACAGGCCGCGCTAGCGGCCGGGCACACCCGCTACACCTCCGCCCGTGGCCTGCCACAGCTGCGCGAGGCGATTGCCGGCTTCTATGCCCAACGCTATCGATTAAGCATTGACCCCGAACGGATCCTGATTACTCCCGGCGGCTCCGGTGCGCTGCTGCTGGCCTCCAGCCTGCTGGTGGATCCGGGCAAGCACTGGCTGCTGGCCGATCCAGGTTATCCGTGCAACCGGCACTTCCTGCGACTGGTGGAGGGCGCCGCGCAGCTCGTGCCGGTCGGCCCCGAGATGCGCTATCAGCTGACCCCTGAACTGGTCGAGCGCTATTGGGATGGCGACAGCGTTGGCGCGTTGGTGGCATCGCCGGCCAACCCCACCGGGACGCTGCTCGAGCGGGCCGAACTGGCCGCCCTTTCGGCGGCGCTGAAGGAGCGCGGCGGCCACCTGGTGGTCGACGAGATCTATCACGGGCTGACCTACGGCACGGATGCGGCCAGCGTGCTGGAAGTCGATGACGAGGCCTTCGTGCTCAACAGCTTTTCCAAGTACTTCGGCATGACCGGCTGGCGCCTGGGCTGGCTGGTGGCACCGCCAGCGGCCGTGCCCGAGCTGGAAAAGCTGGCACAGAACCTATACATCAGCGCGCCAAGCATGGCCCAGCATGCGGCGCTGGCCTGTTTCGAGCCGGCGACGCTGGAGATCCTCGAGGCGCGTCGCGGCGAGTTTGCCCGGCGTCGGGACTTCCTGCTGCCAGCCCTGCGCGAGCTGGGTTTCGGCATCGCGGTCGAGCCGCAGGGAGCCTTCTATCTGTATGCAGACATCAGCGCCTTCGGTGGCGACGCCTATGGGTTCTGCCAGCACATGCTGGAAACAGAGTACGTTGCCATCACGCCGGGACTGGATTTCGGCCGTCACCAGGCCGGCCATCATGTGCGCTTCGCCTACACGCAGGATCTGCCGCGCCTGGAACAGGCCGTCGAGCGCATCGCCTGCGGCCTGCGTAGCTGGCGGCCCTGATGCGCTTCGCGCAACCGCTGGAGCGGGGCCGTCTGGTCAGGCGCTACAAGCGCTTTCTCGCCGATATCGTCACCGACGAGGGCGAGGCGATGTGCATCCACTGTCCCAACACCGGCTCGATGCTCAACTGCATGAGCGAGGGCGCGAGGGTGTGGTTCCAGCGCAGCAGCGATCCTCGACGCAAGCTGCCCGGCACCTGGGAGCTGGTGGAGACGCCGCAGGGGCGATTGGCCTGCGTGAACACCGCGCGCGCCAATCCTCTGGTCGAGGAAGCATTGCTGGGCGGACAGATCGCCGAGCTGGCCGGCTTCTCGGCGCTCAAGCGCGAAATGGCCTATGGCGTGGAGAACAGTCGCGTGGACTTTCGCCTCGAGTTCGACGGCGGGCCGGCCTACGTTGAGGTCAAGAGCGTCACCCTGGGGTTCGCCGACACGGCAGTGGCGGCGTTCCCTGATGCCGTGACGCTGCGCGGTGCACGGCATCTGCGCGAACTGGCGGCGCTGGCGCGCGCCGGGGTGCGCGCGGTGCAGCTGTACTGCGCCAATCTGAGCGGCGTGGACGCGGTCCGTCCGGCCGAGGAGATCGATCCGGGGTACGCCGCGGCGCTGCGCGACGCGGTGGCGGCAGGTGTCGAGGTGCTTGCCTACGGGGTCGAGCTGTCCCCCGTGGAGCTTCGGGTCGGCGCACGTTTGCCGGTGTTGCTCTGAAGGTCGGCAGCCGGGACGTGGAAAAAAATTCTATCCGGCCGGGAACAAAGTGCCTTTCGTCTGGCCTCAACGTGGCTGGAAACCACATCCATCATGCACGGGCAGGCTCTGCTCCGCCGCTTGAGCCGGCGTCAAGACGCGCTCCTGCCTGTTTCGATGGAACCTGCGGCGACACCTCGCACGCGTGCGTGATGCCGTGGCTAGAACCATTTTCGGACGTTCGCGCTGGCCGCGAACGTCGTCGATGAGGCGACAAAGAATGCGAATCCTCGTTTGCGGTGCTGGTGGCCAAGTTGGTCGTGAGCTGGTGGAGCGGGCGTCACGTTTCGGACTGGATGTGCTGGCCCCGGCGCGGGCACAGCTGGACATCGCCAAGCCTGAGCAAGTGGCCGACGCGATGCGTCAGCGTCCCGAGCTGATCATCAACGCGGCCGCCTATACCCATGTGGACAATGCCGAGTCCCACGGCGAGCAGGCGTATGCGGTCAATCGCGACGGTCCGCGTCACCTGGCCGAGGCTGCCAAGCACGCGGGTGTTCCGCTGTTTCACATTTCCACCGACTACGTGTTCTCGGGCGAAGCCACCCGGCCTTATACCGAAAGCGACGAGACCGGTCCGACCGGCGTCTACGGCGCGAGTAAACTGGCCGGTGAAGAGGCGATCCGCAGCTGTCTGCCGGCTCATCTGATCCTGCGCACCAGC
The DNA here is from genome assembly GCF_055755175.1 of Stutzerimonas sp. LR2. Classification (NCBI taxonomy): domain Bacteria; kingdom Pseudomonadati; phylum Pseudomonadota; class Gammaproteobacteria; order Pseudomonadales; family Pseudomonadaceae; genus Stutzerimonas; species Stutzerimonas sp. LR2. Next base: position 259,818 of record NZ_JBVTRR010000006.1, read on the forward strand.
TGGGTGTATGGCGTACATGGGCATAACTTCGTCAAGACCATGCTGCGCCTGGCGCGCCAGCGTGATGCGCTGGGTGTGGTGAGCGACCAGATCGGCTGTCCGACTCAGGCCGGCAGCATCGCCTCGGTGCTGCTCGAGCTGGCCCGGCGCTATGCGGACGGTGCGGAACTCGCCTGGGGCGTCTACCACTACAGCGGCGCGCCTGCCTGCTCCTGGTACGACTTCGCGGTGGAAATCTTCCGTCAAGGTGAAGCGGCCGGGCTGATCGCCAGGCAGCCCGAGGTATCGCCGATCATGACGGCGCAATATCCGACGCCGGCCAGGCGACCGGCCTGGTCCGTGCTCGATTGCAGTCGATTCGAGGCAGCGTTCGGTCTTGCCCCGCACCGCTGGCAGGAAGACCTGGCCGATGTGCTGGCAATTCTGCGCCAGCAGGAGGCAAATGCGGTCAAGCGGGAGCGGACCTTCCGCGCCTGACCCGGTGGCGGTACTCGGACCGCCGGTGCGATCTCCCTGCCCAGCGTGTATTCTTGCGCCCCCCGCGCCAAGGCGTGGCCTGACGTTCGGCTCTCGGAGGGCACATGGTAGTGGTATTGGCGATCCTGCCGATCTTCGGTCTGATCACGCTTGGATATCTGTTCGGTTGGCGTCAGTGGCTAACCAATGAAGGTGCTGCCGGGCTGGCCAGCGTCACCTTCAAGCTGTTCATGCCAGCGGTGTTGTTCACCGGTATCGCGCGCGCCGAGCTGAGCGATGGCATGTCGCCGATGCTCCTTCTGGGCTACTTCGTGCCGGTGCTGCTGGTTTTCCTGCTGGTCAACCTGGTCGCTCACCGCCGCGCCGGGCGGGCCACGCCGCTTGGTCTCACGGCCGCCTACTCGAACAATGTGCTGGTCGGCATCCCGCTGGTGACGACGCTGCTCGGCGCCGAGAGCCTGGTATACGTGTTCGCCATCCTGGTGTTCCACAGCCTGGTGCTGTTTTCGCTGCAGAGCTTCTATGCGGCGCTCGGTGATGGCGACAAGGTCAGTGTTCCAGCGTTGTTGAAGAACCTGGCCAATCCGCTGATCGTCGGCCTGCTGCTGGGGGCTCTGCTGAATCTCTCCGGCCTGGAACTGCCCGAGCCGCTCTGGCGAATCGCCGGTTGGCTGGCGCAGGCGGCGCTGCCCTGCGCGCTGATGGTGCTGGGTATCAGTCTGTCGCGTTATCGGCTGCGGCCGAGCGCTTCGGTACTGCTGCTGACCCTGATCAAGCTGGCGCTGTTCCCGGCCCTTGTCTGGTGGCTGAGCGGTATGCTGCCGGGGCTGAATCAGGATGCGCGAAACGTGCTGGTGCTGCTTGCCGCCTGCCCCAGCGGGGTCAATGTGCTGGCCTTCGTGAAACATTCCGACGACACCCGCGCGGTCAGCTCGACGGTCTTCCTTTCCACCGTGGCGGCGGCGGTCAGCCTGCCGCTTTGGATGCTGCTGGCCGCAGGTTGACGGCGCCGTCTACCCCGGTCGGATTTCGTCGAACGGCCTGGAGCCAGGGCTGTCACAAAATCACAGACTTGGAAAAACGGGAGAGAACGGCATGCTGAAATTCATTGGCGGAACCGCGGGCATCATCTTCATCATCGGCCTGATCGTGGTGATCGGGATCTTCAAGCTGCTGTTCTGACGGGACGGGGCTTAAAAGGGCTGCTCGGCGCGTGCCGGGCAGCCCTTTTTTCGTTTACTTGCTACCGCCCTGCTCCTGGGTTCCGCTAGCCATGATGTCTTCGAGGCGCAGGCCGGTCAGGCCGTGGATGGTGCGCCAGAGGTAGAAGAAGATCGCCATCATCATCAGCATGCTGGGAATGGCGATCATCGGATAGCTGAGCAGCGTCATGCGGCCCAGTTCGGCATTGAACGCCTCGCTGCCTGCCGGGCTGTTGACGATCCACTTGGCCAGCACGTAGTTCATGAAGGACGAGAAGAAGAAGGTGCCGCTGAGCAGGTAGGTAGCCCGCAACAGGCGCGTCTCGAAGTGTTCGGTCTGGCCGTTGCGCTCGAGCTGTTCGTGGATCTTGTCCACGTTGAGTACCTTGGGGTTGTACAGCAGCGTGCGGATGAGCGGATAGCGGGTGCGCGTAGAGGCCAGTACCGCGATCCCGATGATGCCCGGCACCGCCGCTTCCTTGATCGCCAGCCACTGGGTGTCCAGCTGCAGCAGGCCGATGCCGCCGGTCAGTAGCACGCTGATCAGGCCGAGCAGTGCGATCCAGTTGAACTTGCGATATCTGGCCAGCTCCCAAAGCCCCCAGCCCAGCGGGAAGGCCAGGGCGAGCAGCAGGGCACCATCGGCGCCGAGGCGATCTTCGCCGCTGAGTTTCATCAGGATCAGCGAGGGGATCAGGATACTGACGGCCAGGTCGATCAGCGGGCGCGGTTTATGTTCGGCGCGGGTATGGGCAGTTTCGGTCATGACATCGGATAGGTCGGAAGAGGGCTGCATGATCGCCTGTGTGGCGCGTCTTCGCCAGACCATCTTGGTCGATATGGGGTGTCGTAGTGTTTCCCGATCCGCCGTCGGCTCAACGGATCGGCGCTTCGCGGCGTCGATTGCGCCACTGGTCGAATTCGAAGACCAGCACCACCACCATGGCCAGGGCGAACGGCAGCAGCAGATAGAAACCGCGAAAGACGATCAGTGCCGCCAGCACGTCCACCTTGGGCACCTCCGGCAACGCCGAAAGGAACGTCAGCTCCAGCACACCAAGCCCTCCGGGTGCGTGGGACAGCAGCGCGAGCGAGAAGGACGCGAGAAACACCCCGAGCACCGTGAGATAGCCCGGATTGTGTTCGGCCGGTAGCGCGAAATAGATGATCGCCGCCGCGCAGAGCAGTTCCAGTGGGCCGGCCAGCAGCTGCCGACCGACGATCGGCAGGCGCGGATACTGAATGTGCCATTTGCCCAGCCGCCAGGGCGGCAACTGGCGCCACGCTCCGAAAACGTAGAGTGCTATCAGCGCCAGCAGCCCGCAGCCGATGGCCAGGGACACCCAACCGGCGCTGTGGACCAGGCGATCGAGCAGCTGAGGCTTGAGGATCAGCACGACGCCGGCCGCCAGCAGCGTGCCGAGGGTGAAGGTCAGCGAACAGAAGACGATCAGAATGCCGATTTCCTGCGGCGTCAGGCCCTTGCTGCGATACGCCCGATAGCGCACCAGCGCGCCGGAGAACACCGACGCGCCAATGTTGTGCGCCAGCGCATAGGTGGTGAACGAGCAGAGCGCGATGAACCACCAAGAAATCGTCTTGCCCAGATGGGCCATGGCAATGCGGTCATACCAGGCCAGCGCGACATAAGCGCCCAGCGTCGACAGTGCCGCGAGCAGCCAGCCCCGGGCGCCGATGGCTCGCAGGCTGTCGGCCAGCTCGGTCAGCGAGATATTGCGAACCTCGTGGTACAGCAAGTAGCCGGACAGCAGCACAGCCGAGACCCCAACGAGGGTCCAGGCGACATCGCTCTTCTTCATCATCGGCGGGTCATCATCCCATGGCTCCTTCGGACGAAACGGCGCGCGCTCGGATGGGCGTATCGAGGCCTTGGCCGTTTCTTCGACTCGTCCAGTAATCGGCAGCGGCCGGCCAGTTTTGTTCAGTTTCCGACCCCTGGGCCTTGTTTCGGGCAACGTCCCCCGCCCCAGCTTGTCGATTGCAGACCTGGCTACTGGAGAGCGGCATGACTGACATTCCTCGCGATGATCATCTGGATAGTTCGCTGGCGCTGCTGGGCGAAGGTTATCCCTTCATCCGCGATCGCTGCCAGCGCCTGCACAGCAATGTTTTTCAGGCGCGTCTGCTGATGCAGAACACCATCTGCCTGAGCGGGGAGCAGGCGGCGCGCCTGTTCTATGACGAGCGCCATTTTCAGCGCGCGAAGGCGATGCCGCGGATGCTGAAGAAGACGCTGCTCGGACAGGGTGGCGTCCAGGGGCTCGATGGCGAGGCGCATCGCCATCGCAAACGCATGTTCCTGCAGCTGCTGGACGCCGCGGCAGTCGACGAGCTGGTCGGCCTGGCCGAGCAGAGCTGGCGTCAGGCGATCGGCCAATGGCAGGCACAGGGCGAAGTCCAGCTGCTCGGTGAAGTGCAGATGCTGCTCACCGACAGTGTCTGCCGCTGGGCCGGAGTGCCGTTGCCATCCGCCGAGCGTGAGCTGCGCCGTGACCAGCTGGCGCAGATGATCGACGGCGCGGGCGGCATCGGACCCCGGCACCTGGCGGCGCGCAAGGCTCGTCGCGAGGCCGAGGCCTGGACGCAGCACCTGATCGAGCAGGTGCGTGCCGGTGAGCTGCAGGGCGACCCGACCCGGGCACTGATGGTCGTGGCGCATCATCGGGACCTGGACGGCAAACCGCTGGACAGCCGTATCGCGGCGGTCGAGCTGCTCAATCTGTTGCGCCCGACGGTTGCGGTGGCCTACTTCATCACTTACGCCGCCCTTGAGTTGCTGGCGCATCCGCACTGGTGCGACCGATTGCGCGCCGGGGACGAACTGCTCGAGCCTTTCGCCCAGGAGGTGCGCCGGCTGCACGCGTTCTTCCCGTTCACGGCCGCGCGGGTGCGGGACGGCTTCGATTGGCAGGGCCATCACTTCCCGGCCGGCACGCGCGTGATGCTGGACCTCTGGGGCACCAATCGCGAGGCGAGTCGCTGGACTGACCCCGAGGCCTTTCAGCCGGAACGCTTCGTTGACTGGTCGGGCGATGCCTTCAGTTTCGTGACTCAGGGTGGCGGCGATCCCGCGCAGGGGCATCGCTGCCCGGGCGAGCGGCTGGCGATCGAACTGCTCAAGCTCGCGCTACGTATGCTGACTCGGGAGATGGACTATGCGGTGCCGGCGCAGGACCTGCGGATCGACCTTTCGCGGATGCCGGCGAAACCGGAAAGCGGGCTGCTGATCAGCGATGTGAGGCCGCGGGCGTCCTGATCCTGAGCCGCCGGCACGTCATCATTCGGCGTGCTCGGCCTGCTTGACGCGAACCCAGTGGTCGATCAGCTCGCGCAGATGGGACAGCTCCACCGGCTTGGCCATGTGACCGTCCATGCCGGCCTCTCGGGCACGTTCGCGGTGCTCGCTGAGGATATGCGCGGTGAGCGCGACCACCGGGGTACGCGGCCGGGCATTGTGCGCTTCCCACTCGCGCAACTGGTGCGTGGCCTGGAAACCGTCGAGCACCGGCATCTCACAATCCATCAGCACCAGGTCGTACGGCTGAGCCTTGATCGCCTCCAGCGCTTCCTCGCCGTTGCAGGCAGTATCCGGTTGCAGGTTGAGCTTGTTCAGCATGCCGCGGATGACCTTGGTGGAAATGCTGTTGTCCTCGGCAACCAGGATGCGGAAGTCACTGGGGACCTCCAGCGGAGGCAAGGGCTGCGCTGTGGGGCTCGGCCGGTGCTGGCTGCCTGCCTGGCGTTGCGCGAGTTCGTCGGCCAGAGTGGTCTTGAGGGTGTAGCCGGCCACCGGTTTGGCCAGGATGCGCTTGATCCCGGCGTTGCGGGCGATGATCTTGCTCGGCGCGCTGCTCATGCCGGTGAGCATGATCAGCAGAATGTCGTGGTTGAGGCTGGAGTCCTCCTTGATCTTGCTCGCCAGCTGCATGCCGGTCATTCCCGGCATGTCCTGGTCGAGCAGGACCACGTCGAAGTACTCCTTCAGGTGGGCTTTGGTCCGTAGCAGGGCCAGCGCTTCCTTGCCCGAGGCGACCGCGCTCACATCCAGGCCCCAGCCGCTGCACTGCTGCAGCAGTACCTTGCGGCAGGTGTCGTTGTCGTCGACGATCAGCAGGCGCGTGCCCTGCAGCGGGCCGTCCAGGTCCGCGTTGTTCTGTGCCAGACCCTCGCCGGCCAGGGGCAGGCTGATCCACAGCGTATTGCCTTGGCTGGCCCCGGTCTGGATGCCGAAGTCGCCATCCATCAGCTGGACCAGCTGGCGCGCGATGATCAGGCCGAGCCGCCCGCCATGCCGCGTCGCCGCGAGGAAGTCATGGCTGTCTACCGCGGCGTTGAGCAGCGCGTCGCGCTCGTAGGCCTCCAGCGGACGGCCGCTGTCCTGGACGGTGATGCGCAGTCGCGGACTCTCGGTCGGCCCGTCGACCGCCGCGATCAGCAGCACCTCGCCTTCGTCGGTCTGCTTGAAGGCATTCTCCAGCAGGTTCAGCAGGGTCTGCCGCAGGCGGGTCGGGTCACCGGTGACCACTTGCGGCAACTGCGGCTGGATAAAGCTGATCAGCTCGACCTTCTGCTGCTCGGCCTTGGCGCGGAAGATGCTCAGGCAGTCCTCGATCAAGGCATTGAAGTCGAACTGCACCTCGTCCAGTTCGATCTGGCCGGACTCCAGCTTGGAGATATCGAGGATTTCGTTGATCAGGTTGAGCAGCTCGTTGCCGGAGCTGTGAATCGTCTGGACGTAGTCGCGTTGCTTGGCCGACAGCGAGGTGCCCAGCAGCAATTCGCTCATGCCCAGCACGCCGTTCATGGGTGTACGCAGCTCATGGCTGATCTTCGACAGGAAGTCGGCCTTGGTCTTCAGCTCGGCAGTGCTGACCGCCGCAGCGGTGTACTGGCTGCGGCTGTCCGACTGCCGTTGCCGCTGCCGTTCGAGCAGGGCGAAGCTGAGCAGCAGCCCCGCCAGCGTCGCAAGACTGAAGAGCCCGCCGGTGAGCCAGCCCGGATCGAGCTGGTCGAAGCCCAGCAGCATTGGCATGAAGAACACCATCCCGAGCGCGAACAGCGTCGTCCCGGCCACCACCAGACGGGCCGGTTTGTAGCCTTGCCGCCAGTGATAACTCGCCACGGCCAGCACGCTGCACGCCGCCGCCAGCACCAGCGAGTAGATCAGCCAGCTGTACCAGGGCCATTGAGCAAGCAGGATGCTGGCGGCCAGCGCCAGCACCAGGTTGAGTTCGATGCCCAGCAGCCAGGTGATCCAGGTGCGCCCGCGCTGATTGAAGAAGCCCAGCGTGTAGCCGAGCAGGGCGCAGCTCGCGGCCAGGGCCGAGAAATCGGCGATCAGCGGCTGGCTGTAGGTCAACCAAGGCAGCCATATGGCCAGCACGCCGAGGTTGGCCGTGGCGCAGCTCAGCAGCGCACCGTGCAGCAGGCTGAGCCAGATATGGGTGTAGCTGAGGGTGTAGGCGAAGCGCAGCAGATTGTAGAGCGCCAGCAGCGCGAGCGCGCCGAACAGCGCACCGAACAGATAGGCCGGCTTGTTCTGGTTCACCAGTCCCGCTTCGTCGACGGTCTTGAACCAGGTCATCAGTGGGTGACTGGACTGCAGGCGGATGTAGGCCTCACGTGGCTGGCCATCGTTGGGCAGGCTGAACAGGTAGGCACGGCTGGGCAGAGGACGTTCGCTGATCGGGCGCATGTCGCCGGTCGCTGTGTGGCGCTCCAGTCGGCCGTCGCGCAGCAGATAGAAGTCCAGATACTGCGCGCGTGGTGCGAACATCCAGAGCCACTTGGGCTTGGTCAGTGGCGGCAGGCTGACCTGCAGCCAGACCGCCCGATCGCTGGCCGGTGCGCTGTAGGAAAGTTTGTCCAGGCGCTGGAACAGCGCACGCTGGGAAACTACTTCATCCAGCGTGAGGCCGCCGGACTGGTCGATCAGCAGGCGCCAGTTCTGTGGTACGGAATCAGCGGAAAGCGTGGCGGGGGCCGGCGAAGGGGCAATGGAAGCCTGGGCCGACAGCGGGATCAGGTTGATCAGCAGCAGGCCGAAGATGACAGCTATGGCAATCCGGAGCCGACCCACTAGAGAAGTCCGTTCATGAGTGTGACGGCGGATTATAGCCATGCCGCAGCCGGCCTGTAATGCGTGCGACGGCGATAAAACCTGGCGCCGCACGCATTCCTGATGACAGGCTGAGCTTAACCCTCGCCACGCTCGCGGGTGATGGCGCGGTAGCCGATGTCCTTGCGGTAGAAACAGCCATTCCAGCGGATCTTTTCCGCCAGGCGGTAGGCCTGCTGCTGTGCCTCGGACACGCTACGGCCGATAGCGGTGGCACAGAGTACGCGGCCGCCGGCAGTGACTACCTGACCCTCGGCATTCAAAGCGGTGCCCGCGTGGAACACCTTGCCATCCAGCTTGGCTGCTTCGTCCAGTCCCTCGATCACGTCGCCCTTGGCATAGTCGCCCGGGTAGCCGCCGGCAGCCAGCACCACACCGACGGTCGGTCGCGGGTCCCAGGTCGCCTCGACCTTGTTCAGCGCCTTGGCCAGCGCGGCCTCGACCAGCAGCACCAGGCTGGACTCCAGGCGGCACATGATTGGCTGGGTTTCCGGGTCGCCGAAACGGCAGTTGAACTCGATGACCTTAGGCTTGCCGGCCTTGTCGATCATCAGCCCGGCATAAAGGAAGCCGGTGTAGACGTTGCCTTCGGCGGCCATGCCGCGCACGGTCGGGTAGATCACCTCGTTCATCACGCGCTGGTGCACCTCGGCAGTGACCACCGGAGCCGGCGAATAGGCGCCCATGCCCCCGGTATTCGGGCCGCTGTCGCCGTCGCCGACGCGCTTGTGGTCCTGGCTGGTGGCCATCGGCAGCACGTGCTCGCCGTCGACCATGACGATGAAGCTGGCCTCTTCGCCATCGAGGAACTCCTCGATCACCACCCGCGCCCCGGCGTCGCCGAAGGCATTGCCGGAGAGCATGTCACGCACGGCGTCCTCGGCTTCAGCCAGGGTCATGGCGACGATCACGCCCTTGCCGGCCGCCAGGCCGTCGGCCTTGATAACGATCGGTGCGCCCTTTTCGCGCAGATAGGCCAGCGCCGGTTCGACTTCGGTGAAGTTCTGATAGTCGGCGGTCGGGATGGCGTGACGCGCCAGGAAATCCTTGGTGAAGGCCTTGGAGCCTTCCAGCTGCGCGGCGGCAGCGGTGGGGCCGAAGATGTCCAGCCCGCGCGAGCGGAACAGATCGACCACACCTTTGACCAGCGGCGCTTCCGGTCCGACGATGGTCAGCTGCACGTTGGCCGCGGCGAAGTCCGCCAGTTGCTCGATGGCCAGCACGTCGATGGCGACGTTCTCGCACTTGGCTTCAGTGGCGGTGCCTGCGTTGCCGGGGGCGACGTATACCTTGGCGACGCGTGGGTCCTGCGCGACCTTCCAGGCCAGGGCATGCTCGCGGCCGCCGCTACCGATGATCAGTACGTTCATGTGTCCCTCCTGGGGGAGTGGCTTGCGGCCCATCGGTGGAAAACGCTGCGCGGTTTTCCACCCTAGGAGTCCGGTGTCGGGCTGTGCCCGGCCTATTCAAATCTGTCGGGGCGCGATGAAGCGTCTGGATGCAAGGCGGCGGGCTCGACGAGCGCAGTTGCCTAGATGGCAATGAGCATCGGCGAGTCCGCCGCCAACGCCGCAGAAGGGCGCTTCAGTGCGGTCAAGCCACCATCAGTGGCGGAAGTGGCGCATGCCGGTGAACACCATGGCAATACCGGCTTCGTCGGCCGCGGCGATCACTTCGTTGTCGCGCATCGAGCCACCCGGCTGGATCACTGCGGTGATGCCGGCCTTGGCTGCGTTGTCGATGCCGTCGCGGAACGGGAAGAAGGCATCGGAAGCCATGACCGCGCCCTGCACCTGCAGACCGGCGTGTTCGGCCTTGATCGCGGCGATGCGCGCGGAGTTGACGCGGCTCATCTGGCCGGCGCCGACACCGACGGTCTGGCGGTTCTTGGCGTAGACGATGGCGTTGGACTTGACGAACTTGGCCACTTTCCAGGCGAAGATCAGGTCGTGGATCTCCTGCTCGGTCGGTGCGCGCTGGGTGACGATCTTGAGGTCCGCCTCGGTGATCATGCCGATGTCACGGCTCTGGATCAGCAGGCCGCCATTGACGCGCTTGTAGTCCCAGCCCGGGCTGCGCTCGGCCGGCCACTCGCCGCATTCGAGCAGGCGCACGTTGGCCTTGCTGGCGACGACGTCGCGCGCGGCCTGAGAAACCTTGGGCGCGATGATCACCTCGACGAACTGACGCTCGACGATGGCCTGGGCGGTTTCGCCGTCCAGCTCGCGGTTGAAGGCGATGATGCCGCCGAAGGCCGACTCGCTGTCGGTTGCGTAGGCCAGGTCGTAGGCCTTGCGGATGCCGCCTTCGTCTTCCGGAACCACCGCGACGCCGCAGGGGTTGGCATGCTTGACGATCACGCAGGCCGGCTTGGTGAAGCTCTTCACGCATTCCAGCGCGGCGTCGGTGTCGGCCACGTTATTGAACGACAGCTCCTTGCCCTGCAATTGCCTGGCGGTGGCGACGCAGGCTTCGTCCGGCTTTTCGACGTAGAAGGCGGCCTGCTGGTGCGGGTTCTCACCGTAGCGCATGTCCTGCGCCTTGATGAACTGCATGTTGTAGGTGCGCGGGAACAGGCTGCGGTTGTCGGTGCTGAGCTGCTCGGTGCTCTGGTCGATGCCGCCGAGGTAGTTGGCGATCATGCCGTCATAGCCGGCGGTGTGTTCGAACGCCTTGAGCGCCAGGTCGAAGCGTTGGGCATAGGTCAGCCCGCCGTTCTTCAGGTTGTCGACCACTGCCGCGTAGTCCTCGGCGTTGACCACGATGGCGACATCCTTGTGGTTCTTCGCCGCGCTGCGGACCATGGTCGGGCCGCCGATATCGATATTCTCGATGGCGTCCGGCAGGGTGCAACCGGGCTTGGCCACGGTGGCGGCGAACGGGTAGAGGTTGACCGCCACCAGATCGATCGGCGCGATGCCGTGCTCGGCCATGACCGCACCGTCCAGATCACGACGGCCGAGGATGCCGCCGTGGATCTTCGGATGCAGGGTCTTCACCCGGCCATCCATCATTTCCGGGAAGCCGGTGTAGTCGGCGACCTCGATGGCGGCGATGCCATTCTCGCGCAGCAGCTTGAAGGTGCCACCGGTGGACAGGATCTCGACGCCAAGGGCTTCGAGTTCACGGGCGAAGTCGACGACGCCGGTCTTGTCGGACACGCTGATCAGCGCGCGGCGCACGGGAAGGCGGGTGGTTTGGTCGGTCATTGACGGTTCCTAGAGGCTACAGGCTTGAGGCCGCGAAGCTGGCAGGACCGGGCGACCGTGTCTGCCAGCTGTCGCTTCAGAGCAGGTCGTACTGTTTGAGTTTCTTGCGCAGGGTGCCGCGATTCAGGCCGAGCAGCTCGGATGCCTTGGTCTGGTTGCCCTTCACGTAATGCATCACGGTTTCCAGCAGCGGCGCCTCCACTTCGGAGAGCACGAGGTTGTAAACGTCCGTGACGTCGGCACCTTCGAGACGGGCGAAATAGTTGTGCAGCGCCTTCTCGACGCTGCCGCGCAACGTCTGCCCTGCTTCGCTCGGCGTGTTCAGGTGCTGCTTGAGGTTCACGTTGTCACTCACGGATGTTGTTCCACTTACCAATGTTTCATTCAACAGCGTCATGCGGCCACCTCTGTTCCATCCACCGAGCCAGGCCCAGAGCGTTGTTCGGCAAAGAATTGCCGGATGCTGGAGCCTTGCGCATCCCTGTCTTCCAGATGATTGAAACGGGCGCGGAAGTCCCGCGCGCCCGGCAGTGTTGCGAGATACCAACCCACGTGCTTGCGGGCGATACGAACTCCCATCACCTCGCCATAGAATTCGTGCAGCGCCTGAACATGTTCCAGCAGGGTGCTTTCGACCTCGCCCAGCGTCGGCGCCGCGAGCAACTCGCCGGTGCGCAGATAATGCTCCACTTCGCGAAAGATCCATGGGCGACCCTGCGCCGCACGTCCAATCAGCAGGCCATCGGCCCCAGTGACTTGGAGCACCCTGGCCGCCTTATGCGGCGAATCGATGTCGCCGTTGGCAAACACCGGAATCGACACCGCCTGCTTGATGGCGGCGATGGTGTCGTATTCGGCCTCGCCGGTATACAGGTCGGCGCGGGTGCGCCCGTGCACTGCCAGCGCCGCGATGCCGGACTGTTCGGCGATGCGGGCGATGGTCGCGCCATTCTTGTTCTGGCGGTCCCAGCCGGTGCGGATCTTCAGCGTCACCGGCACATCCACCGCGGCGACCACGGCCTCGAGAATGTCCGCGACCAGCCGCTCATCGCGCATCAGCGCCGAACCGGCGGCCTTGTTGCAGACCTTCTTTGCCGGGCAACCCATGTTGATATCGATGATCTGTGCGCCCAGCTCGACGTTGCGCTGCGCCGCTTCGGCGAGCATCTGCGGGTCGCCGCCAGCGATCTGCACCGAGCGTGGCTCGGGTTCGTCGGCATGGGGCATGCGTAACCGCGACTTGCGGCTGTTCCACAGGCGCACATCGCTGGTGAGCATTTCCGAGACCACCAGGGCCGCGCCGAAGCGGCGGCACAACTGGCGGAACGGCTGATCGGTCACGCCCGCCATGGGCGCGAGAATCAACCGATTCGTCAAGGTGTAGGGGCCGATGCGTACCGCTGACATGAAGATTCCCTGCTTGGGGCCTGCTTGTTAGGTCGATCGGGACTGCAAAAAAGGGTGGGCATAATACCCGCTACGCATGACGGGTTAAAGGCTGTTTTGAACAAATTCTGAACAGCGGCCGCGTTATCGCCGAGAGTTTGGATAACGGCTGACCCATGTCGAGGGGGGGCCGGCCACCGGCCGGGATCGAGGGGGGCAGCTAGTCCGGAGAATGGAAGCCCAGGCTGTAGTTCACCGCCTTCGCGCCGGGGTCGAGGATGTCCAGGGCAATGTGGATCGGGACCTGCGGCGGCATGATCGTCTGGCCGGCTAGCTCGCCGGACAGGTACTCGCTGGGTTTGAAGCTGCGGCTGGCCAGCAGTTTGCCGTTCAGGTCGGCGAAGCGGATTTCCAGCAGCGGAAAGGGCTGTGCAAAGGGGGCGCGGTTGTAGAGGATCGCATCGACCACCAGTGCTCCGGTGAACTCAGGGTGGCTGCGTACGACCAGGTTGCTGCTCTTGATCTGGCCGATATCGACCAGGGCCGGCAGTTCGCAGCCGAGGGTCGGGCAGATACGCTCGAACCAGGGGCGGTACTGATGCTGGCGCGACAGCTCGTCGTAGTTGTAGACGACGTATTGCGCACCCAGCGCGAGCACCGCGAGCAGATTCAGCGTGCCCCAGCCGAGCCAGCGTCCCCAGGGTTTCTTGCGTTCCTGCCAGTCCAGTTGCAGCGGCTCGTCGTCGAGTTCGAACAGCGGCTCGCCGCGCAGTTCGGGTTCACGCTGGGGGATGACAGGGTCATCGGGCCGATCGAGGGGCTCGGTGTCCGGCAGGCTCAGGGCTGGCTCGACACGTTCGCTGCGTGCCTGTTGCGCCTTGGCGGCCGACAGCGGCCGGGCACTGACCGCAAGCGGGCTCGGTGGCTGCGGGGTATCGGCGGTGACCGGGGTGAAGCTGACTGGCCCATCACTCCCAGGTACGGCGGACGTGGCGGTCTGCTCGGCATTCAGCAGGATTTCCGCCCAGCTTTCGTCGTGCTCGCTGGTGGCGGCATCCGACGCCCGCGCGGTCTTCGTCGAGCCGCTGCGGGTTTCCAGGCTGAGCAGGTCCTGCGACAGTTCGCGCTCCTGCTGCTCCAGTTTGGCCAGTTCCTCGTCCAGATCGAGGCTGTCCAGATCCAGGTCATCGTGAATCCACAGGGTTTCATCGGCCTTGCTGGTCGGCGCGGCGCCGGGCGTGGCTGCGACCGGGCGCGGAGTCTCCGCCTGCGCGGCGGTGGTCGCCGCAACCTGCCCCGGGGCCGGGCTCAGCTCGTCACGCAGCAGATGGTGGACTGCATTGAAGACTTCCAGGCAGGCGCCGCAGCGCACTGCTCCATGGGCCGCGCGGAGCTGGCTGCGGCTGATGCGAAAGCGGGTGCTGCAGTTGGGGCACTGGGTGATGAAGCTGGTCATGCGTGTTTCCGCGCGGAGGTGCCGGCTAGTCTAGCGCAAGCCGGCGGCGCAGCGGCAGTGGCCGCCGCGCCTGCTGTCCAAGTGTGCGGGGACGATCGCATGCCGCTGCACATCAGCTGCGACGAACGCCGCTGATGCGTACCCAGCCGTCCTTGTCGGCGGTCGGGTCGAGGTCGAAGGCGCCGCTGTAAGCCCCGCGAACCTCGTCGGCCTGTTCGGCGAGGATGCCGGACAGCGCCAGCCTGCCGCCCGGCTTGACCAGAGCGGTGATCTGCGGCGCCAGTGAGACGAGCGGCCCGGCAAGGATGTTGGCAACCACTACGTCGGCCGGTTCCTGCGGCAGCTGTTCGGGCAGGTAGAGGGTGAAGCGCTCCGGGGCGATTCCATTGCGCTCGGCATTGTCGCGCGAAGCCTCCAGCGCCTGCGGATCGATATCGGTGCCCACGGCCTGGCGAGCACCCAGCAGCAGGCCAGCGATCGCGAGGATTCCCGAACCGCAGCCGAAATCGAGCAGTGACCGGTCGTCCAGTGTTTGTGCGTCAAGCCATTCCAGGCACAGCGCGGTGGTGGGGTGGGTGCCGGTGCCGAAGGCCAGGCCGGGATCGAGCAGCAGGTTGACCGCGTCCGGCTCCGGTGCGGCGTGCCAGCTGGGCACGATCCACAGGCGACGTCCGAAGCGCATTGGCTGGAAGTTGTCCATCCAGCTGCGTTCCCAATCCTGGTCCTCGATCACCTCGGTCTGATGCTCGGGCAGGCCACCGCCGCGCAGAAGCTGCAGATGGGCGAGCAGCGCGTCGGGATCGGTATCGGCCTCGAACAGTGCCAGCAGGTGCGTATGCGACCAGAGCGGCGTGGTATTGAGGTCCGGCTCGAAGATCGGCTGGTCTTCGGCATCCATGAAGGTGACCGAGACCGCACCCAGCTGCAGCAGCTGGTCTTCCAGCGCTTCGGCCTGATCGGGGGTGATGGCGAGTCGGATCTGCAGCCAGGACATGAAGGCCTCTCGAGTTGGGTCGCGGAAAGCGGGCAAGCTTACTGGAGCAGCGGGGGCGGCGGCCAGCGCGGTTTGCCCCAAACGGTCGGGCGGGGGGCGCAGAAACGACAAGGGCCGCCCGAAGGCAGCCCCTGTCATGCCGAGCCGAGGCTCAGTGCTTGTCCATACCCAGTTTCTTCTCCAGGTAATGGATGTTCACGCCGCCCTTGCAGAAGCCTGGATCGCGTACGAGATCGCGATGCAGCGGGGCGTTGGTCTTGATGCCGTCGACGATCAGTTCGTCCAGCGCGTTGCGCATCCGGCCCATGGCCTCGTCACGGTTCGCGCCGAAGGTGATCAGCTTGCCGATCAGCGAGTCGTAGTGCGGCGGTACCGAGTAGCCGTCGTACAGGTGCGAGTCGACGCGCACGCCGTTGCCGCCGGGCGCATGGAAATGCTTCACCTTGCCCGGGCTGGGCATGAAGGTACGCGGGTCTTCGGCGTTGATGCGGCATTCGACGGCATGGCCGCGGATGACCACGTCTTCCTGCTTGATCGACAGCTTCTGGCCGCCACCGATCAGCAGCATTTCCTTGACGATGTCGATGCCGGTGACCATCTCGGTGACCGGGTGCTCCACCTGTACACGGGTGTTCATCTCGATGAAGTAGAAGTTGCCATCTTCATAGAGGAACTCGAAGGTACCTGCGCCGCGATAGCCGATGTCGATGCACGCTTTGACGCAGCGGGCCTGGACCTTGCGGCGGGCTTCTTCATCGATCAGCGGGGCTGGGGCTTCCTCGATCACCTTCTGGTGGCGGCGCTGCAGCGAGCAGTCGCGGTCGCCCAGGTGAATCGCATTGCCCTGGCCGTCGGCCAGCACCTGGATTTCCACGTGGCGTGGATTGGTGAGGAACTTCTCGAGGTAGACCATCGGGTTGCCGAAGGCGGCGCCGGCTTCGTTGCGGGTCAGCTTGGCCGAGGCGATCAGGTCCTCTTCCTTGTGCACCACACGCATGCCGCGGCCACCACCGCCACCGGCGGCCTTGATGATCACCGGGTAGCCCACTTCGCGGGCGATGCGCAGCGCTTCCTTTTCGTCTTCCGGCAGTGGGCCGTCAGAACCCGGAACGGTCGGCACGCCGGCCTGCTTCATGGCGTCCTTGGCCGACACCTTGTCGCCCATCAGGCGGATAACGTCGGCAGTCGGGCCGATGAAAGTGAAGCCGGATTTTTCCACCTGCTCGGCGAAGTCGGCGTTCTCGGCGAGGAACCCGTAACCGGGATGGATGCCGTCGGCACCAGTGACCTCGGCAGCGGCGATGATGGCCGGAATGCTCAGGTAGGACTGGGCGGAGGAGGCCGGGCCGATGCACACGGACTCGTCGGCCAGCGACACATGCATCAGGTCACGGTCGGCAGTGGAGTGCACCGCCACGGTCTTGATGCCCAGTTCCTTGCAGGCGCGCAGGACACGAAGGGCGATCTCGCCGCGGTTGGCGATCAGTACTTTTTCCAACATCGCTGGCTCTCCGCGGTTCAAACGATGGTGAACAGCGGCTGGTCGTATTCGACCGGCTGACCATTCTCCACCAGGATGGATTCGATGGTGCCGCTGATCTCGGCCTCGATGTGGTTCATCATCTTCATGGCTTCGACGATGCAGAGGATGTCGCCCTTCTTCACGCTCTGACCGACTTCGACGAACGGCTTGGATTCCGGCGAGGAGGCGCGGTAGAAGGTGCCGACCATCGGCGAGCGGACCACGTTGCCGTTCAGCTTGGGTGCGGCAGGAGCAGCGTCAGCAGCCGGGGCGGCAGCGGCGGCCGGAGCAGGCGCCGGTGCGGCCGGAGCCTGTGCGTAGATCGGCTGCTGCATCGCGACCTGCTTGCTGTGACGGCTGATGCGTACCGACTCTTCACCCTCGTGGATTTCCAGTTCGTCGATACCGGACTCTTCCAGCAGTTCGATCAGTTTCTTGACTTTGCGAATATCCATGAAGCGTTGACTCCCAGGTAAGTTCAAAGGGCATTGCTGCTCGCTTCTTCAAGACTCGACACCTGCGTCGAGCCCATCAGGAAGCAGCGAGTTGTTCCAGGGCGGCCTCCAGGGCCAGTCGGTAACCGCTGGCGCCAAGGCCGCAGATCACCCCTACCGCTACGTCGGAGAAATAGGAGTGATGGCGGAAAGGTTCGCGTTTGTGCACGTTGGACAGGTGCACTTCGATGAATGGGATGCTCACGGCCAGCAATGCGTCACGTAATGCGACGCTGGTGTGAGTGAATGCCGCGGGATTGATCAGGATGAAGTCCACGCCTTCGCTGCGCGCGGCATGGATGCGCTCGATCAGCTCGTACTCGGCATTCGATTGCAGATGGAGCAGATGATGGCCCGCGGCACGGGCGCGCTGCTCCAGATCCTGATTGATCTGCGCCAGCGTCACCGCGCCATAGACACCGGGCTCGCGGGTGCCAAGCAGATTGAGGTTGGGGCCGTGCAGGACCAGTAGGGTGGCCATGGGTGTTCCTTGTTTTTCTGGGTACGCCGACGCGGCGGGGCAGGCCGGGTCGCGAGAGGGGAAAAACTATGCCCCAGGCGAGGGCTGACTGTCCAGTCATGTCGCGATCGAAGGAAATGCCCGCATTATGTCTGAAGATTCCGGCAATCATTCGTCGGCCGCGAGGATGTCTCGAGTATCTGCGACAAAGCGCGGGGATTGCGCTCCGCACCTAGCGCAGAGCTGCTGCTCGATCCAGTCGCTCGGCGAAGCCGGAGGCGTCTATCTCGCCGACTACGCGGACCTCGTTCAGCTCTTTTCCGTCGCCACCGAAGAACAGGATGGCGGGCGGGCCGAACAGTTTGTAGCGGTCCAGCAGACTGCGCTGGGCGGCATTGCTCTCGGTGATATCGAAGCGGATTAGACGATAGTCGGTCAGGCGCGGAGCCACCTGCGGATTGGCGAAGACCTCGCGTTCGATGACCTTGCAGCTGATGCACCAATCGGCATACCAGTCCAGCATCAGCGGCTGGCCGGCGGCACGGGCAGCGGCCAGTTGCGCGTCCAATTCCGCAGGCGTGGAAACGGTATGCCAACCTTCGCCGGCCTGGCTGCCCGGCGCGCTGCCGCTGGCCATCGGCAGCGGCCGCAGCGGATCGGAGCCGCCTTGCAAAGCGCCGACCCAGGTGGCAAGGGCGTAGACCAGCAGGGCCAGGCCGAGCAGCTGGGCAAGCTTCTGACGAGGCGTCTTGCTGGTGAGCTCCAGGGTGCCGAGGAACAGCGCGCTGCCCGCCGCCAACAACCCCCAGAGTGCCAGGGCGATGGGGCCTGGCAGGACGCGCTCGAGCATCCAGATCGCAACGGCCAGCAGCAGCACGCCGAAGAGGTTGCGCACGCCGACCATCCAGGGCCCACTCTTGGGCAACAGGGCTCCACCACCGGTGGCGAACAACACCAGAGGCGCGCCCATGCCCAGGCCCAGGGCGAACAGCTTCAGCCCGCCGCCCACGGCGTCGCCGCTAGCGCTGATATAGAGCAGTGCACCGGCCAGCGGTGCGGAGACGCACGGCGATACCAGCAGGCTGGACACCGCGCCCAGCATCGCGGCGCCAGTGAACGAACCGCCGCGGGCGCTGCCGGCCAGACGGTCGAGGCGGCCGCTCAAGGCCTGCGGCAGGCGCAGCTCGAACAGGCCGAACATGGCCAGCGCGAAGACCACGAAGAACAGTGCGAAGGGCACGAGAATCCACGCCGACTGCAGGCGTGCCTGCAGATTCAGCTCGGCACCGAACACGCCCATCAGTGCGCCGAGTACGGCGAAACCGCCGGCCATCGGCAGTACATAGGTCACCGACAGCAGGAAGCTGCGCATGCCGCCGGGCTGGCCGCGCAAGACCACCCCGGTGAGGATCGGCAGCATCGGCAGCACGCATGGGGTGAAGGTCAGGCCTAGCCCGGCGAGGAAGAACAGCGCGATCGAGCGCCAGGACACATCGCGCTGGTTGGCCTCGCTGCCCGCGGCCGCGGCCGCGGAGCCTGGTGCCGCGCCATCGCCGATCGTGATCGATTCGGTTTCCGGTGGGTAGCAAAGCCCCTTGTCGGCGCAGCCCTGATAGGTGACCTGCAGGGTAAAGGGGCGGTTTTCGGTGTTGGTTACCGGTAGCTCGATATCGAGAACGCCGTAATAGGCTTCGATCTCGCCGAAATAGTCATCCACCTTGGCGACGCCATCGGGCATGCGTGGTTCGCCGAGGGTGACGTCCGCGTCGCTGCTCTGGAAGGCGAAGCGGTGGCGGTAGAGGTAGTAGCCTTCGGCGGCGACGAAGCGCAGGGTGATCCGCTCGGGGGACGCCTCGACCAGGCTCAGCTTGAACGCCTCGCGTACCGGCAGAAAGTCGCTGCTGTTGTTCAGCCCGCCGAAGCTCGCGCTGGGCTTGTTGTCGAACAGGCCGGCGTTGGCGGGTAACACGAAGAGCAGAAGCAGCAGACTCAACAGGCGAAGCATGGCGATCTCACGGTAAAGCTGTGGCGGCATGATACCCAAGCCCGGAGCTCGGCGCCCGTGCTCAACTGTCGCTCTGCCTGACAGTTTGCAACCAGATGCTGTCGTCCCGCTCGATCGCATCCAGTGGCCGTAGCGATTGCCCGGCGCAGGGGCCCGCCACGCATTCGCCCGATTCGATGAGGAACAGTGCGCCATGGGTGGCGCATTGGAGCAGGCTGCCGCTGTCGTCGAGGAACCGGTCGGGCAGCCATTCCAGCGGCACGCCCCGGTGCGGGCAGCGGTTCTCGTACAGGTAGGCCCGGCCATCCCGGCGAACCGCGATGATCTGCAGTTCGCCTGCGGTGAAACCGCGGCTCTGCCCTTCCGGCAGTTCGGATGTTGCGCACAATCGAATCATCTTGACCTCTCGCAGGAACGGCGATTATCCCGCAAGCACCGCTCGTGCGCAGCCCGATGCTAACCGCGGGGTGGCGGCGCCGCCGACACGCTCTTATCCTTCGCCCCTCATCCGCCTGGCGAAGCATCCCTGATGGGCACTCGGGTTCCCGTACGTATTCTGTTTGTCGTACTCAGCGTGCTGTTGCTGGCAGCCGTCTGGCTGTCGTTGGCGCTGGGTCCGTTGAGCCTGGCGCTGGACGACACCGCGCTGGCGGCGCTGCGTCTGCTGGGACTGCCGATCGGACATGATGGTCTGCAGCAGGCAGAGCTGATCCTGGGCCAGATCCGGCTGCCGCGTACGCTGCTCGGCTGCGCCGCAGGTGCCGTGCTGGCCCTGTGCGGCGTGGCGATGCAGGGACTCTTTCGCAACCCCTTGGCCGATCCCGGGCTCGTCGGGGTGTCCAGCGGCGCCGCGCTCGGTGCGGCTGCCGCGATCGTCGGCAGCACCTTCGTGCCCGCGCTGCCGCAGGTCTGGCAGCCCTATGTGCTGTCCATGTTCGCCTTCCTCGGCGGCCTCGCGGTGACCTTGCTGGTGTATCGGCTGGGGCGGCGCGACGGGCAGACCCGCGTCGCCACCATGCTGCTGGCGGGTATCGCCCTGACCGCGCTGGCCGGTGCCATTGTCGGCCTGTTCACCTATCTTGCCGACGACACCACGTTGCGCTCACTGACCTTCTGGAATCTCGGCAGCCTGAACGGCGCCAGCTACGCGGGGCTATGGCCGCTGTTGCTGATCACGCTTGCCGTCGGCGGTTGGCTGCCACGCCGCGCAACTGCGTTGAATGCACTCTTGCTAGGCGAATCTGAGGCGCGCCATTTGGGTTTCGACGTCGAGCGCATCAAGCGCGAGCTGGTGGTCTGTACCGCGCTGGGTGTCGGCGCGGCCGTTGCTGCCGCGGGCCTGATCGGCTTCGTCGGCCTGGTCGTCCCGCATCTGATGCGTCTGCTGGTGGGGCCGGATCATCGGCTGCTCTTGCCGGCCTCGGCGCTCGCCGGCGCCACTTTGCTGTTGCTGGCGGATGTCGCCGCGCGGCTGGTGATCGCACCTGCCGAGTTGCCGATCGGCATCGTCACGGCGCTGCTCGGCGCGCCGTTCTTTCTGTTCCTGCTGCTCCGGGAGCGTGTTTGATGCTGGTTGGCAGCGATCTGACGGTAAGGCGTGGTGGCATCACGGCGCTGGATGGGGTTTCTCTGCGCTTGCAGGCGGGACAGGTGTCGGGTGTGCTCGGCCCGAACGGAGCGGGCAAGAGCACCTTGCTGGAGGCTCTGTCCGGCGAGCTGAAAACCGCCAGAGGGCAGGTCATGCTGCATGGACGAGCGCTTGAAGGCTGGTCGGATCGCGAGCGGGCGCGTTGCCTGGCGGTATTGCCGCAGAGTTCGACGCTGAGCTTTGCCTTCCAGGTCGAGGATGTGGTCGCGATGGGGCGCCTGCCGCATTGCAGCGGCCGTCAGGCTGATGCTCGCATCGTGGCCGCTGCACTCCAGGCCGCGGATGCGCAGCATCTGGCCGGGCGCAGCTATCTGCGGCTGTCCGGTGGCGAGCGCCAGCGGGTGCATCTGGCCCGAGTGCTGGCGCAGCTCTGGCCGGGGGACGAGGGCAGCGTGCTGCTGCTCGACGAGCCCACCTCGATGCTCGACCCGGCACATCAGCACAGCATCCTCCAGGCGGTTCGGGGTTTCGCCGAGCAGGGCGGCGCCGCGCTGGTGATCCTGCATGACCTGAATCTGGCTGCCCGTTACTGTGATCGCCTGTTGCTGCTCAAGAACGGTCGCGCTCAGATCGCCGGCGCGCCGGACGAGGTGCTGCGCGAGGCGCCGCTGCGAGACGTGTTCGGCCTGGATGTGCTGGTCCAGCGGCATCCGGAACGAGGTCACCCCCTGGTCATCGCCCGTTGAGGAGGTCTGTGGTGCGCATCATCGTTTTAGTGACAGTGGTCTTGCTGAGCGCTTGTAGCGTACTGCCACCGCTGCCCGAATGGCAGGGTCCGGAAGGGCGGGACCACGCCGATCTCGGCCTTATCGTCGATCTGCGCAATGACGCTGTGCTGACCCCGGCTCAGCTCGTCGCCAGGTTGCAGGACAGCGAGGCCCTGCTGGTCGGCGAGCGCCACGACAATCCCGATCACCATGCGCTGCAGCTCTGGCTGCTGCAGGCGCTGGAGCAGCAACGCCCGCAGGGCAGCCTGCTGCTGGAAATGCTCGAGCCCGGCCAGCAGGCGCGTGTCGACAGTGTGCGTCGAGACCTTCGCGCGGGCCATGCACCGGGCGATCTTGCCCAGGCGCTGGACTGGCAGAAGGGCTGGGACTGGAACCTCTACGGGCCTTTGGTCAGCCATGCGCTGATGCAGTCCTATCCGCTGTTGCAGGCAAATCTCGGACGCGACGAGATCATGTCCATCTACCGGGCCGCTCCCCGGTTGCAGGGGCGCGCTTCGGCAACGACCACGGTGAGGGATGCTCTGCTCGCGCAGATCGAAACCTCGCATTGCGGCATGCTGCCGGCAAGCCAGCTGCCGGCGATGCTGGCGGTGCAACAGCAGCGTGATCGACGCATGGCCGAACGTCTGCTCGCGGCGCCAAAGCCCGCGATGCTGCTGGCGGGGGCGTTCCATGTGCGGCGTGACCTGGGAGTGCCGCTGCATATCGAGGATCTGGCAGACATGCCTGTCACGGTGCTGATGCTTGCCGAGGTCGGCGAGAGGGTATCCGCCGAGCAGGCAGACTTCGTCTGGTATACACCGGCACAACCAGAGCAGGATCATTGCGAGCAACTGCGGCAGCGCGGCAAATAGCGCTGCCTTATCTGCCGCGAGCAGAAGACAGGCAAAAAAAGACCCGGCAGAGCCGGGTCAAAACCGTGATTAGCCTGATGAGGAGATAACCTGAAGGATCGACTGCCTGAGCCTTCAGCTATCGGCTGACCTCGCGATCAGTTGCGATAATAATAACAATTCTCATTTCTGCGTCAACAGGCATTCGTAAAAATATATGTGCGGCCGCGACGAGCGGATCGCTAGACGGCGACGTTGACCCGCAGGTGAGTGACTTCCTTGTTCAGCAGGTCGATGCGTCGGGCCATGCTCTCGATCAGGCTGTGGGCGATGCGCGGGTTGCTTTGCGTCAGGCCGAGGAACTGTTCCTTGGGAATGACCATGACAGTGCATGGCTCGCTGGCGACCACGGTTGCGCTGCGCCGCTCGCGGGTGAACACCGCCATGGCCCCGAAGATCTCGTCCTTCTGTACGTCGCCAACCTTCTGTCCGTCGACGATGGCTTCGGCGTGGCCTTCGATGATGATGAATACATTGTCCGCTTCGTCGCCCTGGCGAATGAGCTCCTCACCTACGGCGAAATGCTTGAAGCCGGTAGCGGGGCGGATCTCCGGCTGCTTGAGGCGCGCCAGGGCGTCGCCCAGCAACGCGGTGTGACCGATCAGGTACTGAGTGAACAACTCCTGGCGGTGCTCGTCGGCATGGATGTGCTGGAATACGGCGTTGCGCGAGTAGGGCACCAGGCTGATGGGCTCGTCGCTGCAATAGCGGCACTCGGGCAGATCGCTCGACTGGCGCAGACCGACCAGGTCGCCTTCCTGAAGGTAGAACAGTGGCTTGCCATCGATCAGCGCATGCAGCAGCCCGGTCTCGATAATGAACAGCTGCTGTGCAGGCAGCTCCGCGCACAGGTCGTCGGTGTGTTTGAGTTCAAGGTTGGGGCCCGATGGCTGCAGACCTTCCAGCAGCTGGGTGGGAATGGTTTGGAGGCGAGTGATCAGGCGATCGGCGTACGCCGGTTGCTCCCCGAGTAAATACATGTCGGTAATCCTTGAACGAAACGGGCAGACGATTGGCAGGGTCACGTCGGCGCACAATAGGCCTGGTCGGGCGAGCGAGTAAATCACGCCGCGCAGAGGTTGTGAGCTAGCTCTAGTTGTCGAGTTCGCTGCCCAGGTTCCGATTCAGTTCTTCCTTCAGCGGGGCCGGCAGTTGCTGCCAGGGCACGTCTCGCAGGGCGCCTTCGATGGCATACAGCAGCACCTTCGACGCGCCAAACCCACGTGCCTTCACCGCGCGATAGGAGCTCACCGCACCCAGTCGGCGCAGATCCGCAGCAGTGTGGATGCCCGATGCGTGCAGCCACTGCACCGAGGTCTTGCCGAGATTGCGGAGCGAAAGCAGTTCGTCGTGCATGGCGGCATCCTTGCGGTGCTAGCGGTTGGGGAAGCCTGCAAGCAGGTGCAGCGGCCAGCGGATGGGTCGCTGCTGCTGGGGTGGCCCCCAGGCGGTCGCCAGTTCCGGCTCCAGCAGCGCGATGGGGTCGCGGCCATGTTGGCGTTGCCACTGTTTGACCGCTGACCAGGTGCGCAGGTAGCCAAGCAGCTCGGCAAGGTTCCAGTGCGCTTCGATGGCGAAGTCCGGCGTATCGGTGCGGGCGAACGGGAGTGGGATGTCGCTGTAGCCGGCATCGACGCTGGCCCGACCGGCGGGCCAGTAACCATCGAGTGTCGTCCCGTATAGCCGTCGAATGAGCGGGTCCAGCGTCGGCGATACCTCCAGCAGGCTGTAGCACCAGGCGCAGAACAGCCCACCGGGTTTCAGTGCTTGTCGCACCTGATCGAAAAACGCCGGCGTGGCAAACCAGTGCAGTGCCTGGGCGACGATCAGCAGGTCGAGCTGGCCGCTGCGAAGGGGCAGGCGCTCCGCCTGGGCGACGAAACGCTGTACGTCCGCCCAACCGTCGCCCGCGGCAAGTTGCTCGACGCTGGCATCGCAGGCCAGCACCTGGCGGAAGTGGCTCCTCAGCGGAAGGCTGGCCTGACCGTTCCCGGCGGCCAGGTCCAGCGCGTTGTCGGTCGCCTCGCATTGACTGGCGAGCCAGGCGAAAAGCGCCTCCGGGTAGGTCGGGCGATAACGGGCGTAGTCATCGGAGCGGCTGGAAAACAGCTGAACGCTGTCTCCGGCTCGGGAGAGGCGGGGTTCGCTGGCAGGCATAGGCATTCCCACGGTTGTTATACCGGGAGTATAGAGGCACCGCCGCGGCCTGCCCGCGACGGTGCCTAACGGTCAAAGCCCCGGCAGGCGCTGGCGGATGTTGGCGACCAGCTCGTCGAGGCTGCCGGCATCCTGCGTCTGGACCCGGCAGCTGTGCAGGCGCTCGCTGTCGCTCAGCGGCTCGCGGCTGGCCTGCTGCGCGCGGACCACCTCCATTGTCGCGTCGGACGGATCGGTGCCTTCGGCCTGACGCTGAGCGAGCCACTGGGCGATCACCGCTTCCGGAGCCTCGCAATCGAGGATGAGGAACGGTACGCCGGTCGCTTCGGCCGCCTGCCATGCCGTCTGGCGTTGCGACTGCTTCAGGTAGGCTGCGTCGATGACCACGGCGAACCCGGCCTGCAGTGCGGCAGTCGCCAGCTGATGCAGGTGGCGATAGGTCGCTTCGCTGGCTTGCTGGCTGTAGATGCCGCTATCGAGCTGGCCCGCCTGCGCCTCGGCCTGCTCGCCGTGCAGACGCTTGCGCTCGACATCCGAGCGCAGACGCACCGCGCCCAGCGCTTCGACCAGGCGTAGCGCGACGTGACTCTTGCCGACGGCCGATACACCGTGAGTGATGGCGAGGAAGCGGGACGGAATCGCGCTGTAGCTTTCGGCGAGATTGGCGTAACTGCGGTATTGGCGCAGGATAACCTTGCGCTGCACGGCGTCCTGCTCCTGATACAGGCGGAACAGGCTGACCTTGCCGCGAACCAACGCACGATAGGCCTTATAGAGGTTGAGCAACGCCAGCGCGGCATAGTCGCCGGTGTGCTCCAGCCAGCCATTGATGAAGCGCCGGGCCTGGCATTTCAGTCCGCGATCCTCAAGGTCCATGGCCAGGAAGGCGGCATCCGAGGCGACATCGATCAGGCGGAACGGCTCGTTGAATTCGATGCAGTCGAACAGCACGACCTTGCCATCGATCAGCGTGGCATTGCCCAGGTGAAGGTCGCCATGGCATTCGCGAACGAAGCCTTGCTGGCAGCGCTGTTCGAGCAGTGGGCGCAGGCGCGTGATGCTGGTTTCGGTCCAGTCTTCGAGAGCGTCCAGCTGGCGCAGGTCTTCCGGCTCGCTGAGCAGCGGGCGTATCTGTTCGAAGTTCTGCCGCATCGGTGCGACGATCGCATCGGCGCTGTTCAGCGCGTGGTCCGGCTGTACCTGCGGGGTGCTGAGGTGGAAGCTTGCGATCTGCTCGGCCAGAGCGTCGATATGCGCATCGGTCAGCTCGCCGCGGGCCTGGACCTCGGCCAGCAGCTGGGACTGCGGGAACTCGCGCATCTTCAGCACGTACTCGAAGGGATTGCCGTCGCCGCCGATCACCGGAGCATCAGGCGAGCCGGTGACAGGCAACACTTCCAGGTAGAGGTCAGGTGCCATGCGCTGGTTGAGGCGCAGCTCTTCTTCGCAGAAATGCTTGCGCGAGGCCAGATCGGTGAAGTTGAGGAAGCCGAAGTCCACCGGCTTCTTGATCTTGTAGGCGTACTGGCCGGTGAGGATCACCCAGGAAATATGGGTTTCGATGACCCGAAAGCTTTCGGTGGGGTGCGGATACAGGGCAGGATTCTGCAGGGCGGCGATCAGTGCTTGGCTCACGGTCATTCCTTGTCGAAGTTCTTGAACGGGGCGTGCGAGTCCACTGCGAAGCAGTCCACACAGTCGTAAAGTCGCCGGCATTATGGCCGCTGAGCGTTGCGCTGCAAACCGCTGAGAGGCCGTCAATCCGCTGCGGCAAAGTGCGTATAATGCGCCGCCATGACTAAACCTCGCTCCCCCCGAAATCGCTCCAAGCGCCGCTCCAGTGGTGCTCGCCCCTGGTTGGGCTGGGCGGTCAAGCTCTCCATTGTCGGCCTGGTGATCCTGGCCGGTTTCGCCATCTATCTCGATGCTGTCGTGCAGGAGAAATTCTCCGGCAAGCGCTGGACGATTCCGGCAAAGGTCTATGCGCGGCCGCTGGAACTGTTCGTCGGTCAGAAGCTGGACAAGAACGATTTCCTTGCCGAGCTGGACGCTCTTGGCTATCGGCGCGAGCGCTCGGTCAGCGGCCCGGGCGGCGCTTCGGTTGCCGGCAATGACATCGAACTGCATACCCGCGGCTTCCAGTTCTACGAAGGCGCCGAGCAGTCGCAACGGTTGCGGGTCCGCTTCTCCGGCGATTTCGTTGCTGGCCTCAGCAGCGCCAACGGGAGCGCTCTGCCTGTGGCGCGTCTGGAGCCCGTGCTGATTGGTGGGTTGTATCCCGCGCACAACGAGGATCGCATCCTGATCAAGCTGGATCAGGTGCCGCCGTATCTGGTGGAAACGCTGGTTGCGGTCGAGGATCGGGAATTCTTCAATCACTTCGGTGTGTCGCCCAAATCCATTGCCCGCGCGGTCTGGGTCAACCTGACTGCCGGCCAGGTTCGCCAGGGTGGCAGTACCCTGACCCAGCAGTTGGTCAAGAACTTCTACCTGACCAACGAGCGCAGCATGACCCGCAAGATCACCGAAGCGATGATGGCGGTGCTGCTTGAGCTGCATTACGACAAACAGGAAATTCTCGAGGCTTATCTGAACGAGGTGTTTCTCGGTCAGGATGGTCGTCGCGCGGTGCACGGGTTCGGCCTGGCCAGTCAGTACTTCTTCGGTCAGCCGCTGGCCGAGCTGAAGCTGCCGCAGGTGGCGTTGCTGGTCGGCATGGTCAAGGGGCCAACCTATTACAACCCGCGGCGCAATCCCGAGCGTGCCCTGGAAAGGCGCAATCTGGTGCTCGATCTTTTGGCCGAGCAGCAGGTCATCAGCGCCGATGAGGCGGCCAAGGCCAAGCAGGCGCCACTGGGGGTAACCCAGCGCGGCAGCATGGCGGACAGTTCCTATCCGGCCTTCCTCGACCTGGTCAAGCGCCAGCTGCGAGAGGACTATCGGGACGAGGACCTTACCGAAGAAGGGCTGCGCGTATTCACCAGCTTCGATCCGGTGCTTCAGCTGAAGGCCGAGCAGGCCATGAGCGAAACCCTCAAGCGACTCGGCAAGGCCACCGAGGGCGTCGAGGGCGCGATGATCGTCACCAATCCGGAAACCGGTGAGATCCAGGCCATGCTGGGCAGCCGCCAACCAGGCTTTGCCGGCTTCAACCGGGCACTGGATGCCTCACGACCGATCGGTTCGCTGATCAAGCCGGCCATCTACCTGGCCGCACTGGAGAAGCCCAGCCAGTACACGCTGACCAGTCTGCTCGAGGATGAGCCCTTCTCCGTGAAAGGTGCCGATGGGCAGGTCTGGAAGCCGCAGAATTATGGGCGTCAGGCCTATGGAACGGTGTACCTGTATCAGGCGCTCGCCAATTCCTACAACCTGTCGACCGCGCGGCTCGGGCTCGATCTGGGCGTGCCGAACGTGCTGAAGACGCTCGAGCGCCTGGGTGCATCACCCAAATGGCCGGCTTACCCGTCGATGCTGCTGGGGGCCGGCGGCTTGCGTCCGATCGAAGTGGCCGACATGTATCAGACGCTTGCCAACGGTGGCTTCAACACCCCGCTGCGGGGCATTCGCAGCGTGTTGACGGCCGACGGCGAGCCGCTCAAGCGTTATCCGTTCCAGATTCAGCAGCGCTTCGATCCGGGTGCGATCTACCTCACCCAGTACGCCATGCAGCGCGCCATGCGCGAGGGCACTGGGCGCTCGGCGTACAACCGACTGCCGCAGTCGCTCAATCTGGCCGGCAAGACCGGCACCACCAACGATTCGCGTGACAGCTGGTTCGCCGGCTTCAGCCAGGATCTTCTGGCAGTGGTCTGGCTGGGGCGCGACGACAACGGCAAGACGTCTCTGACCGGTGCCACCGGGGCGCTGCAGGTATGGACCGACTTCATGCGACGGGCCGACCCGCTGCCGTTGCAGATGCCGGTTCCGGACAATGTCACCTACGCCTGGGTCGATGCCCGTAGCGGACTGGGTACCGACGAACGCTGCCCGGATGCTGTGCAGATGCCCTATATTCGCGGCAGCGAACCGGCGCCGGGGCCGGGCTGCGGCATACAGGCCCCTGCAGAGTCGGTCATGGATTGGGTGCGTGGCTGGTTGCAGTGATGGTGCAGCCGACGTGCATTCCGTGCTTTTTTGTGAAGAGGTCAGAAAGTGAATAAGCAGTGGATAGCTGTTGTAGCAGCAGTGGTTCTGATCCAGGGTTGCGCGACGGTGGACCGTCGTTCGATACCCGTCGTCGACGCCGGCGCGCCTGTTTCCGAGGAAATGGCCGCGCGGCAGGCCTATCGCGCACCCGCTGCCACGGCCCCGGCCCAGGTGCCACGGCAGCAGCAGGAAGATTCCGGTGTCGTGGTGATGGTGCCGCAAGGATCATCGGCGCCCCTTGAAACCTTCGCAGCGCCGGACGTGCCTTTTTCTTCTTCCAGTGGCGCCGCCAGCGGTTCGCAGCCAGCCTGGCAGCCCGCACCATCGATCTCCGCACCGCCCAGCACGCCACAGCCAAGCATGCCCAGCGGCATTCCTTCCTCAGGTAGCGGTCTGGCGGCTGACGAGCAGCTTGATGGCCCGGTCCTGGCGTTGCTCACCACCGCGCAGCAGCAGCAGGGCGGCGGCGACCTGAACGGTGCCGCCTCGAGCCTCGAGCGCGCTCAGCGCATTGCGCCACGTGAGCCTCAGGTGCTTTACCGTCTCGCCCAGGTCCGTCTGGCTCAGGGCGACGCGACCCAGGCCGAACAGTTGTCACGTCGAGCGTTGAGTTACGCCAGTGGTCGGCCAGCCTTGCAGGCCAGTCTCTGGGAGCTGATCGCCCAGGCGCGTGAGCGGCAGGGCGACAGTGCGGGTGCGGCCCAGGCCCGTGAGCGGGCCAAGGTCAGTCTGTGATGGATCGCCGGCTGCCGGAGATTGCCCAGCAGCTGCTGCTGATCGAGCGCGAGCTGCGGGTGCTGGGGCTGTGGAGTGTGGATTCGCCGGCGCCAGAGGCTCTGGCCAGCGTGGAGCCGTTCTGCGTCGACACGCTGCGCTTCGAGCAGTGGTTGCAGTGGATTTTCCTGCCGCGGATGAAGGCCATCGTCGAGGCAGATCAGCCTTTGCCTGCCGCCTCCGGCATCTGCGCCATGGCCGAAGTGGTCTATCGGGAGTCCCAGGTGGTGACGCTGCTTGAGGCCCTGCGCGGCTTCGATGCGCTGATCGACAGCTCTTCACGCTAGCGCCGCGTTTGGCGGCGCCAGTCGCTCAGATGGCGCTCAGTTGCAGTTTTCCGCAATCTTGTCGCGGGTTTCCGAGATTCGCGCCTGCCGCTCTTCCTCGGTGACCCGCCGCGTTTCACCATTATCTTCGACCCGCACGCGCGGATTGTTCTGCAGCTGGGCCAGGTTGGTACGCAGGGTTTCGCAATAACGCTTGCGCTCGGCCTCCTGCGCGGCCACTTGCTGCTTGACCTTGCGGTCAATGGTGCGCTGGTCGGGTTCGGCGTCGTTTTCCTGAACCGCCGGTGCCGGTGGCGTTACCGATTTGCCTGGCGCGACGACCGTGTTCACGGTTTCCACCTGCTGCCCCTGCGGCGGCTGAGCGCCAAAATGCGTGACGCCCTGGGCGTCTACCCATTTGTACACCTGGGCCGCCATGGCGTTGCCACAAAGGGCCAGCATCAGGCCGCTCGCAAGAAACATCAATCGCATGCTGTTACCTTCATCGGGTCGGAAAACGGCCTCCACTATACCCAAAAGACAGCGCCGCGCTTCTGCGCCCCGTCACAGCTCGAGGTTGGCCAAACGCAACGGCAGGCTTGACTTGCGGGTGCCGAATCCGAACAATCCGAGGCTTGCTGTCCTGAGTCGCCTCGCCGCAAGCGATACCGGCTCAGTCTAGACAGACATGAGGTGCTACCCGCGCCGACCTGCATCACCCGCAACGCGTTACCTCGCGCTGGGTGGAGAGCCCGCGACACCAGGGACTCTTCCAATACTGGCTCAATCAGTGGCTGACGTAGTCGGCGACCACCGTCGCTCATGCCCTGTTGGCAGTAAACCTATTTCTGGCGGCTCCGGCTTGGACCGCTATCTGGCGTTTCAGAGGTGAACAACGTGGAACTCTTATCCGGCGCTGAAATGGTCGTCCGCTCCCTGCGTGACGAAGGCGTTAAGTACATCTACGGGTACCCGGGCGGTGCCGTTCTGCATATCTACGATGCGCTTTTCAAGGAAAAGGCCATCGAACATATCCTGGTTCGCCACGAACAGGCTGCCACCCACATGGCTGATGGCTATGCGCGCGCGACTGGCAAGGCCGGCGTGGTGTTGGTGACCTCCGGCCCTGGCGCGACAAATGCCATCACCGGCATCGCCACTGCCTTCATGGACTCGATCCCGATGGTGGTCATTTCCGGTCAGGTGCCGAGCACCATGGTCGGCACCGACGCCTTCCAGGAAACCGACATGATCGGCATCTCCCGGCCGATCGTTAAGCACAGCTTCATGATCAAGCATCCTTCGGAAATTCCCGAAGTGATGAAGAAGGCGTTCTACCTCGCAGAGTCCGGGCGTCCAGGGCCGGTTGTCATCGATATTCCGAAAGACATGACCAACCCGGCCGAAAAATTCGAATACGTTTATCCGAAGAAGGCCAAGCTGCGTTCGTACAGCCCGGCCGTACGTGGGCATTCGGGGCAGATTCGCAAGGCGGCGGAGTTGCTGCTGGGCGCCAAGCGTCCGATCATCTACGCCGGTGGCGGCGTGATCCTAGGCAAGGCCTCGGCACAACTGACCGAGCTGGCGAAGATGCTCAACCTGCCGGTGACCAATACGCTGATGGGCTTGGGCTGCTATCCGGGCAGCGACCGCCAGTTCGTCGGCATGCTCGGCATGCACGGCAGCTACACCGCCAACCTGGCGATGCATCACTCCGATGTGATTCTGGCGGTCGGCGCGCGTTTCGATGACCGCGTCATCAACGGCGCGACCAAGTTCTGCCCGAATGCGAAGATCATCCACATCGACATTGATCCGGCATCCATCTCCAAGACCATCAAGGCAGATATCCCGATCGTTGGCCCAGTCGACAGCGTGCTGACCGAGATGGTCGCCATCGTCAAGGAGATCGGCCAGGCGCCGAATGCCGAGACCGTGGCCAGCTGGTGGAAGCAGATCGACGAGTGGCGCGGCAATGGCCGGCTGTTCCCCTACAACGAGGGCGATGGTTCGATCATCAAGCCGCAGGCCGCAATCGAGGTGCTCTGCGAGGTGACCAAGGGCGAGGCCTATGTGGCATCGGACGTTGGTCAGCATCAGATGTTCGCCTGCCAGTACTACAAGTTCGACAAGCCCAACCGCTGGCTCAACTCGGGCGGCCTCGGCACCATGGGCTTCGGCCTGCCGGCAGCCATGGGGGTGAAGCTGAACTTCCCCGAAGCCGATGTCGCGGTGGTGACGGGTGAAGGCAGCATCCAGATGAACATCCAGGAGCTGTCCACCTGCCTGCAGTACGACTTGCCGGTGAAGATCATCAACCTCAACAACGGTGCGCTGGGCATGGTCCGCCAGTGGCAGGACATGGTGTACAACAGTCGCTACTCGCACTCGTACATGGAGTCTCTGCCGGACTTCGTCAAGCTGGCCGAAGCCTACGGGCACGTCGGCATGCGCATCACTGATCTCAAGGACCTCAAGCCGATGATGGAAGAGGCATTCGCCATGAAGAATCGCCTGGTCTTCCTCGATATCGCCGTCGACACCGCCGAGCACGTCTATCCGATGCAGATCAAGGATGGCGCGATGCGTGACATGTGGCTGAGCAAGACGGAGCGGACCTGATCATGAGACATATCATTTCCCTGCTGATGGAAAACGAACCGGGTGCGCTGTCTCGTGTGGTCGGCCTGTTTTCGCAGCGCAACTACAACATCGAAAGCCTCACCGTGGCGCCGACCGAAGACCCGACCCTGTCGCGTCTGACCTTGACCACCGTGGGCCATGAGGAAGTGATCGAACAGATCACCAAAAACCTCAACAAGCTGGTGGAAGTGGTCAAGCTCGTCGACCTGTCGGAGAGCGCCCATATCGAGCGTGAACTGATGCTGATCAAGGTCAAGGCCACCGGCGCCCAGCGCGCCGAGGTCAAGCGCACCACCGACATCTTCCGCGGACAGATCGTCGACGTGACCACCAGCGTCTATACCATTCAGCTGGCCGGAACCAGTGACAAATTGGACAGCTTCATCCAGGCCATTGGTACCGCTTCGATCCTCGAGGTGGTGCGCAGCGGTGTCACCGGAATCTCTCGCGGCGACAAAGTGCTGAGTATCTAACGGCTGGCGGACACCTCGTCTCGTCAGTCAGCAACGTTTTATCGAATGGCCCACGAGGCCGGCAACAGGGGTAATTCATGAAGGTTTCTTACGATAAAGACTGCGACCTCTCCATCATCCAGGGCAAGAAGGTCGCCATCATCGGTTACGGCTCCCAGGGCCACGCGCATGCGTGCAACCTGAAGGACTCCGGCGTCGACGTCACCGTTGGCCTGCGCCCGGGCTCGTCCTCCATCGCAAAGGCCGAAGCGCATGGCCTGAAGGTCAGCGACGTGCCGGCAGCCGTTGCTGCCGCCGACCTGGTAATGATCCTCACCCCGGACGAATTCCAGGGTCGCCTGTACAAGGAAGAGATCGAGCCGAACCTGAAGCAGGGCGCCACCCTGGCGTTCGCCCACGGTTTCTCGATCCACTACAACCAGGTCGTGCCGCGTGCCGATCTCGACGTGATCATGATCGCTCCGAAGGCTCCGGGCCACACCGTGCGCTCCGAGTTCGTCCGTGGCGGCGGTATCCCTGACCTGATCGCGATCTACCAGGACGCGTCCGGCAATGCCCGTAACGTCGCGCTGTCCTACGCCTGTGGCGTCGGCGGCGGTCGTACCGGCATCATCGAAACCACCTTCAAGGACGAAACCGAAACCGACCTGTTCGGCGAGCAGGCCGTTCTCTGCGGCGGTTGCGTCGAGCTGGTCAAAGCCGGTTTCGAAACCCTGGTCGAAGCGGGCTACGCTCCGGAAATGGCCTACTTCGAGTGCCTGCACGAGCTGAAGCTGATCGTCGACCTGATGTTCGAAGGCGGTATCGCCAACATGAACTACTCGATCTCCAACAACGCCGAGTACGGCGAGTATGTCACCGGTCCGGAAGTCATCAACGCCGAATCCCGTGCTGCCATGCGCAACGCTCTGAAGCGCATCCAGAACGGTGAGTACGCCAAGATGTTCATCACCGAAGGTGCTGCCAACTATCCGTCCATGACTGCCTACCGCCGCAACAACGCGGCCCATGGCATCGAAGTGGTCGGCGAGAAGCTGCGCGCGATGATGCCCTGGATCGCGGCGAACAAGATCGTCGACAAGAGCAAGAACTGATCGGTTTTCTGCTCAAGAAAACGCGGCTTCGGCCGCGTTTTTTCGTTCTGCACCCCAGGCTTCTGGTATAAATCGCGGGTTTGGCCAGGCTGAACCGTGGGTGTGCCGATCTGGTCGAAATCTATCCGTACCTGTTGTAGAAGGTGAATGCGCATGAGTGGACAATCCGAAGAGCCGAACAAGCCAGTCGAGCCAGAGAGCATTCTGCCGATCGACGAGCATGTGGAGGAAACCCAGGAGGCCGACGGCCGCAAGGTCCGCCACCGGGGCATCTACCTGCTGCCGAACCTGTTCACCACTGCCAACCTTTTCGCAGGGTTCTTCTCGATCATCACGGCGATCAACGGCAATTTTTATGTGGCCGCGGCGACGGTCTTTGTCGCGATGGTGCTTGATAGTCTGGACGGACGCGTTGCGCGCCTGACCAATACTCAGAGTGCCTTTGGTGCCGAGTACGACTCGCTGTCGGATATGGTGGCGTTCGGTCTGGCGCCCGCTGTGCTGGCGTATGAATGGGCGTTGTCGGGGTTGGGTAATGTCGGGCTCACGGTCGCCTTTATCTACGTTGCCTGCGCCGCGCTGCGCCTGGCGCGCTTCAATACGCAGATCGGCAAGGTGGACAAGCGCTGGTTCATCGGGCTGGCCAGTCCGGCTGCAGCAGGTGTGGTGGCCGGTTGGGTCTGGGCGGTGTGGGCGCTCGACGAGACGGGTATTCGCGGCGTCGACCTGCCGCTGGTGCTGGTCATGCTCTTTGCGCTGATGGTAGCCGCTGCCGGTCTGCTGATGGTCAGCAACATCAAGTACTACAGCTTCAAGGATCTCGATCTGAAGGGGCGCGTTCCTTTCGTTGCGATTCTGGTCGTGGTGCTGGTGTTTGCGGTGGTATTCAGCGACCCGCCTCGTATTCTCCTGCTGATTTTCCTCGCCTATGCAGTTTCGGGTCCCGTTCAGTACCTGATGCAACTGCGTCGGCGCAAGCGCGTCGAGGGTTGATTTTCCCCCTGGCTGCGCGTATTGCTCGTCTGTAGTCGATACGCGGAGCTGGCCATGCTCATCAGAATCCCCGCAGGCGGTGATTGTCATGAATCCGAGGTGACGCCGGAGGCGATCTATCGAAGCCGGCGTCGCTTCATTCAGGGGGCGGCGCTTGCTGGGGCGGCGGTGGGGGTGCCCTTGCTGGCTAGGGCGGCCGAGCAATATCCCGGCGTCCCGGCGTCTCCAGCCCCGCCTTGGTTCGTTGGCAAGCTGGGCGACGCCCGCTGGCGCGCTGTCGTCGCGCAAGGCGAAGCCATCACGCCGTATGCCGATGCCACCCAGTACAACAACTTCTATGAGTTCGGTCCCAACAAAGGCGATCCAGCCCGTTACGCCGCGGAGTTGAAAGTCGAGCCGTGGACAGTGTTGGTTGATGGCGAAGTCGAAAAGCCGGGGCGCTATTCGCTCGATGACCTTTTTGCTGAAGGCCAGCTGGAGGAACGGATATATCGGCTGCGATGCGTGGAGGCCTGGTCCATGGTGATCCCCTGGCTGGGATTTCCGCTTGCCGACCTCGTTCAGATGGTCCGCCCCCTTTCAGCTGCGAAGTTCGTCCGCTTCGAAACGGCCTACCGCCCCGACGAGATGCGTGGGACTCGCTCCAGCTTTGCGTTGATCGATTGGCCGTACGTAGAAGGATTGCGCATGGACGAGGCGATGCACCCCCTCAGCCTGCTGGCGGTTGGAATGTATGGGCGGGTACTGCCTAATCAGAATGGCGCACCACTGCGGCTGGTCGTACCTTGGAAGTATGGCTTCAAAAGCATCAAATCGATCGTGCGGATCAGCTTTGTACGCGAGCAGCCGCGTACGACGTGGCAGTCGATGGCTCCTGAAGAGTATGGGTTCTACGCCAACGTAAATCCGCAAGTTTCCCATCCACGTTGGTCGCAGGCTCGTGAGCGGCGCCTTCCAGGCAGCCTTTTCAGCCCCAACGTGCGGGATACGCTGCTGTTCAATGGCTATGCCGATCAGGTGGCGGATTTGTACGCCTCGATGGATCTCACCAAGGACTACTGATGCGCTACCCGTGGTGGCGGCTGTGCGTATTTCTATGCGCCGCGAGCGTGCCTGTGTACTGGCTGTATCTCGCCTGGACGCTTGCGCTGGGTCCCGATCCGGGAAAGGTGCTGGTGGATAACCTCGGGCAGGGCGCGTTGGTTCTCTTGCTTCTGACGCTTGCCATGACGCCCCTGCAGCGGGTCACGGGGTGGGGCGGCTGGCTCGCTGTGCGGAGACAGCTTGGACTTTGGTGCTTCAGCTATGCATTGCTGCATCTCGCTAGCTACCTTTTCTTTCTGTTGGGTGCTGAATTCTCACGTTTGCCCGAAGAGTTGAGCGAGCGCCCCTATATTCTCGTCGGGATGCTCGGGTTGCTGGGGCTGACAGTTTTGGCCGCTACCTCCTCTCGATGGAGCATGCGCCGTCTCGGTAAGCGCTGGAAAACCTTACACCAGCTGATCTACGTCATCGTCATTGTGGTGTTGCTGCATATGCTCTGGGTTGTACGTGCCGATGCTGGCAGGTGGGCGCTTTATGCTGGCGTGGCCGCGATCCTGCTTGCTCTACGATTTCCAGCCGCGGCTTCTGCTTTGGGGCGAGTCCGTACGCGAAAGAACAAAGTTCGCAACAAAACCGAAATAAACGGTTGACGGCTGTTTTCAGGTGCCTATAATGCGCACCACTTCCGGCGCAGTCCTCAAGCAAAACCTCTTGTAGATCAAAAGGTTAGCTAAATAAAAGGGTTGCACTGGTGGCGGATTCGGGTAGAATGCGCCGCGCTGACAGGGTGGTGGTTGAGTCCTGTTGGTGGCTTCGGTCGGATTGATCGAAAGCGGTTGAAAGAGGTGGTTGACA
>NZ_JBVTRR010000007.1:0-108575 GCF_055755175.1 Stutzerimonas sp. LR2
GTGTGGGGTTTCCCCATGTGAGAGTAGGTCATCGTCAAGCTCCTACACCAAACCCCCGATCCGCGTAAGCGGGTCGGGGGTTTGCTTTTGGAGCGCAGAAAAGCGGCCGCGCAGAACTGAGCCTGAACCGAGGCAGGCTGCTCCGATGCTGCCGGTGGCTGTAAAGGCGCTACGGCGGTTGAGGTAAAAGTACGGCTGCTGCACTGGTACAGCATTGTCGGTGATAGCTTGGCTCGCTAAGCGGACGCTGCTGGATGAAAGCAGGCAAGCTCATATGGCCAAGCATAATGATGTTGGAGCCATATCGTTGAAGGGTGTCCTGGCTGCCGCAGCGAGGCTAGCGCTTACGGCGGTGCGATAAGGTCGACCATTTAACATGAGCCCGGCAAGCCTGCCTTTGCGCTGTAACCGACCAAGTCCAAAGACCGATGAGAGGCAAGGTACTCGTTCTTCCACCTCGTTCCGATTCTGCCCGGGGGCCTGGTCAACAATCCTGCCTGAATGACGATTACCATTCGTGCCACCTGGCATATTCACTGGCTGGCAGAGCGGGGAGATTCCTCATCCCGGTCAGCTCGAATGAATGAACGGCTGCGTCCGATGCGCGGCATTCGTCATGCAACAAATCGAAGGGGCTGCCGTTTGAGTTGATGGTTCGGCAGCGTGACGTGCTTGAGTCGTCGACGATTCCGATAGATGGACACGCAGTGTGACTACGCCCCGTCGTCCTCCACAGCAAGCGTCACGGCTGAGCAGAGCCTGCTTCGGAACGTATGAAGCTCTCGTACTCGTTAGCCAGACCTTGCGCTGTAGGAATGGGGCCCGCCGCGATAGGCGACTCCCACTATCGCTTCTGGTGAAAGTCCACCACAACAGCGCCCTTGCCTGAAGGCCCTATCGATTGCTGAATGGCGTCCAGAAGGGTCTGTTGGGTGAACGGCTTGGCCAGGACTTGAAGCTGACGTGGGCTATCGGCGAGATCGGCGTAGCCGCTGACCACAAGGACAGGCAGCTCTGGCCGCTCGTTTCGCAGCCGGTCTGCCAGTTGAGCGCCGGTCATGCCAGGCATCATGTGGTCCGTTATCAGAATGTCGTAAGCAACACGTTGGGTAAGTAGACCCAATGCCGTTTCCGCACTGTTGACCGCGGTTACCTGGCAGCCGAGATCCTCGAGCATCGAAGCCGTATTGTCCAACACTAGGGGATCGTCATCCACGACCAGGACCGACAGCGATAGCTCGGCAGAGGCAGTTAGCTGAGGGCCGGGGCCAGGTTCGACACGGTCCGGCGTTTGCTCGGCCTGGCGCTCTGTGGCGATGGGTAGCCAGATTTCCACTGTGGTGCCCTTGCCGGGGCGGCTGTGGATCTGCAGACGACCCCCGGACTGTTCGGCCAGGCCATGGGCCATCGACAAACCCAGCCCCGTGCCATTGCCGGGGCCCTTGGTTGTAAAAAATGGGTCGGTAGCGCGGGCAAGAACTTCCGGCTCCATACCGATACCGTCGTCTCGAACGATAAGAATGACGTAGCCGGGCGCATCGATTCTTCCGGCTTCGGCGGCTGTTCGGGACTGTCCCTCGATGCAGATCGATCCGCCGTCCGGCATGGCGTCCCGGGCGTTGACGACCAGGTTGATCAGGACCATCTCCAGCTGGTTCGCATCGACGTACGCCTGTGGCAGATCTAGCGGAAAACGCAGATCGATGCTGATGTTGGTTTCCACCGAGCGCTTCAAGAGCTCTCGCATCCCAATCACCAGATCTGGCAGTGCGACGGCGCTTGGTCGCAGCTCCTGTTTACGCGCGAAGCTCAACAGACGTTGCACAAGCCCCGCACCTCGGCGAGTCGCCTGCAAGCCATTTTCGATCAGTGATTCGGTACGGGGATCTGACGGCGGCAGCCGTTTGCGCAACAGTTCGAAGCTGCCACCGATGACGGCCAAGAGATTGTTGAAGTCATGGGCGATGCCGCCGGTCAGCTTGCCCATCGCCTCCATCTTTTGCGCCTGCCGCAAGGCCGCTTCAGCCTGCCGGCGTTCCGTCACGTTGATGAGCCCGCCGAGGATAAGCGGCCCGGTAGATGTACGTTCCACCCTGCTCGAGGCCAGCACATCGACGAACGTTCCGGCTCTGGCGACCAAGCGGTACTCCGCGTCTCGGCATTCGCTAGTTTCGAGCAGCGACGGCCAGTCATGCTCGAGGAACTGACGAGACGATGCCTCGGTCATGAAACACACGAGCGGTCTGCCGATCACGTCCTCCCGGCGGTAGCCCACCAGTGATAGCCACGCATCGCTTACCGATTCGAGACGCCCATCCTGATCCAGGGAGTGCAATGGCAGAGGCGTCTTGCTGTACAACTCGCGCAATCGCTCTTCACTCAGGCGCAGGGCCGAAGCCTCCTGCCAGCTACGACGCGCCTGACGCCTGTCGTACATCGAGGCCACCAGCCCAAAAAACAGAACGATGAAGGTCGCCGCGGATATCGCAACAGCCAGCGATAACATATCCAGGTCACCGCCATGCGTGGCGCTCATGGCGTCGTCCAATGGCGTGAAATGCGCGCCGATCATGGCCACGTAGTGCATGCCGGAGATCGCGACTCCCATCGCCGCAGCCGACAGCGCCTGCCCTGACAGGCTGGTACCTCGGCCTGATAGCCACAACGCTACCGTCGCGGCGCTGATTGCGATGATGAACGACAGTACCACCCAACCGGTGGCGTAACTGAGCTCGGCATCTACGACCATTGCCGCCATGCCGATGTAGTGCATTGCACCGATGCCCAGTCCCATGAAAAGGCCACCCAAGCCAAGCGTTCGGGGCGTAATGCCGCGCTTGCTTACGGCAAAGAAGCTGATGGCGGTAACTGCGATAGGCACCGCAAAGGATGCGAGCGTCAACGCCAGGTCATAACGGACCTGCATGCCCGGCATGCCGAATGCCAGCATGCCTACGAAGTGCATGGCCCAGATGCTGCCGCCCATGCAGAGGGCAGCGGCGCCGACGAAGGCCTGTCGAGGCCAGCCTTCGGTCTCTCGTGTGCGGCTGGAGAGGTCCAGGGCGGTGTAGGAGCCGGCTATCGCGATGATGACCGACAGTACGACCAGAGAGACGTTGTAAGTGGTATGCATCATGCGGATCAGCTCCCGGTAGCGCAGCGAGAGAAACGTGCACGACTTCGTCTAAGAACTTTGACTCATATAGCGACGATACGTCCCGTCACCGGGCGCCCGGTTATCGGTCAAGTACGCGGAGCTTGGAAATCTGCGCGGATCTGTAGCTGCGGCTCAACGGCTTTTGAACGGTCGGCAAGTCTACGCACCTTGAGAGTCGCGCCTCCAACACGGTGGGA
Source organism: Stutzerimonas sp. LR2 (assembly GCF_055755175.1). Taxonomy (NCBI): domain Bacteria; kingdom Pseudomonadati; phylum Pseudomonadota; class Gammaproteobacteria; order Pseudomonadales; family Pseudomonadaceae; genus Stutzerimonas; species Stutzerimonas sp. LR2. The sequence continues at coordinate 3,355 of NZ_JBVTRR010000007.1, forward strand.
CAACACAGTCGCGGGCCGTCGAGCTGACGCGAGCGGGATTGCGAAGTTCGAAGTAACGCGGTCATTAGGCCATGCCGTCCCGCCCATATTGCTTATTTGCTGGAACGCCGGCGCGCCTCGAAGCTCCAACAGGACGTTAATGGAGAACACCATCCCGATGCTTTTCGCTTTCGTTAATCCCGCAAACGGCCTTACCCGCGTCCCTTACCGTTCCGTTTCACGGTTTACTAAGGCCGTGCACGGATGAAAGCCAGCCGATGGATCATCGTGGCTCTGCTGATTGTCGCAGTGGTCTGTTTCTTCGCTTTCGACCTCGGCGAGTACCTCACCCTCGAATCCATCAAGGCCCACAGCGGCGCCCTGAAGGCCAAAGTCCAGGATCATCCATGGTGGGCTGCTGGGGTGTTCTTCGTTGTTTACGCGGCGCTTACGGCGCTGTCGTTTCCCGGTACGGTGGTGCTGACCTTGCTTGCCGGGGCGCTGTTCGGTCTGATAGAGGGGACGTTGCTCGTATCCTTCGCCTCGAATGCGGGGGCACTGGTGGCCATGCTCATCAGTCGTTTCATGCTGCGAGACTGGGTGCAGAAGCGATTCGGCAAGCAGATCGCCGGGATCAACAAGGGGCTGACGCGCGATGGCACCTTCTACCTCGTCTCGTTGCGACTGATCCCCATCGTACCGTTCGTGCTGCTGAACCCAGCGTTGGGTCTGACGCGAATCAAGGTCTGGACCTTCTGGTGGACCACCCAACTCGGCATGCTGCCCGGCAATGCCATCTATGTTAACGCGGGCGAGAAGCTGGTCGCCGTGCGCGCGCTGTCCGACATCCTGTCGCCGAGCATCATCAGCACGCTCGTATTGCTGGCGGTGTTCCCGGTCATCGCCACGCGGCTCCTCACCTATTACAAGGCTCGCAAGGTCTACCGCGGCTGGCGCAAGCCGAAGCGCTTCGATTACAACCTTGTGGTAATCGGTGGCGGTGCGGGCGGGCTGGCGACGGCGCGCATAGCGGCGACCTACAAGGCGCGGGTGTGTCTGGTTGAGCGCGAGCGCCTCGGTGGCGTTGCCATGCATGAGGGCGGTGTGCCAACCAAAGCATTTCGACGCCTGGCAAACGAACTTCATACGAGGCACGGCGGCCAGCCCTCCGTCGAAGCGTTTGGCGAATTGATGATGCAGGTCCGCCAGTTGACCGAGTCCGCCCGGCATCACGCATCGGTCGACGATTGCACGCGGCATGGCGTCGAGGTGGTTGAAGGCGAAGCACGGCTGAGCTCGCCCTGGACGGTCGAGGTGGAAGGCCGCACGCTGACCACCCGGGCGGTCGTCATTGCCACTGGAAGCCGGCCGTGGCTACCGCCGATCCCCGGTCTGGACGCAGTCGAGCCCCTGACCTGCGACACGCTGCTGCAATTGCACGAGCGGCCCGACCGCCTGCTCATTCTCGGCGGCGGGGCAGGCGCCTGCGAGTTCGCCCAGCTCTTTCAGCGCATGGGTTCCAGGGTCACCGTAGTCAGCCCCGACGAGCGCCTGCTTGACCAGGAAGATGCTGAAGCTGCCCAGGCGCTGACCGCTGCACTGATTGCCGCCGGCATCGACCTGCGCCTTGGACTGACGGCGCAGCGGGTCGAGTCGACCGGCAGTGAGCACCGGCTGATTTGCCGGGCAGGCGAGGGCGAAGAGCAATCGCTGCCCTTTGATCGGTTGTTGCTGATGCTCGGGCAATACGCCGATGTCGAAGGATTGGGGCTGGACGAGTTGAAGCTGCATTGTGGCGATGACGGTACGCTGGAAGCGGACGAGTATCTGGCCACGCGTTACCCGAATATCTACGCGGTGGGTAGCGTCGCCGGGCCGTACGGTGCTCCGCATGTGGCGGAGCACCAAGCCTGGTACGCAGCGGTCAACGCGCTGTTCGGCGGGCTCAAGCGGTTCGTGGTAAGCGATCGAGTCCTGCCTCGGGCCGTGTATACCTCGCCGGAGATGGCTACGGTGGGCCTGACCGAACACGAAGCCGGGGCGTTGAAGCTCGAGTTCCAGACTACCCGACTGGACCTGGCGACCCTTCCCGGTGCAGTTGCCGAACGCGCCGAGCAGGGGTTCGTCAAGGTGCTCACCGAGCACGACCACGACCGCATTCTGGGAGTCACCATCGTTGGCGAGCAGGCAAGTGAAACGCTAGCCGGGTTCGTTGTGGCGATGAAATACAAGGTGGGCATGCACAAGCTCGGCGACGCAGTCCAGCTGAGTCCGACCCAGGGTGAAGCACTGCGACGTGTCGCCGAAGCCTGGCGGCAACAGCACCGCTCGCCGAGGATGCTCACCTGGGCCGAGCGGCTGAACCGCTGGCGGGTCGAAAGGTAGGCATCAACCTGGCTGTAGTTGCTGTCACTGTTGGTTGCGCCGCATTCACCTAGGTCGAGCGATCATCGAATCGACGGCTGCGGCTGGAGTCCGACGACACTGGCGAGCACCGGCACGGGGGTGGTCCGCGCCTGCCGTGCTCGCCGAACCAGGAAGGATCGCTCAAATGACCGACGTCCGATCATCAGCAGCGTCCGTTACTCCCGTTGCCCCGATTCGAGCATCGTTTCCGGCCGCACCCACTGATCGAACTCTTCGCTGGTCAGGTAGCCAAGCTCCAGCGCTGCTTCTCGCAAGGTGGTGCCTTGCGCATAGGCCTTCTTGGCGATTTCGGCCGCTCGGTCGTAGCCGATATGCGGATTCAGCGCGGTGACCAGCATAAGACCGCGCTCGAGATGTTCTGCCATGCGTGCCGGGTCGGGCTCGAGGCCGGCGATGCAGTGGGTATTGAAGTTGCGACAGCCGTCGGACAGAAGCCGAATCGACTGGAGCAGGTTGTGGATGATCACCGGCTTGAACACGTTGAGCTGCAGATGACCCTGGCTCGCTGCGAAGCTGATGGTCATGTCGTTGCCCATCACCTGGCAGGCGAGCATGGACAGCGCTTCGCACTGGGTCGGGTTGACCTTGCCAGGCATGATCGAGCTGCCAGGCTCGTTGGCTGGCAATCGCACTTCGGCGAAGCCTCCGCGAGGTCCTGAGCCGAGCAGACGAAGGTCATTGGCGAGTTTCATCAAGGCGACCGCCAGCGTCTTCAGCGCGCCGGAGAGCGCGACCAGTGGCTCGTGGCCGGCCAAGGCGGCGAACTTGTTCGGTGCCGAGACGAACGGCAGGCCGGACAGGGCGGCCAGCTCGGCTGCGATCGCTTCGGCGAAGCCATGCGGCGAGTTCAAACCGGTACCTACTGCGGTGCCGCCTTGCGCCAGTTCATAAACAGCCGGAAGGCACTGGCGAATCGTCCGCTCGGCTATGTCGAGCTGAGCGACGAATGCCGACATTTCCTGGCCGAAGGTGATCGGCGTGGCATCCATCATATGGGTGCGCCCGGTCTTGATCAGCTTGTTGTGCCGCGCGGCCAGTTCCGCCAACCCGCCGGACAGCTCGGCCAAAGCGGGAAGCAGCTCACCGTGGACCGCCTTGGCAGCGGCGATGTGCATCGCTGTGGGGAAGCAGTCGTTGGAGCTTTGCGCGCGATTGACGTGGTCGTTGGGGTGCACGGGAGACTTGCCGCCACGCTTGCCACCGGCCAGCTCGTTGGCGCGACCGGCGATGACCTCGTTGACGTTCATGTTGCTCTGCGTGCCGCTACCGGTCTGCCAGACCACCAGCGGAAACTGGTCGTCGTGCTGGGCATGCAGGATCTCGTCGGCGGCCTGTTCGATCAGTCGCGCGACGTCGGGCGGCAGGTCGCCGATGCGGTTGTTGACCCTGGCTGCCGCCTTCTTGATCAGCGCCAGCGCATGCAGCACCTCGACCGGCATGCGCTCGGCACCGATTGCGAAATTGCTCAGCGAACGTTGCGTCTGGGCGCCCCAGTAAGCCTGCTCCGGTACTTCGACCTGCCCCAGGCTGTCGGTTTCTATACGCGTCATGCCATGCTCCTGCTCGATATTGCTGGTTTAGGCCGCCTTGCGGTGCCGGCGGTTCCATAGCCCGCCGGTCGTTGCTTGAGGCATTGGAACTCTCGGCGCAGAATGTGTCCATTGAGGGCTACCTATCGCCTTCCCAAGGGATTTCCAATGCCAACCTTACGTACCCAGGCGTTGCGCTGTGCAATGCTGTTTTTCTGCATCAGCTCTTCGGCATTGGCCGACACCGCCAGCCACGCCAGCAGTGCGGAACGTTTCCTCAAGCTGGCGAGCGCCGATCGGCTTGCAGTACCTGTCTATGCACAAGTACAGCAGATGTTCGCGCAGCGTTTCGCCGAGGCTCAGGCGCCCGAGAGCAAGAAGGCGATGCTCGAGCGCTATCAGGCCCAGGCCAACACCGCGCTGGACAAGGCCATAGGCTGGGACAAGCTGAAGCCCGATCTGGTGTCCCTCTATACCAGTCAGTTTTCCGAAACCGAGTTGAATCAGCTGATCGATTTCTATCAGTCGCCACTGGGCAAGAAGATGCTCGCCAAGTTGCCGGAGCTCAATGCACGGTCTGCCCAGCTAACCCAGGCCAAACTCGAAAGCGCGGTGCCGGAAGTGAACAAGCTGTTGGCCGACATGACGGCCGAACTCGAAAAACAGAAGCCTTGAGAGAGCAGGCAATGCGCAAACTCGATCTGATCCAAAACGCCCTGCAGGTTCTGCAGCCCGAACACCTGGAAGTGCTCGATGAAAGCCACACTCACAGCCGCGGCCTGGAGACGCACTACAAGGCGGTCATCGTCAGCGAGCAGTTCGCGGGTCTGAACTCGGTCAAGCGTCACCAGAAAGCCTACGCCGCCATGGGCCCGCTGATGCAGCAGATCCATGCACTCGCCCTGCACACCTACACGCCGGAAGAATGGGCCCAGCAGCGTGTGGCTCCGGCATCACCGGTTTGCGCCGGTGGGCATAAATAGAGGCGACAACAGACGGGAAACATCCCGGATGTTCTTTGCTAGAATCGCGCTCGCGCCGGCCCACGCCGGCGCTTTCGTTTGTATCCGGTCCACCCTTTACGCGGGTGACCACTGGTGGAAAACCCCATGACACGAAAAATCGTTGTGGCAGCGCTCTACAAGTTCGTATCGCTGCCGGACTACGTCGCCTTGCGTGACCCTCTCTTCGCGACGCTTACCGAAAACGGCATCAAGGGCACCCTGTTGCTGGCGGAGGAGGGCATCAACGGTACGGTATCCGGCACCCGCGAGGCGATCGATGCGCTGCTCGACTGGTTTCGCCGCGACCCTCGCCTGGCTGACATCGACCACAAGGAATCCTACTGCGACGAACAGCCGTTCTATCGCACCAAGGTGAAGCTGAAGAAGGAGATCGTCACGCTGGGCGTACCCGGTGTCGATCCCAATCAGCGGGTCGGTACCTACGTCGAGCCGCGGGACTGGAATGCGCTGATCGATGATCCCGAGGTTCTGCTGATCGACACCCGCAACGACTACGAAGTGGCGATCGGTACCTTCGAGGGCGCGATCGACCCGCAGACCAAGTCGTTCCGCGAATTCCCTGATTACATCAAGGCGCATTACGACCCGGCGAAGCACAAGAAGGTCGCCATGTTCTGCACCGGTGGCATTCGCTGCGAAAAGGCCTCGAGCTACATGCTCGGCGAAGGGTTCGAAGAGGTCTATCACCTCAAGGGCGGCATTCTCAAATACCTGGAAGAGGTACCCGAGGCCCAGTCACGCTGGAAGGGTGACTGCTTCGTGTTCGACAACCGGGTCACCGTTCGCCACGACCTCAGTGCCGGTGAGTTCGACTTGTGCCATGCCTGCCGCGCCCCGCTGTCCGTGGAAGACCGGCAATCGGAGCACTACGCTGCGGGTATCAGCTGCCCGCATTGCTGGGACACTCTGAGCGAGAAGACGCGAGCCGGTGCGCGCGAACGGCAGAAGCAGATCGAACTGGCCCGCCAGCGCAACCAGCCTCACCCCATCGGCCGTGATCCGCGGGAGCAGTGACGCTGATTCACGCCGGCCCGCGAGCACGCCAAGCAGTTAAGGGGAGTAACGAAGTGGCCCGACTGATCTATGTGATGGATCCCATGTGCTCGTGGTGCTGGGGCTTCGCTCCCGTGCTGCAGGGGCTTGCCGAGCAGGCCGCGGAGCACGGCGTGCCGCTCGTGCTGAGGGTCGGCGGCCTGCGCCGAGAACAGGTCGCGATGGATGAGGCCGGGCGCTCGCGCACGCTGCCGTACTGGCAGGCCGTGCACGCTGCCACCGGCCAGTCATTCGACTTCGACACGGGGCTACCGGCCGGATTGATCTACGACACCGAACCCGCCTGCCGAGCCCTGGTCGCCGCGCGCGGGCTCGATGAAAGCCGGGTCTGGCCGCTGTCGCTGCTGATCCAGCAGGCCTTCTACCAGCAGGGGCGTGATGTCACGCAAGCCGCGCTGCTGGTGGAGCTGGCCGAGGCGGCCGGGCTCTCCCGCGAGCGCTTCGCCGAAAGCTATGACGACCCGTCCACCAAGGCCGAAACGTCAGCGGATTTCAGCTGGGTCGAGAATCTTGGTATCGCCGGGTTCCCGACCCTGCTCGCCGAGCACCAGGGCCAGCTGGCCCTGCTCACCAATGGCTATCAGCCTCTGACGGTGCTGGCTCCATTCCTGGGCCGCTGGCTGGAGCACAACGCGCATGCCTGACCAGCTCAGTTGGGCGGAGATTCGCCGCCTTGCGCTGCACCACCGCAAGGCCTTGATTCTGGCCAACCTGGTCGCGGTTCTGGCCACGCTCTGCAGCGTGCCGATCCCCTTGCTGTTGCCGCTGCTGGTAGACGAAGTCCTGCTCGGCACCGGCGATGCGGCACTGCGCGTGATGGATCGCTTTCTGCCCGCCAGCTGGGAAAGTGCGGCCGGCTACATCGGCCTGATGCTCGGCATAACCCTGCTGCTGCGGGCCTCGGCGCTCGTGTTCAACGTCCTGCAGGCGCGGCTGTTCGCCCGGCTTTCGAAGGACATCGTCTACCGCATTCGCGTGCGGTTGATCGAGCGCCTCAAACGCATTGCCCTTGGCGAGTACGAGAGCCTTGGCGGCGGTACGGTCGCGACCCATCTGGTCACCGATCTGGAGACCATCGACAAATTCATCGGTGACACCCTCAGCCGTCTGCTGGTGGCGGTGCTATCGATCATCGGCACAGCGGCGATCCTGGTCTGGATGCACTGGCAGCTGGCGCTGCTGATCCTGCTTTTCAACCCGCTGGTGATCTACGCCACTGTGCAGCTGGGCAAGCGAGTGAAGCACCTGAAGAAGCTGGAGAACGACAGCACCTCGCGCTTCACCCAGGCGCTTACCGAAACCCTCGATGCGATACAGGAAGTGCGTGCCGGCAACCGCCAGGGATTCTTCCTCGGTCGACTGGGGCTACGCGCACGGGAGGTCCGCGACTACGCCGTCGCTTCGCAATGGAAGACCGACGCCTCCAACCGCGCCAGCGGTCTGCTGTTCCAGTTCGGCATCGACGTGTTCCGTGCCGCGGCGATGCTGACCGTGCTGTTTTCCGACCTGTCGATCGGCCAGATGCTCGCGGTGTTCAGCTACCTGTGGTTCATGATCGGCCCGGTGGAGCAACTGCTGAGCCTGCAGTACGCGTTCTACGCGGCCGGCGGGGCGCTGGGGCGGATCAATCAGCTGCTGGCGCGCGCCGACGAGCCGCAATATGTCGGCGGCCGCAACCCATTCGCCGATCAGGCGACGGTGGCGATCGATGTGCGCGACCTGCACTTCGCCTACCAGGACGAAGCGGTCCTCGAGGGGTTGAACCTGAGCATCGCGCCGGGGGAAAAGGTCGCGATCGTCGGTGCCAGCGGAGGTGGCAAGAGCACCCTGGTGCAGCTGCTGCTGGGGCTTTACCAGCCGCAATCGGGGCAGATTCGGTTCGGCGGCATTCCGCTCGAGGAAATCGGCTTGGCCACGGTGCGCGACAATGTGGCGGTCGTGCTGCAGCATCCGGCGCTGTTCAACGACAGCGTGCGTGCCAACCTCACCATGGGGCGCGAGCGGGACGATGAGGCGTGCTGGCGGGCGCTGGAGATCGCCCAACTGGCCGATACCATTCGCCAGCTGCCGAACGGGCTCGACAGTATCGTCGGGCGCTCCGGTGTGCGACTGTCCGGCGGTCAACGGCAGCGGCTGGCCGTGGCGCGCATGGTGCTCGCCGAACCCAAGGTGGTGATCCTGGATGAAGCGACCTCGGCCCTCGATGCCGCGACCGAATACGCCTTGCATCAGGGATTGAACCGGTTCCTCCGCGACCGCACCACCTTGATCATCGCCCATCGCCTCTCGGCGGTGAAACAGGCCGATCGAGTGCTGGTGTTCGACGGTGGGCGCATCGCCGAGGATGGCGATCATCAGCAACTGATCGCTGAGGGCGGGCTTTATGCACGCCTGTATGGGCATCTGCAGCACTGATCGTCTCACGCAGTACCGGGCCATCGCCGTTTCGCCTGCCGATGATCGTTTCGCCGCCCCGAGCCAGGCGGCGACCGCCAGTCTTAAGGCGCCAAAAATATCCTGACGCCACACTCAACTATTAGTAATCTCTGCCGACTTCCCGAGCGTGCCCCTTTTTGTGGAACCTTTCTGATGGAACCAGTGCAGAACCTATTCACCAATCTTTCGGTTGCCAAAAAGCTTATCTGCGGCTTCGGTCTGGTACTGCTGCTCACGCTTGGCGTCGCGGTGACCGGCTTCGTTGCGGTCGACGAGATTCTGGGTCGGGCGCAACAGATCGAGCAGCTGTCCAGCGTCAATGCGTCGATTCTTGCGGCGCGCGGCGCAGAGCGTGACTACGCGCTGACACGTCAGCAGTCCTCGGCCGACGCGCTGCACACATCGCTGCAGCGACTCGGTTCCGAACTGACCGGCCTGGCCGCCACTTCGAGCACGCAGGAGCGTGCCTACCTGACGCGAATCCAGCAGGCCGCCGACGAGTACGGCCGACAGTTCGACCGCTACATGCAGCTGATCGAACGCGGCATGGCGCTGCGCACGCGCATGCAGGATGCCGCGCAGGTCAGCCGCGAAGAGTTCGAGTTCATCGAGCTGGACATGTACGACGCCGTGCGCGTGCTGCGCCTGGAGGGGGATCGCCTCAAGGGCAGCGACCCGCTGACGGTGGCCGAGGCGACTTCGGGCCTGACCAAGCAGATTCTCGACATGCGGACCCAGGAAAATCTGTTCGTGGCCAACAGTTCCGATGCGGCCGCCAAGAGCTGGAGCGAGCTGCACGCCAACGTGGTTGCCATCGGCAGCAATCTGAAGATCTGGCTGAACGACGATCAGCAGGCCTCCATGGACAAGGCGCTGGTGGAGCTGGAGCACTATCGCAGCGCATTCGACGAATTCCGCCAGAATCGCGCCGAGCGAATCGCCCTGGAAGGCTCGATGGCGCAACAGTCCGAGGTGGTGATCGCCGCTGCGAACGAGGCGCTGGACAACGCGAGCAATGCCATGCAGCAACAGCGCCGCAGCAGCTACCTGCTGCTCGGCGTGATCGGTACGCTGGCGATCTTCGTTGGCCTGCTGGCTGCCACGATGATCTCGCGGATGATCGTCGGCCCCCTGCGCACCACCGTTCAGCAAGCGCAGCGCGTCGCCAGCGGCGACCTCACGCACTCCCAGCCCAGCTCGCGCCGTGACGAGGTGGGGCAGTTGCAGGACGCCATGCACGGCATGACGCAAAGCCTGCGCAACCTGATCGGTCGCATCGGCGGTGGCGTCAGCCAGATCGCCGCGGCAGCCGACCAGCTTTCCGCCGTGACTGCGCAGACCAGTGCCGGCGTTCAGACCCAGCGGGTGGAAACCGAGCAGGTCGCCACTGCCATGCATGAAATGGCGGCCACGGTGCAGGAAGTCGCACGCAACGCCGAGCAGGCCTCCATCGCCGCGCGTCAGGCGGATCAGCAGGCGCGCCAGGGTGATCGGGTGGTGCAGGACGCCGTGGGGCAGATCGGCAATCTGGCCGGTGAGGTGGATCAGTCCGCCCATGCGATCGAGGCGCTGCACGCCGAAAGCGGGCGGATCGGCAGCGTGCTCGAAGTCATTCGCGCGGTTGCCGAGCAGACCAACCTGCTGGCGCTCAACGCGGCCATCGAGGCGGCCCGTGCCGGCGAGCAGGGCCGCGGTTTCGCCGTGGTGGCCGACGAGGTGCGGGCTCTGGCGCGCCGTACCCATGATTCCACCGAGGAAATCGAAGGGCTGATCGCCAATCTGCAGCGGGTTGCACAGCAGGCCGTCGAGCAGATGCAGAGCAGCCGCAGCCTCACTCAGCGCACCGTCGACCTGGCCAACGAGGCGGGCGTCGCGCTGGGTCGGATCACCGAATCGGTGTCCACCATCGAGCAGATGAATCAGCAGATCGCCGCGGCAGCCGAGCAGCAGAGCGCGGTAGCCGAGAACATTTCCGAAAGCGTGACGCGCGTGCGTGATATCGGCGATCAGAGCGCCAGTGCCACAGAGCAGACCGCCGGTGCCAGCGCCGAGCTGGCTCGCCTGGGCGTGGAGCTGCAGGAGCTGGTCCGCCAGTTCCGTACCTGACGGCGCGCGGCAGACGCGGCTCGCGCACGAGCCGCGTTATCTGATCGCCTTGCCGTTCAGCTCGGCCGCCCAGGCGGCCAGGGGCAGCGCGGGTTCCTGCTGCCAGATGCGCTGCCAGATGCTCTCCAGGCGGCGCATATCGCCCCGATTGGCCGGCAGGCGTTCGGGGCGTTCCACCAGCTGCCAGCCCTCGGCGCTGCGTTCGGCCAGCGGAAAGCGAAACGGATGGAAGCCGGTCATGCCCAGCCGCAGATCGGTCACCAGCAATTGGTCGCCGTCCACGTCGTAGCGCAGCACATCGCCGCTGAACCAGCGCAGCCGTTCATGCTGAGGTGAGCCGTCCAGCGCATCGGCCAGGTGGGCGTTGCGTGGCAGGCGCACCAGCGCCGGTGGCGCGTCGTCCCACCAGCTCACCAGCGTCTCGTAGTAGTGCTCGCCATCTACCAGAATCACCCGCCAGAGCAGGCTGTTGAAGGGCGTCGGTGTGCTGAACATCCGCTCGACCTCGATGCCCTGGCGGGTGATGCTGGCCTGCACGCGCTGTTCGGCCATCTGCTTGCCGGCAAGGGTGAAACCCAGGTAGCAAGTGGTCAGCACCAGCGCGTAAGCGGGCCATCGGGCCGTGCGGCCATGCAAGCCGAACAGCGCGCCGGCCAGCACCGCGATCAGCAGCGGCACGCTGTAGAGCGGGTCGATGATGAAGATGCTGGACCAGGCGATCGGTGGGGTGGTCAGCGGCCATAGCAGCTGGGTGCCATAGCTGGTGAAGGCGTCCAGCAACACATGGGTGACCAGCACCAGCCAGATGGTGAGGAACAGTCGGGTGCCGGAGTATCGCTCATCGGGGCGGAAGCGCCTGATCAGCCAGGTCAGCAACACGGCCACGATGCTGAGGACGAACAGCGAATGGCTGAAGCCGCGGTGATAGGTCATGTTGGCGACTGCATCGCCGTAGTCGATGACCACGTCGAGGTCGGGCAGGGTGCCGAGCACGGCGCCGTAGGCGAGCGCCTTGCGGCCTTGCCAGCGTCCGAGCATCGCGCCCTGTACGCTGGCGCCGAGTAAGGCCTGGGTGATCGAGTCCATGTGCAGATCCCTGGGGGCGGGGAAATTACCTTAGCCGAAGCGCCGGCGGCACCTGATCGGCAAATTTCGAAAAAGTATGTCGTGGTTCGGCACGGCGTAGGACAATCGCCAGCTCAATCGTCCATGGCGCACTCCATGCTGGAAATTTCCAATACCGTGCAGCTGCCGGATGCCGAGATCGAATTGACCGCGATACGCGCCCAGGGTGCCGGCGGGCAGAACGTCAACAAGGTGTCCAGCGCGTTGCACCTGCGTTTCGACATCCGGGGCTCGTCGCTGCCGGCGTTCTACAAAGAACGTTTGCTGGCGCTGCGCGACAGCCGCATCACCGCGGAGGGTGTGGTCGTCATCAAGGCGCAGCGCTATCGCACTCAGGAACAGAACCGCCTCGATGCGCTCGAGCGGCTGGCGGAGCTGATTCGCAGCGTCGGCAAGGTGGAGAAGGCCCGCCGCCCGACCAAACCGACCCTCGGCTCGAAGACGCGCCGGCTCGAAGGCAAGAGCCGGCGAGGTGCGATCAAGGCGGGGCGAGGTCGGATCGACTACTGAGGTCAGGTGCCGGTTCGCACGTCGGGCGTTGCCTCGGCGGGCGGCACGTCATCCAGCTCGACTTCGTTGGCCGGCTCATGCTTGGCGGCGTCTTCCGGCGTGTCGGGCATCAGCTCCATGACGGTGGGGCTGGTGCGCAGGATCGGCGTGAAGTGGCCGTGCGGCTCGGTCACCAGATCGAACACCTTGCGCGGCCGGTAGAAGGCATAGAACGCCAGTACGCCCAGGCCCACCGCGAAGAACAGCGGCAGGGCGATGGGCCCGACCAGATGCATCAGGCCGCCGGCTGCCACCGGGCCCAGCGCGGCGCCGAAGCCGTTGGCCAATAGCAGGCCGCTGGAGCCGGAAAGGATCTCGTCGGGATTGAGCTGATCGACCATCTGCGCAACGGCGATGGAATAGATGGAAAACGCCAGGCCACCCCAGACGAACATCAGCCCCAGCAGCAGCGGGCTGGCCATCAGAGGTGCCACGGCAAGCGCGAGAACGGCCGCCAGCGCCACTACCCAGAGCAGCACGGTGCGCCGCTCGTGCTTGTCGGAGAACAGCCCGATCGGCCACTGCAGCACGGCCCCGCCGAGGATGGTGACACTCATCAGCAGTCCCACGCCTGCCGCATCGAAGCCGATCTCGCTGGCATACACCGGTGCCAGACCCCAGAAGCCCCCCAGCACGAAACCCGAGATGCCGGCCGCCATCAGCGGCAGCGGCGCGATGCGTGCGAGCTGCAGCAGATCGGTGGGCGGAATGTCCGGCAGCGACGGCTGCGGCTGGCGGGTCAGGGTGATGGGCATCATCGCGCCGCCGATGAGGATGGTCGCCAGGGCAAACAGGGTGAATTCCATCGGGCTGTCGAGCCCCAGCAGTTGCTGAGCCGCCGCCAGCGCACCCAGGTTGACTGCCATGTACACGGCGAATACCTGGCCGCGCTTCTCGCCGCTCACCTGGGCGTTGAGCCAGCTCTCGATCACCATGTAGAGCGTGACCAGGGCGATACCGTAGACCAGGCGAAGGACCAGCCATACCCACGGATTGACGAGCATCACGTGCAGTAGCACGGCGGTGGCGGCCACCGAGGCGTAGAAGGAGAACGTACGAATATGGCCGATGCGGCGAATCAGCGATGGTGCCAGCCAGGTGCCGATCAGGAACCCGGCGAAATAGCCGGACATCAGCAGGCCGACCATCCCCGTCGAGTAGCCTTCGGCCACGCCGCGCAGGGTCAGGAGTGTGTTGAGTAGCCCGTGGCCGAGCAGCAGCAGAGCCACGCCGGCGAGCAGTGAACTGATGGGAGCGATCAAGGACGTCATGCGGTAACCCTAGGCAGCGAAGCCGGCGAAGGCAAGTCCAGGTACGTCGGGCGCTGGCCGATGGCGCCACCTAACTTGCTGATTTCAGAATAAATTCGCAATGGATGGCGAAATGGTGCGAGTCGGCGGCACCCCTGCGTTGTGCATTTGGCAGCGGACGGCATTCAGGATTCCCGCAACGTGGCGCACTGCAGGGGCTCGGCATGACGCACGGCCTGATTCAACGACCGCACGGCCTCGACCATCGCCTGACGGTCGAGCGCGCCGCTCAGACTGATCGCTGCCTGGTCGACCACCGCCTGGGCGTGGCGCAGCAGCACTCGTTCGGTGTCAGCGTCCTTGGCGGCGTAGAGCAGGTTCTTGCAGGCCTGCAGCAGTGCTTGCAAAACCTGCAAATCGTCCGCGCCATAGCGGCGTTGAGGGCCGAAGGTCATCTGCAGCAGCTGGTGCAGGTTCAGTTCGCGGATGAATATCCGCGGTCGATCCTGGGCGTGAGCGACCTCATGGTCGGGCATCTCCATGCGCTCGGCCAGCAGCACGCTCAGCATGTCGATCGCCTTGATCGCGGTTCCCGGGTCGTTGATACCCGGGCTCAGCGCGCGCACGGCGATCTCGACGATCTGCTTGAAGCCGAAGAAGAAGTGTCGGTGCGCATACTCCTCGACGTAGAAGTCGAAACAGTCGAGCAGACGGTTCGTGCAGTCATCGTCGAGTTCACGTTCGATGCGCATCAGCGGGTGCCCGGGCATGACGAAGAAGCCGTAATGCACTTGCACCGTCATGCGCGCGTCGTGCTCGTCGAGAACGTCGTGGGCGGCTGTGACATTCAGCGCCTTGAAGTACCCCGAGCGCCGCGCCCGCACGACGGACCACTGCGCGTCGTCCGGCCAAGCCGCGCCATGGCTGTCTTGCAGCTGACGACGGCGCGTGCGCAGCTGAGCGAGAGTCTGTTTGTAGACGCGGTTGAGGATGAAATCGACCTGGATGGAGAGCGAAATGGAACGGATGAAGTAGACGAAAAGGCACAGGCAGATGACTGCGAGCCCCAGCGCCAGGAAGATGCCCAGGCTCGGTACGTTAATGTCGTCGCCTTCCTGAATGGTCGAGATCAGCATCAGTGAATTGATGATCGTGCCGAGATAGACGCCCAGCACGACCTGGTGGCTGCGGCTGCTGATCAATGCGGGGATCACCCGTGGCGAGAGTGACGAGGCGGCCGAGTTGAGCACCACCATGACCATCGAGAAGCTGAACACCATCAGCGAAATGATTCCGCCGACCAGGGTGCCGAGAATCAGACGGGCGTTGTCGGCGTTCTTCACCAGCCCCAGATCGAGGTCTTCCTTGTAAGGCTGTAGCCAGGTCATCTCCAGAACGATGGTGACGACGCACAGGCTGGCGAGGCCGACCGCGATCAGAGTCGGGTAGAAGGCGATGCTACCGGTGACGCGGTGATACAGGCGAAACAGCCTGTTGGTGACTGCGGACATTGGGGCTCCCTGCGATGGTCCGCCGAAGCGGGGCTACCCGCCTTTCGGCAGCATCGGGGGCGTAACGTTCGCTCAGGCCTTGTCACCGGGAACCAGGGTCGCGATCAGCGCACGCACGCTGCCGGGCAGGGCGTCCAGCTCACGGACCAGAATACTGCGTTCTCTCACTGCCCAGGGTTCGTCCAGTGTTACCAGGGCCAGCTGCATGGTGCGGCTGTGCCGGCGCGCCGCGGATTCGGGAATGATGCCGATGCCGACACCGGCCTCGATCATCCGGCAGACCGCCTCGAAGCTGGAGAGCTGGATACGCAGGGAGAGCTGGCCGCCGAGTTTTTCCACCTGATCGCGCAGGAAGGTCAGCAGGGTGCTGCCCTCGTGCAGGCCGATGTGCTGATAGGCCAGGGTCTGGCGCAGCGTGACCTGTGCTTCCCCGGCCAGCGGATGGCCGACCGGTACCGCCAGCAGCAGGCGGTCGGTGCTGAAGTGCAATACCTGCAGCCCTTCGGCCTGCACCGGGCCCGCGATGATGCCCATGTCGGTGCTGCCGTCCAGCACACCACGCACGATGTCGCGGCTCAGGCGCTCCTGCAGGTCCACCGTGACGCCGGGGCGCTCGGCGAGAAATCCGGCCAGCACCTCCGGGAGGAATTCGGTTACGGCCGTGGTATTGGCGAAGATGCGGATGTGACCGGCCGAGTCGGTGCCGTATTCGGCGAACTCGCTTTTCAGATAGTCCACCTGGCGCATGATCAGCCGCGCATGTTGCAGCAGCTTGTGTCCGGCCGGCGTCAGCTCCACCCCGCGGCTGTCGCGGTAGAGCAGGCGGCTATCGAACTGAGCTTCCAGCGCCTTGATACGTGCACTGGCGGCTGCCGGTGAGAGGTGCGCGCGGCGCGCGCCCTGGGTCAGGCTGGGGGACTCGGCGATATGGATGAACAGGCGCAGATCGGCCAGATCGAAATGCATGAGGTGCCTCGGCTTGGGTTGGGCGTTCAGCTTAGCCGAACGCCGGTGTCGGTAAATACAAATTCTCGGAACGCCGGCTTCGTAGCATCCTGCGGCAAAACAAGACAACAGCGGAACCCGACGATGACCGATACCTCTGCCTGGATTGGCCGCAGCGAAGAAGTCCACGACCAGCTCAGCCGCAACCTGCTGATGCGCATCGCCGCGACCTTCGGTGAAAGCACTCCCGCCCATGGCGAAGCGCTGCCGCCTTTGTGGCAATGGTGCTTCTTCCAGGACCCGATTGCCGAAAACGGGCTGGGCGAGGACGGCCACCCGGCACGCGGTGGCTTCCTGCCGCCGGCGGACAACCGCAACCGCATGTGGGCCGGTGGCCGCGTCGAATTCTTCCGCCCGCTGGAAGCGGGTGGCGAGGCCCGGCGGGTATCGACCATCAAGCACATCGAGGAGAAGCACGGCCGCACCGGTGCGTTGCTGTTCGTTACCGTGCAGCACGACTACCTGCAGGACGGCCGCCTGGCCATCCGCGAGGAGCAGGACATCGTCTACCGCGAGCCGAGCCCGCCGAAGAGCAGCAGTGGCGAACCCATGGTCGCCGGAGGCTGGCGCGAGGCGGTCACACCGACGCCGACGCTGCTGTTCCGCTATTCGGCGGTCACCTTCAATGGCCATCGCATCCATTACGACTGGCCCTACGTCACCGAGACCGAAGGCTATGCCGGCCTGGTCGTTCACGGCCCGCTGATCGCAACCTTGAACCTGCGCGCCTTCTGCCGCGCCAATCCCGACGCCCGCCTGCGCCGCTTCGCCTACCGCGGCCTGCGCCCGCTGATCGCGCCGCAGCCGTTCGAGGTCGGCGGCCGCATCGTCGCGTCGGGCAAGGCCGAACTCTGGGCCGGCGACCACAACGGCCTGGCGCAGAAAGCCGAAGTGGAATTCGACTGAATCGTAGGGTGGATAACGGCGCAGCCTTATCCACCGTTGAGGCCGCGTGCCGCACAAGCGAGAAACCGAGATGACCCCGAACAAGACCGAAGAACTGAGCTTCATCCGCGAAGGCGTGCGCGCCCTCTGTGCCGAATTTCCCGCCGAATACTGGCGCAGGATCGATGAGGAAAAGGGCTTTCCGGAAGCCTTCGTCACCGCCATGACCGAGGCCGGCTGGCTCTCGGCGATGATTCCGGAAGAATACGGCGGCTCCGGCCTGGGTCTGGCCGAGGCTTCGGTGATTCTCGAGGAGGTCAACCGTTGCGGCGGCAACTCCGGGACCATTCATGGGCAGATGTACAACATGTTCACGCTGCTCAGAAACGGCAGCGAGGAGCAGAAACGCTACTACCTGCCGAAGCTGGCGAGCGGCGAGCTGCGCCTGCAGTCCATGGGCGTCACCGAGCCGACCACCGGAACCGACACCACCAAGATCAAGACCACCGCCCTGCGCCAGGGCGAAAAGTACGTCATCAACGGGCAGAAGGTGTGGATCTCGCGCATCCAGCATTCCGACCTGATGATCCTGCTGGCACGCACCACGCCGCTGGCCGAGGTGCAGCGCAAGTCCGAGGGCATGTCGATCTTCCTCGTCGACCTGCGCGAGGCCATCGGCAACGGCCTGACCGTGCAGCCGATCGCCAACATGGTCAACCACGAGACCAACGAGCTGTTCTTCGACAACCTGGAGATTCCCGCCAGTAGCCTGATCGGCGAGGAGGGCAAGGGCTTTCGCTACATCCTCGACGGTCTGAATGCCGAGCGCACGCTGATCGCCGCCGAGTGCATCGGCGATGGCCGCTGGTTCGTCGAGAAGTCCGCGCAGTACGCCCGCGACCGCGTGGTATTCGGCCGGCCCATCGGGCAGAACCAGGGCGTGCAGTTCCCGATCGCCGAAGCGCATATCGAGATCGAGGCCGCGGACCTGATGCGCTGGCGCGCCTGCGAGGAATATGACGCCGGGCGCAATGCCGGGGCGGCCGCCAACATGGCCAAGTACCTGGCAGCGAAGGCCAGCTGGGAGGCCGCCAACGCCTGCCTGCAGACCCACGGCGGCTTCGGCTTCGCCAACGAATACGACGTCGAGCGCAAGTTCCGCGAGACGCGGCTGTACCAGGTGGCGCCGATCTCCACCAACCTGATCCTTTCGTACGTGGCCGAGCACTTGCTCGAGCTGCCGCGTTCGTTCTGACGGAGCCAGACGTAGGGTGGAAACGGCGAAGCCTTTTCCACGCATATCGAACAGGCGACACGGGTGGTGGAAATGCTCGCGATTTCCACCCCTACGAAAAAGGGAAGTGCGTCATGAATATCAGCTATCTCGACCACCTGGTGCTGACCGTCGCTGACCTCGAGGCAACGATCGACTTCTACACCCGCGTGCTCGGCATGCAGGCGGTGACCTTCGGCGAAGGGCGCAAGGCGCTGGCCTTCGGCAACCAGAAGATCAACCTGCACCAGGCCGGGCGCGAATTCGAGCCCAAGGCCGAGCGGCCGACCCCGGGTTCGGCGGACCTCTGCTTCATCGTCGCCACACCGCTGGCCGAGGTGATCGCCCACCTCCAGGCGCAGCAGGTCGCCATCGTCGAAGGTCCGGTGCAACGCACCGGCGCGACCGGACCGATCCGCTCGGTGTACCTGCGCGACCCCGACCAGAACCTCATCGAACTGTCCAATTCGTTAGAGAATCCGCTGGAGCCCAACGCATGAGCCAGCACACCCGTGCCCTGACCGAATTCCTCGCCGGGCTCGCCTACGAGCAGATCCCCGAACCGGTGCTCGCCCGCACCGAAGACCTCTTTCTCGATTGGCTCGGCTCGGCCCTGGCCAGCGCCGGCTCGCATCCGATTCCGCTGTTCGAGCGTTACGCGCAGAAGATGGGCCCGGCCGACGGGCCGGCGCGCATTCTGGTCAACGGCCAGAGCAGCTCGGCCTATTTCGCCGCGCTGGTGAATGCCGCCAGCTCGCATCTGGTGGAGCAGGACGACCTGCACAACAGTTCCGTGCTGCACCCGGCCACGGTGGTGTTTCCCGCTGCGCTGGCGGCGGCGCAGGATCTCGGCAAGTCCGGCCGCGAGCTGCTGGTGGCCTCGGTGGCCGGCTACGAGGCGGGCATCCGCATCGGCGAGTTCCTCGGCCGCTCGCATTACCGCATCTTCCACACCACCGCGACGGTCGGCACCCTGGCCGCGGCGGTGGCCGTTGGCAAGCTGATGGATTTCGACCAGCAGCAGTTCACCCATCTGCTCGGCAGCGCCGGTACGCAAGCGGCGGGGCTGTGGGAGTTTCTCCGTGACGCGGCGGACTCCAAGCAACTGCACACCGCCAAGGCGGCTGCCGATGGCCTGCTCGCCGCCTACCTGACCGCCGATGGCCTGACCGGCGCGCAGAACGTCCTCGAAGGCGAGCAGGGCATGGCGGCGGGCATGTCCCGCGATGCCGAGCCGAGCAAGCTGTCCGACCGGCTCGGCATGCGCTGGGCGCTGGCGGAAACCTCGTTCAAGTTCCACGCCTCCTGCCGCCATACCCACCCGGCGGCCGATGCGCTGCTGGCGCTGATGCAGCGCGAAGGGCTCGGGGCCGATGACATCGCCTCGGTCACCACCCGCGTACACCAGGGCGCGATCGACGTGCTCGGCCGCGTGACGGTGCCGCAAACGGTGCATCAAGCCAAATTCTCCATGGGCACCGTGCTGGGGCTGATCGCCCTGTACGGCAAGGCCGGCCTGACCGAATTCCACAGCCATGCGCTCAGCGACCCGCGCGTCGGCGAGTTCCGCGAGAAGATCTCGATGACGCTCGATCCCGAGGTGGACGGCGCCTACCCGGCACGCTGGCTCGGTCGCGTCGAAGTGACCACCGCCGATGGCCGCACGCTGCACGGCGCCATCGACGAACCCAAGGGCGACCCGGGCAACACGCTGAGCCGCGCCGAGCTGGAGGACAAGTTCCGCCACCTGGTGCAGTTCTCCGCGGCGCGCAGCGATGACGAGGCGGGCGCGCTGATCGATACGGTCTGGCGCCTGCGCGAGCTGCAGCGGCTGGGCGCATTGGCCTGAACTGAATCGTAGGGTGGATGACGGCGAAGCCTTATCCACCAATGTGGCGCCAGAGCCCCAGGGGCTGGAACAAACGCGTGGAAATGGCTTCGGCGATTTCCACCCTACGCCGAATTTGCAGGAACCGAACATGAACGACACCCAGGTCAAACCCCGCCCACTCGATGGCATCACCGTGGTCAGCCTCGAGCACGCCATCGCCGCGCCGTTCTGCACGCGCCAGCTGGCCGACCTCGGCGCACGGGTGATCAAGATCGAGCGGCCCGGTGCCGGCGACTTCGCCCGCGGCTACGACGAGCGGGTCGACGGCCTGGCCTCGCATTTCGTCTGGACCAACCGCTCGAAGGAAAGCCTGAGCCTGGACGTGAAGCAGGACGCCGCTGCCCAGGTGCTCGACCAGCTCTTGGCCAAGGCCGACGTGCTGGTGCAGAACCTGGCACCGGGCGCCGCCGCGCGCATGGGGTTGTCCTTCGAGGCGCTGCACGAGCGCTTTCCGCGGCTGATCGTCTGCGACATTTCCGGCTACGGCGAGGGCGGCCCCTACGAGCAGAAGAAGGCCTATGACCTGCTGATCCAGAGCGAGGGCGGCTTTCTCTCCGTCACCGGTGGGCCGGGTGAAACCGAGATGGCCAAGGCCGGCTGCTCCATCGCCGACATCGCCGCGGGCATGTACGCCTACACCGGCGTGCTTTCGGCGCTGATGCTGCGCGACAAGACGGGCGAGGGCAGCCGCGTCGACGTTTCCATGCTCGAAAGCCTAGTGGAGTGGATGGGCTACCCGTTGTATTACGCCTACAAGGGCGCGACGCCGCCGCCGCGTGCCGGCGCCGCCCACGCCACCATCTACCCTTACGGCCCGTTTCCCACCGGCGACGGCGGCACGGTGATGCTCGGCCTGCAGAACGAGCGTGAGTGGCTGGCGTTCTGCGACAAGGTGCTGCTGCAGCCGGAACTGGCGCAGGACGAGCGCTTCTCCAGCAACGCCCGGCGTTCGGATAATCGCACCGAATTGCGTGCGCTCATCGTCGAGGCGTTCAGCCACCTGAGTGCCGAAGAGGTGATCGCCCGGCTGGATGCTGCGCCCATCGCCAATGCGCATGTCAACGACATGGCCGGTGTCTGGGCGCATCCGCAGCTAAAGGCGCGCCAGCGCTGGAGCGAGGTGGACAGCCCGGCCGGTCGCTTGCCTGCGCTGCTGCCGCCGGGGCGCAACAGTGCCTTCGCCCCGCGCATGGACCCCATCCCCGCGCTGGGCCAGCACACCGACAGCCTGCTGGCCGAGCTGGGTTACGCCCCCGGCGACATTCAGCGCTTGCACGAGCAGGGCGCGGTATGAGCGTGCCCAGGAGCCAGCCCATGAACTCATCGATCATCCGTAGCGCGCTGTTCGTCCCGGCGACCCGTCCGGAGCGCATTCCCAAGGCGCTGGCGAGCGGCGCCGACGCGGTCATCGTCGACCTCGAGGATGCGGTCGCGGAGAACCTTAAGGCAGAGGCGAGGGGCAACCTCGATGCCTTCCTCGCGGCCAACCCGGCGGCGCGCCTGCTGGTGCGCATCAACGCGCCAACCCATGCCGAGCAGGCCGCGGACCTGGCGCTCTGTGCCCGTCATGCCGGCGTCACCGGCGTGCTGCTGCCGAAGGTCGAAAGCGCGGTGCAGGTTGCGCTGGCGGCCAGCTGCGGCAAGCCGGTCTGGCCAATCGTCGAAAGTGCCCGCGGGCTGGCCAATCTGGCGGAAATTGCCCACGCCCAGGGTGTCGAGCGGCTGTCCTTCGGCGCGCTGGACCTGGGCCTCGATCTCGGCCTGGCCAATGGCACCGCCGGCGCCGAGCGCATGCTTGACCAGGCACGCTATGCGCTGCTGCTGCAGTCGCGATTGGCCGGGCTGGCAGCACCGCTGGACAGCGTCTTTCCCGACATCAAGAACCTCGATGGCCTGACCCGTGCCGCTGCCGACGCGCGTGACATGGGCTTTGGCGGCCTGCTGTGCATCCACCCGAGCCAGGTGGCCGTGGTGCACGAAACCCTGATGCCCAGTGCCGCGGAACTGGACTGGGCGCAACGCATCCTCGCCGCTGGAGCTTCCGGCGATGGGGTATTCGTGGTGGACGGACAGATGGTCGACGCCCCCGTCATCGGCCGTGCCCGTCGCCTGCTGCAACGTGCCGGGCAAGCGGTGCCCTGACCGCAACGCTTGCCCGCGAAACGTACCAATCGACAAAAACAAGAGGGTACTTCCATGCTGAGTAACAAGCTCAAGGCACTCGCCTGCGCGCTTTCTTTCACCGTCGCCGGGTTGGTGCATGCCGACCCCGTGACCATAAAGTTCGCCCATGTGGTGGCGGACAACACACCGAAGGGGCAGGGCGCCCTGCTGTTCAAGAAACTCGCCGAGGAACGCCTGCCGGGCAAGGTGAAGGTCGAGGTGTATCCGAACTCCTCGCTGTTCGGCGACGGTAAGGAAATGGAAGCCCTGCTGCTCGGTGACGTGCACATGCTGGCGCCCTCGCTGGCCAAGTTCGAGCATTACGCCAAGGCCATTCAGATCTATGACCTGCCGTTCCTGTTCGACGACCTGGCGGCAGCCGATCGTTTCCAGAGCGGCCCGCAGGGCAAGGCGCTGCTGCGCGCGATGGAGGACAAGAACATCACCGGTCTGGCCTACTGGCACAACGGAATGAAGCAGCTTTCGGCGAACAAGCCGCTGCGCGAGCCGAAGGATGCCCGTGGGCTGAAGTTCCGCGTACAGGCCTCGGCAGTGCTCGACGAGCAGTTCAAGGCGGTGCGCGCCAACCCCCGCAAGATGAGCTTCGCCGAGGTCTACCAGGGCTTGCAGACCGGCGTGGTCAACGGCACCGAGAACACCTGGTCGAACTATGAAAGCCAGAAGGTGCACGAGGTCCAGCCTTACATGACCGCCTCCGACCACGGCCTGATCGACTACATGGTGATTACCAACACCAAGTTCTGGAACGGCCTGCCGGAAGACGTGCGCGGCGAGCTGGAAACGATCATGGAAGAGGTCACCGCTGAGGTGAACCGCCAGGCCGACGAGCTCAACCAGCAGGCGCGCCAAGCCATCGCCGCCTCCGGCAAGACCGAAATCATCGAACTGACCCCCGAGCAACGCGCCCAGTGGCGCGAGGCGATGAAACCGGTGTGGAAGAAGTTCGAGAATGAGATCGGCGCCGAGCTGATCGAAGCGGCGCAGGCGGCCAACCGCTCTTGAGCCTCCAGAGGCACCAAGCGGCGAAGAACGAACGGGCCTGTCCGATGTGACCGGCCCGTTTTTTTATGCCTGAAACCAGGCTTATGCTGACCGACCAAAGCGCGCAAGGAGACGCCGGCATGAGTCGTTACGCCACGGTCAGCACACCCGTGCTGGATATCGCTTATCTCGAATGGAACCCCCGCGGCCAGCAGGTGGCCGTGCTCGTGCACGGCTGGCCGGATTGCCCCGAAGGTTGGGAGCCCGTGGCCGAGCGCCTGGCCGCAGCTGGCTACCGCGTGCTCTGCCCGACGCTGCGCGGCTTCGGCCAGACACGCTTTCGCGACGCGCTGACCCCACGCAGCGGTCAGCTCGCCGCGCTGGGGCGCGACCTGCTGGATTTCATCGACGCACTGCGCCTCGACCAGCCGGTGCTGGTTGGCCATGACTGGGGCGCGCGGGCGGTGGCCAATGCCTGCGGGCTGCGCCATCACGCCGCCGCACGGCTGGTAATGCTCGCGGTGGGCTACGGCACCAATGACCCGAACCAGCACATCTCGCTCAGCCAGGCGCGCAACTACTGGTACCACTGGTACATGGCCACCCCGCGCGGCGAGCAGACGGTAGTTGAGGATCGCGCGGCCTTCACGCGGCTGCTGTGGGATACCTGGTCACCGGCCGGCTGGTACGCCGAGGCTGATTTCATCCAGGCCCTGGAAGCTTTCGATAATCCGGACTGGGCTGCCTTGGTACTGCATTCCTATCGCCACCGCTGGGGCTTCGTCGACGGCGATCCTGCCTATGCATCGGACGAGGCGCTGCTGCAACCGGCCCCGGTGCTCGCCGTGCCAACGCTGGTGCTGCACGGCGAGGCCGATACCTGCAACGCACCGGAAACCTCGGCCGGGCGTGAGGCCTTGTTCAGCGGCCCATACCACCGACAGCTCTTGCCAGGCGTCGGCCATTTCCCCCAGCGCGAAGCCCCGCAGGGGGTGGCCGACGCGATTCTGCAGTTCTGTCAGGGGGATTGAGCCTGTTGCTAGATGCTGCGGACGGCGAGACCTAACCGTGTCTCTGGCCTGCAGTGGTTGGTTTTTCTAGGGCTCTGCTAGGCCTGGCGCTTGTGCTAGCCAGCTTCTTTTTTGCAGCTCTACAGGGCATGAAATCTCGACGCCTTATCGACACGGCAATGGTGGACGGGGGCGGAAGGTCGTAGGCGAGGCAGTGTTTGATGACATCAATTTCATGCTTCCCGGAGCTGGTGTATAAACATCCGGCGTCCCCGAGAGGCCCTAGCTAGAGGCTCGAAGAGAAAGGCGAACGGAATGTTATACGCCAAGCCCGTTCGGCGTCTTATACACCACCTGGTGTCTAATTATAGTTAGGCAAAGGAAAACATGAACATCGTTGAAGGAATCACTCTTGCGATAGCAGTGCTCGGCGTTATGAACACTTGGCAAGCACTCGATAACTCAAGGGTAAAGCTAAGAGTAAGGCCCAAACATGCTATACCTTTCGGCGATGCTGATCCCCGCCTGACTTTCTGTATTGAAATCACCAATCTAAGTTCTTTTGCAGTCACTATTGCTGAGGCGGGTGTTTTTTATCGAAACACAGATAAAAGAGGCGCTTACGGAAATCCAGTGCTTATCGATGGTCAACCTTGGCCAAGGCGTCTAGAGCCGAGAAGTTCAGTAACCATATACGGACAACCACCATTTTCTAGCGATCCGAAGCATTCTTTAAAGTGTGCATATGCTCGCACTGAATGTGGCGTAACACGTACGGGTTCAAGCCCTGCATTTAAGCAACTAGCAAAATCGCAGACCTAACAAGTGGTTCAAACCGCTCGCTTCGCTCACTGGGACGGGCTAAAGCCCGCCCCTTAACCAAGCGTTATAGGAATCAAGGGAGACCTCATTGAAAGAAAGACTGATTCAACGAATTGACCAATTGATTTTTCAAGGTAGCCAGGTGCTCGCAACCACACGGAACTCTCGTGGTTTTGGGGACTACGTGGACTCTGGAAAGATGAAGGGCTTCAGGTCTGCACTTCTTTCTTTCATTGAGCGGCTATATGGCAAAGGCCATACCTTCTATAATGAAGCTGATAAAGCATTAAGCGACACACATCCCTCTAATGCCGAGGCCGGCATATCTATCTTGCAAGCCATAAAAGATGAAGTTTCCGGAGACTGGCTTCTATCTATCAAAGAGCTTGTATCCGCCGAACTATTTTCAGACTTTATGGAGATGGCTCAACATCTACTTAGCCAAAATTACAAAGATCCAGCAGCAGTAATTATTGGCAGTGTATTGGAAGAGCACTTGCGCCAGCTATGCATCCATAACGGCATAGACGTAGTGGTTGAAACCGGAGATAGAGCCATTCCCAAAAAAGCAGACCGCCTAAACAGTGATCTCGCAAAAGAAGAAATCTACTCAAAGCTAGATCAAAAAGCAGTAACGATGTGGCTGGATCTACGAAACAAAGCTGCGCACGGAAGATATTCCGAATATGAGTTTGGGCAGGTTGAAAATATGATGTCTGGCGTTATTGAGTTCATTGCAAGATCAAAGCTTGCGTGAATCCTATAACAAGTGGTTCAAGCCGTTCGCTTCGCTCACTCGGGACTGGCTAACGCCAGCCCCTTAACCAAACGTTAGAGGCACTTTCAAACTTGAAGACCGCGCACGCTTTCAAGCTAATCGATATCAAAACCTTGGCTCTCGCTTTTGCTGTCGGGCTCTTGATTCCGTTGATTTTGGTGCAGCTGACACTTTGGGCTCTTTCGTCATCTGGTAACACAAACCTGTACATCCTTGGCTCAATGTTATTGTATGCAGTGTATTTCTTAATAATTCCTATGTCAGTCGGATACATAGCATCACTAAAGGCCAAGCAGCTGTCTTATTACCATGGCATAGGGGCTACATTATTATTCGCCATCACAGCCTATATGCTTTCTGAACCTATTTACTGGTGGCTTGGCTTTACTCAGTTTTTAGCTCATGCACTGCTAGGCTTCTTAGGCACCTACATTGCTGCTCGCAGGCGCAACGTGCAGAGCCTCTAACAACTGGTTCGTTCGCTTCGCTCACTGGGACGGGCTAGAACCCCCCCTTAACCAAACCTTAGGTTCTTCAATTGTGCGAAAGCTATTAGAGGCTGACAGCCTGGTTCAGGTAAATCTTATAGCAAGCTATCTGCAAAGCAGCGGCATTGCCACAAGGATAATTAATGAATATCAAGGCTCTATTCGTTCAATTGTTTCTTTTCATAGACCAATACGCCCTGAGCTTTGGGTGCCCTCTGAACAATTTGAAACAGCTGCCAGATTAGTTGGGCGCTATCAGTACGAACAAGAATCAAATAATTCAGGTGTTGAAGTCGAATGGTTGTGTAAAAATTGCGAGGAAAGCAATCCTGATAATTTCATGTCTTGCTGGAATTGCGGTGGGTCGAAATGAGCCTGCACCCTGGCTAGTCTGTAGTTCGTGCAGCAGGGGCCAAGCATTCAAACGTTCACAGAGATAATCATTGTCTTATCGGCCTTGTTCTGCTGCAGGTCTCGCCTGTTCCGACAGTATTGCTTCACAACAAGACCATCACCTCATTTTTCAATCCTGCCGTAAGGGGCGGCCTTGCGTTGTGCCAGTTCCGGCTGAAACACCGCTCATGCCGACACACCGTCCAACAGGCGCTCCGCACGCGTTCAAACGCCGGCTTCCTGCATCCACTTCGGTTTCGGATAACGGCGATCGGCCTTGCCGGCCTTGAGTACCGCGCCCGGCACGTCGTGGCCGACTAGTTGGGGCAGGTCGGCGGCGCATTGCAGCAGGCGGTCGAGATCGACGGCGGTGTTCAGGCCCATGCGCTGGAACATATGCACCAAGTCCTCGGTGCAGATATTGCCGCTTGCGCCTGGCGCGTAAGGGCAGCCGCCGAGTCCGCCGAGCGAGGCGTCGAAGCGGTCGATGCCGGCGTTCAGCGCTGCCAGCGCGTTGGCCAGGCCCATGCCGCGGGTGTTGTGGAAGTGTGCGGTGAATACTGCCTGTGGCCAGCTGTTCAGCACTTCGCGGCAGATACGCTCGACCTGCGCCGGGTCGGCCATGCCGGTGGTGTCGCAGAGGGTGATGCCCTGCACGCCGATTTCCAGCAGGCGCTGCACCAGCTCATAGATGCGCCGCTCAGGCACGTCGCCCTCGAAGGGGCACCCGAAGGTGGTCGATAGCGAGGCGTTGATGAACACGCCACTGCCGCGAGTGACTTCAATGATTTCGCGGAACTGCACCAGCGACTGTGCGGGCGTCATGCGCAGGTTGGCCAGGCCGTGGGTATCGCTGGCCGACATCACCAGGTTGATCTCGTCCACCTCGCAGGCCAGCGCGCGCTCGCAGCCCTTCACGTTGGGCACCAGCACGGTGTACTCGACGCCCTCCGCACGGCGGATGCCGCGCATCACGTCCTCGGCGTCGCGCAGGTTGGGGATGGCCTTGGGCGAGGTGAAGGAGGTGACCTCGATCTTTGCCAGCCCGGTTTGCGAGAGGCGGTCGATCAGAGCGATCTTGGCTTCGGTCGGCACGAAGTTCGCTTCGATCTGGAAGCCGTCGCGGGTAGCGACTTCCTGGATATACAGGCGTTTGCTCATGGGGAGTCCTGGGGTTTCGTAGGGTGGATGACGCTCTACCCATCCACCGTTGTGGCTTGCTGGCTGGTGGACAAGCTTCGCCTTGTCCACCCTGCGTGGCGTTCAGATGATCCCGCGTTCGCGCAGGCCCTGGCGTTGTTCATCGGTGAGGCCGAGGCCGGCCAGCACATCGTCGGTGTGCTCGCCCAGTTGCGGGCCGCCTTCGCCGATGCGCCCTGGCGTGCGCGACAGCTTGGGCAGCACGCCCGGTACCTTGAGCGGGCCGGCGAAGGTCTGCACCTGCTCGATCATCTGCCGCGCCAGGTAGTGCGGGTCCTTGACGATATCGGCAGCGGTGTAGGGATAGCCGGCCGGCACGCGGGCGCCCTTGAGTGCTTCGATCACCTCGTCGCGGCTGTGCTGGATGGTCCATTCGCCAATGGCGGCATCGATCAGCTCGGCGTGCTGGGCGCGGCCGTCGTTGTGGGCAAAGCGCGGATCATCGGCAAGGTCCTGGCGGCCCATCAGGGTCATCAGGCGCTTGTAGATGCTGTCGCCATTGCCGGCGATCAGCACGTAGGCGCCGTCGTTGCACAAATAGGAATTGGACGGCGTGATGCCGGGCAGGGCACTGCCAGCCGGCTCGCGTACATAGCCGAAGGCGTCGTATTCGGGCACGAGGCTTTCCATCATGGCGAACACCGACTCGTACAGCGCCACGTCGATCTCCTGGCCCTGGCCGCTACGGTTGCGCTCCTGCAGGGCGAGCAACACGCCGATTACCCCATACAGCGAGGACAGCGAATCGCCGATGCTGACGCCGACACGCACCGGAGGCTGGCCCGGATAGCCGGAGAGGTGGCGCAGGCCACCCATGGCTTCGCCGATCACACCGAAGCCCGGCAGGTCGCGATAGGGACCGGTCTGTCCGTAGCCGGAAATGCGCAGCATGATCAGCCGAGGGTTCAGCTTCGACAGCTCATCCCAGCCCAGGCCCCATTCTTCCAGCGTGCCGGGGCGGAAGTTCTCCACCAGAATGTCGGCTTCGGCCACCAGCCGGCGGACAATTTCCTGGCCTTCCGCGGCCTTGAGATCCAGCGTCACCGAGCGCTTGTTGCGCGACTGCACATGCCACCAGAGCGAGGTGCCGTCCTTGAGCTTGCGCCACTTGCGCAGCGGGTCGCCGACCCTGGGGGGCTCGATCTTGATCACGTCGGCGCCGAATTCGCCGAGCAGCTTGCTGGCGAAAGGGCCGGCGATCAGTTGGCCCATCTCGATCACCTTGAGGCCCTGCAGCGGCAGGCTCTTGTCTGTCTGTTCGCTCATCACGACACCTGTGCCGGTTGATTCATGGTGCCGAGCATGACCGACCCATCGGCAGCGGACAATTGGTCGTTGGCCAAGCATGGCTTCGCGCTCCACGAAGCCAGGAGACGTGCGGCCGTGGAATAGCGGGGGGAATAGGTGCATGCTTCGTCACCCGCGAATACGGAAGCCTGCCCATGCGCCGCATCGATTTCGTCACCCTTCGGCTGTTCGTCGCCATCGCCGAGACCCGTAGCCTGACCCGCGCCGCCGAGCGCGAGCATCTGGCGCTGGCAGCGGTGAGCAAGCGCGTCAGCGATCTGGAAGGGCAGCTCGGCGTCAGCCTGCTCTATCGCCAGCCCAAGGGCGTCGAGCTGACGCCGGCCGGCCACGCGCTGCTGCACCACGCGCGCAACCTGCTGGACAACCTGCAGCAGCTGGACGCTGACCTCAGCGAGTTCAGCCAGGGCGTGAAGGGCCATGTGCGCATCCACGCCAACACCTCGGCGGTGATCGAGTTCCTGCCCGAAGACCTGAGCGCCTTCGCTCGCCAGCACCCGGAAGTGAAGATCGACCTGGAGGAGCGCGTCAGCAGTGACACCCTGCGCGCCCTGCGCGAGGGGCTGACCGATATCGGCATCTTCGCCGGGCACATGCCGGCCGAGGACCTGCAGGTGTTTCCCTACCGCGAGGATCGGCTGGTGCTGGTCACACCACGTGAGCATCCGCTGGCCGGCCGCGAATGCATTGCACTGCGCGAGGCGGCAGGCTTCGACTTCATTGGCCTGCAGCAGGACGCCTCACTGCATGCCCTGCTGCAGCAGTCGGCGCAGCTGATGGGTACGCCGCTGCGCCTGCGCATTCAGGTACGCAGCTTTGAGGCGATCTGCCGGATGATCCATACCGGCATGGGCATCGGCGTGCTGCCCGAGCAAGTGGTGCGCAACTACCTGCCGGCGCTGGACGTGGCCATGGTGCCGCTGACCGATGTCTGGGCGCGGCGCGAACTCAAGCTCGGCGTGCGCAATCTGGAAAGCCTGTCGGTGACTGCCCGGCAGATGCTCGAGCACCTCACGCTTCGCGAAGGCCAGGCCTGAACGAAGCCGTTCGGCGGCGCGATCGCGTCACGGCCTTCGCCAAACGCGAAGTCGCGCTTGGCCAATTAGCAATTCAGCCCGAGGGGGCAGCGGGGTAGAGTCGGACCAGCTGCATGGCTCACACAACTACAAAACGGAGCTCTCCATGGCACGACTCACCCGTGGCATCACCCGTCTGCTCGCCGCTTCGGCGCTGTTTAGCGTCCTCGGCGCCCAGGCCGATCCGATCCTGATCAAGTTCTCCCATATCACCGCCGACAGCACGCCGAAGGGTCAGGGCGCGCTGATGTTCAAGAAGCTCGTGGAAGAGCGCCTGCCCGGCCAGGTGGAAGTGCAGGTATTCGCCAACTCCTCGCTGTACGGCGACGGCAAGGAGATGGAGGCACTGCTGATGAACGAGGTGCAGCTGCTGGCGCCGGCACCGTCGAAGCTCGAGCAGTACACCAAGCAGCTGCAGCTGTTCGACCTGATGTTCCTGTTCGACGACATGGCCGCGGCGCAGCGCTTCCAGCAGTCGGACAAGGGGCGCGCCATGCTCAAATCCATGGAGGACAAGGGCATCACCGGCCTGGCCTACTGGCTCAACGGCATGCGCCACTTCACCGCCAACAAGCCGCTGCGCGAGCCGGCCGACGCCCGCGGGCTGAAATTCCGCGTACAGCCCTCGGACCTGCAGGCCGCCCAGTACACCGCCCTGCGGGCGGTGCCGCGCAAGATGGCCTTCGCCGAGATCTACCAGGGCCTGCAGACCGGCGTGGTCAATGCCCAGGACAATCCCTGGTCGAACATCTACAGCCAGAAGTACCACGAGGTGCAGAAGTACATCACCGAGTCCGGCCACGGCATCGGCAACTACCTGCTGATCACCAACACCAGGTTCTGGAACGGCCTGCCGGCAGAGGTGCGCGGCGAGCTGGAAGCGATCATCGACGAGGTCACCGTGGAGGTGAACCGCCAGGCCGAGGCGCTGAACGAGAAGGCCAAGCAGGGCGTCATCGACTCGGGCAAGAGCGAGATTCTGGTGCTGACCGACGAGCAGCGTGCCAAGTGGCGCGAGGCGGTACAACCGGCCTGGAAAAAGTTCGAGGGCGAGATCGGCAAGGAGCTCATCGAGGCGGCCCAGGCAGCCAACTCTGCGCCTTGAGGCAAGCCCGCCAATGGTCTGTTAGACCAATGTGCAGTTTCGGCCACGGCGCTGGCTGCACAGAATGGCGGCGTCTATCTGCGTGATCGGACAAGTGTGTATTCCAACCGGATGGTTGACCGAGCGGCCCCTGAGGCCGCTTTTTTTTTGGCCTTCAGCTTTTCGCCGGAATTGGCAGTAATGCCAGCGGCGCCAGTTCGTCATGCAGGCGGTTGATGCGCTCCAGCAGATCGTTGACCGCACGGCGGTCACGGTCGTTCCGCAGGTCCGTATCCGCGGCGTCGCGCAGCGCCGCCAATTCATCCACGTAGGCCTCCAACTGGTCGCTGGAGGCCTGCCCGTGCAAGGCAGTCTTCAGGCACTGCATCAGCGCCATGACGATCGCCGGGTCATTGCTGCCATAGGTACGAATCGGGTCGAGGATAAGCGTCAGCCGTCGTTGCGGGCTCAGCTGTGGATAGAACAGCCTGGGCTTGCCATTGTCGATGCAGCCCACGTCCAGCGGCGGGACGCCACCCAGGCGACCGAGCAACACGCCGTGCAGATTGAGCACGCGTATTGCCGTGCCCGGATCGTTGATCGACGGGCTGATGGCCTTTACCGCGATTTCGGTCATCTGCCGCATGCCATAGAAAACGTTGGCGCCGGCGAACTCTTCATCGTGGAAATCGAAGCAGTCGAGTACCTGTCGGGTTCGCCGGGCATCCAGTTCGGCGCTGACCTTGAGCAACGGATGCCCTTCGACCAGAAAGAACCCGGGTTCCACCTGTAGCACTGCCTGCAGATCGTCCGGCCCCAAGAGCTCCCGCAGGCGTTGCTCGTTGACCTCGCGCAGATAGCCGGGCGTGACCGCTTCGATGCAGTACCAGTCGCGGTCATCCGGCGCCGCGGTGATCGACCCCAGGCGCTCGCAACGCTGCGCCAGGTTATGGCAGGCGCTGCGGTAGAGCTGGCCGACGATCCAGTCCACCTGGATGGACTGCGAGATGGAACGGATGAATACGACGAACAGGGCCATACAGCCCAGGCCCATCAGTACGGCGAGCAGCACGCCGAACGCAGGCAGGCTATCGGGTTCGTTCTTGTTGATGAAGGCGATCATCAGCAGGAAGAACAGGATGCAGCCCAGGTAGTTGCCGAGGATCAGCTGGTTGCGCCGATCGCTGATCAGCCCGGGCAGCACGCGCGGGGACAGTCGCGAGGCGGCCCCGTTGAGCACGACCATGACCATGGAAAAGCTGAACACGGTCAGCGAAATGATGCTGGTGATGAGCGTGCCGAGGATTTCCCGGGCGTTGTCCGCCTCTGCCAGGCCGGGCGGCAGCATGTTTCGCCAGGCGTGAGCCAGGTCGGTCGTTTCGAAGAGCAGGACGAGACCGCCCAGCATGAAGTAGCCGGCCGGAATCACGGTGGGGTAGAAGACGATGCTCTGGGGGATCCGCTGCAGCTGACGAAACAGGGCATTGCTTGGTGCTGACATGGGGGCTCCCGGCGATGGCTGTTACGAATTGAGACAGCAGCCCTCGGCAAATGGCCGCGAAACAGTGTCTATGCTTGGAGAGTGGCCGCTAGTCGCGGCCGCTGCGGTATTCGGCATCGGCTGAAGCAGACGTCTGACAGGCGCGTGGTTGGCGATCCGCACGGGAAGGGTGGATCGATCGGGTGGTGAGGGTTCGCCTGCGAGACAAGGCTGCGACCGGAAAATAACCAGATAACCCGAGGTGACTGCCATGTGTGCTGCGTCCCTGTATCCCGTGTCCCCTGAGGCTGCAAAGCACTCCCTGACCGACGAGGCCGCTTATCGGGCCATGTATCAGCAGTCGGTGATCAACCCTGAAGGATTCTGGCGTGAACAGGCGGCACGGCTGGACTGGATTCGGCCCTTCAGCGAGGTCAAGCGCACCTCCTTCGACGACCATCACGTCGATATCAAGTGGTTTGCCGACGGCACGCTGAACGTGTCGGCCAATTGCCTGGACCGGCACCTGGCCGAGCGCGGCGATCAGGTGGCGATCATCTGGGAGGGGGACGACCCCTCGGAGCACCGCGAGATCACCTACCGCGAGCTCTACCAGGAGGTCTGCAAGTTCGCCAACGCCCTGCGTGGCCAGGATGTGCACCGCGGTGACGTGGTGACCATCTACATGCCGATGATTCCCGAGGCCGCGGTGGCAATGCTGGCCTGCGCGCGCATCGGTGCGATCCACTCGGTGGTGTTCGGCGGCTTCTCGCCGGAGGCATTGGCCGGGCGCATCATCGATGGCAGCTCGAAGGTGGTGATCACTGCCGATCAGGGCATACGTGGCGGCAAGACCATCGCCCTGAAGGAGAACGTCGACGAGGCGCTGACGAACCCGCAGACCCGTTGCGTGCAGAAGATCATCGTGGTGCGCCGCACCGGAGCGAACATTCGCTGGCACCCGCACCGGGACGTCTCCTACGACGACCTGATGCGCGTGGCTGGCGAGGTCTGCGCGCCGAAGGAAATGGGCGCCGAGGAGCCGCTGTTCATTCTCTACACCTCGGGCTCCACCGGGAAACCCAAGGGCGTGCTGCACACCTGCGGCGGCTACCTGCTGTACGCCGCGCTGACCCACGAGCGGGTCTTCGACTACCGCCCCGGCGATATCTACTGGTGCACTGCTGACATCGGCTGGATTACCGGTCATAGCTATCTGATCTACGGCCCACTGGCCAACGGTGCGACGACCCTGATGTACGAAGGCGTGCCGAACTATCCGGACGTCACCCGCATCGCCAGGATCATCGACAAGCACCGGGTCAACATCCTCTACACCGCGCCGACGGCAATCCGCGCGATGATGGCCGAGGGGCCGGCGGCGATGGAGGGTGCCGACGGTTCGAGCCTGCGCCTGCTCGGCACGGTGGGTGAACCGATCAATCCGGAAGCCTGGCACTGGTACTACGAGACGGTCGGTCGGTCGCGCTGCCCGATCGTCGATACCTGGTGGCAGACCGAGACCGGCGGCATCCTCATCAGCCCGCTACCCGGTGCCACGGCGCTCAAGCCCGGCTCGGCGACGCGGCCGCTGTTCGGCGTAGTGCCGGGGCTGGTGGACAATCTCGGCAACCTGCTGGAAGGCCCGGCGGAGGGCAATCTGGTGATTCTCGACTCCTGGCCAGGGCAGATGCGCACCATTTACGGTGACCACGACCGTTTCGTCGATACCTACTTCAAGACCTTCCGCGGCATGTACTTCACCGGCGACGGCGCCCGCCGCGACGAGGACGGTTACTACTGGATCACCGGGCGCGTCGACGATGTGCTCAACGTCTCCGGACACCGCATGGGCACCGCCGAAATCGAGAGTGCCCTGGTGGCGCATGCGAAGGTGGCCGAAGCCGCGGCCGTTGGCGTGCCGCATCCGCTCAAGGGCCAGGCCATCTATGTTTACGTGACTCTGGTTGCTGGTACCGAGCCCAGCGACACGCTGCGCCAGGAGCTGCAGCAGTGGGTCCGGCACGAGATCGGTCCGATCGCGGTGCCGGATACCATCCAATGGGCGCCGGGGCTGCCGAAGACGCGGTCCGGCAAGATCATGCGCCGCCTGCTGCGCAAGATCGCCACGGACGACTACGACACTCTGGGCGATACCTCGACGCTGGCCGACCCCGGCGTCGTCGACCAGTTGATCGCTGCCCATGAGGCGGTGAAGCAGCGCTGAACTCGCGGCGTCCGGCGAGCGGTCGACTCGCCGGGCTCATGGTCGCCTGGCAGCTTCGTTCGCGGACAAGTCCGCTTGCCACAGGCCCGCAGGGCGATGTTCAGACGCCGGCGGGCGGGCTTTTCAGATCGTCGTTGCCGGTGACCGTGGTGCCGTTGGTGGCAGCTGCGGCGTTGGCCTGCAGTTGCTCCTTGCTCGAGTCATAACGCTCGAACGGCATATGGTGCGAGCGCCCTTCGGCCATGCCCGCCTGTTCGCTGACTTCATTGAACACGCGCTTGGCCTCGCAGTGGCCGGTCACGCCCCGGGCAACGGCCATCCCGCCGATGCCCAGTTGCAGCAGGCCGCCGAGGCCACCACGGCGCAGACCCTTGGCGAGGAAGTACAGGCCGCCGGCCAGGGACATGGCGCGCTCCCAGCCGTGGACGTTCTGTTCGAGGTGCTTGGAAGAGTTGTTCATGGGGGGGGCTCCGACGAAGACATTCTCAATGAATGACTCTTGCCGGAGCCGCCTGTTCGCCACCGCAGGTCGGCAGGCATGGTCCGATCAGGCCATGCCGAACACCTTGAGCACAAAGGCGTACTCCAGCGCCACGTCCTTGAGCGCCTGGTAGCGTCCGCTCATGCCACCGTGACCTGCGCCGAACTCGGTCTTGAGCAGCAGCAGGTTGTCGTCGGTGCGGGTGGCACGCAGCTTGGCGACCCACTTGGCGGCCTCCCAGTACTGCACGCGGCTGTCGTTGTAGCCGGCCACGGCAAGCAGTGGCGGATAGGCCTGGGCCCGGACGTTCTCATAGGGCGCATAGGCGCGGATGCGTTCGTGCACCTCGGGCTGGTTCGGGTCGCCCCATTCGTCGTACTCGGTCACCGTCAGCGGCAGGTCGGCATTGAGCATGGTATTGAGCACGTCGACGAAGGGCACCTCGGCGATCGCCGCACCGAACAGTTCCGGGCGCAGGTTGAGCACGGCACCGATCAGCAGGCCGCCGGCACTGCCGCCGCTGATGGCCAGGCGTGGCGATGTGGTGTAACCGTCGGCCAACAGCTGCTCGGCACAGGCGATGAAGTCGTTGAAGGTGTTCGGCTTGTGCTCCAGCTTGCCGGCGCGGTACCAGGCCTCGCCGAGATCGCCGCCGCCACGCACATGGGCGATGGCGAAGATGAAGCCGCGGTCGAGCAGCGACAGCCGCGCGTGGGAGAACCAGGGGTCCAGGCTATGGCCGTAGGCGCCGTAACCGTAGAGGTAGAGCGGTGCGGGCTTGCCGAAGCTGTCGCGGCGGCCGACCAGGCTGATGGGAACCTGCGTACCGTCCTGGGCTGTGGCCCAGATGCGCCGACTTTCATAGGCGTCCGCATCGAAGGGGCCTTCCACCGGGGTTTCCTTGAGCACCTCCTGCGTGCCGTCGGCCAGGGTCAGCTGGCGGACCTGCGCAGGGCGATTCAGCGCCTCGTAGCGCAGGCGGATCACCGTGCTGGTGAATTCCAGCGAGTTCTGCACGTGCAGGCTGTAGGCCGCATCGGGCAATTGCAGGCGATAGGGTTGGACGCCCTGCGGTCGTACCTCGATCACCGGCAGGCCGCTTTCGCGCAGGGTCAGGGTGATCGCCTCGGCGTTCAGGCTGACATCCTCGAGCATCACCGCGTCATCATGCGGGACCAGCTCCTGCCAGTGCTCGCGGCCTGGCTCGGCCTCGCTGGCGTGATAAAGGGCGAAGTTGATGCCCGCCTGGTTGCTGCGGATCAGCCAGCGCCACTGGCCTTCGTAAAGGCCATGATCGGGGAAGTACTCGTGATCCTCCTGGCGCGGCGCCAGACAGGTCCAGCTGCCCTCCGGCTGGTCCGCCGACAACACCCAGGCTTCGCTGGTGGTCTTGCTGTGGGAAAGGATGACCAGCTGGCGCTCGGAGCTGGCGCGGTAGCAATGCACGAAGAAACGCCCGTCCGGGTCGTGATAAACCTCGCTGCTGTCCGTATCGCCAAGGCGGTGGCGGTAAATCTTGTGTGGGCGGTGGGTGTCGTCAAGCTCGCCGTAGAACAGGGTCTGGCTGTCGTTGGCCCAGGTCATGCTGCCGTCGCAGTTGTCGAAGGGCAGCTCGGTGACCGCGCCGCTGGCCAGGTCCTTGACGTACAGCCGGTAGATCTCGTCGCCCTCGCGGTCGAGGCTGTAGGCGAGCTTGCTGTGGTCCTGGCTGACGCTGAAGGCACCCAGCGAAAGAAAGCCGCCGCCGGCCAGCTCGTTGGGGTCGAGCAGCAGCTGTTCGGCGCTTTCATCGACGGTCAGCGAACCATCCAGCGGGCGCGGGCAGCGGTAGTGCCGCGGATACTCGTCGCCTGCGGTGGTGCGCTGGTAGTACAGCCACGGCCCCCACGGGGAGGGCAGTGACAGATCGGTTTCGCGGATGCGGCTCTTGATCTCCTGAAAGAGGGCTTCACGCAGTTCGGCCTGATCGGCGAGCTGCTCCTCGAGATAGGCATTCTCCGCCTTGAGATAGGCCAGCACGTCCTCGGCGTCGCGATTCTCCAGCCAGCGGTAAGGGTCGGTGCCGGTGTCGGCGCGGGCGATGGGGGCTTGGGACATGCAGTACTCCGGATTGGGTGGTGCGTTGGCCGCACATGGCATGCAACGAAATGCGGCAGTGTACCTGCTCGGCTGCGTCTAGGATTGACCCGGTTGGTACGGCACGGTTTCCGCCGGGCCGACCGCCGAGCAACGCGGCCATGGATAGGGTGAATGCAGGCGGATCGGCGCTGTCGATGATGACCGGGTAGTCGCGAAATGTCCGCTTGCAGGTCACTTTCGGTTAGGCAAAGCAGCCGATTGACAATGCTGCGCTTTTCCCCGAAGGTGTGCCGACCCAAATCAAACGGGCGTATGAATCGAGCGTTTGCCAGAGCAGATGCCGGTCACCCGGATTATCGTGTCGGTGGGTGTCGTTCGCCGTGAGGCGCGGTCGAGTCAGGGCCGAAGACGTGAGACACGTAACGTTCAGCTTCCATACCTGGAGATCAGTTGATGATTTACGAAGGTAAAGCCATCACGGTTAAGGCTCTTGAGAGCGGCATCGTCGAATTGAATTTCGACCTCAAGGGTGAGTCCGTCAATAAATTCAATCGCCTCACTCTCAACGATCTGCGCCAGGCTGTCGATGCCATCAAGGCCGACGCTTCGGTCAAGGGCGTGATCGTCACCAGCGGCAAGGATGTGTTCATCGTCGGTGCCGACATCACCGAATTCGTCGACAACTTCAAGCTGCCCGATGAAGAGCTGGTTGCCGGCAACCTCGAAGCGAACAAGATCTTCAGCGATTTCGAAGACCTGGGCGTACCCACCGTGGTCGCCATCAACGGCATCGCCCTGGGTGGCGGTTTCGAGATGTGCATGGCTGCCGACTATCGCGTCATGTCCACCACCGCCAAGGTCGGCCTGCCGGAAGTCAAGCTGGGCATCTACCCGGGCTTCGGCGGTACTGTGCGTCTGCCGCGCCTGATCGGTGTGGACAACGCCGTCGAGTGGATCGCCTCCGGCAAGGAAAACCGTGCCGAAGACGCCCTCAAGGTGCACGCGGTCGATGCCGTCGTCGCTCCGGAGAAACTGCAGGAAGCTGCCCTGGACCTGGTCAAGCGCGCCATCTCCGGCGAGCTGGACTACAAGGCCAAGCGCCAGCCGAAGCTGGACAAGCTCAAGCTCAACGCCATCGAGCAGATGATGGCCTTCGAAACCAGCAAGGCCTTCGTGGCTGGCCAGGCCGGCCCGAACTATCCGGCTCCGGTCGAAGCTATCAAGACCATCCAGAAAGCCGCCAACTTCGGCCGTGACAAGGCCATCGAAGTCGAGGCCGCCGGCTTCGTCAAACTGGCCAAGACCTCGGTTGCACAGAGCCTGGTCGGCCTGTTCCTCAGCGATCAGGAACTGAAGAAGAAGGCCAAGGCCTACGACAAGCAGGCCCGCGACGTGAAACTGGCAGCCGTACTCGGCGCCGGCATCATGGGTGGCGGCATCGCCTACCAGTCAGCCGTCAAGGGCACGCCGATCCTGATGAAGGATATCCGCGAAGAGGGTATCCAGATGGGCCTGGACGAAGCCTCCAAGCTGCTCGGCAAGCGTGTCGAGAAGGGCCGTCTGACGCCGGAGAAGATGGCGCAGGCGCTCAACGCGATTCGTCCGACCATGTCCTACGGCGACTTCGGCAATGTCGACATCGTCGTGGAAGCCGTGGTCGAGAACCCGAAGGTCAAGCACGCCGTGCTGGCCGAGGTGGAAGGGCACGTACGCGAGGACGCGATCATCGCCTCCAACACCTCCACCATTTCCATCAGCTACCTGGCCCAGGCGCTCAAGCGTCCGGAAAACTTCTGCGGCATGCACTTCTTCAACCCGGTGCACATGATGCCGCTGGTTGAGGTGATCCGCGGCGAGAAGACCAGCGAAACCGCCATCGCCACCACCGTCGCCTACGCCAAGAAAATGGGCAAGAGCCCGGTCGTGGTCAACGACTGCCCGGGCTTCCTGGTCAACCGCGTGCTGTTCCCGTACTTCGGCGGCTTCGCCCGCGCCATCGCGCACGGTGTCGACTTCGTTCGTGCCGACAAGGTGATGGAGAAGTTCGGCTGGCCCATGGGTCCGGCTTATCTGATGGACGTCGTCGGCATGGACACCGGCCACCACGGCCGTGACGTGATGGCCGAAGGCTTCCCGGATCGCATGAAGGACGATACCCGCACCGCCGTCGACGTCATGTACGACGCCAACCGCCTCGGTCAGAAGAACGGCAAGGGCTTCTATGCCTACGAGATGGACAAGAAGGGCAAGCCGAAGAAGGTCGTCGACCCGCAGGCCTACGAGCTGCTCAAGCCGATCGTCGCCGAGACGCGCGAGCTGTCCGACGAGGACATCATCAACTACATGATGATCCCGCTGTGCCTGGAAACCGTGCGCTGCCTGGAAGACGGCATCGTCGAGACCGCTGCCGAAGCCGACATGGGCCTGATCTATGGCATTGGCTTCCCACCCTTCCGTGGTGGCGCGCTGCGCTACATCGATTCGATCGGCGTCGCCGAGTTCGTCGCGATGGCCGACAAGTACGCCGACCTGGGCCCGCTGTACCACCCGACCGCGAAGCTGCGCGAGATGGCTGCCAACGGCCAGCGCTTCTACGGTTAATCGAGGGAGAGAGAATTCATGAGCCTGAATCCAAGAGATGCAGTCATCGTCGACTTCGGTCGCACCCCGATGGGGCGCTCCAAGGGCGGCATGCACCGTAACACCCGCGCCGAGACTATGTCCGCACAGCTGATCGACGGCCTGCTGGCGCGCAATCCGAAGATCGACCCGGCCGAGGTCGAGGACGTGATCTGGGGCTGCGTGAACCAGACCCTCGAGCAGGGTTGGAACATCGCCCGCATGGCGTCGCTGCTGACCCGCATTCCGCACACCAGCGCCGGCCAGACCGTGAGCCGTCTGTGTGGTTCGTCCATGAGCGCGCTGCACACCGCCGTGCAGGCGATCCAGACCAACAACGGCGACGTGTTCGTCATCGGTGGCGTGGAGCACATGGGCCACGTCAGCATGATGCATGGCGTCGACCCGAACCCGCAGCTGTCGCTGCACGCGGCCAAGGCGTCGGGCATGATGGGTCTGACCGCCGAGATGCTCGGCAAGATGCACGGCATCACGCGTGAAGCCCAGGACCAGTTCGGTTACCGCTCGCACCAGCTGGCATGGAAAGCGACTCAGGAAGGCAAGTTCAAGGACGAGATCATCCCGATGGAAGGTCACGACGAGAACGGCTTCCTCAAGGTCTTCGACTACGATGAGACCATTCGCCCGGAAACCACCCTCGAGGGTCTGGCCGAGCTCAAGCCGGCGTTCAACCCGAAGGGCGGCACCGTGACCGCTGGTACCTCCTCGCAGATCACCGACGGTGCGTCCTGCATGATCGTCATGTCGGCCCAACGCGCCAAGGACCTCGGCTTGCAGCCGATGGCCGTGGTTCGTGCCATGGCACTGGCGGGCGTGGACCCGGCGATCATGGGTTACGGCCCGGTTCCGTCGACCCAGAAGGCCCTCAAGCGTGCCGGTCTGACCATGGACGACATCAGCCACGTCGAGCTGAACGAAGCCTTCGCCGCACAGGCCCTGCCGGTGCTCAAGGACCTCAAGTTGCTCGACAAGATGGAAGAGAAGGTCAACCTGCACGGCGGTGCCATCGCCCTGGGTCACCCGTTCGGCTGCTCCGGTGCGCGTATCTCCGGCACCCTGCTGAACGTGATGAAGCAGAACAACGGTACGCTCGGTGTCGCCACCATGTGTATCGGTCTGGGCCAGGGGATCAGTACGGTCTTCGAACGCGTCTAACAGACAGATGCAAATGACTGCGCTAGGCTGACAGCCAATCTCGCGACTGAGCGGGAATATGATTGTCAGCCGGTGCATGGAAGCCGGGGCCTGGTGCCCCGGTTTTTCTTTTTTGTATTTGTGTGGAGGTAGGCATGCAGTTGCAGCCGGGGCGTTATCGCCATTACAAGGGGCCGG
Organism: Stutzerimonas sp. LR2; assembly: GCF_055755175.1. Lineage (NCBI taxonomy): Bacteria > Pseudomonadati > Pseudomonadota > Gammaproteobacteria > Pseudomonadales > Pseudomonadaceae > Stutzerimonas > Stutzerimonas sp. LR2. The sequence continues at coordinate 44,959 of NZ_JBVTRR010000007.1, forward strand.
AGTATCGCGTATTCGCCGTGGCCCGGCACTCCGAGACGGAGGAGCTGGTGGTGTTCTACCAGGCGCTGTATGGCGAGCGCGGACTCTGGGTGCGGCCACTGTCGATGTTTACCGAGACGGTCGAGGTCAACGGTGAAACGGTGCCGAGGTTCGCGCTGATCGAAGCCGAGCCCAGCGTTTTTCGGGATTGAGCTGGCACAGGGCTACCAGTGCCGCGCTTGACCTCAGCTCCATCGCCACTATATATAGCGGTGCTTTTTAGACAGAGCGCTAACCCCGGCGTCCGGTTCATGGCCTCGAATCGTCGCTCTGGTCCGCGCCAGGCCGAGCCGAGCAGGAATATCCTGCAGAGCCGCCCCGTTCGCAAAACGCGCACGAACGTTCGCTGATGCCTTGCCGATTACCGACGGCACGGGTATTCAAACTGCCGGAGGCGCCGCCTCTGTTCACCTCTAGATTCAGGAACTCTCCTCTCCATGGGTAAATCGCTGGTCATCGTGGAATCACCGGCCAAGGCCAAGACAATCAACAAGTATTTGGGCAACCAGTACGTGGTGAAGTCGAGTATCGGCCACATCCGCGACCTTCCCACCAGCGGCTCGGCCAACAAGGAGCCGGTCAAGCGCGGCAAGGCTGCGGCGGCCGAAGCGCCTGCGCTGTCGCCCAAGGAGAAGGCCAAGCGTCAACTGATCGCGCGCATGGGCGTCGATCCGGAACATGGCTGGAAGGCCAAGTACGAGATCCTGCCCGGCAAGGAAAAGGTCATCGAGGAGCTGCGCCGCCTGGCCAAGGAAGCCGACACCATCTATCTCGCGACCGACTTGGATAGAGAAGGGGAGGCCATCGCCTGGCACCTGCGTGAATCCATCGGTGGCGATGACAGCCGTTACAAGCGCGTGGTGTTCAACGAGATCACCAAGAAGGCGATTCAGGAGGCCTTTTCCCAACCGGGCGAGCTCGATCTGAATCGCGTCAACGCCCAGCAGGCGCGGCGCTTCCTCGATCGGGTGGTTGGCTACATGGTTTCGCCGCTGCTCTGGGCGAAGATCGCCCGCGGCCTGTCTGCCGGTCGCGTGCAGTCGGTGGCGGTGAAACTGGTGGTCGAGCGCGAGCGCGAGATCCGCGCCTTCGTCCCGGAAGAATACTGGGAAGTTCATGCCGACCTGGCGACTGCCCAGCAGGCCAAGGTGCGCTTCGAAGTCGCCCGCGAGAAGGGCGAGGCGTTCAAGCCGCTGAACGAGGCGCAGGCCAATGCTGCGCTGGAGAAGCTCAAGGGCGCCAGCTACAGCGTGACCAAGCGTGAGGACAAGCCGACCAGCAGCAAGCCTTCGGCGCCCTTCATCACCTCGACCCTGCAGCAGGCGGCGAGCAATCGCCTCGGCTTCGGCGTGAAGAAGACCATGATGATGGCCCAGCGCTTGTACGAAGCCGGTTACATCACCTACATGCGTACCGACTCGACCAACCTGTCGGCCGACGCCATCAGCATGGTGCGCGGTTTCATCGAAGGCGAGTTCGGTAACAAGTACCTGCCCGAAAAGCCGAACCTGTATTCGAGCAAGGAGGGCGCCCAGGAAGCGCACGAGGCGATTCGCCCGTCCGATGTCAACCTGCGGCCGAACCAGCTGTCCGGCATGGAGCGCGATGCCGAGCGCCTGTATGAGCTGATCTGGCGCCAATTCGTCGCCTGCCAGATGCCGCCGGCGCAGTACCTGTCCACCAGCGTGACGGTCGAGGCCGGTGACTTCGAGCTGCGTGCCAAGGGGCGCATCCTCAAGTTCGACGGCTACACCAAGGTCATGCCGCAGCAGAGCAAGGCTGGCGAGGACGACGTGCTGCCGGAAATGAGCAAGGGCGACGCCATGAAGCTGCTCAAGCTCGACCCGAGCCAGCACTTCACCAAGCCGCCGGCCCGCTATTCCGAAGCCAGTCTGGTCAAGGAGATGGAGAAGCGCGGCATCGGCCGGCCATCCACCTATGCGGCGATCATTTCCACCATCCAGGATCGGGGCTACGTCTCGCTGCACAATCGCCGTTTCTACTCGGAAAAGATGGGCGACATCGTCACCGAACGCCTCTCCGAGAGTTTCAACAACCTGATGGACTATGGCTTCACCGCTGGCATGGAAGAGCATCTGGACGACGTCGCCCAGGGCGAGCGCGACTGGAAGCATGTGCTGGACGAGTTCTACGGTGATTTCCGCAAGAAGCTCGAGGTCGCCGAGTCCAGCGAGAATGGCATGCGTGCCAACCAGCCGACCCTGACGGACATCCCGTGCAAGGTCTGCGGCCGGCCGATGATGATCCGCACCGCGTCCACCGGCGTGTTCCTTGGTTGTTCCGGCTACAGCCTGCCGCCGAAGGAGCGCTGCAAGTCCACGGTGAACCTCATTCCGGGTGACGAGATCGCCGCGGATGACGAGGGTGAGTCCGAATCCCGCGTGCTGCTGGGCAAGCATCGCTGCCCGATCTGCAGCACCGCGATGGATGCCTACCTGCTCGACGAGACGCACAAGCTGCACATCTGCGGCAACAACCCGGACTGCTCCGGCTACGAGATCGAGGAAGGTCAGTACCGTATCAAGGGGTACGAGGGGCCAAGCCTGGAATGCGACAAGTGCGGCAGCGAGATGCAGCTCAAGACCGGTCGTTTCGGCAAGTTCTTCGGCTGCACCAATGCCGAATGCAAGAACACCCGCAAGCTGCTGAAGAATGGCGAGCCGGCGCCGCCGAAGATGGATGCGGTGAAGATGCCGGAGCTCAAGTGCGAGAAGGTCGACGATACCTACGTACTGCGCGATGGCGCTTCCGGGTTGTTCCTGGCTGCCAGCCAGTTCCCGAAGAATCGCGAGACCCGCGCGCCGTTGGTGCGAGAGCTGATTCCCCACAAGGACGAGATCGATCCCAAGTACCACTTCCTGCTCCAGGCACCGCAGCAGGACCCGGACGGCCGCCCGGCGGTGATCCGCTTCAGCCGCAAGACCAAGGAGCAGTACGTGCAGAGCGAAGTGGATGGCAAGCCCACCGGCTGGAAGGCGTTCTACGACGGCGGCAAGTGGCAGGTCGAAGACAAGCGCTGATCCTGGCTCGACCGACTCGCCAGGCGAGTCGGTCGGGTTGATTGCCTCACGCCCACGCCGTCTGTTCGTCGTTCGCTCTGGTGCGGCGTTCGTCGAAGGTCCATTCTCTGCACATTCTCTTCCGGAGAGCATGCCATGGCTCACGAGCTCTACACCCGTACCAACCAGAAGATCTTCTTTGCAGGCCTCTCGCTGGAAAGCTGGCGCAAGGCCGAAGAGACTGCCTCGATGAACTCTCAGGGGCTTATCCAGGCCGAGCGCGAGGCGTGTCTGTTTCACCTGTACGGCGCGTTGCTCGGCCTTTGCCACGAGATCGCCGGCTACTATCGCTCGCCGGGCGCCGATGCGCCGGTGGTGGAGGCGTTCCTGACGCGCAGCGTTCTAGAGGCCGCGCCGAGTCCGGAGCTCGCCGAGCTGCTGGAACTGTCGGAACAGCCGAGTACCTGGCTCGGGCAGTTGCTGGCCGCCTATCGTCAGCTGTTCCAGCCGCCGCGCGCCCCGGCCAAGGCCAAGACCGATCCGCGGCAGCCATTGATCGAGGCGGTCACCGTCGAGGACGAGACTCCGCCGCTGACCCGCGCCGAGCTGGAAGCGTGGCGGCAGAACCTCAAGGGGCTGGCGCTGCGCTTTCGCGAATCGCTCACTGAGTGGTAACCGGCGACGCCGGGCTAATGGCGATGCCTGATGCGCAGGACCAGGGCGATGCCGCCCAGAATCGCGGTGCCGGCCAACAGTAGCGTTGTGGTCATCGCTTCGCCCAGCAGCACGGCACCGGCAATGGCCGCCAGTAGCGGAACGCTGAGTTGCACGCTGGCGGCCTGTATCGCCGCCAGACCGGGCAGGGCGGCGTACCAGATGGCATAGCCGACCCCTGACGTCAGCGCCCCGGAAAGCAGCGCGTAGGCCACGCCCGGCCAATCCCACGTCTGCTGGCCCAGCGAAAGCAGGCAGAGCACCGCCGCCAATGGAACCGCCCGGAGAAAATTACCCGCAGTGGCTGCAAGCGGTGTGGCTGCACCACGTCCACGGAGCGAATAGACGCCCCAGGCGATGCCGGACAGGATCATCAGCAAAGCGCCATCCAAGGGCGGGGTGCTGCTCCCCGGGAGCAGCAGGATCACCAATCCACTGACCGCCAGCAGCAGGCCGGCGAGCTGCCCGGCGCTGAAACGCTCGCCTCTCAGCAAGCCCCAGGCAAGCATGCTCAGCTGTACGGCACCGAACAGCAGCAGTGCGCCGGCGCCAGCGTCCAGGTCGATATAGGCAAAGGAAAAACAGGCCGCGTAGACGAACAGCGCCATGGCACCGACCCAGTCACCCCCTAGGGGCTGGTCGGCCCTGTCGACGCGCAACAGCAGCCATAGAGTGAGCGCTCCGGCGACTATCCGCAGGCCGGTGAAGCTGGCTGGATCGATGGCGGTGTCCCGCAGCGCGATCCGACAGAGGATCGAGTTGCCGGCGAACGCCAGCATGGCCAGAGCGGTGAGCAGCAAGGTGCGGGTGGTCATGCACGATTCCTTGTCCCGGCGCAGAGATGCGCGCGCTTTTTTCAGCGCATGCTACGTTGCCGATCCGCCTTGGGCACGTCATTTTCGGGGCGCAACGCACGAGGTGTGCGCCCAGCAGCGCGCCGGACTGGTGGCCTGAAGCGCCAAAGGCTGCCGCGACGGCGACCGGCTGCTACAATGGCGGCCTTTCACGCGGAGCTGATCCATGCCTACATCTTTTCTGGAAATCGTCGAGCTACCAGACGGGCGCATCGTGCTTCGTCGTGCCGAGGACGAAGAGGTGTTGGTCACGCTCGACTTTTCCGACGACGCCAAGCTCTTCCTGCAGGGGCAGCATGTGGAGATTGCCAAGGCGATGTTTAATGTTGGCGTTCAGATGGCGGGTCGGATGACAGAAGGCGATTTCGACCACGATGCAGACGAGCCGCGCGTTCTGCACTGAGCGCAGCTGCTCCGGGGCTCGGCCTTCACTTCACAACAGGCAGCACGTCCTTGTGCCCGCCGCCACTCAACAACCCAGACGAATGTTCAGGCTCTGCGCCCCGCCCAGGCTGGCGGCGTTGCGCAGCTTGCTGCGTGTCGCGTCGTCGATCTGGCCGAGCCAGCTGATGACGGTATGGCTGCAGCCGGACGCCAGCGCCTTGCACGCGAGTTCCAGCGCGCCTTCCGCGTTGCGTGGTTGCAGCAGGATGATGCGCTCGCGGTTCAGGCCGCACTTGCGCAGGAAGCTCTGTGAAAGGAAGGCGGGCGGCGCGATCAGTGTCAGCCAGCGGCTGTCCGTCGCGTCGCCGAGTTCGCGCAGGATCGGCGTGAGCAGCAGATGGCAGTGCTGACTGCTGCCGCTGAGGCTCAACTCGCTCAGGTGATCCTTTTTCTCCTGCTCGGGTTTGCTGCGCGGTGCAAGGCTGCCGAAAGGTGCCAGGCTTTGTGCGATGACACCGTCGAACAGCGATAGTTGGGGCCGGGAAGTGCTGGTCTGGTACTGCATAACCTTCTCCTCAGCGGCGTATGACGCCGACACTCAAGCCTTCGATAACCAATTCCTGATGTTCGAGGTCGACTTCGATGGGGGCGAATTCCGGGTTCTCCGCCAGCAGCCAGACCTTCTTGCCGTCGCGCTTGAAACGCTTGACGGTCACCTCATCGCCGACCCGCGCCACCACGATCTGGCCGTTGCGGGCCTCACGGGTGGTGTGCACGGCCAGCAGGTCACCGTCGTAAATGCCGATGTCCTTCATGCTCATGCCGTGCACACGCAGCAGATAATCGGCGCGCGGATGGAAAAAGGCGGGGCTGATCTGGCAGGATTCCTCGACATGCTGCTGGGCCAGTATCGGTGCGCCAGCAGCGACGCGGCCGATGATGGGCAAGCCGGTTTCGGCAGGTGCGGGCTCGAAGTCGGGAATACGTATCCCGCGGGAGGCGCCGGGCGTCATCTCGATGGCGCCTTTGCGGGCGAGCGCCTTGAGGTGCTCCTCCGCGGCATTGGGCGACTTGAAGCCGAGCTCCTGAGCGATCTCCGCGCGGGTTGGCGGATAACCGTTGTCTTCCAGGCAGCGCTTGATGAAGGCGAGAATTTCCGTCTGGCGAGGCGTCAGCTTGATCATGTCGGTCTCTGTTCTTTTATACAGTGACTGGGATTATATACAGTGATCCGGCCTTGGCAATGAATGTTTCATGTCGGGTCAGCCGGCGGGCTGGGCAGTGCGTCTGCGACAATGACGCTAGTGCCACGCGGCGTTTCGTGGTTGACTTGCCGGTCGGTGAAACGTAAGTTTCAAACAGTTGTTTGTCTTTCGGAGGGGGCATGGCGCAGTCGGAAACAGTTGAGCGCATTCTTGATGCAGCGGAACAGCTGTTCGCGGAAAAAGGCTTCGCCGAGACCTCGCTTCGTCTGATCACCAGCAAGGCTGGGGTCAACCTCGCGGCGGTCAACTATCACTTCGGTTCGAAGAAGGCGCTCATCCAGGCGGTGTTCTCGCGTTTCCTCGGGCCGTTCTGTGCCAGCCTGGAGCGTGAGCTGGATCGCCGCGAGGCGCTCACCGACAAGAAGGACACGCTCGAGGAGCTCCTGGAAATCCTCGTGGAGCAGGCATTGGCGGTCAAGCCGCGTAGCGGCGACGACCTGTCGATCTTCATGCGCCTGCTGGGCTTGTCCTTCAGTCAGAGCCAGGGCCACCTGCGGCGCTACCTGGAAGACATGTACGGCAAGGTGTTCCGTCGTTACATGCTCAAGGTTCACGACGCCGCGCCGGCCATTCCGCCCATCGAGCTGTTCTGGCGCGTGCACTTCATGCTCGGGGCTGCGGCATTCAGCATGTCCGGTATCAAGGCGCTGCGTGCGATCTCCGAGAACGATTTCGGCGTTCGGACTTCCATCGAGCAGGTGATGCGCATGATGGTGCCGTTCCTGGCCGCCGGCATGCGTGCCGACAGCGGTATCGATGACAATACCCTGGCGGCGGCGCAACCGATCGCGCGGCGCAACGCCGTGGCCATCCCGGCGAAGGCTTGAGCTACAAGCCTGCCGGGTGATCGGCTAAGCTAGCCGCCCATGGCCTTTCTCGATCTTCTGCATATCTCCATCGCTGACCAGCAGCTTTACGGCTTTGCCGGCGGGCAGCTGCGTCTGCGCTTTCCGGTGTCCACCGCTCGTAACGGTGTCGGCGAACAGAATGGTTCCGGCTGTACGCCGCGCGGCGTGCATCAGGTGCGTGCGCGCATCGGTGATGGCCTGCCCGAAGGGGCGGTGTTGCGCGGGCGCCGCTGGACCGGTGAAATCTGGACGCCCGAGCTGCATGCGGCGTTTCCCGGGCGCGACTGGATCCTGACCCGCATCCTCTGGCTCAGCGGTTGCGAGCCGGGCGTCAACCGGATGGGGCAGGTCGACACCTTCCGCCGCTACATCTACATCCACGGCACGCCCGATTGCGAACCTATGAGTGTGCCGCTTTCCCACGGTTGCGTGCGTATGCGCAATGCCGATCTGCTGCAACTTTTTCCCAGGGTGCCGCCTCACTGTCAGGTGCGCATCACCGAGGCACCTTGCCCGAACTGGGTTGCCGCTGAACTCGAATAAGGATCTGCGTCTGTATGCACGGTTCATTGATGCTGGACATCGCCGGTACCTGGCTGACTGCCGAGGATCGGCACCTGCTGCGCCAACCCGAAGTGGGTGGGCTCATTCTTTTCGCTCGCAATATCGAGTGTCCGCGACAAGTGGAGGAACTGTGCCGTGCGATCCGCGCCGTGCGCCCCGATCTGCTGCTGGCGGTGGATCAGGAAGGCGGCCGCGTGCAGCGGCTGCGCCAGGGTTTCGTACGGCTTCCGGCGATGCGCGAACTAGCGCGTTGCACCGACGCTCCCAGGCTGGCCGAAGCCTGTGGCTGGGTCATGGCCAGCGAGGTGCTTGCGGTGGGCCTGGATTTCAGCTTCGCGCCGGTTCTCGATCTGGATCATCAGCGCAGCGCGGTGGTAGGTGCGCGCGCCTTCGAGGGTGAACCGCAGGTCGCGGTGACGCTGATCGACGCCTTTATTCGCGGCATGCATGCCGCCGGCATGGCCGCCACTGGCAAGCACTTCCCCGGGCACGGCTGGGCTGAGGCCGATTCGCATGTCGCGATACCGGTGGATGAGCGCAGCCTCGACGAGCTGCGCCGCTGTGATCTGATTCCCTTTATGGCGCTGAGTGGCACGCTCGATGCGATCATGCCGGCGCATGTCATCTATCCTCAGGTCGACGAGCAGCCCGCCGGTTTTTCCCGGCGCTGGTTGCAGGACATCCTGCGCAACGAGCTGGGCTTCAAAGGCGTGATCTTCAGCGACGATCTCTCGATGGCCGGAGCGCATGTCGCAGGCGACGCGGCGCAGCGGATCGAATCCGCTCTGGGCGCTGGTTGCGACATGGGGCTGGTCTGCAACGATCGTGCGGCCGCAGAGCTGGCGCTGACTGCGCTGCAGCGCTTGAAGGTCACGCCGTCGACCGCGCTGGCGGGAATGCGTGGCCGGGCGGGTTGCCCGGCGGACTACAAGCAGAACCCTCGCTGGCTGGACGCCATCGGCGCGCTGAAGGCTGCCGATCTGATTGACTGATCGTTCTCTTTTCAAGGAATCCCCATGACTGTCCATGCCATCATCGGCGGCACCGGCCTGACCCAGTTGACCGGCTTCAAGCTGCACCGCGCACAGCTGATCGATACGCCCTATGGACGTCCCTCTGCGGAAATCCTGCGGGGCGAGTATGGCGGTCGCGAGGTGCTGTTCCTTGCGCGGCACGGCCATCCGCATCGTGTGCCGCCTCACCAGGTGAACTATCGCGCCAACCTCTGGGCATTGAAGCAGGCGGGCGCTGACGCGGTGCTCGCGGTCAATGCAGTGGGTGGCATTCACGCGGCGATGGGGTCCGGGCATTTCTGCGTGCCGCACCAGATCATCGATTACACCTATGGTCGTGAGCAGACCTTCTTCGAGGGTGACATCGATCATGTGACGCATATCGATTTCAGCTATCCGTACGACGAAGCGCTGCGCGAACGGCTGATCGGCGCGCTGGCGGCAGAGGGTTTCGCCTTCAGCAGTCACGGTGTTTACGGCTGCACCCAGGGCCCGCGCCTGGAAACCGTGGCGGAAATCGTTCGGATGGAGCGCGACGGATGCGACATCGTGGGCATGACCGGCATGCCCGAGGCGGCTCTAGCCCGCGAGCTGGAACTGCCGTACGCCTGCCTGGCGCTGGTGGTCAATCCGGCTGCGGGCAAGGCGAGCGGGGTGATCACCATGGCGCAGATCGAGGCGGCGCTCGCTGCGGGCATCGGCAAGGCCCGACTGGTCCTGGCGCGGATGTTGGCCGGTTGACTGCTCTTCAGGCCGGTGCGCGCGGTCCGGGCGGCTGCCTGCCACGACGTTGTCATAATGCGGCCTGAGACTGGTATTTTTGCGGCGGCACCCCATTGCGGTGAAGATGCTGCTTGCTACACTTGGCCGTCCTTTGGAGTACCGGAATGTCTTGCCAGGCACACACAATAAGAATTCTAAGAACGGTCGTGTTGCTGACGCTGCTTGGCGGCATGGCCGGTTGTTCGACCTGGTTCTCGGGTAACTTCAAGGACCCGAAAGTCGAACTCACCAAGGTCGATATCATCAAGGCGCGGCTGCTGGAACAGCAGTTCATGCTGCGTTTTCGCATCGACAACCCCAACGATCGCAGCCTGCCTGTACGCGGCCTCATCTATACCGTCCATCTCAACGACGTGGAGCTGGCCAGCGGCGAGTCCAGCGGTTGGCTGACCGTTCCCGCCAACAGTTTCGAATATTACGAAGTGCCGGTGCATACCAACCTGTGGCGGCATATGAAGTACATCGTGCGGCTGCTGGAAAAACCGGATCGACCAATCAACTACCGACTGGCCGGCGAGCTCAAGACCGGGCTGATGGCCGGGCGACGCGTGCACATTTCCAGCAATGGCGAGATAATCCCGGGCAACTTTATTCCGGAGTAGTACCCAGATGAGTCACGAGCCCCATGTGCATGGTCCCGACTGCAACCACGATCACGACCATGACCATCACCACGTTCACGGTCCGCATTGCAATCATGGCCACGAGCCGGTGCGTAATCCGCTGAAGGACGTCGGACGCAACGACCCGTGCCCTTGCGGCAGCCAGAAGAAATACAAGAAGTGCCACGGCGCCTGAGCCTGTCATGACACTTTCCATGAGCCTGTTCGCCGCCGCCACGCTGCTGATCGCCGCGCTGGCGGGCTATGCGCTGTATCTCTGGCGCCGTGTCTGGCGCAATGAACGGCAGCAAGCCGAGCTGAAGGAAAAACAGCAGACGGCGCTGGCGGAGGATCTGCGGATTCTCGCCAGCTGTCTGCTGGACGAGCAGCTGCCGCTCATCGAGGGCGCCATCCGCATCAAGGTGCTGCTCGACAATTACGACGCCGAGCTCGGGCAACATCCGCGCTGTCAGGTGTTCCAGCAGTTGTTCGAGGCCACCGAACAGGTGCCGACCCATGCCGCCTGGAAGGCCCTGGACAAGAGCGAGCGCCGTCGCCACGAAGCGCAGTTCAGCGCGCTGGAACTGCGGCACAAGGCAGAGGCGCGCCGCTCGGCCCGTTGGCTGCTCGACGAGGCTCTGCCAAAATCGCGCGACGCGGCCTGACCGACCTTCTTCGCCGTACGCCCTCTAATCTGTTAGCACCATCCTCGCCAAGCCCGCACAGGAGTCTTCGATGTCTCTGCGTCTGCCGTACGCCCTGGTTCGCCTGACGCTGGGGGCCGCGCTCGGCCTGGCCGGCCTCGGCGGTTGTCAGGCCTATCTCGATAACCGCTACAGCGCCAGTCTGCCGCCGGCACAGGGCATTCAACCGCTGACCGGACTGGCGGGCAGTGCGAGCATCCGGCGCAATTCCATGGGCATGCCGCTGATCGAAACCTCGTCGTTTCACGATGCGCTGTTTGCCATGGGATACGTCCACGCCACCGATCGACTGAGCCAGATGGTCAGCCTTCGGTTGATGGCCCAGGGCCGCCTGGCGGAAATGGTCGGCCCGGGCGTGCTGGAGACCGACCGTTTCATGCGGGCGGTCAATCTGCGCCAGAGCGCCGAGCTGCTGTACCGTGAATCCTCGCCGAGGATGAAAAAGTTCTTCGAGGTGTACGCCCGTGGCGTGAACGCCTACCTGTATCGTCATCGCGACAAGCTGCCGATGGACCTCGCCGAGTCCGGCTACAAACCGGAGTACTGGAAGCCCGAGGATTCGGTGCTGGTGTTCTGTCTGCTCAATTTCGGCCTTTCGCAGAACCTGCAGGAAGAGGTCGCCGCGTTGCTGATGGCGCAGAAAGTGGGCAGCGACAAGCTGGCCTGGCTGTTGCCCATCTACCCGGACGAGGTGCTGCCGTTCGACGAGGCGGACAAGCTCAAGGGCTTGAAGCTGGGTGGCAATGTGCCCGGGCTGGCGGCACTCGAACGTGCCACACAGCCGCTGGCGGCTCTGACGCCGGCCGGCATGGCGGCTTCCAACAACTGGGCCATCGCCGGCAGCAACACACGCAGCGGCAAGCCGATCCTGGCCAACGACACGCACCTGCCGCTGTCGATGCCCTCGTACTGGAATTTCATGCAGATCCGCGCACCGAAGTTCCAGGCGGCGGGTGTCACCATCGCAGGCGTCCCCGCCGTGGTGGCGGGCTTCAACGGCAAGCTCGGCTGGGGCATGACCATGGTCATGGGCGACAACCAGGACCTCTATCTCGAGCAGGTGCGTCGCGAAGGCTCGCGGCTGATGTACCTGGCCGACGGCAAATGGCTGCCGGCCCGCGAGCGCCACGAGACCTACTTCGTCAAGGGCGAGCGGCCGATCCGCGAGACCATTTTCGAGACCCGCAACGGCCCGCTGCTCAACAGCGTACTCGGCGAGCGCAAGCACCCGCTGCAACCGTTGCAGCTCGGTAGTGGCTACGGCCTGGCCCTGAAGACCACGCAGCTGGAAGCCGATCGCACGCTGGACGCCTTCTTCGACCTGTCCCGCGCGCAGTCGGTGGACCAGGCCTTCGAGGCGACCCGGGAGATTCGCGCCGCCGCGCTCAATCTGGTGTTCGCCGACCAGCAGGGCATTGGCTGGCAGGTGACCGGGCGCTTCCCCAACCGTCGCGAGGGGCTGGGGCTGGTGCCGTCGCCGGGCTGGGACGGTCGCTACGACTGGGATGGCTATGCCGACCCGATGCTGCATCCCTACGACCAGGACCCGTTCCAGGGCTGGCTAGGCACCGCCAACCAGCGCAGCGTGCCGCGCGGCTATGGCATGCAGCTGTCCAGCTCCTGGTACGGCCCGGAGCGCTACGAGCGACTGGCGGAGCTGGCCGGGCGGGGCAAGCATGACACCCGCAGCACCATCGCCATGCAGTACGACCAGGTCACGCCGTTCGCTGCCAAGCTCAGGGCGATGTTCGAGGCGCCGGGCATGGCCGGGCCGCTGCGCCAGGCGATCGATGGCCTGCCGGCCGCCGAACGCAGCAAGGCGCGCGAGGCGCTGGATCGGTTGCTCGCCTTCGATGGCAAGCTCGCGGCCGATTCGGCCAACGCCGCGCTGTATGGCGCCTTCCTGCACGAGAGTGCGCGGCACATCTTCCTCGACGAACTGGGGCCTGAGGACTCGCCGGCCTGGCGTGCGCTGGTACAGACCGCCAACACTTCCTATTCGGCCCAGGCGGACCATCTGCTCGGCCGCGAAGACAGCCCGTTCTGGAACGACCAGCGCACCGCGCAGAGCGAAGACAAACCGGCGATCCTGGCGCGCAGCCTGGCCGCTGCGGTGAGTTTGCTGGAAACCCGTCTGGGCAACGAGCGCAGCGCCTGGCAATGGGGCAAGCTGCATACCGCTCGCTGGACCTCCGGCGCGACGCAGCTGGCACCGCACATGGCGGCCGGCCAGCGCAGCAGAATCCACGCCATCGGCAACTACCTCGATCGTGGTCCCTATGCCATGGGCGGCGATCACAGCACGCTGAATGCCTCGGCCTATCACCTGGGCACGGACTTCGATACCTGGCTGATCCCGGCAATGCGCATCATCGTCGACTTCGGACTGGACGAACCGATGATCGGGCTGAACAGTTCGGGCCAATCCGGCAACCCGGCCAGCCCGCACTACGCCGACGGCATCGAGGCGTGGCTGAAGGCGCAGTACCTGAGCTTCCCGTTCAAGACGGGGAATCTCGACAAGGTCTATGGCACGCAGCGTCTGTTGCTGACCCCGGCTGGCAAGTGAGGTCGCGCCGCGCCGGCCTCAGGTCGGTCGCGGCGTCGCGGGTATCACCTCGAGCACGCGGATCGTGTCCGGCGCAGGGTAGTGCCAGCGCACGTCGACATCCCAGAACTGCGCGCCGTAGCGCCGCTCGGGCTCCGGCTTCTGGTACGCGGGGCGCGGGTCCTGCGCCAGGCATTGCTCGATGAGTTCCAGCAGTGGCTCGCCGAGCCGCAGCGCTTCGCGGTGGGCCTGCAGCAACCCGCTTTCGGTCCACTGCACCTCGATCAGTGTCGGCGCGTCCGCAGCCATGTCGTTGCGCGCATCCGGCAGGGCATCGGCGTAGGGAACATAGGGCTTGATGTCCAGCACCGGCGTGCCATCCAGCAGGTCGATGCCGGAGATGAACAGCCGATCCGCTTCGACGCGATCCAGCCTGACCACCGATTGACCGATTCCGTTGGGGCGATGCGTCGCGCGGGTGGCGAACACGCCGACCATGCGATTGCCGCCCAGGCGCGGCGGTCGCACCTTGAGACGTGGTGTGCTTTCCAGCGCCTGATGGAAGAGGAACAGCAGCCATACATGGCTGACCTGTTCGAGTCCGGCCACCGCATCGCCCTTGTCGAACGGCGGCAGCAGTTCCAGCACGCCGCGTGCGGCCGGGGCCAGGCTGGGTTGGCGCGGAATGGCGAACTTTTCCTTGAAGCAGGAACGGACGTAGCCGATCGGCGAGACGCTGTGTTGCATGGGGCAGGCCTGGATACGGACGGGCGGCTGCGCATCTTACCCGCTATGGCGCCGCGCTGCGCGACGTCGGGCCGCGTCCTCTCGGGAGGTGGCGGCCCGGCGCCAGAGGCTTACAGGCCGAGCAGCTTGGCGACGTAGTCGGCATCCTTGTCGCCGCGGCCGGACAGATTGACCAGGATGTGGCTGTCCTTGCCCAGCCTCGGCGCGGTGCGAATCGCCCAGGCCACCGCGTGGGCACTTTCCAGAGCGGGGATGATGCCTTCGACGCGCGACAGGGTCATGAAGGCATCCAGGCACTCCTGGTCCGTCGCGGTCTGGTAGTTCACCCGGCCGATGTCCTTGAGGTAGCTGTGCTGAGGGCCGACGCCGGGATAGTCCAGGCCGGAGGCGATGGAGTGCACTGCGGACGGGTTGCCCTCGGCATCTTCCAGCACGTAGCAGGCCATGCCGTGCAGTTCACCGGGTTTGCCCTTGGACAGGGTGGCCGAATGGCGGCCGGGCTTGTCCAGGCTTTCGCCGGCCGGCTCGATGCCCACCAGCTCGACCGCGGCGTCTTCCAGGAAGGCTGTGAAGATGCCCATGGCATTGGAACCGCCGCCGACGCAGGCGACCACCTGGTCCGGCAGGCGACCATGCCTGGCGAGAAACTGGCCGCGCGCCTCTTGACCGATGATCGACTGGAAATCGCGGACCATCTTCGGGAACGGATGCGGGCCTACCACCGAGCCGATGGCGTAGAGGTAGTTCTGCGGATCCTTCAGGTATTCCTCGAAGGCGCTGTCCACCGCTTCCTTGAGCGTCGCCGCGCCTCGGGTGACCGCCACCAGCTTGCAGCCGAGGATCTTCATCTTGGTGACGTTGGGATGTTCCTTCTCGATGTCCACCTGGCCCATGTGGATTTCGCAGGGGATGCCCACCAGCGCGCAGGCGGTGGCCAGGGCGACACCGTGTTGGCCGGCGCCGGTCTCGGCGATCACCTTGGTCTTGCCCATGAACCGGGCAAGCAGTGCCTCGCCCAGACAGTGATTGATCTTGTGTGCCCCGGTGTGATTCAGGTCCTCGCGCTTCAGGTGAATCTGCGCGCCACCGAGCTGCTCGGACAGGCGCCGGGCATGGAAGATCGGGCTCGGCCGGCCCACGTAGTCGGCGAACAGGGCCGCCAGTTCCTGCTGGAAATCCTCGCGCTGGCGGATCTCTTCGTAGGCCAGGTTGATGTCGTCCATCGCCTGCTTGAGGTGCGGCGGCACCAGCTGGCCACCGTAGGGGCCGAAGTAGCCGTTGGCGTCGGGCATGGCAGTGAAACGAGGATCGGACGACATAGGTTCATCTCTGCAGGTTGAAGGGAGCGCCTGGTTACGCGGGGCCGATCATAAGCCAGCGTCTGTACCGCTGAAAATGCAGCCGCAGCCACGCCGCGATGCTCACCGGTTCGCTGCTGCGCGTTGCCGAACGCCGGGGTAGCGAAGGCGCTGGCCGGCACCGAGCAGGCTGTGGGTGGTTCGGTTTGTTCGCGGGATTGGCATTTATCGTGTAGGATGCCTCGCTTATTTCATCTGATCGGAGCAAATCAACGCTTTTGTTTTGTCGGCGATCTTGTCGCCGAAGGGTATGGCTGTCATCAGCACAGCACGTCTTGCATGCCCGCCCCGCCATCAGGCCCGCGCAATTTCCATGGAATTGCACGCTACCTGCCGCAATACGTCGCACTGCGATGTCGTAAAGCCAGAACAAGTTCAGGAGATAGAACTGATGAACGAGGCTGAGCTCTCGCCCAATGATTCCGACGCGCCCGCTGATCGAATCAATCCCGTAGTGTTCTACGGTTCCGCCATCGCCATCGTGGTATTCGCCGTATGGACGATGTTCTTCACCGATCGCTCGCTGGCGGTCATCAACACGGTACTCGGCTGGATATCCAACAGCTTCGGCTGGTTCTACTTTCTCGCCGTGCTGCTGTACCTGCTGTTCGTGGTGATCGTCGCCACCAGTCGTTACGGCAAGATCCGCCTCGGGCCGGATCACTCCAAACCTGAATTCAACGTGGTGACCTGGGCGGCGATGCTGTTTTCCGCCGGGATCGGCATCGACCTGCTGTTCTTCTGCATCGCCGAGCCGATCACCCAGTTTCTTGAGCCGCCGGTAGGTGAGGGCGGCACCACCCAGGCGGCACGCCACGCCATGGAGCTGACCTTCCTGCACTGGGGGCTGTCCGGTTGGGGCGTGTACACCCTGGTGGGCATGTCGCTGGCCTATTTCAGCTTTCGCCAGGGGCTGCCGCTGTCGATCCGCTCGGCGCTGTATCCGATCTTCGGCAAGCGCATCCATGGACCGATCGGCCACACCGTGGATGGCGCGGCCGTGCTGGGCACGATCTTCGGCATCGCCACGAGTCTGGGCATCGGCATCATCCAGCTGAACTTCGGCCTCAACTACATCTTCGGCATCCCCGAAGGGACCCTGACCCAGGCCGTGCTGGTGGTGCTGATCGTGGTGTTCTCGGCCATCTCGGCGGCCACCGGCGTGGAGCGCGGCATTCGCCGGCTTTCCGAGTTCAACATGCTGCTGGCCGTGTTGTTGCTGTTGTTCGTGCTGGTGGTGGGCGACTCGGTGTTCCTGCTCAATGCCCTGGTGATGAATGTCGGCGACTACTTCTCCAACTTCATCAGCCTGTCGCTGGACACCTACGCCTACCAGCGCCCGACCGACTGGCTGAACGCCTGGACGGTGTTCTTCTGGGCCTGGTGGATCGCCTGGGGGCCTTTCGTCGGGCTGTTCCTGGCGCGCATTTCCCGCGGCCGGACCATTCGTGAGTTCGTCATCGGCACGCTGTTGCTGCCGCTGGCCTTCATGATGGCCTGGATGTCGATCATGGGTAACAGCGCCATCGAGATGGTCATGGGCGGCGCGCTGGAGTTCGGCGAGCAGGCCATGAACAACCCTGGCTCATCGATCTACCTGTTCCTCCAGAGCCTGCCGTGGTCGGGTATCACCACCATCGTGGTGACCATCCTGGCCATCGTCTTCTTCGTCACCTCGGGCGACTCCGGTTCGCTGGTGCTGTCGAACTTCACCTCCATCCTCAAGGATGTGAACAGCGATGCGCCGGTGTGGATGCGCATTCTCTGGGCCGCGATCATCGGCGTGCTCACCCTCGCGCTGCTGATCGCCGGTGGCCTGACGGCGCTGCAGGGCACCGTGGTGATCATGGGGCTGCCGTTCTCCATCGTGCTGCTGTTCATGATGGTGGGGCTGTTCAAGGCCCTGCATGTTGAAGGGGTAATGGCCGACAGCTACCAGAAGAGCCTTGCCGGATATCTGTCCGGGCGAGCCACGCTGGAGCACGCCCACATGAACTGGAGCCAGCGTCTTTCGCGGGCGATGAGCTTCCCCAGCCTGTCGCAGATTCGCCGTTATCTGAAGGAGGTCGGCAGGCCGGCCATGGAAGAGATCAAAAAGGCGCTAGGCGAGAAGGGCGTACCGGTGGAGATTCTCGAGGGCGAGCCGGGCAACGAGCATCTGATCCTCAACGTCAACCTGGGCAGCGAACAGGATTTCACCTATCAGATCTGGCCGGTGCGCAGCACCATGCCGTCGTTCGCCATGCGCACCCAGAGCAGCAAGGCCGATTACTACCGGCTCGAGGTGCACCTGCGTCAGGGCAGCCTGGGTTACGACCTGATGGGTTACTCGCGGCGCCAGCTGATCGAGGACGTCCTCGACCACTACGAACACCACATGCACTTCCTGCATCTGCAGCGCGAGAACGGTGGGGGTGAAAGCGGCATGCCCAACCCGGGAGCGACACCGACGCCCTGACCACACACGTCCGGGCGATCCCCGGGCGTTCCATTCACGTCGCGGCAGCGTCGATCCGCTGTCGCCTCGATCACAGGAGCTAGAACATGGCCCGTTTTCCACGGCAGCAACTCTATATCCATGGCGGCTACGTCGACGCCAGCAGCAACCAGACCTTCCAGAGCATCAACCCGGCCAACGGCGAAGTCCTGGCCGATGTGGCTGAGGCCGGTGCGGCCGACCTGGAGCGCGCGGTCGAAAGCGCCGAGCGGGGCCAGCACATCTGGGCTGCACTGACCGGTATCGAGCGGGCGCGAATCATGCGTCGAGCGGTCGATCTGCTGCGCGAGCGCAACGACGAGCTGGCGCTGCTGGAAACCCTGGATACCGGCAAGCCGCTGAGCGAAACCCGCAGCGTTGATATCATCACCGGCGCCGACGTGCTGGAGTACTACGCGGGCCTTGCCCCGGCCATCGAGGGTGAGCAGATTCCGCTGCGCGACAGCAGCTTCGTCTACACCCGACGGGAGCCGCTTGGCGTGGTCGCCGGCATCGGCGCCTGGAACTATCCGATCCAGATCGCCCTGTGGAAGGCGGCTCCGGCGCTGGCCGCCGGCAACGCGATGATCTTCAAACCCAGCGAAGTCACCTCGCTGAGCGCGCTCAAACTGGCGGAAATCTTCAGCGAGGCCGGGCTGCCCGATGGCGTGTTCAACGTGCTGACCGGCAGTGGTGCCGGTGTCGGATCACTGATCACCGAGCACCCACGCATCGTCAAAGTGTCTTTCACCGGCGGCGTGGCTACCGGCAAGAAGGTCATGGCCAGTGCGGCGGCGTCGTCGCTGAAGGAGGTGACCATGGAGCTGGGCGGCAAGTCGCCGCTGATCGTCTGCGAGGATGCCGATCTGGATCGCGCAGCCGATATCGCGGTCATGGCCAACTTCTTCAGCTCCGGCCAGGTGTGCACCAACGGCACCCGGGTTTTCGTCCCGACGGGCCTGAAAGCGGCGTTCGAGGCCAAGCTGCTGGAGCGCGTGCAGCGCGTTCGCCTGGGTGATCCGCAGCAGGAGGCGACCAACTTCGGGCCGTTGGTCAGCTTCGCGCACATGGACAAGGTGCTCGACTACATCGCCCAGGGCAAGGCCGCCGGCGCGCGCGTTCTGTGTGGCGGCGAGCGGGTGACCGAGGGCGAGTACGCCAAGGGCGCCTTCGTCGCCCCGACCATCTTCAGCGACTGCAGCGACGACATGAGCATCGTGCGCGAAGAGATCTTCGGTCCTGTGCTGAGCCTGCTCGACTACCAGGACGAAGAGGAGGTCATCCGTCGCGCCAACGCCACCGAGTACGGCCTGGCCGCGGGCGTGGTCACCCCTGACCTGGCGCGGGCGCACCGCATCATCCATCGCCTCGAGGCCGGCATCTGCTGGATCAATACCTGGGGCGAATCGCCGGCGCAGATGCCGGTCGGTGGCTACAAGCAGTCAGGCATCGGCCGCGAGAACGGCATCGCCTCGCTGGCGTACTACACGCGGGTCAAATCGGTACAGGTGGAGCTGGGCGAGTTCGCCTCGGTGTTCTGAGGGAAAGGAGGACGCATGGAATACGACTACATCATCATCGGCGCGGGTTCGGCCGGTAATGTGCTGGCCGCGCGCCTGACCGAGGACGCCGAGGTCAGCGTACTGCTGCTGGAAGCCGGCGGCCCGGACTATCGGCTGGATTTCCGCACCCAGATGCCTGCCGCGCTGGCATATCCGCTGCAGGGCACGCGCTACAACTGGGCCTACAAGACCGATCCCGAACCGCACATGAACAATCGCCGCATGGACTGCGGCCGCGGCAAGGGCCTGGGCGGTTCCTCGCTGATCAACGGCATGTGCTACATCCGCGGCAACGCACTGGACTACGACAACTGGGCCAAGGCACCGGGGCTGGAGGACTGGACCTACCTCAACTGCCTGCCGTACTTCCGCAAGGCCGAGTCGCGCGACATCGGCCCCAACGACTACCACGGCGGCGACGGCCCGGTCAGCGTGACCACGCCCAAGGCCGACAACAACGAGCTGTTCCATGCCATGGTGGAAGCGGGCGTGCAGGCTGGCTATCCGCGTACCGATGACCTCAACGGCTACCAGCAGGAAGGCTTCGGCCCGATGGATCGCACCGTCACGCCCCAGGGCCGGCGCGCCAGCACGGCGCGCGGTTATCTGGACCAGGCCAAGGAGCGGCCGAACCTGACCATCCATACCCATGCCGTCACCGACCGCGTGCTGTTCGAGGGCAAGCGTGCCGTCGGCGTACGTTACCTGCGCGGCAGCGAGCGGCCCCACGTTGCGCGCGCGCGCCGCGAAGTGCTGCTGTGCGGCGGCGCCATCGCCTCGCCGCAGATCCTGCAGCGTTCGGGGGTCGGCCCTGGCGCGTTGCTGAAGAAGCTCGGCGTCACGCTGGTGCAGGAGTTGCCCGGCGTAGGCCAGAACCTGCAGGACCACCTGGAGATGTACCTGCAGTTCGAGTGCCTGAAGCCGGTGTCGCTGTACCCGGCGCTCAAGTGGTGGAACCAGCCGGCGATCGGCGCCGAGTGGCTGTTCCTCGGCAGCGGCATCGGTGCCAGCAACCAGTTCGAGGCCGGCGGCTTCATCCGCAGCAGCGACGAGTTCGAATGGCCGAACATCCAGTTCCACTTCCTGCCGGTGGCGGTCAGCTACAACGGCAGCAACGCCCATGACGGCCACAGCTTCCAGGCCCACGTCGGCTCGATGCGTTCACCCAGTCGCGGGCGCATCGAGATTCGCTCCACCGATCCGCGGGTCGACCCCAGCATCCTGTTCAACTACATGGCCCACGAGCAGGACTGGCGCGAGTTTCGCGATGCCATCCGCATCACCCGCGAGATCATCGCGCAGCCCGCGCTCGATCCTTACCGTGGTCGCGAGTTGAATCCGGGCGTGGAGGCGCAGAGCGACGCCGAGCTGGACGCCTTCGTCCGCGAGCACGCGGAGACGGCCTATCACCCGTCCTGCTCCTGCAGGATGGGCACCGACGACATGGCCGTGGTCGACGGGCAGGGCCGTGTGCATGGAGTGGACGGGTTGCGCGTGGTGGATGCCTCGATCATGCCGCAGATCATCACCGGCAACCTCAACGCCACCACCATCATGCTGGCCGAGAAGATCGCCGACCGGATTCGCGGTCGCGAGCCGTTGCCGCGCAGCACGGCGAGCTACTACGTCGCCAACGGCGCACCGGTGCGGCAACCACCGCAGCGTTGACGGTTCTTCAGTCGGTGGAGAAGGTCTCGCCGTAGGCTGTCGAGGACTGGTTGCGCAGAAATGAAACGCCCCGCTAGTGCGGGGCGTTTTCCTGTGGCGGAGCAGTTCAGATCACTTCGGCCCAGAGGTCGTACTCGTCGGCATTGGTGACGCGCACGCGCACCTTGTCGCCCGGCTGCAGCGGTTGTTCGCTGTCAACGTAGACCATGCCGTCGATCTCCGGGGCATCGGCCCAGGAACGGCCGATGGCGCCGTCCTCGTCCACTTCATCGATCAGCACATCCAGTTCCTTGCCGACCTTAAGCTGCAGGCGCGCGGCGCTGATGGCCTGCTGGTGCGCCATGAAGCGGTCCCAGCGATCCTGCTTGATCTCGTCCGGTACCGGCTCCAGGTTCATGGCCTCGGCCGGCGCGCCGTCAACCGGCGAATACTGGAAGCAGCCGACGCGGTCGAGCTGGGCTTCGGTCAGCCAGTCGAGCAGGTACTGGAAATCTTCTTCGGTCTCGCCGGGGAAGCCGACGATGAAGGTCGAGCGAATGGTCAGCTCGGGGCAGATCTCGCGCCATTTCTTGATGCGCGCCAGAGTCTTGTCCTCGAACGCCGGGCGCTTCATCGCCTTGAGCACTTTCGGGCTGGCGTGCTGGAAGGGGATGTCCAGGTACGGCAGGATCTTGCCGGCGGCCATCAGCGGGATCACGTCGTCGACGTTGGGGTAGGGGTAGACGTAGTGCAGGCGCACCCAGACGCCCATCTTGCCCAGCTCCTCGCACAGCTCGAGCATGCGCGTCTTGACCGGCTGGCCGTTCCAGAAGTCCAGCTTGTACTTGAGGTCGACGCCATAGGCGCTGGTGTCCTGGCTGATCACCAGGACTTCCTTCACGCCGGCCTTGACCAGGCGCTCGGCTTCGCTGAGCACATCGCCCACCGGGCGGCTGACCAGCTTGCCGCGCATGGACGGGATGATGCAGAAGCTGCAGCTGTGGTTGCAGCCTTCGGAAATCTTCAGATAGGCGTAGTGGCGCGGGGTGAGCTTGATGCCCTGCGGCGGCACCAGATCGACGAAGGGATCGTGTTCGATGCTCGGCGGCACCACTTCGTGCACCGCGTTGACCACCTGCTCGTACTGCTGCGGGCCGGTAACCGCCAGCACGCTGGGATGCACGCCGCGGATGTTCTTCTCGTCCACGCCCATGCAGCCGGTGACGATCACCTTGCCGTTCTCGGCGATCGCCTCGCCGATGGCATCCAGCGATTCCGCCTTGGCGCTGTCGATGAAACCGCAGGTATTGACCACCACCACATCGGCATCCTCATAGGACGGCACGATCTGGTAGCCCTCCATGCGCAGCTGAGTGAGGATGCGTTCGGAATCGACGGTCGCCTTGGGGCACCCTAACGAAATAAACCCTATACTTCCGACTTTCTTCGACATTGCGGGCCGCCTCGGCACTACGGCATGAAAAAAAATAGCGCGCGAGTATACAGCTATCTGAGGTTTTCCGATCCCCGGCAAGCGACTGGCAGCAGCGCCGATCGTCAGCTGCTGTACGCGCAGAAGTGGGCGGCGGAGCGGGGGCTTGTGCTCGATGAGTCGCTGTCGCTGCGCGATGAGGGGTTGTCGGCTTATCACCAGCAGCACGTGAAGCAAGGCGCGCTCGGGGCGTTTCTGAAGGCGGTGGACGAGGGGCGGATTCCGAGCGGGTCGGTGCTCATCGTCGAGGGGCTGGATCGGTTGAGCCGGGCTGAGCCCATCCAGGCGCAGGCGCAACTGGCGCAAATCATTAATGCCGGCATCACCGTAGTGACTGCGAGCGATGGCCGAGAATACAACCGCGCCGGTTTGAAGGCGCAGCCGATGGACCTAGTGTATTCGCTACTGGTGATGATTCGTGCGCACGAAGAGTCCGACACAAAGAGCAAACGGGTGAAGGCGTCGATTCGGCGGCTCTGCGAAGGGTGGCAGGCCGGCACCTATCGCGGACTGATCCGAAACGGCCGCGACCCGCAGTGGTTGCGCTGGGATGGCCAGGCATGGCAGCTAATACCGGAGCGGGTCGAGGCGGTGCGGTATGCGCTGGAGCTGTACAAGAAGGGCGAAGGCGCAACCCGGGCCGTGCGCAAGATGGTGGAGCGCGGGTATGAGCTCAGCGAATGGGGCTTGGCTGGCCAGCAGATCTATCGGCTGATCAAGCTACCTGCATTACGCGGCGCGAAGCGCATCAGCGTGGACGGTGAAGACTACTTGCTCGAGGGCTACTATCCGGCGCTGCTGACAGACGAAGAATACCGCGAGCTGCAGGCAGCGACGAGTCAGCGGCACGGACGCCGCGGCGCCAGTGACATTGTTGGCATCCTCACCGGCATCGGCATCACCTGGTGCGGCTACTGTGGCACCGCCGTGGTCGCGCAGAACCTGCTGGGACGGGCTCGCGAAGACGGCACTCTGGCGGACGGCCACCGCCGGTTGCATTGCACGTCATATTCCAACAGCACGGGCTGCAAGGCCGCGAGCTGCAGTGTGGTGCCGGTGGAAAAGGCGCTCCTCGCGTACTGCTCGGACCAGATGAACCTCACGCGCTTGATGGAGCCGACAGACGATGGCCAGCAGATACGCCAGCGCCTGCAGGCATGCGTGCGCAAACAGGGTGAGGTGGAGCGGCAGCTTGCCCGCGTGACCGAGGCGCTATTGGCCGACGATCAGGGTGCCGCGCCGTTGGCGTTCGTGCGCAAAGCGCGGGAGTTGGAAGCCGAGCTGCAACAGTTTAAGGCTGAGGCCGAGCGGCTTGAGCTGGAACAGGCGGTGCAGGGCAAGGGGCAGACGCCCGCCGCTGCCGAACAATGGGCGGCGCTGGCGGCCGACTCACAGGACATCTACAGCCCGGCGCGCGAGGCGCTGCGGCAGTTGGTGCTCGATACGTTCAGCCGGGTCGTGGTGTACATGCGGGGTGTTGTGCCGGATCCGGACAGCAAGACGATTCACCTAGTACTGGTGTCGCGGGCAGGGCGGCGCGTGGCGCTGGATATAGAACGGCGGTCGGGAGCCTGGAAGGCCAGCAACGACCGCCGCGGTTGATCAGGCGGCTTTCTTCCCGATCAGGATTTCCGCCAGCGCCGGGTCGCCGGGTGGGCTGCTGTGCACCACCAGGTGGCCCATCCCCTCCCAGTAGTTCTCCTGAACCTCAATGCAGACCTTCCAGGCCGCCCAGGCGACATCCGGCCCGGCCTCGATAACGTTGCCCGCCTCGTCGATGATGGCCAGCCGGGCCGGATTGCCATCTGCTGTGGTGACGGTGAAGCCTTCGCTGACCGTGGCGCTGATGCGGGAGGCCTGCAGCTGCGGGTTTGGTACTAAGTCTTTCATCGCCGCTTCCCTCCCTACAAGCACTGCGGCGCAGCGGCGCCGGTGTGTTCGGCGTCGACGCGCTCCCAGGTGGAGCGAGCGCGGGCGCGGTGGGTGGATTGCATCAGCTCGAGCAGGCGGTTGTGGTAGTGCAGGAATGCCCGTGAGGGCGTCCAGTTCTCCAGCGGTTTGTTAAGCGGCGTTACGCCGGCGAGGCAGTTCCATTCGCCGGGGTGTTCCGGCATGAGCTGAGCGCGTTCGGTTGCCAAGGCGATCATGTCGGCCTCGTTCACGCAGGCGGGCAGTTCCGGTTCGAGGTGAAAGTGTTCGCAGATGGCCTGCCAGACCTTGCGCTCGACCTCGTCGTACAGCGAAACCAGGCACTGCGCTTCATAGAACTCGCGCATGCCCAGCTTGAGCGGGCGCACCATGTCGCCGACGTAGGCTTCGGTGGCGTCGTGGAGCAGGGCGGCGAGCTGGTGTTCGGCCGGGACGATGCTGGCCACCAGCAGGCTGTGCTGCGCGACTGAGTAGTGCCGGCTGGTGTGGCCGTTGAAGCGGCAGAGCTGCGACAGGGCGTGGGCAATGTCCAGCGTGCAGACCTGGTCGGCGTTGGGCGCGAGCAGGTCGAAGCGGCGGCCGGAGCGGGTGAGAATCCAAGTCATGGCTGGCCCTCCTGCGTTGCCGGCTCGAACAGCGGATCGGCGCCGATGTAGACCTCGTCCGGGGCGTCTGGCCAGTGCTTGCGGCATTCGTCGAAGTCGCCCTGGTTCCAGAGGCGCAGGAACTCCATCCCCTCCTCGGTGCGCTGGTCCAGCGCGTAGGCGATGGCGACGACGGCGGCGTCTGGTGGCAGGTCTTCCTCGGGCTGTTGCGCGGTGAGGTCAGCCTTGTTCATCTGGGCTTCGGTCATTTTCTCCGAGGCCATGATGTTGGCGTCGATGCTCAGCGCCGTAGCCATCACTGACATGGTGTCGGTGATGTCGCGGCGGTCCCAGTGGCTGTGCTCGTCTACCGAGTCGTTCTTCCAGCAGTGGCAGAAGCGATCCTGCGAAACGCTGCGGTCCTTGGGGTGGTGGTAGCCAACGCAAATGAAGGACTCGCCACTGGTGGCGATGATGTTCTGTAGAGGTACGGCGCGGCGCGCGCGCAGGCATACGGTCGACTGGCTCATGCCATCACCTCCACTTCCTTCACCGGCAGGGTTTGCCAGTAGCGGTCGAACAGGGCGCGGGCCCGCTCGGAGAGGCGCCGGCAGATTTGTGCCTGGTCGTGCGAGCCGAGGCCGGCGAAGGTGTTGGCTGCCAGGCTGAGCTTGTCGGCCATGGCCACGAGCTGGTTGGCGTCGTCCTCGGTGATGACGCGGGTTTGCAGGTTGGCGATCTGTTCGCGGCAGTCGTCCAGCTCAGCGGTGCTGGCTTCGAGTGCCTGGGCGGCGTTGAGGCGGCTGATGGTGAAGCTGTGCTTGGCTGACTCGATGTCGCGTCGAGCCTGTGTGAGTTCATAGCGGTGGGCGTGCAGGCCGCGCTGGTAGCCGATGTCGAAGGCCTCGCGCTTGCCCTTGCGCAGGCCTTCATAGAAGCCGAGGCCGAACACGATGGCCATGCCTGCGACTGCGCCGATGAAGGCGATGATCTGAATGGTGGTGAAGTTCATGTGCTGTGTCCCGTTTGAGCCCGCCGGCTGGTGAGGCCGGCGGGGTGGTGGTTGGTGTTACTTGCCGAGAGAGAAGGTGCCGATGGTGAGTGGCACCAGGCCGCCGACTTCCTGCTCGAGCACGTCCTTGAATTCCTGGGCGAA
This sequence comes from Stutzerimonas sp. LR2, assembly GCF_055755175.1. Taxonomy (NCBI): domain Bacteria; kingdom Pseudomonadati; phylum Pseudomonadota; class Gammaproteobacteria; order Pseudomonadales; family Pseudomonadaceae; genus Stutzerimonas; species Stutzerimonas sp. LR2. Next base: position 71,248 of record NZ_JBVTRR010000007.1, read on the forward strand.
GGCTTCGCGCTGGGCTTCCTCCCCGACCCACCGGAGTTTCAGGAGTGGCTCGTCGCGGCCGGTGATGACGGACAGGCGCAGCTTGATATCTGCCACGTCCAGCCCTTCGAACGGGACGGTGGTGAAGATGAAGGCGGAGGGCAGGGTGTCCTGGCTCTTGGCCTCGATCTCGTCCATGGCCGAGCGGCTGGCGGACAAGTCGCCGACGTTGCTGTCGCGCTGGCTGGTGGCCTTGATGACCATGCGGCGCACAGCGTTGATGGCCTGCAGCATCGGCAGAGTCGCCTCGCCGTCTTGGGCCTCCAGGTTGGGCAGCCAATCCTCCAACCATTCGGCGAGTTCCTTCTGGCTGAGCGGCTTGCCGAGCACAGCCTGGAGGGCGGAATAGGCGGCGGTCGGCTTGAGGGTGAGCACGGCTACGTCATCGCCATGGCCGGCGGCCCCGGGTTCGCCCAGGTTGAAGATGACGGCGGCGCGCATGGCGTCCTGATCGATGAAGCCGCGCGCGGCGGCCGGTGCGTTGTCATCCACCACGTCATGGCTTTCGGTGTACTTGATGAAGTCCTGCAGGGAGTGGGTAGCCATAGTCCCGCGGAAGCGGTCGCGCATCGGCTGGAATACTTCCAGCGACTGCATGCGAATGCCCTCTGGCAGTACCGCTACGGTGGTGCCGTCCGCAATGGTGATCGGCTTGGCTGCCGCGATCACGGCCTGGGACTCGATGTGTTGGATGGCTTCTTTGCTCAGCGACATGCTGTGTCTTCCTTTTGGTGAGTGGGGCTTGGTGAAGCGGGTCAGACTTCGCGGGGCACTACTGGCGCCTGCTCGCGGGTGAACATCTGGTCGGTGGGGCTGGTCTGGAACAGCTCGAGGCCGTTCTCGGTGACGTACATGGGCGTGTCGAGGGAGGTGTCCTCGCGCTTCTTGCCGCGCTTGGTGGGTTGCACGAAGTCCAGCGTGTGGCTGACGGTGACCTGGTTGCTCTGGCCGATCTGCTTGAGCTTGAACTTGAGCGTGACCTCGCCGGGCTTGCCGTGGTCGACCACGCCGGCGGCGACGTCGGAGAGCGCGCGGCCGACCTGCTGGGCGAATACGCTGGCGTTGAGGGAGTTGATGAACTCGCTGGTGTCGGTGGGTTTCATGGCGTGCTGTGCCTCTTTGTTGCCCTTGGTGGGGGCGGGTTATGCCGCTTGCGCGGCGGCGGTTTGATCCAGCCAGTCGGCCAGATCGTGTAGGTAGATGACCCAGGGGCTGCGGTTGGAGCTCGGGTCGAGCTGCCGGATCTTGAGGTTGAGCTGGCCTTCGCGAACTTTGCGGCGCAGGTGCTTGACCGTGGTGATGTGCGGCAGGTGGTCGGCGAGCAGCTGCTCGGCAGTGATGTAGTTGCCGGGGTAGCGGCTGCGCAGGGTGTCGAGCGTGGTTTGCGGCTGTGGCTTCATGGCTGCACCTCCCCGCGCCCCGCCGGGAGGCGGAGGCGGATCAGTTCGGTGATGCCTTCGATGGTCTTGCCAGCCTGCCGGTCGACCACGCTGCCCGTGCCGTCTGTGATCACGCAGCCGAACGGTGCGGCCTGCTCCGGGGTGAGCGTGACGTGCGGCAGGTAGCCTGACGGCAGCACGGCGAACAACGCGCACCAGAGGCGACCGAGGTCGTCCGCGTAGGGCTGGTTGGCTTGCAGGTGGGCGATGGCCTCCGAGCAGGCGCCGCGCAGCACCTTGGCGGGTACCACCGTTGGGTGGTCCAGGTGCAGGCTGGTGAGCTTGAGCGCGCCGATCGCGTGTTGGGTGGCAGAGGTGGTCATGCGGCGGCGTCCTTCTTGGTGACGGTGATGCCCAGCTGATCGGCCAGCCAGGCGATGCCGGCCTCGGTGGCCATGACGACGCCGTAGTGCGTGTAGCTGTTGATGGCCGGGTTCCAGCGGCTGCGGGTGTCGACGAACAGCCGGCCCTGGCCGCGCTCGCTGCTGATGAGCTCGCCTGCGTGGTTGAGCAGGCCCAGCTCACGCATGCGAGCGCGCAGCTTGCGCGGGCCAATGCCGAGCACGGCGGCGGCCTGGTCGAGGGTGCGGTTCATGGTGGCGGGCCTCAAGCTGCGGGGCTGGTGGCCCGGGCGGCGCGGAGCATGGCGTGCCACTGGCTATCCGGACTTTCGCCAAAGCCGTCTTCATAGCGCTCGGTTGCCGCGTGGAACGCCTCGCGCATGGCCTGCGTCGGCTCCATCGGCACCAACTGCCATCCATCTGGGGTGGTGGCGGCCTGACGTTCGCCGAGGAGCTGCGCATAGGCGTCCAGCAGCATTTCAATTCCGCTGCCGCCAAATGGCCCGAAGATGTCGGCGCAGTAATTCCAAGCAACCAGTTCGCCTTGGTTGCCTTCGCTCAGGTATTCCCAGTCGCCCACATCGTTCTTGCGAACCTTGATGCCGTCGATTTCGAACGTGTCTGGGCACTCCGCAGCGCTGTTGGTTATGGCTTGGAGCTCGGTAGTGGCCCCCTGCAGCTGGAGAGAAGCGCCGTTGAACGCCAGTGTGGCCGCTTCGAGATCATCAGGTGCGGCGAGCGGGTCAGTTTCTTCGAGTGAGGCGCCCGATTCGCGCTGCGGAATGGCCTCGGCCGTATCCACCGTGCCGTTGGCGACGGCCTCGATCCAATCGGCCAGATGCTGGACGTTGGCGCCGTCGTTGCGCTGGAGGGTCATGCTGTGGCGCTGCTCGCGCATGAACAGCACGGCCAGCAATTGGTTGCCGCTTTCGCTGGCGAAGGGCTCGATGCTGATCTCAGCGCGCAGCTCGCGGGCGGGCTGGGTGAGCAGCAGGGTTTCGGTGCCGGCCTGGCTGGCGAGCATGCCTAGGACTGCTTCGCTGCCTCTGGTGAGGGAGAAGGTGCTCATGCTGCGCCACCGAACGGGCCGAAGTCCTCGAAGGCGGGCAGGGTGTGGCGCTTGAGCTGAGCCGTGCGCAGGGTGACGTGAGCGGTCAGGCCTGTTTCACGTTCGATGCGGCGTACGGTGAAGGGGTTGGATGCCGCTGCCGGGTGCAAAAAGACCGGGCAGCGGGTGCTGCGGTGCTGTGCTGTGTCCATTGTCGCGATCCCGTGGTGAGTGGGTACGCGGAGAACAATACGTCAGCGTATTGGGCTGGTCAATACGCTAGCGAATCAAATGCACGGCTAGACGAATATGAATGAGTGGTAACGATCCTGGAGTTACAGATCGGCTGAACGCCAAGTAACGTAGACGCTCCCGTCACTGCACCTGGTCAGGACAACGCCATCGGCCTGCTGGATCTCGTCGAGGAGTCGATCCCAGTCCTCAGGGCGATCATCCGGCTCACGCGCGAGGTTCGCCTGCCGCTCTCGCTGGGCGCGCGGCGTACTGATGACCCGATTTACACGCCGCACTAAGCGGTGGTAGGTCGAGAAGTGAGAGGGGTGGGATAGCGCAGCATGCCCTTGCATAAAAGCCTCCTTTATACTGTTCATTTAGACAGTATACGGAGCGGGTAAGCCTGGCAACTGATGGACGAACGCCGCGATTGATATGTAAAGAAAGCAGAGGGGTCATGGATTAGTGGCTCCTCGTTGCGGAGGGCCACTGATCAATCGTACTTCTACTTTCCAGCAGGTAAGTCAGGCGATGGACTTGAGGCTTTGGTGGTATCAGAGTTCGCTGGAGGTAACGCAATTGGCCGCGCCTCTATGCTCCTCTTGAGTTGCTCAATGCTCGACTGAATAGCTGCGGCCTCTCGTCCCGAGTCAAAAAAGGTTTTTGCCCCGAAAATCATAGTGCCGTTGACAGCCAACAACCCTAAGACCGCAGCCAGCAATAGCTGAGAGAGATGACGCGAATTGTCACGGTTGTCGGACTTGACCTGATCGACCGTCTCCTCCAGTTTGCGTTCAAAGCCGCTGACCTTCTCGGTAATGGCTGCAAGCGAGCTGCTCATTGCCGACAGCTTTGTGTCGATGATTTGCTCACGATCCTCAATTCGACGATTGGTAGCCTCGAACCGTTCAGTATAGAGACGATCACGCGCCTCCTGCTCACGTCTATAAGCGTCAGCACGAGCTGATTCAGATCTCTCCATGCGATCAATGCGCCGGTCGATCCTGTCCTCGATCGCCTGCAAAGCGCGTTCGAAATTGTCGCTGCGAGCATCAGTCATGGTGGGTTCGGATTCGCTTTCTCGATTCGCTTTGGGTTCTTCTGGTTTGGAGCTTTCACTTAACCTACGTCCTAGTTTACCAAATGGGTAGTAGGCGTGGTGCGGACGATGGGTTGTAGCCAGTCCTCCGATTAAATCATGGGGCAACCGTGGCTCTTCCACAGATAGATAAGGCCTATCGGCCGCCACTACAATGAAGCCGGGATCACGTTCCGCCCCAAAAAAATCGCCCGTTTCAAAAATGTACTGGCCGGTACCGGCTCGACGAACGATCCTGGTTTTGGCTGCCTTCTCTTCTTTATCTAGCTGTTCAAGGGTCTTATTAGCCATCAGGTAGGAACTGTATTCCATTGTTTCCTAATCCTTCTCAGCCACTGGGTTCTTTTTCACCCACCTTGCAAGAACAGCATAATTGATAAGGCTCATCGTTCCGCAGAAAGCGCAATGGATGAGTGCGCAGGGTTGAAATGCCGTGAGCTTCGCGATTTCCAACTCAAAAACGATTACTTTCGCTTCAGTGTCGAGTTCAGCTACGAGTTCATCTCCCCCTTCTCGCGGGCCCTCAATGTCAGCGTGGAGTACCCACTGCTTATGACCACATTCTCTACAAGCACCATTCTCTCTGGTCGCATCAAGAAAACGGACCAGATCACCAGAGGTAACCTCGAGAGACTCTAGCGCTTCACGTGTATCGCTCGGCATGGTTGCTATTCCGACCTTGGAAGTTAGTTGCGCTGCACATCGTACCGCTTATTCGAGTCTGCCAGTACGGCTATACCCTGACCTTGCTCGGCGGCAGGATGGCGCCGACGTAGTGGATGGTTTCGATCTGCTCGACCGGGATGGTGCGGCGGCCGAATGCGTCGTTGACGGACATGACGCTGACCTCGGTGTCGTTGGCGTAGAGCAGTTCCTTGACCATGCTTTCTCCGCTGGTGAGGCAGATCAACACGTACTCACCTGGTACCCATGAATGGTTTGGTTCGCAGACGGCGATCCAGCCGGATCGGATCGCCGGGGCCATCGAGTCGCCGCGCAGGCGCAATGCGTAGGCATCCGGATCGCGAGAGGGCACGTCGACCATTCCGTCACCTCCATCTAGCGCGTGCCAGTAACCCTCGTTACCCAGTTGTGCGGTTCCGACGATTTTGATCGGGCGATAGGGGGTGATGATTTCTGGTCCCGGTTCCATTTCCAGATCGTAGCTTCCCGATCCTTCGTTCATGCTTTCGGCGTCCGGTCCGCCGTGGCGGAGCCAGTGCGCTTTTACGCCGAGCGCTTTGGCGATCTTCTCGACGTTGCTCTGGCGGGGGTCTTGCGACTCACCAGTGATGATCCTGTGGATGGTCGGCTGCGATACCCCTGACCGGCGTTTCAGCTCGCCCTCCGACCAGCCAAGCTCTTCCAGCTTTGCGGCAAGTCGCTTGCCTATATGCATGGTTGCGTCCGATCCAAAAACGTATTGACGAGTGTATTGATTCATTCAATACGTATGCGTATTATTTGTTCCAATGCGAGTGCGCATGGGATTTGACGATGACCATCAAGAACATGATCGAAGGGCTGATAGAGCTGGGTTATACCCAAGGCTCCATCGCCGAGGCGGTGGGCGCCACCCAGCCTACGATCCACCGCGCGCTTAATGGCTCCGATATTCGCTACACCACAGGCAAGGCGATCGAGTCGCTCTATGCGCAGAAGGTTGGCGGTTTGTCTGTAGCAGTGAGCGCGGCGGCGGCTCTCCATAAATCTGCTGTCTGATTTCGACATCAACCCCGCCGGGACACGGCACATTCCAGTATTAGCGGAGGCCGCTTCCGGGAGCCTACCCAGCAGACCTGGGTCGGCATAGGCCCAAGGGCCAAGAGCACTAAACCTGACGCCACGGCGGCAGGTGGATGTAGAGGCTGGAATCAAGGCGCCCACTCACCAAAGTAAAGCAGCCTTGACCCAGCGTTCCGGTAGACGGGTACCACCCCTGACTACCTCAACCCGCGACCCGAGGACACAGCACGTATCGGGAAGGGTCGCGAGCTGTGCGCCAACTGTAGGGCAACTGCCCTGCGGCTGGCTACAGCGTTACCGGGGCATTAACGCTATGAGCCGCAAGGATCTATTACCGGGCAAGGGCCCGGTGCTGAACACCCGCCAGGCGCTCTACCGCGCCACACGCGATGCAACAGGGGGCCAGAACGCGGTGGCGCTGACCATCGGGATGGACCCGGACGAGCTGAACAAGCGCGTCAGCCCTACGAGCAATCGCCCCATTCACCCTGAGTTCCTAGAAGAAATCGTTGCGGCCACGCGCGACCCGCGCCTGCTGGCGGCCTTGGTGCGCCCGGCCGGTGCGGTGGCCTACGTGCCCGCGCCGGTACCGGCCACGCATGCTGCGCTGAATGCGCTGGGCAAGCTGCTACGAGCGGAAGGGGATTTTGTGGCGAGCTTGCATGAGGGCGCTGCGGACAATGTCTGGCTGCCGCACGAAGTCGAGGCGCTGCGCTACCACGCCAACCGCGTGATCGGCCATGTGCTGGGCATTGTCGCCGGCGCTGAGCTGGCGATGTCCGAAGCCAGGGCAGGCGGGGAGGTGGCCCATGGATGAGCGCGCATTCGAACTGGCGCAACAGCGCGAGCTGGAAGACCGGGAGGCGGCGATTGCCCGCCGTGTGGGCTACGTGGGCGTGAGCTTGAGTGAGTGCGAGAAGTGCGGCGACGAGATTCCGCCTGCGCGGCGCGAGGCGGTGAGGGGGGGCCGGCTGTGTATCGCTTGCCAGGCGGACGAGGACAAGCGGAATGCGGGGGTGAGGCGTGGTTGATGCTCACCCCCGTTTTGCGTCAGTCCGCGATGCGCAGCGCCATCAGCTTGGCAAGCCGTGCCAGGTAGGCCTGCATATTTTCGTTCCCGTCTGTAGGCACGCAGCCATCGTTGTAGAAGTAGATGCGATCCAGATTTGCTCGGCCGCGGGCGTCCAGCTCGGCGGCGAGTTGTTCAGTGAGGCCAGGGAGCCTCATGCCTATGGGGTGTTCTTCGTAGTTGATCCATTCGCCTGTCATGAACCCGATTGGCTTGTAGTTGCGGTTGAGCAACACGTAGCTGCCGTCTTCCAGGCGGTCGAGACAGTAGGGGAAGTGAGTTTGGCGCAGTTCACCCTTCAACATGCTTTCTTCTCCAGTGAGGCCGTCCATGAACAAGTTGATCATCATCGTTGCGCCACAAGGCGCGGGCAAGACCACGAATGCCACAGCGCTAAAGGAAGCGTTGGGCTGCGAGCGAATCGTGGACAACTGGGATGGCCGAGCGCGGCTCGAGGACGGCGACCTTGCGCTGACCAACTGCACCACGTTCGAAGCGCCGAAGCGAGCGCGGGTGTTGTCCCTAGCGCAGGCGATGAGCGAAGCGCAGCTGGCCGCCTGAGCCTCCGTTTGATGGTGGGAGGGCACAGACATGTCTGAACGCGTACCTCTCACCCTGGCCGATCTCCCCGAGCTGCTGCAGTACATCCCCGCCGATGACCGCGACACCTGGTTGCTGGTGGGTATGGGCATCAAGGCGGAGTTCGGCAATAACGGATTCGATGCCTGGGATACCTGGAGTGCCGGTGCTGACAGTTACAGCACGGCGGATGCGAAGACGGTATGGCGCTCGTTCCGCAAGGCGGGCACGGGCATGGGCACGGTGATCAAGCTGGCACATGACAACGGCTGGCGGCCACGCCGGGAGCCGATCACCGCCGAGGAGAAGCGACGGCTGAATGCCGAGGCGGAAGCGCGGCGGGCAATGCGGCAGGCGGAGATCGAGGCGGACGAGGCGAGGGCGCAGGTGATGCGCGAAGCCGTGGCCGCTGCCTGCGAGTTGATCTGGACGAAGCACTGCAAGCCGCAAGGCGAAAGCCCCTACCTGGAACGCAAGCAGGTGGGGGCTTTTGGTGTTGGCTATTTCCATTACACGGTTGTGCTGGCCATCGATGACGAGCGGCAGCGCTGCGACGTGTGGGTGGGGAGCGAGACGCGCGAGTTCTTCGCGGCCATGCCCAAGCCCAGGCCGGATTCGCTGTCGTTCCTGATGTTCAAGGCGGGGAGCATTGCCATTCCGCTGCGCGATGCGACGGGCAAGCTGTGGAGCTTGCAGGCGATCAACGAGCAGGGCACGAAGCTGTTCCCGAAATACGGGCGCAAGGCGGGTTGCCGGCATGTGCTGGGCGAGCTGGACGGCGCGGCGGTGATCGGCGAAGCCGAGGGCTATGCGACGGCTGCCAGTGTGCATATGGCGAAGGGCTGGCCGGTGGCGATGGCGCTGGACTCCGGCAACATGCCGGCGGTAGCGCGTGACCTGGCGTCGCAATGCCCGGATGCGCTGCTGTTGGTTGCCGGTGACGATGACCCGACGAAGCCCGGCAACCCGGGCCGCAAGAAGGCGGAAGCGGCGGCGGGAGAGGTGGGCGGCATTGCTGCCTTCCCGACCCAGCCGGCCGAAGGCGAGGCGGGGCAAGATTGGAACGATGTGCATGTGGCGTGGGGGCTGGATGCGGTAGCGCAGCAGCTCGACGCTGCGGTGGCTGCTGGCAAGCCTTCCCCGACCCCATCTGATGACGAAGGCGCTGCGCCGGCCGGCACCTCCGACAACGGGGGGCAGGGGGCGGGCTTTACGGCGGAGCAGATCCTGCGGCGGTTTGCGTTGGTGGAAGGCACCACGCACATCTGGGACCAAGACAAGAAAGCGATGATGAAGAAGACCGCGTTCGAGGCGCTGGTGAGCAAGCCGCTCGCCAAGGCCTGGCTGGATGACGTGGCCAAGAAGCTGATCGGCGCGGATACGGTGCGCGAGCTGGAGCAGGCGCGGCGGATGGCTGGCAAGAAGGCCTCGGCGCTGGGGATGACGCCCATCGAGCGGTATGTGTACATCGACGGGACGAAGGATGTGTGGGACCGCGAGAAGAAGCGCCGCATTCCGGAAGGCGCGGTGAAGATGGCGCTGGGCGATGCCTATGCGCTGTGGCTGAACAGCGCTGAGCGGCGGACAGTGGATGTTGATCACATCGTGTTTGACCCGACGATGACGAAGGACCCGGCCGTGTACATCAACACGTTCGAGGGGCTGCCGCTGGAGCCGGTGCGCGATGACGCGGCGTGCGAGAACCTGCGCTGGTTGATCTCCTTTTTGTGCAACCACGAGGAAGAAGCCTTCGACTGGCTGAAGAAGTGGCTGGCTTACCCGTTGCAGCACCCGGGCGCGAAAATGGACACGGCTGTGTTGGCGCATTCGATCACTGAGGGCTCGGGCAAGTCGTTGCTCTTTGCCGATGCGTTCGGCCAGTTGTTCGGGCTGTACGCGGCGACGGTCGGGCAGACGCAGTTGGAGTCATCCTTCAACGCGTGGCAGAGCCGCAAGCTTTGGGCGGTGTTCGAGGAGGTTGTGTCGCGGGACCAGCGTTACAACCAGGTGGGCAAGATCAAGCATCTGATCACCGGCAAGACGGTGCGGATGGAGTCGAAGTTCATCAACGGTTGGGAGGAGGCGAACCATATGAATGCCGTCTTCCTCTCGAACGAGATCCTGCCGTGGCCGATCAGCGACAGTGACCGGCGCATGCTGGTGGTGTGGCCGCAGGAGACGTTGCCGCCGGCGAGGCAGAAGGCGATCGGCGCGGAGCTGGCGAACGGTGGCGTGGCTGCGCTTTACGGCTGGCTGCTGGATGTGGACCTGGGCGACTTCAATGAGCGCACGCGTCCGCCGCATACGGATGCCCGGCAGCGGCTGGTGGCGTTGTCGCGGGCTGGTTGGCAGACCTTCCTCCATCAGTGGCAGCACGGCGAGTTGGGGCACAAGCTCTGGGGTGCGTGCCTTTCGACGGACCTTTATGCGCTGTTCCTCGAGTGGTGCCAGCGCAACCGTGAACACGCGATGAGCCAGACGAAGTTCAGCCTGTTCATCAGCTCCGAGGTGGAGAAGACGCGGTCGATCCCCTGGACGGAGGGGGCGAACCGGCGCTTCGGGGCCTTCTTCTTTCCCAGTGACCCTGACTCTTCCCTGCCCCCATCTATGAGCGCGGCTGCGCTTGGCCAGCATGTGGCTGCCTGGCGGGCGAGGGCGAAATTGGCGGGCTGGGATGTGGACGGCTGGGAGCATTTGAAGGGGGCTGCGGCATGAGAACGGCGAAAAGTGTGTTGGGTGTGTTGGGTTGTGTTGGGTTTGGTTTGCGCACCCGGCACAGCGAGAGGCCAGCAGCTGCGCGGCTTTGCGCGGGCTGTGGGGGGTGTGTTGGGTTTCATGTCGCGCGCGCGCGTGCGTGTGTTGTATTGCAGCCTCTGAACGGGGCTGATGCGGATGGAAAAAATTGCTACGCGAGGACCGAAAAAACCAACAAACCCAACACACCTAACACAGTTGCTTTGAAGGCATTGATTTATAAGGGTTTTGAGTGTGTTGGGTTTGTGTTGGGTTGCGGGTTTTGTGTCGGGTTGGGGGGCAGAGCATGATCGAGGCCATGGAGGTGCTGTTGCAGGCGTGGGGCCGTGAGGTTGTGAACCCCGCTCTGGATGTGGCCATCGCCTCGCCGCTGGGGCGGATGGGTGACGATGCGCCGGGCGGTGTGGGCGGGCATCGCTGCCTGTCGCTGGTGGAGTGCGCGGTGGCGATCAGTCGGGCGAGCCAGGCGGTGAGCATGGCGCTGGATGGTATGGCGAAGGATGCGCCGCTGGGCCTCGGATCGCGTGGCCGTGTGCTGCAGCGGCTGGCGCATGTGCGCTATTGCCAGGGGCCGCAGGCGGTCGCCGTGGCGGCGCAGTGCTCGCGGCTGGGTATCTCGATGCGGTCGTATCGGGCGCAGGTGGACGAGCTGCATGCGGAGTTACAGGCGGAGTGGCCGGTGGCGCTGGCGAGGTTGCAGGCGGCGGAGCGGGGAACGGATGCGCATGCGGCGGCGGTGAAGCGTGCGCGTGCGGCGCGGGACGTAGCCCGGGAGAACGCACGGGCTGAGCGCAAGCGGGTGGCCGATCGCAAGGCCGCTGCTCGGGCGGTGAAGGCGGCAGCGGAGTTGCGGAAAGTCGGCGCCGCTGGATGACCGTTCGTCGGGTTGGTTTGGCGCGAACGGCGTTCAACCGTGCTCAAGTGTGCTCAACCGTGTTGAACAGCGCCGCGAAAAACGGGCGGTTGCGGGCGTTGCATGTCGGCTGTAGAAAGTGCCCATGGTTGTAGAGCTGCGCCCGCAGCGATAACCGCCGAGCGACGTGCTGTGTCGCGGCCTGTTCCCCGGCAGGCCAGCCCTCGCAAGGGGGCACCCATTCCAAGGCTCACCCCAAACGGTGGGCCTTTTTCATTTGTGCCGCTGGAGGTCAAGCATGTCTACCGAACAACAGGTGCAGCAGTCGCTGGCCGATCTTCCGACGTGGCTGCTGATCCTGGTGGCGCTAGCAGGGCTTACCGGCGAGATGTGGCGGGCCGATGCGGCTGGCATGGCGGTGGGTGAGCTCATCAAGCGCGTTCTGCTGCGCTTCGGTGCCTCGGCGGTGTTCGGTCTGGCGACCGTGCTATTGGCAACGGCCTGGGGGTCGAGCCTGCTGACCTCTGCAGCGCTGGGAAGCGTGGTCGCGTGCCTAGGGGCAGATGTGGCCAGCGGGCTTTATGCGCGCTGGCTGGCGCGGCGGGCGGGTGTGTGTGATGAGGTATCTAAAACCGCGGCCGAGAGTTCTGACCTGCGCTAAGAATGCTATGTGCCAGTAGTGACAGGCTTAAGTACGTTGGTGCATGCACTGAAGTCTGAAATGGTCTGGATTATTTCGGGAAGCAGTATCAGTAGCGAAGTTACTTTTTCTTCTTCGGTGGGTTTTTTGCTAGTTTCATTTTTTGTGCCCGGCACCATTGCAATGTCTGCAGGCTGCTTCAAGGTGTCCAGCGCGTTAAGTGCATCGGCCGGTGAAACTGATAATTTCGCGATTGTTCCTAATGTGTCGTCAATATTAAAGGCGGTCTTGTTTATCTCGCTGAGTTCATATTTTAGGAGCAAGAGATTGCGATTGTGTGCTTGCAAGTAAGGTGATGCTATAAAGTTCAATGCCGCCAGCTGCGCGGTGGCGTCTGCGTCGGAGTTAATTGCCGCAGTAACAATTGAAGCCGATTGAAGTGCTGGGAGCGAAGATAAGTTCTGTGAGTAAATGGCTTGCTTGATTTCAACGCTGTTGCTCCTTACTTTTTCTTTGGCGTTCGAGATAGTCATAATGTCGATGCCGGTCAAGTGTTGAGCAAGGGTGGTCATATGTATGCCGGAGCAGTATGCGGCTTCTGCAGAATTGAAATAGATTGTGCGCTGGTCTTTAGGTTTGAAATATTGATTAGCTCCCATCCCTAAACCCAGCAGGGCGCCCGCCGTCTTATATAGCTTTGATTTCGACCCTGTAAGCGCTCCTCCTGCAGCTAGAGCTACTGCGAAGATGGACAATCCATTCGCTTTCATTTGGAAGTCGCTAGCAGCGTCAGAACGTTCCGCTTTCAAATACGCATTCAGGAAGAATTTAGATGCCGCATTGTGAGCCTGCGCAGCAGGAGTGGACGCTATCGCATCAGGTCTGGAGAAAGCTGACGTAGCTCGTGGGGTCTGAACGGGGGCGGTTGAACAACCTGCCATTATCAACGCAGAAACTACCAACAATGAGCCGGCGCATTTCATAGAAGATCCGTCCTTGGTGAGGAGTGACTTGAGTGTAGTCCTCTATTCGACTTTGCAAGTCATTCTCCGAGAGAAGAAGTGGAACGGGTCCTCCCCCGCGTTTTTTGCCAGGTTGAGCTGCTCAACACCACTCGCTTTGAAGATCGACGGTCAAAGCTGCTAATGGCCGGCTGGCGGTGTTCGCCTGGGCGGTATGGCAGAGCGGTCGTAGCAGCCGCTGCGGGCAGGTTCGGTGAGGTGAGACGTTCGGATGATCAAGGTGACCTTCACTGGAATGCGTGAGCGGTTGCAGACGCTGGATCGACTCGAGCGTGAGCAGCTGCCTTTCGCGGCTGCTCTGTCGCTGACTGCCGCTGCGCAGGAGGTGAAGAAGGCGCTGGTCGAGGAGATGAAGTCGGTGTTCGATCGGCCGACGCGGTGGACATTGAACAGCGTGTTCATCGAGCCGGCGACGAAGGAACGGATGGAGGCGCGGGTCTGGCTGAAGGATGAGAAGCCGGACGCCGGCGGAACGCCTGCCGCCGAGTACCTCGCGCCGCAGATTTACGGCGGTGGCCGCGACTACAAGGGCACCGAGAAGATGCTCCACCGACGCGGCGCGCTCGGGTCTGGGCGGTACGTGCTGCCTGGCGACAAGCTGCAGCTGGACCGGCACGGCAACATCGGGCGCGGGAGGCTGACGAAGATCCTGTCTGGAGCTGGCCTCTTCACTCAAGAGGGCTATGACGCGAACGCCACCGACAGCACGCGCAGCCGGCGCAAGGGCAATCGCCGGTATTTCCTGGTCCGCAAAGGGCGGAGCCCGATCGGGATCGCAGAGCGCTTGGGCTGGGGCAAGGGCAGTCGCAACAACATCCGCATGGTGCTGGTCTTCGGTCGGCGCCCGTCGTACGGCAAGCGCTTCGACTTCTTCGGCACTGCTGAGGCTGTTGCCCAGGACGTCCTGCCAATCGAGTTCGAGAAAGCCATGGCGCGGGCGCTGGCCACACGCCGTAGGTGATACCCACCCGCGCGATGCGCCGGGGGCCCCTTGGCCGTCGATCCCACCACGGGTAATTCGAGCCCCGCTCTCGCGGTAGTGGGTGGGGCTGGAAGTTAGTTAATAGGGGTTAATCGGTTAACCCTCGTGCTGTTTTTCGGTTAACAGGTGAATGCATGACGGTCATGACAAAGGCTGAGTTCGCGGATAGCCGCGGCTGGTCTCGGCCGTATGTTTCCAAGCTGAGCAAGCAAGGTCGCCTGGTGCTGACCGAAGACGGTAAGAAGGTGGACGTTGAAGCCACCCTCGCGCTGCTGGGCGAAACCGCAGACCCGAGCAAGGCTGGTGTCGCTGAACGCCACCAGCGTGAGCGTGCCGAGAAGGGTGTACATGCGCTGGTCACCCCACTCGCACCGCCGTCGAGCATGCCGCCAGCAGGTGGCGGCGATTCCTACCAGAAAGCTCGCGCGCACAGGGAACATTTCCTCGCGCTGCTGGCAGAAGACGAATTCCTCAAGGGCCGTGGAGAGTTGGTCGAGCGCAAGGCCGTCGACCTCGCAGCATTCAACACCGCCCGCACACTTCGCGATCTGATTCTGGGCCTGCCGCCGAAGGTCGCTGGCGAGCTGGTCGCGATCAGCGACACCTGGGAAATGGAACGTCGCCTGACCGAGCTGCTGCGCAACGTCCTTGAGGATGCCGCGAGCCTCGTGCAGCTGGATGCCGAGCTGGAGCAGGGGGCGAAGGAGCCGAACTAGCCATGCAACACGCGTATGCCGACGGTGCCGCCACGTACCGTGCGGCATACCTGCGGGGCCTACAATTGGACCCCGAACTCTGGATCGACCAGTGGGCTGACGAATACCAGCGCATCCCGAAGGACACTGGGGCCGCAGAGCCCGGCAAGTACCACACCGACCGCACGCCATTCGCCCGCGAGCCGATGCGCTGCCTGTCGCCATTGCACCCCTGCAAGCGCGTGGTGACGATGGTCGCCTCGCAGATGATGAAGACGCAGATCGCGCTCAACTGGATCGGCGGCAACATCCATATGGCGCCTGCGAACATTCTGGCGCTGTTGCCCAGCGAGAAGCTGGCGCGTCGGGTCTCCAGCCGGATCGACAAGACGATCAAGGCGGTGCCGGAACTCAGCAAGCGCGTCGCCAAGCCGCGTTCACGCGATGCCCGCAACACCCTCGACACCAAGGAATTCGAAGGCGGCACGCTCTACTGCACCACCGCCGGCTCTGCGGCCAACTTGGCAGAGCTGGCCGCGCGCTACATCTACGGCGATGAGATTGACCGCTGGGATGTCGACGTCGACAGCGAAGGCGACCCCATCGAGCTGGCCGAGGCCCGCGGCACCACGTTCGGTCGCAAGGCGAAGTTCTATTTCTCAAGCTCGCCGACGGTCAAGGGCGCCTCGCGCATCGACGATCTGTATGAGCAGAGCGACAAGCGCCGCTATTTTGTCCCGTGCCCGCACTGCGGGCAGCATCAGGTGTTGGAGTGGACGAGCCTCAAGTGGACCGATGATTACAAACGTGTCGATTACCTCTGCAGCAACGACCAATGCGGTGCGCTGATCGAGGAGCACCACAAGACCGCCATGCTCGCCGCTGGCGAATGGCGCGCCACGGCGCAGGGTGATGGGGAGACGGTAGGGTTTCACCTCAACGCGCTCTATTCGCCGCTTGGGTGGTTGTCCTGGCATAGCCTCGCCAAGCAGTACGACAAGGCCAAGCAGGCCGCGGACCGCGGCGACAACGAGCCTATGCAGGTGTTCTACAACACCCGCCTCGCGCTTGTGTGGGACGCCGCGCAGGAGATGACCAAGGCCAGTGAGCTTAAGGCCCGCGCCGAGGACTACCGACTTGGCACGGTGCCGCCTGGCGCGTTGATCCTCACCGCCGCCGTCGACGTGCAGCACAACCGCCTTGAACTGCTGGTGATCGGGTGGGGCGAAGGGCTGGAGCGCTGGGTGGTCGACTTCGCAGTGGTGCCTGGCGACCCGGCCGACCCGCGCACCTGGCAGGCGCTCGATGAGCAACTGAAGCGCCGGTACCGGCATATGTCGGGCGTTGAAATGAGCATCTGTGCCACCGCCATCGACTCCGGCGGTCACCACACCGACGAGGTCTACCAGTTCACCCGCCTGCGCCGCTGGCGAAACGTGTTCGCGGTGAAGGGCGCGAGCAAGCCAGGCCGGCCGGTTCTGGCTCAGCGCCCGTCGAAGGTCGACGTGAAGCACAACGGCCAGACTGAGAAACAGGGCGCAGAGCTCTGGATCATCGGTACCGACACTGCGAAGGACTGGATCTACAACCGCTACCCGTTCGCCGACGGCCCTGGCGCGCTGCACTTCTCGAAAGATCTGCCCGACGAGTTCTACGACCAAGCAGTGGCAGAGCGAAAAATCACCGTCTACGTGAAGGGCTACAAGCGTACCGTCTGGGTGAAGGGCAAGGCCGAGCGTAACGAAGTACTCGACTTGCTGGTTTACAACCAGGCTGCTGCCCAGTTCCTGGGGCTGCACCGCTATCACCAAGCCGAGTGGGACAGGCTGCGCGCTGCAGTAAGCCAGGGCAGCTTGTTCGCGCATCCAGCTGCGAGCAGCAACGTCGCTGCCCTGCAGGAGGATGCCGAGAAAACAGCCAGCCCACCTCTCGCAAAGCCCGCACCATCACCCACCGCGCGCCGGGTATCCCGCAGCGCCTACCTGAAACGATGAAACGAGGGCGCCCCATGGCAAGCGCACAACAGCGCCTGGATGAAGTCCGGGCGTCGATCAAGGAACTGCTTGAGAAAGGGCAGAGCGTCAGCAAGGGTGATCGCCGTCTGGATCGTGCATCACTCGCCAGCCTGCGCATGCTCGAGGACCAGTACGCCGTCGAGGCCGCACGGGAATCCCGCCACGGCCGGCCCCGGCAGATTCGCCTCTACAGTCGTGGCAAGGGGGCGTGATGGGTTATCGAATCCGTGCTAAGTCACCCCGTCTGCAGGTGGTCAACAGCTACGAGGGCGCCGGCAATGGTCGCCGCGCTCAAGGCTGGGACGCGCCGGAGGCAGCGCTGAACGCTGTCGCCATTCCAGCACTGCCAGCGCTGCGCAAGCGCTCCAAGGCCGCGGTGCGCAACAACCCCTGGGCCGCTAGCGGAATCTCCAAACGGGTCAGCAGCCTGATTGGTACTGGCATCACCCCCCGTGCGCAAATCAAGGACCCTGCGCTGCGCAGCGCCATCAACGAGCTCTGGAGCGACTGGACCGACGAGTCGGATGCCGACAACCTGACCGACTTCTACGGCCAGCAGAGCGTCATCGCGCGGATGGTCGAAGAGTCTGGTGAGTGCTTCGTCAGGCTGCGCTACCGCAAGCCCGAGGATGGCCTGGCGGTGCCGTTGCAGTTGCAGATCCTGCCGCCTGAGTTCGTCCCGCTGGACCGCAACTTCGTTACCCGCAAGGGCAACGTGGTCCGGGCTGGCATCGAGTTCGACCAGGTCGGGCGCCGCGTGGCGTACTGGATGTGGAAGAACCACCCCGGCGATGCGCGGGCCATCGGAACCACTTACAACGCACTGCATCGCATCCCGGCAACCGAGGTGCTGCATATCTTCGAGCCCCTCGAAGGAGGTCAGCTGCGTGGCATACCGCGTCTGGCGCCGGTACTGCTGCGGCTCAAGTCGCTCGACAACTACGACGACGCGGTGCTCTTCCGTCAGGAAGTGGCCAATCTCTTCGCCGGCTTCATCACCAAGCCTCGCCCGGACGGCCCGCCTACTGTCGACCCGGTTACGGGTCAGCCCTTCACCACCGACACCGACGGCACCCCGATGGTGGCGATGGAACCGGGCACCATGCAGGAGCTGCTCGAAGGCGAGGAAGTCTTGTTCTCCGACCCGCCCTCAGCGGGTGATACCTACGTCGACTTCATGCGGCAACAGCTCATGGCCGCTGCGGCCGGTATCGAGCTGCCCTACGAGCTGCTGACCGGCGATATGGCGGATATCAGCGACCGCGTCCTGCGCGTGCTGTTGAACGAGTTCCGCCGCCGCATCGAGCAGCTGCAGTTCGGTGTGTACGTGTTCCAGCTGTGCCGTCCGGTGCGGGCTGCATGGCTCGACGCTGCGTGGTTGTCCGGTGCCATCGCGTTGCCGGACTACCAGGCGAAGCGCCGCGACTATCTGCGCACCCGCTGGGTACCGCAAGGCTGGGCTTACATGCACCCCGTGCAGGACGTGCAGGGCAAGCTGCTCGAGATCAAGGGAGGCCTGGCCAGCCGCAGTGAACACGCACTGCGAAGCGGCTACGACGCAGAGGTCATTGACCAGGAAAACGCCGACGACAACGCCCGGGCCCAGACGCTCGGCCTCGACTACACCACCGACACGGCCGCGCTGGCGGGCGATAAAGAGGAAACCCGATGATGAAAATGACCAACCGCCTCGCGCTGGCGGTCATGCTGGGTGGCTTGGGAATCAGCACCCTGGAACAGCCGCGTATCTTCAACCGTGCCGAAGGCGCGCCGCAGCTCAACGCCGAACACTGGTACAGCATCCAGTCCGCCGGCGAGGAGGGCGGCAAGCCGATCGAGGTCTACATCTATGGCGAGATCGGCTTCTGGGGCGTGACCTCGGGAGACTTCATCCGCGACCTCAAGGAAGTGGACGACGGCGTCTCGCAGGTGCTGGTGCATTTCGACACCGTGGGTGGCGACCTCTTCGACGGTATTGCCATCCACAACGCGCTGAGAGCGCTGGGCGAGCGTTGCACCGGCCAGATCGATGGCGCGTGCTTCAGTGCTGGAAGCGTGGCGGTGTGCGGCGCTCACCGCGTGACCATGGCGGACAACGCCATGTTCATGATCCATAACCCCTGGACTTTCATGGCCGGTGACAGCGATGAGCTGCGCAAGATGGCCGACATGATGGACAAGGCTTTCGAAGGCATCGTTGCCAGCTACCAGCATCGGGCGTTGAACATCGATGACGGCGAACTGCGCCGCATGATCAACGACACCACCTGGCTGACTGCCAGCGAGGCGAAGGCCCATGGTTTCGTCGATGAAGTCTTTGGTGAGGCGGAGCCCCTGGTGAACAACGCACCGCTCGGCAAAATCCTTAATCGCTACCGCAACGTGCCAGAGGCCGCGCTGCGCCTGGTGGGCGAAGTAGACCAGCCCCCCGAGCCCGAGCCACAACCTGAGCCAACGCCCGAGCCGGAACCGACCCCGGAACCCGAGCCGCAACCCCAGACACCGGAAGCTGCGGAGCTGGCCGCAAAGCTTGCGGCGGACTGCGCGCAAGCGGGCTTGAGCAACTGCGTCAGCTACTTGATTCGTGCCAGCGCGCTGGCCAGCAGCGAGGCTGTGCAAGCTCATTTCAACCGCGCCAAGGATGTTCGCGCCGCCTGCCTGGTAGCCAAGCTCCCTGACGAAGCTCAGGCCCTGATCGAGGCCGGCTTAACCGGCGAACAGGCCAAGGCGAAGCTGTTCGAGAAGCTGGCCAACAAAAGCGGCCAGGTGGAAATCAGCAACCTGCCACCGCTGGATGATGGCCCCCAAGCCAGCGCGAACCAACCCCCGGCGCCGAGTGAGGTCTACGCCCGACGTCGCAACCAAGCCTCGAAAGGAGGAAAACAAGCATGACCATCAAAACCGAAGGCGTGTACGCCGGCGAGTTCCTCCTTTCGGAGGCCAACGGCACCCGCAGCCGCGAGGAGGTGGTCATCGCCGCCGGCTCCGGCATCCTCAAGGCTGGCACGCTGATCGCTCTGATCACCGCCACCACCGCATTGACCCCAGCGGCCGATGCCGGCAACACCGGTAACGGCACTGTCGGTTCGGTGACCGTCACCAGTGCGGCCATCAGCGGCGCCTACAGCCTCACCATCACCGAGGCGGCTGCCAACGGCGGCAAGTTCGAGCTGGTCGACCCGACCGGCGCCGTGGTGGGCAATGGCAACGTCGGGCAAGCATTCACCGGTGGTGGCCTGACCTTCACCCTCAGCGATGGCTCCACCGACTTCGCGGTCGGTGACAGCTTCACCCTTACCGTGCTGGCCAACATGGGCGAGTACACCGCCTATGACGACGACGGCACCGACGACGGTCGCCGGGCCGCCAGCGGCATTCTGTTCGCCTCGGTGGACGCCTCGGTGAACGATGTTCGCGCCGTCGGCGTGATGCGTGACGCCGAGGTGATCGAGCGCCTGCTCACTGGCCTGGACACCAACGGCCGCGCTGACCTGCTGGCCAAGGGAATCATCATCCGCCCCTGATCGCCCACCGCAGTAACCCAACACCCCAAAGCCCCGCGACCGCGGGGCTCGGCATTTTTAGGAGCCCAACATGGCCGAAATCACCATTTTTCAGGACGAGGCGTTCGGCGTCGACGCGCTGCTCACCGTCATCAACGAAGACCACGTCCTGCCGGGGCAGATCGCTGCCGCCGGCTTGTTCGAGGAGCAGGGCGTCCCCGGCACCGTCGTACAGATCGAAAAGGACGGCATGACCCTCGCGCTGGTAAAGGCAGCTGCACGTGGCGCACCCGGTCAGGCGGTGACCGGCAATAAGCGGTCGCTGATTCCATTCAATACCGTGCATCTGCCGCAGACGTTCCAGATTCTGGCGGACGAAATCCAGGGCATCCGTGCTGTTGGCAGCCTCACCGAACTGATGCAGGTGCAGGCATACGTAGCCCGCCGTGTCGAGAAGGCTCGCCGGCAGCTCGACTTGACCCACGAGTTCCAGCGCATTGGCGCAATCATGGGCAAGGTTGTGGACGCTGACGGCTCGAGCGTGCTCTTCGACATCTTCCAGCGCTTCGATATCAAGCGGCCCGCTGCATTCAGCATGGAGCTCAGCAACGACGATACCGATGTCAGCCTCAAATGCGTCGAGGTGCTGGACGCGCAGGAGGATGCGCTGGGCGCTGTCACCAGCACGGGGGCGCACGCATACTGCGGTAAGCAGTTCTGGGCGAAGCTGATCGGCCATCCGAAGGTTCGCGAGGCCTACCTCGGCTGGCAGGCAGCTGCTGCCTTGATGGGCGATCGCCGCGTGCCGTTCGAGTTCGGCGGGATCACCTGGGAGCGCTACAAGGGGCAGTTGAATGGCAATGCTTTCGTCCCAGCTGACCGCGCCTTCGTGGTCCCGACCGGCGTCCCGGAGCTTTTCATCAGTGCCTTCGCCCCGGCCGATTACACGGAGACGGTCAACACCGAGGGCATGCCCTACTACGCCAAGCTGGAGCGCATGAAGTTCGACAAGGGCGTCGAAGGTGAGGCTCAGTCCAACCCGTTGCACCTGTGCACCCGCCCGGCGTCCGTGCGCGAACTGAAGATCTGAGCATGGCCGGCTTCGGTGACTGCATCGCCGACATGGACGCCGTGATCATGGCGTCCCTGAGCGACGGCGAAGGAGAGTTCTTCCACCCCGACGGCCAGGTCGCCCGCAACGTCCCGCTAATGCTCGACCGCCACCTGCAGATCAACGGGCCGGAGGGCCTGTATCGCAGTGATGCAGTCGGCATCACCTGGCGCAGAGCTTCGGTGCCATGCGCGGTAGGGCGTGGCGGCATCTTCGTCTACCGCAAGCGGCGCTATCTGATCGAGGACATCCTCGAAGACGACGGCCATATGGCCACTGCCGCCTGCATGGAGCAGAAATGAACCGCAACCCACTCACCCTCGGCCGCAAGGCTCTGGTACAGCAGCTGGGCACGGTCACCGTCGCCAATGGCTGCGCGACCAACGCCGGGCACAACGTGCGCACCGGTTGGTTCAACGAGGTGCTCAAGTCGGACGATATCGGCTTTCCGATCATCTGCCTGCAGAAGGGCAAAGACCTTCCGCCGAAAGCCGCTGCGGAAGCGCTAATCAAGTTCAATGGCTTCTACGTCATTGGCGCGGTCGATGTCGGCCTGGACGGCTACGAGGATGCGCTCGACGACCTCGAGCATGACCTGCTGTGCGTGCTCATGCCGACAGAGGGTCAATTTCCTCGTTGGCTGCCGCGTGGCATCAAAGGCATCACCGTCGGAGCGCCCGAGCAGTTTCCGCCTGGCAAAGGCGAGCGAGCCGCCAGTGTGCTGATTCCGGTGCACCTGCACACCATCATCGAAAGGTAACGCACATGACCACCAACGCTACTGCCGCCTCGGCAGGGGGCTCGGCTACCCCGAAAAAAGCTCCGGAGCTGGTCGAGGTCACTTTGGCCAAGCCACATACCCACCAGCGCAAGCCGTATGTCGAGGGCGACAAGCTCAAGATCACACCGGCCCAGCGCGAAACCCTCATCGCCCGCGGCATTGTCGCCGGCTCTCAGGAGGCCTGATCCATGGCAGTCCAAAAAGAAACCTTCGTCATTGGCGGCCACCTCAAAATGCGCCGCTCTGGCAGCGGCTTGCCATTTCAAAAGTGCGGCCTGGTCTCCACCATCCAGACCACCATCGAAACCAACAACCTGACTCTGGGTGATACGACGACCCCGCAGGGCGGCGAGTACGACTCTGTCGACCGCATCACTGGCGTGGGCCTGTCGATCAACTTCCGCGAGTTCTTCACGCCGGTGCTGGCCGGCATCCTCTGGGGCGATGTCACCACGGTGCCATCGGCCACTCACACCGACGAGCAGCACGTGGCCGCGGTGGACGGTACCATCGCGCTGGACCAGATGCCGCTCGAGATCGACGGCGTCACCAACGTAGTGGACGGCGCCCCTGGTACTGTCACCTTCGAAGAGTTCGATGACTGGGTCATGACCGGCTCAGGCATTGAAGTGGTCGCTGGTGGCGCGCTGGAGCAGGCCATTCTCGCCGCGGCACCAGGCACCCCGTACAGCGTCTCGGTCGACTACAAGTCTGCCGCGGTGGATGTGGTTGAGGCGCTGACCAACTCTGGCTTGGAACTTGAGCTGCTGTTCGAAGGCGAGAACGCTGCTGGCACCAAGAAGCGCATCGAAGCGCGGTTCTGGAAATGCCGCCTCAACCCCGCCAGCTCGCAGGACTGGCTCAGCGTCGATGACTTCATGGGCGCCGAGTCTACCTGCAAGGTCATCAGCGACCCGACCAGGGTAGGGATCGGCAAATCGAAGTATTTCCGAATCAAGAAGGAGCTGCCGGGGACGGTTTAGTTTCTGACGAAACGCAGACCGGCTCTTCTTTCCACGAGCCGGTTTGGAACAGACAATAGCTGGCCACCAATACCCTCGTCCGATGTATCTGAATGACGAGTGTCCTTGGCGTGCCCCAGAATAGTCATGGTCGCTTCGCTTAACGGCGCTGGCCCACGTAAACGACTAGAAGGCATCTGCATCACCATAGGCAATAGGGTCAAGCCAAGAGCCTGAATCACCTTTACGTGAAAAAGCCGAAGCGTAGGGGCTCGAGGTAGGTTTCTGATGAGCGTAAAAATATGGATGATGTTTTAAATCGTAAGAGGAGTGTATTGCGATGGATCGAGAAGTCTGGAACCAGCAAATAACACAAACGTCTGTTCCTGCGTGGCGTTGTCCAATATGCAAAGTGGGACATACCCATCTTGAAGATGGAACGTTCAGGTTTGAGGAAACTATTGATTCGCTCAGGTGGCGGAACGACGAGGCATGGGACCCCGACTGGATCGATTTTGCTTTCACTGCGTGGGCTTACTGCACCAATTCCCGGTGCGGACAACGGTTTTGCATTGCTGGAAAAGGAGGTATCAGCGAGACCTATGTCGAAGACGGATTAGAGTGGGATGAATATTTCCTCCCGAAGCATTGCTATCCGATGCCTTGGATCATCCAAATCCCTTCCAAATGTCCACGTAATATCCAAGAGGAACTCAAATCAGCGTTCTCGCTCTTTTGGAGCCATCGGGCAGCTTGCGCTGGAAGACTGCGTGTGGTGCTTGAGCTACTTATGGACCACATCGGCGTACCAAAAGAGATCACTGGTGACGGTCAGAAGCGGCGGCAGATGAAGCTGCATGATCGAATCGAACACTTCAGTCTGAACAGTCAGGCCATAGGTGCTCATCTCATGGCATTAAAGTGGCTTGGAAATACCGGCGCTCACGATTCGTTGGTTACGAGGAAAGACCTCTTGGACGCGTTTGAAATTCTAGAGTATGCATTGGAAGAGATTGTCGATCTGCGGGCAACGCGCGTCACGATATTGGCTAATAAACTTCAGGAAAAACATTATAAGAAGTAATAGGTGCCGATTAGACTTACTTCAAGCTTCCTGCACGGAACCCTAGGTGTGCCGGCCTTTTGATAGATGGCCCTCGAATGCTACGGGAGGGACCCCTTATGCAATGCCCAAAGTGCAGCTACGAACCAACAATGGCTGAAATGCAGTGCAGCTCAACTGACTGCGTCCGGTGTGGTGCGAACTACGCAACCTACCGTGCGCCGACGGCAGCTCAGCGCCTCGCCCGTGGGCTGAAAGGTGCCAAGGCGGCGGTAGCCGAAGGTCGAGCCAAGCGCAGCGCCAATCTGTATTGCCCGCGGTGCGGTTCGGTCAGCGGTGGTATCTCGCATACCCGTGGCTCGATGCTGGTCGAGCTGATCCTGTGGCTTTGCTTCCTAGTGCCGGGAATCATTTACAGCGTTTGGCGCATTTCGGCGCGGCAAAACGTTTGCCCGTCATGCCTCAGCCCTGATGTCATTCCGTGGGTTCGCCGCGGGCACGGCGTGAGATAGGCCGAGGCTGATCGAACCCACATCTTCAACCCGCTTCGGCGGGTTTTTTATTGCCTGGAGATTCATATGAGCGGGAGCGCGGTAGGTAAGTCGGTGATCAAGAAGGTCGGAGGCCGCAGTGTCGTCTGTAGCGAGCTGACCGTTGGGCAGGTACGTGGCCTGTTGCAGCAGAACAGTGGCGGTGACCTTTTGGACGAGCTGCTGCTCGAGGACGTGCGGCTGGCTGACTTGCCGATTTTTACCGGCCTACCAGCTGAGGAGCTTGAGCAGATGCTGCCCAGCGACCTTGATGTGCTTGTTGAAGGCTGCAAGGAGGCCAACCCCAGTTTTTTTCGCATGCTGGCCAAGCTGGCCAGTCTGCAGAAAACGGCCTGAAAACGCTCGACGATGTGGCATGCCGGCTGGTCCGGCTGGGCCACCATGGTGTGTGGGGCTATCCGTGGTCGCTGTTCCTGCAGGCACTGAAAGGGTGACGTATGACTGACGTAGAACTGCGGCTGGTAGCGGATGTTGAACAGGCGACGAAGGGAATCAGTGCATTCAGCAAGCACTATCAGAAGCTCGTTCGAACCCTGGCCCAACCGCTGAAGAGAATCAATGCGCTGCGGGAGTTGGAAAACGATCTCGAGCGAACTGGGGAGCAGTCGCGGCAGACGCGCGAGCTGGTTCGCGACCTCGGGAGTGAGCTGGCGCGACAAGCCGAGCCGAGCAAAGAGCTGTCGGCCGCCTATCGCAACGCGGTGAGTGAGCTGCGTCGGCTGGAGCGGGTTGAGCAAAGCGCGCGGGCCGAACTTGCTAACCGGCGGCGTGAGCTGCAAGCAGCTGGCGTTGAAACGCGTAACCTCGCCAGCGAGCAGCAGCGGCTTGCTCGTGAACTGGAGACTGCGACAGCGGGTGGCCGCAATGAGCAGGCCGTGGCTGGCATCCGCGCCCGAGCCGCAGCACTAGCACAGGTGGCCCGTGAGCAGCGCTTGGCGAATGTGGAGGCGGCCCGCTCCGACCTGGGCGTCAATCGTTATCGCCAGCTCCAATCCGAGCTTCAGCGTTTGCGCAGCCAGTACCAGCTCCTGCGCACCTCCGGCAATCTGACGACCCAAGAGTTGGCGTTGGCCCAGCGGACCATGACTGCCCGCGTGCGTGAGACCCAGCAGGCGCTGCGCGAAATGAACGCCGAGCAGCGAAGCGGTGCTGGTGCATTGTCAGGCATCGGCCTGCTGGCCGCCGGTTACGGTCTGGCTCGCGGGCTGCGCGGTGTCACCAACACCGCCGACCAATGGGTAGAGATCGATGACCGTATTCGTCTCGCGTCCGAGTCACAGGCCGAACATGCGCAGGGCATGGAGCGCTTGCGTGAGATCAGCGACCGCACCTACACGGACATGAAGAACAATGCCGAGCTTTACATCGGCTCGCTGTCCGTTCTGCGTGGCCGCGGCTTCTCCAGTGCAGATGCGTTGGGCCTGACCGAGGCAATCGGCCTCGGGCTGGTAGCCAGCGCCGCGAAAGGGGAGCGCGCGGCTTCGGTGATCAACCAGCTGAACCAGGCGCTGCAAGATGGCGAGCTGCGAGGCGACGCCTTCAACTCGATGATCCGCAACACGCCCGCGCTGGCGGACGCCATGGCGCGTGGGCTCGGCAAGACGCGCGAGCAACTGGCCGCCATGGCGAAGGATGGCGAGCTCACTACCGACGTGTGGGTGCCAGCCCTGATCGGCCAGGTTGAAAGCCTCGGCGAAGCCGTTGACAGCATGCAGGTAACGGTAGGCGATGCGCTAACCAGGCTGAACAATGCCTGGGAGGAGTCGATCGGCAAGGCCGATACACAGCCGCTCATCAACGCAATCGAGGGGCTCACGCAGGTAATCTCCGATCCGGTCGTCATGGAGAACCTGGTCGCTCTGGCGGGCGCTTTGGTCACCTTGGCCGCCACTGCCGCCGAAGGCGGCTCCGAGTTCGTGGACCTGGGCAAACGCATCGGCTTCATCGCGGCGAATGCAAGCGGCGCTGTCACCGAACTGGATCGCATCGACCAGCAGATCAAAGACATCGACCGCAGCATTGTGGGCACTGGCCTGAACCGGACGCTCGCCGGCATGTGGTATTCGAAGGAAGACCTGCAGGCACAACGTCAGGCGCTGGTTTCGCTGCGCGAGCTGCTTTTAACCGAGCAGACTGGCATGAACGCCGAGCAGCTTGCCCTGGAGCAGCAGGCGACCGAAGACGCCAACCGGCAGCAGGCTGAAAAGCTGGCCGATTACCGCCGGTACATTGGGGAGCTGGGGCGACTGCAGGCTGAGCAGGTGAAAGCGTCCGAAACCGCTGCGAAAAAGCTGGCCAGCGACGAGAAGAAAGCGCTCAGCGACATTGAGAAAGTCCGTAACGATCGCTTGAAGATCGAGCAGCGTTACCAGGAAGCGCTGGCTGGCTTGGGCGGCAGTGGGGAGGCATCCTACGGAGCTGCGCAGGCCCTCAAGGTTGGCGCAAAGCAGGCACTGAGTGCAGGCGATGTCGCTGGTGCGCAGCGACAAGCTCAAGCCGCGCTGAAGATGCTCCAGGATCTCGCCGCGGCTGGTGGGAACACCTACGGTTTCGAAGGGTTCATCAAGGAACTGCAGGCGATCGAACTGGCCGCGAACGACATTGAGCAGACCAACGCAGAGGCCAAGCTTCAGGCCATCCGCGGCGAGATCGCCTCGCTCGAGGAACAGGCCAAGCAGCTGAAGGACATTTCGGTCTCGGTGAAAACCGACGAGTCGACCATCGAGCAAGTGCGGTCGCAGATCCAGGCACTGGCGCAACAGCTCGGCCAGACCGAGATCGTGATGCCGGTACGCCTGCAGATGCCGGATACGAGCGGATCAGCGGCCACTTCACCGACCACATCCGGCTTCTCCGGCGGTGGCTGGACCGGGCCGGGCGGCAAGTACCAGCCGGCTGGCATTGTCCACGCCGGTGAGCATGTGCAGCCGCAGGAGGTAGTGCGCGAGCCTGGGGCGTTGGCCTTCCTCGAGCGAATCCGTCGCAACGGCTTTCGCGCCACGCTGGATCAGCTGCGGTTGCGCGGCTACGCCAACGGTGGGCCCGTCGTGCCGGTTCCGCGCTTCGCGCCGAATGTTCCGGCGCCGAGCCCGGCGCTGCTGGAGGCGGCTGCTGGGCCGCAGTTTCCGCACCTCGGGCAGGTCGATCTCAACCTGGGTGGTGCCTCGTACACGATGTATGTCGAGCGCGAGGTGGCCAGCGAGCTGCGCCTCGCGGCGAGGAAGATCGGCCGCACCCATCGCTGACCAAAGCCCTGCACCTGCGGGGCTTCTTGTTTCTGGAGCCTTGAATGTCCCCACCACGAATCATGCTTGGCGGCGTGCCGATCGTGCTGCATGCCGGTGCGCCCGAGGAAAGCATCGGGCCGATTGGCGGGAGCACCGTGCTGCGCATGAGTGACGGCGCCGGCGTAAAGATGCAGCACTGGAAGAAGTCGGCCGGCAGCATTTCCGGTACCGGCTGGATGCCGCCAGGACTCGCGGGGCTGGATTTTTCCCAGCCGATGGAGCTGCGCAGCACCAAGACGCTGAGCCACGTTGGTCCTGGCCCGACCTTCACCTTGCTCGGCACGCCTCGGCCAGACGTCGCGCCCTGGGCGCAGGCGCTGATCGGTGGGCGGGATTGGGTACGGGTGCCGTGCTCGTTCGCGGATGGCGTGGTCACCGTGCCCCCAGTGCCGGGCGCGACGCTGTATCAGGCCTGCTACATGCCGGTGTTCTCGGTGTTCGCCGAGGACCCACAGGAATCGCAGTCATCAGGTACGGCCACCCATAGCTGGTCCATCCCCTGGGAAGAAGCCTAAATGCTCAACGCCTCGCCACTCGACGCCGTGCCGCTGAATGGTCTGGCCGGTGCCGCTGCAGAACCCGAATACGTCGTGCGTGGACAGTCGTTCGTGTGGGCGCTGCGCGTGTTGGTGGGCGGCGTGAACCGCACGGCGCAGCTCACCGGCAAGGTGACCGTCGACCGGGAAGAGGGTGCTGCGGGCATCGCTGGCTTCGATCTGTTCATCGCGCCAGGCGTCGCCGTAGTGCCTCCGGACTGGAAGGGCCGGGCGGTGTCGATCGACTACATCAGCACGACCCAGGGCGAAACGACCGAGGCGCGCAAGTTCACCGGGCAGATCAGTCGTGCTGACTGGAACCCGGTCAATCGCATCCTGACCTGCGAATGCTCCGACCAACTGCAGCAGCGGGTCGAGGGCATGACGATTGCGGCTATCGATGCGCTGGCCGGCGGGCGATGGTCGGAAGATCTGTTCGAGCCGGTCGAGGGCCGCAGCCATTGGGACTATGCCAGCGAGCGCATGAGTACGCGCACCGCCAGCCTGGACTGTTCCGCTTACGGCGATCTGCGCGTGACGAGCTGGTATGCCACGGCACCGCATTTCGTGTTTGGCCCGGGCACAACGCTCTATCAGCAGATCGACCTGCAGCAATCCGACCTTGAGGCGACGACAAACCGCGTCGAGATCGAATTCAGCTACCGCTATCAACGCCTCTGGCAGCTGAACGAGGGCTACAGCTGGACTCACGTCAACGCGGGCGGCGGCCAGAGCGGGTTCTGTAACTGGCGGGTATGGGCGACCGAGCTGCCTGACACGGACATGATCGCCAGCGCCGTCTCTGGAAGCGGCCAGCAACTGCTCGGTGGCGTGGGCGGCTACAAGCTGCCGCTGTCCATGGCCAACCCGTGCGGCGATGGCCAGGGCTGGGTCAACACCTTCGACAACCTCTGGCTTTCGGCTTCG
Organism: Stutzerimonas sp. LR2; assembly: GCF_055755175.1. Taxonomy (NCBI): domain Bacteria; kingdom Pseudomonadati; phylum Pseudomonadota; class Gammaproteobacteria; order Pseudomonadales; family Pseudomonadaceae; genus Stutzerimonas; species Stutzerimonas sp. LR2. Next base: position 100,524 of record NZ_JBVTRR010000007.1, read on the forward strand.
TTCACCGGTGCCAGGCGCTGGGTGCAGAGCGTAACCGAGAGCTACAAGCTGGTGCTGTCCACCGCTGCCGGCGAGTCAGAGCTGACGCGCATCGTTCAGCGCGCGTGCTACACCGTGTCGATCGAGCGCGATCAGGCAGAGAGCTGGGGCAGCGATCCGATCCGGGGTGGCGGAACTGGTAGTCAGGACCTGTCCGACGAAGTCCGGCGCAGCAATGCAATTGCAACCGCGCTGCGTATTGGTCAGGCGAAGATTGTCGGCGCTCACCGGGAGACGACGGTTCCCTGGGATGTCCCGACCAGCATGGCGATGGGCATCGACCTGTGGCATACGCTTGAAATCGCCGACCAGGGCGTTCATGCGGTCGGCAAATGCCGGCGCATCGTCCACCAGTTCGATCTTGGCAGCGGTGAAGCGATCACCTCTCTGAGCATTGCGATCATGCGCGGCGGCGGTGTCAGTGACGCGCTGGCTGTCCCTGCGCAGCCAGATACCAGCCTTCCGCCGTTTACGTCGTCGGCTCAATTGCTGCTGGGCACCCAGCTCGGCGGCCGCCAGGTTGACCCGTACACGGGCTTCCCCATCGGTCCGTATGACGAAGACCGGCCAGGCTTCTCGGGCAACTACGACACGAACGACAACATGCCAGCGGAGTTCTACCCGCGCCGATTCCTGATCGAGTCGCGCGAGATCGGGGCTGAGTATCGCGACGAGCGCACCGCCTTGGCCGAAGCGTTCTATCGCATCGGCATCCCCAACGATTTGCTGGAGCTATGACCATGACCAATGAGGAACGGCGCCGCGCCTCCGGTGCGGCCATGGAAGCGAGCCGCCGCGGAAGTGGTGTTGCGATGGAGGCGAGCCGGCGGGCTAGCGGTGCAGCCATGACAGCGCGCCGCACCGGCAAGAGCGTGGCCGACGATATTCAGTCCCTCGTCCAGCCGCCCCGGCAGGCCAAGCCGCTGCCTCGCATCGATCCGGTTGGCTCGCTGCCGCCGCAGCGCGGCCTTGGCACGTCGCCAGGCCCTGGAGCCGGTGGCGCCCCCGGAGGCGGCATTGCCAGCCCGCTGTCAGAGGTTCCTGAGTCGCGGGTGTACTACACCGAGGCTCAATCGCAGTCGATCTATTCAAATGACTACTTGTTGAGCATGGAAGTCCTACCGCTGAAGTCGCTGTTTATGACCGATGCGACTGGCGCTGCTGTGCAGATGAACTTCGCATTACCGGTGAGGGCAGTCTGATGTTCGATTCCCCGCTTGAGGAGTCGATGCCCGGGCAGGTTCTGCGTTTTGGGCTTGGGTATCACGGCTTCGTTGAGTTCCCGACACTTCAGTCGAAAACCTCCTGCCCAGGCAACGAGGTCAAGCTGACAACCTATAACGGAATGACGCTTTATCCGTTCCCGGCCGGCGTGACCTTTCCGCGCCGGACCGCCGAGAGCGCGGTTCTGTTCCGTGATCCTCGGGCGATCGATTTGCCCGGCGACGAGGAGGGTGCCACGGGTCGTGACTGGCGCCGATATGCAGTGATCCAGACCAATGGCATCAGAACAGGTGCTATGCCCGGAGAGCCCACGTACAACTATGCGCTGCATACGCCGACGCGGAATGTCCTGATCAACGTCTCTTTGGCCGTTTGCCTGGTGATGAAGACAAAGATCATCGCCCGGCGGTCATCGCCCGTCAGCTCCGAAAGCTATCCGATCACCGGGCCATCACTGGGCAATAGTTCGCTGTTTGCGGACGCAGTCCCGAGTGGCGCGAGGGCACTGTACTGCAGTCCAGGCAGCTGGCTGCGTGAGCTGGTCATTACCGGGGATTACCCGGCCATCAAACCCGTTAGCTCGAATGTCGTGGCTCAAGGTGAAACCATTGCAACATCCGAGACCGGGACCGCGATTTACGACGTAGGCAATTGGGAGTTCGGCGCCTTCGCCAGCGGCATCACGGAGGGCAATTACAGCATCATCGTGATTGATCGCGCCGATACCGGCGCACCGTTTCCGGGAGGCCACATCTTCAAATTGCCGTACTCGGGCCAGCGGTCAACTACTCGCCGGCGTGTGGTTGGCGGGTACTACGACGGTGAGCGCATTGCCCAGATCTGGAGCGAGGACGAATATCGCGATGTCTATTCGCGTACCGCTTCATGGGGCGTCACCAGCCAGATCGTGACGAACGATGGCGCACAGGTTTCATCCTTCCTCAATGAGGCCAACAACTTCGAGTCGACGAGCAGCGTCGCGCTTATCCAGGACGGCGCAAGCGTGTCGAGGTTCGAGATAAAGGCGGCCAGCGAGAGCACCCAGAACAGAACCTGGACATCCGGGGCCGGGTCGTTTTCCGGGACCGGCGGCTCTGACTCGACCAACACCAGCGATCGCAGTTTTTCAGTGAGGCTGGATGGGACAAACGTTATCGCGGCCTTCCCGGGTGACTGGGAGCAGGTCGGCGGCGGCAGCTACGGTTCGTTTCCGCTTCAAGACCGATCTGCGCCATCGGGAACGCAGATTCGCCTGCAGATCAATGTCGGCGTTTACAGCTACTCCATGCAGCTCAAATGCCTGCGCGTTGAGGTGATCTATACGCGCCGCGTTTCAGATGTCCTCGTTGAAACGCGGGCGGCCTACTTCTACGGCAACGCCTGCTGCAGAGGCAATGTCGACGGTGGCGTTTACTCTCCGGCGAGCGGGGGAACCCTCTACGGCTCAGCCGACCCACTTACTGGCGAAATACGCCGCAACTATCCATACCCAGTCACCTGGTGCTGACCATGCAGACCTACGTAAATAACTGGCTCCGGGAGATCACCCTGGCGCAGGGCGCTACGTCGTGCCCGCTCGATCTGCCTGATGGCGAGTACCGGCTGACGCTGGCTGACCCGGCCGGCACCGAGTGGGAGATCGTCGACGCAACCGTCGCGAATGGCGTCGCCACCCTAGTGAGGGCGCGAGAAGGCACAGCGGACCAGCTCTGGTCACTTGGCAGTGTCATCTATAACGACATCACGGCGGAGCAGGCGATGTACCTCATGCAACAAGCGCGACAGGTTCCCATCTTGCAGCAGCTGCTTTCCGACCTCGCCGCGCGTGTTGAAGAGCTCGAACAGGGCCAGGGCGTGGATGGCGCCTTGGTCGACGAGTTGGGAAATGAGTTGGTCGATGAGTCCGGGTACAACCTGGTAGGAGAATGAATGCAATGGCTATTACGCAACACACATATTCAGGGAATGGCTCGCCAGAAGTGACCGGCATCGGCTCCGCCGCAGCGATTGGTAGCCACTACACCGATCTCGATACCGGCGACTTCTATCTCCGCGTAAACGATTCGGGATCAGGTGGGCGCTGGCAGCAAATGATGGCCGTAGAGGTGGCGGAGACGGTAGACGATATCAACTACATGACTCCAGCCGGGCCAATGTTCGTTATGTCGCCAAACGGCGACATACATGTGTCGCGAGTCATTAACGGGGTGTGGTCCTGGCACCTGCTGGCGGCGACGCCGACGTAGTTGACTGCAAGTTTATCCATCCGACACGGTAGCTGCCCTGAATCAGTCATATCCGGGGTGTGGATGTGTGATCGAGCGCGCCAGTCATTGGCCAAAAATCCGGCAGGATCGTCGCTTCATCCATTTGCAAAGGGAATTGCAATGCGCGCGTCTATCAAACGCATCCTCACGGTGGTCGCCTTCGGCACGTCGTGTTCGATGGCAGGCTTCTATATCGGCATCAATCAGGCGTACGACCATATTACGGAGGATTTGCCGGCGATGATCGAGTCGGCTGTGTGTTCGATGCCGCAGGTCTCAGAGCTGCTTTCCCTGTAACCCCGTGCGCCTGCGGTGAGCTAAAGCGCTTCAAGGCGCAGGGCTTCAGCCAATAGCTGATTGGCCAACCTTTCCAATTCTCGCATGGCGGCCAAACGGTCAGCTGGCCTGATCTCTGCTTCAGCAAAGTCGATTTCTGTGGGCACGGCATCACGTATCGCCTGCGCTGCCCAGCCGGCCGCGAAAGCCTGAACACTCGCTTTGACCATTGAAACCCCTCGGCCCGCCACGTGCGGGCTTTTTTGTGCCTGGAGGAAAGATGCAGAGCAACGAACCCAAGTGGGTGATCGAGGCCCGCAAGCTGATCGGCCTGCACGAGGTGCATGGCCTTGATCATAACCCTGAGATAGTGCAGATGTGGCGGGACATCAAGCGCGGAGGCATCAGGGACGACGAGACGCCATGGTGTGCAGCGTTCGTCGGAGCGATGCTTGAGCGTGTCGGAATCCGTTCCAGTCGATTCGAAAGTGCCCGTTCGTATCTCGACTGGGGACAACACCTGGCGCTTCCGGTGTCGGGCTGCATCGTGGTGTTTACTCGCCATGGCCGTGGCCATGTCGGCTTTGCAGTTGGTCGCGATAAGGTCGGCAATCTACTGATTCTCGGCGGTAACCAGTCGGACGCCGTGAACATCAAGGCATTCCCAGTTGCGCGCGTAACTGGCTATCGCTGGCCTGCAGGTGTGCCTGTAATCGCTGAGCCCTTATCCCTGTTCAATGCCGAGCGTTCGGAGCGTGAGTCGTGATCGCCTCGCTGGTTGAGCGCTCGACCATCTACGGGCTGCTGGCCGCGCTGTGCTTCACGGCTGGCTGGAAGGTGAACGGTTGGAGGCTGGGGGAGGGTATCGCTCAGCAGCAGGTGGAGACGGTTAAGGTCGTTCGAGTGATCGAGCGCAAGCAGCAGTTGATCGCCGATACAGAGGGGCACAAGGGCCATGAAGAACTTGAGGGTTTGCGCCGCGCTGCTGATCGCGCCGGCGTTACTGCTGCAGGGCTGCGGGTCGAAGCCAGTCGACTCGCCACTCAGCTCGCTAACTGCAATGCCGGAACTGCCGGCGAGCGCCAGGCAAGGGCAGACGCCGCCGCAGTGTTTGCCGACGTGCTTGGAGAACTGGAATCAGAAGGCCGAGCAATGGCGGAAGCGGCTAGCCGCGCCCGTAGCGCAGGGCTCACCTGCGAGCGGGTTTATGACGGAGTAAGAGCAGCGAGCCGGCTCCCGGCACGTTGAAAGCCTCGCTGTACTAATCGGCGAAAAATGAGGGCGGCTGCTCAGGGTGCGCCAACACCCCAGCAGCCGCCAGACCGCAGACGATCCCTGCAAGCCCAGCCTAGGCCCCCGCCTCGTGCACGAAGCGCGGCAAGGCTAACACCTGTTTATTTATACAGTAAAGGCTTGCTATTTATGACTAATCCAATCGTTCCCTGGATGGGTGGCAAACGCCGCCTGGCTGATCGTTTGATCCCACTGTTTCCGCCGCACGATTGCTACGTGGAGGTTTTCGCGGGTGGCGCTGCGCTCTTTTTCATGCGCCCGATGCCCGCGCAGACTGAAGTGCTCAACGATGTGAACGGCGACCTGGTGTGCCTATACCGCGTCGTGCAGAACCATCTGGAGGAGTTCGTCCGTCAGTTCAAATGGGCGCTCAGCTCCCGCCAGATCTTTGAGTGGCAGAAGATGACCCGGCCGGAGACGCTCACAGATATCCAGCGAGCGGCCCGATTCTTCTACCTCCAGCATCATGCATTCGGGGGCAAGGTGACCGGGCAGACTTTCGGCACCGCTACGACTGGCACGCCTATCAACCTGCTGCGGATTGAGGAGAACCTGTCCGCTGCTTGGCAGCGTCTCGCGGGCGTCTTTGTCGAGCACCTGCCATGGCTCGACTGTGCCGAGCGTTACGACCGACCTCACACGTTCCATTATATGGACCCGCCGTATTGGCAGACCGAGGGCTACGGTGTTGCTTTTCCTTTCGAGGAGTACGAGCGCATGGCCGACTTTATGCGTCGATGCAAAGGCAAGGTGATGGTTAGCATCAACGACCATCCCGACATTCGCCGAGCGTTCCATGGGTTCCATTTCGAGCAGCTCGATATCCGCTATAGCGTTGCGAATCAACGAAACGGCAAGGCGGATTTAGCGGGCGAGCTGGTTATTCTGAACTGGACGCCGGCAGCGCTCGGGGGGCTCTTCTAATCACAAGGAGTCAAGCGCGATTGCAGTCCGGATACCGGCCCCAGGTGCAGACGAACTCCCATAGCAGCTTCCGTTCGAGATGCTTGATGTAGGCGGTGGTGTACGGCTCGCCCATATCGACCGGGCAGGTCGACACCCATAGATACTCCAGCGGGGTGGTTTCGAGGAGTGTTAGCCGAAAGGTATTCCCTCCTGAGTGCCCAGCGCGTTCGCTGAATGCGGATGTGTTGAACTGCCGCAGCCGGTCGGCAAGCGTCTGCCCCGTCGTCTCGCCGATGTAAATGATGAAATCATTGTTCACCCGGTGGTTGTCGGGCTTCTTCTTGCTTCGGGCAATGAAATATACGCCCGGCAGATTCTTCCCGGGCAGCTCGGTTCGCTCCGACCACGCGTGCCACTCACAAAACCCAACCTCGCCAGCCATGGCGACTCCTTAAAGCTAGTACGTGAGCATTTGATCAGCTGCAGTGGCATTGCGCTACTGCCGTGATTACGTTTCGCTGTCCTCGGTGCCAGTCGAAACGATAAGCTCTGGCCCCTCATTGCGTACGTTCCCCACGGCTCGATCAACGGCAAACCACTCGAACGCCTCAACCGGCAGCCCTAGGTCGCGCACGATATCCTCGGCGCGCTCCAGAGACAGGTCCGGTTCGATCCACTCCCGGGCCAAGTCTGCCTCGAGCACGACCGGACGGCGATCGTGGATGTCCACCATGCCCTGGTCGCTGTTGGCGGTGATGATCACGAAGCCATCGCCGTCACGTTCGGTCAGATCGGTACGGTCCAGCTTGGCGAGCGCAGCGAACCATAGTGGCTCGCCATCCTTGCGGCGAATGTAATAGGGCTGCTTCTTTTTCGGGGCCGCCGGGTCTTTCACCCATTCGTACCAGCCATCTGCAGCAACCAGCGTTCGGCCGGTGGCCCAGATGTCCCGAAAAAACCGGCTTGTCGCTGCCGTCTCGACGCGTGCATTGATCGCGGGCGGGCGTTTACCGACAGCCCAGAACGGTTGATAGCCCCAAGGCAGCTTGGCCATGCGCAGGCCCGTGTCTGTCTCGTAGAAGATCATCACTCGCGAACGCGGAGCGACGTTGTAGCGGTTGATCGGCTCTGGATCGATGCCACCCTCTATGGGTTTGTCGTAGCGCAGCGCATCCAGGTACTCGACCGCTGTTCGGTACTGCGTGAATCGACCGCACATATCCCCTCCAGCCTGCTATCGGATGGCTGCCTCTCTTCATTGACCGCATGATGTGCTCGCGGTTTACTGTACGCATATACAGTAATCGCAGAGTAGTATCATGCGCGCCACGATTCTCGGCCAGCTCGGCCCGTCTTCCACGTTCCTCCAGTACGTCGACAGCCGCGTGCCGGCAGGCTTCCCTTCGCCAGCGGCGGACTACGAGGAGGTCACGCTCTCCATCGATGAGCTGGTCGACTTGCGTACGCCACACGTCTACCTGGTAAGGGTAGAGGGCCCCAGCATGGTCGGCGCCGGCATCTACGACGGCGATGTGCTTGTGGTGAACCGGGCGCTGGAGGCGCGCTCCGGGCAGATCGTCGTCGCCTACGTCGACGGCGGCATGACGGTCAAACGGTTGCAGGTGTCGCCGGATGGGGTGTGGCTGCAGCCAGAAAACCCGGATTACCGATCGTTCCGCGTCACTGAGTCCCTGCACGTATGGGGCGTGGCCACTCACAATCTGCACCAGCTATGTTCGCGCTGATCGACTGCAACTCGTTCTACTGCAGTTGCGAGCGTGTCTACCGGCCATGGCTCGACGGCGTGCCGGTGGTAGTGCTGAGCAACAACGACGGCTGTGTGATCGCCCGCACCCGCGAGGCCAAGCGCTTGGGCATCCCCATGGGCGCCCCGTATTTCCAGTGGCGCGACCAGATGCGCGAGTGGGGTGTGGTCTGTTTCTCCAGTAACTACGAGCTCTATTAAGTTAGGTGGAATGCTTTTGAGCTAGGCTGAATCCGTTGACGCTCAGGGGGCGCCCATGACCACCACCCCATTGCACAAGCA
>NZ_JBVTRR010000008.1:0-15654 GCF_055755175.1 Stutzerimonas sp. LR2
TCAAGCCGATCGCCATGGAAGACGGCCTGCGCTTCGCGATTCGCGAAGGTGGTCGTACCGTTGGTGCCGGCGTGGTTGCCAAGATCGTCGAATAACGATTGATCTGTTTGAAGCAGGTCGGCATAATAGTCGGCCTGTCTCTTTCTAGGCCAGTAGCTCAATTGGCAGAGCGGCGGTCTCCAAAACCGCAGGTTGGGGGTTCGATTCCCTCCTGGCCTGCCATTTTCAATATCGAATATGGCAGTCTTTACAAGGTTCTAGCAGATGAATGTCAAAGCTGAAGCCAATGATGCGCGCTTCGATCTGGTGAAGTGGCTTGTTGTGGCTGCTTTGGTTGTGGTTGCTGTTGTTGGCAATCAGTACTACTCCGCTGAGCCTATTCTCTATCGTGTCCTTGCTGTTCTCGCAATAGGCGTGGTTGCCGCGTTTGTTGCTCTGCAGACGTCCAAGGGGCGTTCGTTTGCCGTGTTGCTGAAAGAAGCGCGCGGCGAGATTCGCAAGGTCGTCTGGCCGACCCGTCAGGAAACCACTCAGACTACGTTGATCGTGGTCGTTGTCGTTCTGGTTATGGCGCTGCTGTTGTGGGGGCTCGATTCCCTGCTTGGCTGGTTGGTCTCCATGGTTGTGGGTTAAGGGTGTCTCGTGGCTAAGCGTTGGTATGTTGTGCATGCTTACTCGGGTTACGAGAAGCACGTCATGCGCTCTCTGATTGAGCGCGTCAAGCTTGCCGGCATGGAAGATGAGTTCGGCGAGATTCTTGTTCCGACCGAGGAAGTGGTCGAGATGCGTAACGGGCAGAAGCGCAAGAGTGAGCGCAAGTTCTTCCCGGGTTACGTGCTCGTTCAGATGGAGATGAATGAGGGTACTTGGCACCTGGTCAAGGATACTCCTCGTGTGATGGGCTTTATCGGCGGTACAGCTGACAAGCCGGCGCCCATTACGGACAAAGAGGCTGAGGCCATTCTTCGTCGCGTCGCCGATGGCAGTGATAAGCCGAAGCCGAAAACGCTCTTCGAGCCAGGTGAAGTGGTGCGGGTGGCCGATGGTCCGTTCGCAGATTTCAATGGCGTGGTCGAAGAGGTCAATTACGAGAAGAGCAGAATCCAGGTTGCGGTTCTCATCTTCGGTCGCTCTACGCCAGTAGAGCTGGAGTTCAGTCAGGTCGAAAAGGTTTAACTGAACGAAGCATCCCTCACCCCGCAGCTTCAGGCTGCGGGGTTTTGTCGTCACTGGGATAAATCAGCAATGGGGAGCCGCAAGGCGTTATAACCCGTAACGGAGTAACTATGGCTAAGAAGATTCAAGCTTACATCAAGCTTCAGGTAAAGGCCGGTCAGGCTAACCCGTCGCCGCCCGTCGGCCCCGCTCTGGGTCAGCACGGCGTCAACATCATGGAATTCTGCAAGGCGTTCAACGCCCGGACCCAGGGCCAGGAGCCCGGTCTGCCGACTCCCGTGATCATCACTGTCTACAGCGATCGCAGCTTCACTTTTGAAACCAAGAGTACTCCTGCTGCAGTGCTGCTGAAGAAAGCTGCTGGCATCACCAGCGGTTCCGCTCGCCCCAACACTCAGAAGGTCGGCACCGTCACTCGTGCGCAGTTGGAAGAGATCGCCAAGGCCAAGCAGGCTGATCTGACTGCTGCCGAAATGGAAGCTGCCGTTCGGACCATCGCTGGTTCGGCTCGTAGCATGGGTCTGAATGTGGAGGGTGTGTAATGGCTAAGCTGACCAAGCGCCAGAAGGCTATCGCTGAGAAAATCGAATCCGGCAAGCAGTACGCGTTCGAAGACGCCGCCAAGCTGCTGGCAGAGGTTTCTGCTGTCAAGTTCACCGAGTCGTTCGATATCGCGATCAATCTCGGTGTCGATCCGCGTAAGTCCGACCAGGTCGTTCGCGGTGCAACCGTTCTGCCGAATGGCACTGGCAAGACCGTCCGCGTAGCTGTTTTCACCCAAGGTCCGGGCGCCGAAGCTGCTCTGGCCGCCGGCGCTGACCGCGTAGGTATGGACGATCTGGCTGCCGAAATGAAGGGCGGCGACCTGAACTACGACGTCGTCATCGCCTCTCCGGATGCTATGCGTGTCGTTGGTCAGTTGGGCCAGATTCTCGGTCCGCGTGGCCTGATGCCGAACCCGAAGGTGGGTACTGTCACTCCGGACGTCGCGACCGCTGTCAAGAACGCCAAGGCCGGTCAGGTACGTTTCCGTACTGACAAGAACGGCATCATCCACACCTCCGTGGGTAAAGTCGGTTTCGACGCCGCTGCTCTGAAGCAGAACGTCGAAGCGCTGCTGTCGGATCTGAAGCGCCTGAAGCCGTCGACGTCCAAAGGTATTTACGTCAAGCGCGTGACCCTGAGCACCACCATGGGTCCGGGACTGGTCATCGATCAGGCTTCCCTGGAAGCGTAAGACATTAGTCGCCTCATTCGTGAGGCGGCTCGCAAGATTGGGGTCCCTGCCTGGCGGGGGCTATCCAAGACCGTAGGTGGCGCAAGCCTTAAACCCGGAGAGTGATCTCTTGAGCCTACGCAGATGGTGCTCCCGATTCGTACCGAATCAGACACCAAAACGCCGTCGGGCTTCGGCCTGACGAAACGGTAAAAACCAGGAGTAAACCCGTGGCAATTAAACTCGAAGACAAGAAGGCCATCGTCGCTGAAGTCAACGAGGCTGCCAAAGCCGGTCTGTCCGCTGTCGTGGCTGATGCCCGTGGCGTGACCGTCGGCGCAATGACCGGACTCCGTAAAGAGGCCCGAGCGGCTGGTGTATACGTGAAAGTCGTGCGTAACACCCTGCTCAAGCGCGCTGTTGAAGGCACTCAGTTCGACGTGCTCAACGACGTGTTCAAAGGCCCGACCCTGATCGCATTTTCCAATGAGCATCCGGGCGCTGCTGCTCGTATCTTCAAGGAATTCGCCAAGGGTCAGGACAAGTTCGAGATCAAGGCAGCTGCGTTCGAGGGCAAGTTCCTCGCAGCAAACCAGATCGACGTACTGGCAAGCCTGCCGACTCGCGAAGAGGGCATTGCACAGCTGATGAGCGTGATTCAAGGCGCCACCAGCAAGCTCGCTCGCACCCTGGCAGCTATTCGCGACCAGAAAGAAGCTGCGGCTGCCTAAGGCAGCGTAAGCCCTTTCAAAATCACATGTTTAATTTGATGGCTGCGTAAGCTGTCACCCCAATACAGGAATAGATAGTCATGTCTCTGACTAACGAGCAAATCATCGAAGCGATCGGCCAGAAATCCGTCATGGAAATCGTCGAGCTGATCAAGGCGATGGAAGAAACTTTCGGCGTTACCGCTGCTGCCGCTGTTGCCGCTGGCCCGGCTGCCGCTGCCCCGGCTGCTGAAGAGCAGACCGAGTTCACCATCGTTCTGGCCGAAGCCGGCGACAAGAAAGTGAACGTGATCAAGGCGGTTCGCGAGCTGACCGGTCTGGGCCTGAAAGAAGCCAAGGCTGTCGTTGACGGCGCCCCGGGCGTGGTCAAGGAAGGCGTTTCGAAGGAAGAAGCCGAAGCAGCCAAGAAGGCTCTGGAAGAAGCTGGCGCCAAAGTCGAGCTCAAGTAAGCGACGACCTTGCGTCTACAGCCCGAGCGACTCGCGACAGGCTGATGGCTGGTGGCTCTTGCCACCGGCCTTTTTCCGTTATGGAAAGCCAGCCATGCTGGCTCTTCCTCGGAAGCCACCTACAGGTGGCGCGAACCATGGGGTTCGCAAGATTTTCTGGCTGCTCCCGTCGGGAGAAGCCAACAAGCAGGTGACCAAGCTGGGGAACGCTGATGGCTTACTCATACACTGAGAAAAAACGTATCCGCAAGGACTTTAGCAAGTTACCGCACGTGATGGACGTGCCGTATCTTTTGGCCATCCAGCTGGATTCGTATCGCGAATTCCTGCAGGCGGGAGCGACCAAAGATCAGTTCCGCGACATTGGCTTGCATGCAGCCTTCAAATCCGTTTTCCCGATTATCAGCTATTCCGGCAATGCAGCGCTGGAATACGTCGGCTATCGCCTGGGCGAGCCGGCTTTCGATGTCAAGGAATGTGTCCTGCGTGGCGTGACCTTCGCCGTTCCGCTGCGCGTCAAGGTGCGCCTGATCATTTTCGACAAAGAGTCGTCGAACAAGGCCATCAAGGACATCAAGGAACAGGAAGTCTACATGGGGGAAATCCCCCTCATGACCGAGAACGGTACCTTCATCATCAACGGTACCGAACGCGTCATCGTTTCCCAGCTGCATCGTTCGCCGGGCGTGTTCTTCGATCATGACCGCGGCAAGACCCACAGCTCCGGCAAGCTGCTGTACTCCGCGCGTATCATTCCTTACCGCGGCTCCTGGCTGGACTTCGAATTCGATCCGAAGGACGCAGTGTTCGTCCGTATCGACCGTCGCCGCAAGTTGCCGGCTTCGGTTCTTCTGCGTGCGCTCAATTACAGCACCGAAGAGATTCTGGACGCCTTCTACGATACCAATGTCTTCCACGTCAAAGGCGAAACCCTGGCGCTGGAGCTGGTACCGCAGCGTCTGCGCGGCGAGATCGCTACTTTCGACATCAAGGATGACAGCGGCAAAGTCATCGTCGAGCAGGGCCGTCGCATCACCGCTCGCCACATCAACCAGCTCGACAAGTCCGGCATCAAAGAACTCGAGATGCCGATGGATTACGTCCTGGGTCGTACCGTCGCCAAGGCGATCGTGCATCCGGCCACCGGCGAAATCATCGCCGAGTGCAACACCGAGCTGACCGTCGACGTCATGGCGAAGATCGTCAAGGCGCAGGTCGTACGCTTCGAGACGCTGTACACCAACGACATCGATTGTGGTCCGTTCATTTCCGACACGCTGAAGATCGATTCGACCACCAATCAGCTCGAAGCGCTGGTCGAGATCTATCGCATGATGCGCCCGGGCGAGCCGCCAACCAAGGACGCCGCCGAGACGCTGTTCAACAACCTGTTCTTCGCTGCCGAGCGCTACGACCTGTCGGCTGTCGGCCGGATGAAGTTCAACCGCCGTATCGGTCGTACCGAGATCGAGGGCTCCGGCGTACTGAGCCGTGAGGATATCGTCGCGGTTCTGAAGACCCTGGTCGACATCCGCAACGGCAAGGGCATCGTTGACGACATCGATCACCTGGGTAACCGTCGCGTGCGCTGTGTCGGCGAAATGGCCGAAAACCAGTTCCGCGTTGGCCTGGTGCGCGTCGAGCGTGCGGTCAAAGAGCGTCTGTCGATGGCCGAAAGCGAAGGCCTGATGCCGCAGGACCTGATCAATGCCAAGCCGGTTGCGGCGGCGGTGAAGGAGTTCTTCGGTTCCAGCCAGCTCTCGCAGTTCATGGACCAGAACAACCCGCTTTCGGAGATCACCCACAAGCGCCGCGTCTCCGCACTCGGCCCGGGCGGTCTGACCCGTGAGCGTGCCGGCTTCGAGGTGCGTGACGTGCACCCGACTCACTACGGCCGCGTCTGCCCGATCGAAACTCCGGAAGGTCCGAACATCGGTCTGATCAACTCGCTGGCCGCCTACGCCCGCACCAACCAGTATGGCTTCCTGGAAAGTCCGTACCGAGTGGTCAAGGATGGCGAAGTCACCGACGAGATCGTATTCCTCTCGGCAATCGAAGAAGCCGACCACGTCATCGCTCAGGCCAGCGCCAAGCTGGACGGTCGCAAGCTGGTCGACGAGCTGGTGGCTGTGCGTCATCTGAACGAATTCACCGTCAAGGCGCCGGAAGACGTGACCCTGATGGACGTCTCTCCGAAGCAGGTCGTCTCCGTCGCTGCCTCGCTGATTCCGTTCCTCGAGCACGACGACGCCAACCGCGCGCTGATGGGTTCCAACATGCAGCGTCAGGCCGTGCCGACCCTGCGTTCGGACAAGCCGCTGGTAGGTACCGGCATGGAGCGCAACGTGGCACGCGACTCCGGCGTCTGCGTGGTCGCTCGTCGCGGCGGCGTGATCGACTCGGTCGATGCCAGCCGTATCGTGGTGCGCGTGCGTGACGATGAGGTCGAGACCGGCGAAGCGGGTGTCGACATCTATAACCTGACCAAGTACACCCGCTCCAACCAGAACACCTGCATCAACCAGCGTCCGCTGGTGCGCAAGGGTGACGTGGTGGCGCGTGGCGACATCATGGCCGACGGTCCGTCCACCGACATGGGCGAGCTGGCACTGGGTCAGAACATGCGCGTCGCGTTCATGCCGTGGAACGGCTACAACTTCGAGGACTCCATCCTCCTCTCGGAGCGCGTGGTTCAGGAAGACCGTTTTACCACTATCCATATCCAGGAACTGACCTGCGTGTCGCGCGACACCAAGCTCGGCCCAGAGGAGATCACCGCAGACATCCCGAACGTGGGTGAGGCTGCGCTGAACAAGCTGGACGAGGCCGGTATCGTCTACGTCGGTGCCGAAGTCGGCCCAGGCGACATCCTGGTCGGCAAGGTGACGCCGAAGGGCGAAACCCAGCTGACCCCGGAAGAGAAGCTGCTGCGTGCGATCTTCGGTGAGAAGGCTTCCGACGTGAAAGACACGTCCCTGCGTGTGCCGACCGGCACCAAGGGCACCGTCATCGACGTACAGGTGTTCATCCGCGACGGCGTCGAGCGCGACTCCCGTGCGCTGGCCATCGAGAAGATGCAGCTCGACGAGATCCGCAAGGACCTCAACGAAGAGTTCCGTATCGTCGAAGGCGCCACGTTCGAGCGTCTGCGCTCGGCCTTGGTCGGTGCGACTGCCGAGGGCGGTGCAGGTCTGAAGAAGGGTGTCGTGATCACCGACGAGATCCTCGACGGGCTCGAGCATGGCCAGTGGTTCAAGCTGCGCATGGCCGAAGACGCGCTGAATGAGCAGTTGGAGAAGGCCCAGGCCTACCTCTCCGATCGCCGTCAGCTGCTCGACGACAAGTTCGAAGACAAGAAGCGCAAGCTGCAGCAGGGCGACGACCTCGCACCGGGCGTGCTGAAGATCGTCAAGGTCTACCTGGCCATCAAGCGTCGCATCCAGCCGGGCGACAAGATGGCCGGTCGTCACGGTAACAAGGGTGTGGTCTCAGTGATCATGCCGGTCGAAGACATGCCGCATGATGCCAACGGCACGCCGGTGGACATCGTCCTGAACCCGCTGGGTGTACCGTCGCGTATGAACGTCGGGCAGATCCTCGAAACCCACCTGGGCCTTGCGGCCAAGGGCCTGGGCGAGAAGATCAACCTGATGCTCGAAGAGCAGCGCAAGGTCGCCGAGCTGCGCAAGTTCCTGCACGAGATCTACAACGAGATCGGCGGGCGTCAGGAGAATCTGGGCGACCTGAGCGATCAGGAAGTGCTGGACCTGGCGAACAACCTGCGCAAGGGCGTGCCGATGGCGACCCCGGTGTTCGACGGTGCCAAGGAGCGCGAGATCAAGGCCATGCTGAAGCTGGCCGATCTGCCGGAAAGCGGCCAGATGCAGCTGTTCGACGGCCGTACCGGTAATGCGTTCGAGCGCACCACCACCGTCGGCTACATGTACATGCTCAAGCTGAACCACCTGGTCGACGACAAGATGCACGCGCGTTCCACCGGTTCGTACAGCCTGGTCACCCAGCAGCCGCTGGGCGGCAAGGCGCAGTTCGGTGGTCAGCGTTTCGGGGAGATGGAGGTCTGGGCCCTGGAGGCCTATGGCGCCGCGTACACCCTGCAGGAAATGCTCACGGTCAAGTCGGACGACGTGAACGGGCGGACCAAGATGTACAAGAACATCGTGGACGGCGATCACCGCATGGAGGCCGGCATGCCGGAGTCCTTCAACGTGCTGATCAAAGAAATCCGCTCGCTCGGTATCGATATCGATCTGGAAACCGAATAACCACGCACCGCCTGCGCGGCACCCGGCGTCAGCCGGCTGCCGCAGGTCCGTGAGGAGGAAAGGCCTTGAAAGACTTGCTGAATCTGTTGAAAAACCAGGGTCAAATCGAAGAGTTCGATGCCATCAAGATTGCCCTGGCGTCCCCCGAGATGATCCGTTCCTGGTCCTTCGGTGAAGTGAAGAAGCCGGAGACCATCAACTACCGTACGTTCAAGCCCGAGCGTGACGGCCTTTTCTGCGCCAAGATCTTTGGCCCGGTCAAGGACTACGAGTGCCTGTGCGGCAAGTACAAGCGCCTCAAGCATCGCGGTGTGATCTGCGAGAAGTGTGGTGTGGAAGTTGCGCTGGCCAAGGTGCGTCGCGAGCGCATGGCGCACATCGAACTGGCTTCTCCGGTCGCGCACATCTGGTTCCTGAAGTCGCTGCCGTCCCGTATCGGCCTGCTGCTGGACATGACCCTGCGCGATATCGAGCGCGTGCTCTATTTCGAGAGCTACGTGGTGATCGATCCGGGCATGACCACTCTGGAGAAAGGTCAGCTGCTGAACGACGAGCAGTACTTCGAAGCCCTCGAAGAGTTCGGTGACGACTTCGATGCCCGCATGGGTGCCGAGGCTGTCCGCGAGCTGCTGATCCAGATCGACCTGGAGCACGAGATTGGCCGTTTGCGCGAGGAAATTCCGCAGACCAACTCGGAAACCAAGATCAAGAAGCTGTCCAAGCGTCTGAAGCTGATGGAGGCTTTCCATGGCTCGGGCAACCTGCCGGAGTGGATGATCCTGACCGTGCTGCCGGTGCTGCCGCCGGATCTGCGTCCGCTGGTTCCGCTGGATGGCGGTCGTTTCGCGACTTCGGATCTGAACGATCTGTATCGCCGCGTGATCAACCGGAACAACCGTCTGAAGCGCCTGCTCGACCTGTCGGCGCCGGACATCATCGTGCGCAACGAAAAGCGCATGCTGCAGGAAGCGGTCGATGCGCTGCTGGACAACGGCCGCCGCGGCCGCGCCATCACCGGTTCGAACAAGCGCCCGCTGAAGTCCCTGGCTGACATGATCAAGGGCAAGCAGGGTCGTTTCCGTCAGAACCTGCTCGGCAAGCGCGTGGACTACTCCGGTCGTTCCGTGATCACCGTAGGTCCGACCCTGCGTCTGCACCAGTGCGGCCTGCCGAAGAAGATGGCGCTCGAGCTGTTCAAGCCGTTCATCTTCGGCAAGCTGGAAATGCGCGGCATGGCCACCACCATCAAGGCGGCCAAGAAGATGGTCGAGCGCGAGCTGCCGGAAGTCTGGGACGTTCTCGCCGAAGTGATTCGCGAGCATCCCGTACTGCTCAACCGCGCACCGACCCTGCACCGTCTGGGTATCCAGGCGTTCGAGCCGGTACTGATCGAAGGCAAGGCGATCCAGCTGCACCCGCTGGTCTGTGCCGCGTACAACGCCGACTTCGACGGTGACCAGATGGCCGTGCACGTGCCGCTGACGCTGGAAGCCCAGCTGGAAGCGCGCGCGCTGATGATGTCGACCAACAACATCCTCTCGCCAGCCAACGGTGAGCCGATCATCGTCCCGTCGCAGGACGTGGTTCTGGGTCTGTACTACATGACCCGTGAAGCCATCAATGCCAAGGGCGAAGGGCGCGTGTTCGCCGACCTGCAGGAAGTCGACCGCGTGTTCCGCGCCGGTGAAGCCTCGCTGCACGCCCGGGTCAAAGTGCGCATCAACGAGACCATCAAGGATCGTGACGGCAGCATCACCAAGAACACCCGCATCGTCGACACCACCGTCGGCCGCGCGCTGCTGTTCCAGATCGTGCCGGAAGGGATGTCGTTCGACGTCGTCAACCAGCCGATGAAGAAAAAGGCGATCTCCAAGCTGATCAACCTGTGCTACCGCACCGTTGGTCTGAAGGATACTGTCATCTTCGCCGACCAGCTGATGTACACCGGCTTCGCCTACTCGACCATTTCCGGTGTTTCGATCGGTGTGAACGATTTCGTCATCCCGGACGAGAAGGCGCGCATCATCGATGCGGCCACCGAAGAAGTGAAGGAGATCGAATCGCAGTACGCCTCCGGCCTGGTTACCCAGGGCGAGAAGTACAACAAGGTGATCGACCTCTGGTCCAAGGCCAACGACGAAGTGTCCAAGGCCATGATGGCCAACCTCTCGAAAGAGAAGGTCATCGACCGCGAAGGCAACGAAGCCGAGCAGGATTCGTTCAACTCGATGTACATGATGGCCGACTCCGGTGCGCGGGGTTCCGCGGCTCAGATTCGCCAGCTGGCCGGTATGCGTGGCCTGATGGCCAAGCCGGACGGCTCCATCATCGAAACGCCGATTACGGCGAACTTCCGTGAGGGTCTGAACGTACTGCAGTACTTCATCTCCACGCACGGTGCTCGTAAGGGTCTAGCGGATACCGCACTGAAAACCGCGAACTCCGGTTACCTGACTCGTCGTCTGGTGGATGTCGCGCAGGATCTGGTGGTCACCGAGATCGATTGCGGCACCGAGCAGGGTCTGCACATGACTCCGCACATCGAAGGCGGCGACGTGGTCGAGCCGCTGGGTGAGCGCGTGCTGGGTCGCGTGATTGCGCGTGATGTGCTCAAGCCGGGCACCGATGACGTGCTGGTTCCGGCGGGTACGTTGATCGACGAGCAGTGGGTCGACTTTATCGAGCTGAACAGCATCGACGAAGTGATCGTGCGCTCGCCGATCTCCTGTGAAACCCGCTACGGCATCTGTGCCAAGTGCTACGGTCGTGATCTGGCCCGCGGGCATCAGGTCAACATCGGCGAGGCGGTCGGCGTTATCGCTGCCCAGTCGATCGGTGAGCCGGGTACTCAGCTCACCATGCGTACGTTCCACATCGGTGGTGCGGCGAGCCGTACCTCGGCCGTCGACAACGTGCTGGTGAAGAACGGCGGTACCATCCGCCTGCATAACCTGAAGCACGTCGAGCGTGCCGATGGCGCGCTGGTGGCCGTGTCTCGTTCCGGCGAGCTGGCCGTGGCGGACGACTTCGGTCGTGAGCGCGAGCGCTACAAGCTGCCGTACGGTGCCGTGATTTCCGTGAAGGAAGGCGACAAGGTCGACGCTGGCGCCGTGGTTGCCAAGTGGGACCCGCACACCCACCCGATCGTGACCGAAATGAAGGGTGTTGTGACCTTCGTTGGCATGGAGGAGAACATCACCATCAAGCGCCAGACCGACGAGCTGACCGGTCTGACCAACATCGAGGTGATGGATCCGAAGGACCGTCCGGCCGCAGGCAAGGACATCCGTCCCGCGATCAAGATGGTCGACGCCAATGGCAAGGAGTTGTTGCTGCCAGGTACCGACGTACCGGCCCAGTACTTCCTGCCGGCTAACGCGCTGGTCGGTGTTGCGGACGGCGCCGAGATCAATGTGGGTGACGTCATCGCACGTATCCCACAGGAAACCTCGAAGACCCGCGACATCACCGGTGGTCTGCCGCGCGTTGCCGACCTGTTCGAAGCGCGTCGTCCGAAGGAGCCGTCCATCCTGGCGGAAATCAGCGGCACGATTTCCTTCGGTAAGGAAACCAAGGGCAAGCGTCGCCTGGTGATTACGCCGACCGACGGTAGCGATCCGTACGAAGAGCTGATTCCGAAGTGGCGTCACCTGAACGTCTTCGAAGGCGAACAGGTGAACAAGGGTGAAGTGATCTCCGACGGCCCGAGCAACCCGCACGACATTCTGCGGCTGTTGGGCGTCAGCGCACTGGCACGCTACATCGTCAACGAGATCCAGGACGTTTACCGCCTGCAGGGCGTGAAGATCAACGACAAGCACATCGAGACCATCCTGCGGCAGATGCTGCGCAAGGTCGAGATCACCGAGTCGGGCGATTCCAGCTTCATCAAGGGCGACCAGATGGAACTGACCCAGGTGCTGGAAGAGAACGAGCGTCTGAGCGCAGAGGACAAGTTCGTCGCCAAGTACGTCCGCGTCCTGCTGGGCATCACCAAGGCGTCGTTGTCGACCGAGTCGTTCATCTCCGCGGCCTCCTTCCAGGAGACTACCCGCGTGCTGACCGAAGCGGCCGTGACTGGCAAGCGCGACTACCTGCGCGGCCTGAAGGAGAACGTGGTTGTGGGTCGTCTGATCCCGGCCGGTACCGGTCTGGCGTATCACAGCGAGCGCAAGCGCAAGCGTGATGCCGAGAAGCCGGTCCGCGTGAGTGCCGATGAAGTCGAAGCGGCGCTGACTGAAGCGCTGAACTCCAGCGGCAATTGAGAGTGCCAGGCCCCGGTCGCAAGCCGGGGCCTGCCTTGACGGTGGGCGAGAAGCTCTTTAGACTCTCGTACCCCTAAATTGGCGGGGCTTCGTGCCCTGCCATTTTTCGTTTGTGTCGAAAGACAACAGTGGAGCTAGTAGATGGCAACTATCAACCAGCTGGTACGTCAGCCGCGCAAGCGGGTCGTCGAGAAAAGCGACGTCCCTGCGCTGCAAAACTGCCCGCAGCGTCGTGGCGTGTGCACCCGTGTGTACACCACCACGCCGAAGAAACCGAACTCCGCACTGCGTAAGGTGTGCCGTGTTCGTCTGACCAACGGCTATGAAGTCGCCTCCTACATCGGTGGTGAAGGTCATAACCTGCAAGAGCACAGCGTAGTGCTGATCCGTGGCGGTCGTGTAAAAGACCTTCCGGGTGTGCGTTACCACACCGTGCGCGGTTCGCTGGATACCTCCGGCGTAAAAGACCGTAAGCAGGGTCGTTCCAAGTACGGCGCCAAGCGTCCGAAGTAAGCAGTATTTCTATTTATTTGAGTCGATAAGAGTAAGGTCGGGCGTAACCTGCGCGTTACCGTTCCGAGCTAACCTGAAGACCGTTTGAGGGCTTATCAATGCCAAGACGTCGTGTAGCAGCCAAGCGCGAGATTCTGGACGATCCGAAGTACGGAAGTCTGATCCTGGCCAAGTTCATGAACCACGTGATGGAAAGCGGCAAGAAGGCCGTTGCCGAGCGTATCGTTTATGGTGCCTTGGACAAGGTGAAGGAGCGCAAGAATGGCGACCCCCTGGAAGTCTTCGAAAAAGCACTCGATGCCATCGCTCCGCTGGTCGAAGTCAAGTCCCGCCGTGTAGGCGGTGCTACCTACCAGGTTCCGGTCGAAGTTCGTCCTTCCCGTCGTAACGCGCTGGCCATGCGCTGGCTGGTAGATGCTGCGCGCAAGCGTGGCGAAAAATCCATGGCGCTGCGCCTCGCTGGCGAGCTGCTGGATGCTTTTGAAGGTAAAGGCGCTGCGGTCAAGAAGCGCGAAGACGTGCACCGTATGGCTGAAGCCAACAAGGCCTTCTCGCACTACCGCTTCTAAATCAAGCGCAACTTTTACGAGGACCTTATTGTGGCCCGTACTACCCCTATCAACCGCTACCGTAACATCGGTATCTGTGCCCACGTCGACGCGGGCAAGACTACCACCACGGAGCGGATTCTGTTTTACACCGGCCTCAGCCACAAGATGGGTGAAGTGCATGACGGTGCGGCGACCACCGACTGGATGGTGCAGGAGCAGGAGCGTGGTATCACCATCACCTCCGCTGCTGTCACGACCTTTTGGCAGGGTTCGCGCGGTCAGTACGACAACTATCGTGTAAACGTCATCGATACCCCCGGTCACGTTGACTTCACCATCGAAGTAGAGCGCTCCCTGCGCGTTCTCGACGGTGCTGTCGTTGTGTTCTGTGGTACCTCCGGCGTTGAGCCGCAGTCCGAAACCGTATGGCGTCAGGCCAACAAGTACGGCGTGCCGCGTATCGTCTACGTCAACAAGATGGACCGTCAGGGTGCCAACTTCCTGCGCGTCGTCGGTCA
Organism: Stutzerimonas sp. LR2; assembly: GCF_055755175.1. Lineage (NCBI taxonomy): Bacteria > Pseudomonadati > Pseudomonadota > Gammaproteobacteria > Pseudomonadales > Pseudomonadaceae > Stutzerimonas > Stutzerimonas sp. LR2. Next base: position 13,703 of record NZ_JBVTRR010000008.1, read on the forward strand.
GATCAAGCAGCGCCTGGGTCACACCCCGGTTCCTGTTCAGCTGGCCATTGGTTCCGAAGAGAACTTCGCCGGTCAGATCGATCTGATCAAGATGAAGGCCATCTACTGGAACGATGACGACAAGGGCACCACCTACCGCGAGGAAGAGATTCCGGCGGAGCTGATGGATCTGGCCGAAGAATATCGCTCGAACATGATCGAGGCTGCGGCCGAGGCCAACGAAGAGCTGATGAACAAGTATCTCGAAGGTGGTGAGCTGACCATCGAAGAGATCAAGGCTGGTCTGCGTCAGCGCACCATCGCCTGTGAAATCGTTCCGGCCGTTTGTGGTTCGTCCTTCAAGAACAAGGGCGTGCCCCTGGTTCTCGATGCTGTCATCGACTATCTGCCTGCGCCGACCGAGATTCCCCCGATTCAGGGCGTCAATCCGGATAACGAAGAGCAGATCGACGAGCGTCATGCAAGTGATGACGAGCCGTTCTCCGCTCTGGCGTTCAAGATCGCTACCGACCCGTTCGTGGGTACCCTGACCTTTACTCGTGTTTATTCCGGTGTGCTGTCTTCCGGTGACTCGGTAATCAACTCGGTCAAGGGCAAGAAGGAGCGCGTGGGTCGGATGGTGCAGATGCACGCCAACCAGCGTGACGAGATCAAGGAGTGCCGTGCCGGCGACATCGCCGCGCTGATCGGCATGAAGGACGTCACCACGGGTGACACCCTCTGCTCGATCGAGAAGCCGATCATCCTCGAGCGTATGGACTTCCCGGAGCCGGTTATCTCGGTAGCTGTCGAGCCGAAGACCAAGGCAGACCAGGAAAAGATGGGTATCGCGCTGGGCAAACTGGCTCAGGAAGACCCGTCGTTCCGTGTCCAGACCGACGAAGAGACTGGTCAGACCATCATTTCCGGTATGGGTGAGCTGCACCTCGACATTCTCGTCGACCGTATGCGTCGCGAGTTCAACGTCGAGGCGAACATCGGTAAGCCGCAGGTTTCCTACCGTGAAACCATCACCAAGGACAATGTCGAGATCGAAGGCAAGTTCGTTCGTCAGTCCGGTGGTCGTGGTCAGTTCGGTCATTGCTGGATCCGTTTCTCGACCCCGGACGTGGACGAGAAGGGCAACATTACCGAAGGCCTGGTGTTCACCAACGAAGTTGTGGGTGGTGTGGTTCCGAAGGAATACATCCCGGCAATCCAGAAGGGCATCGAAGAGCAGATGAAGAACGGCGTTGTCGCCGGCTATCCGCTGATCGGCCTGAAGGCGACCGTGTTCGATGGCTCCTACCACGACGTCGACTCCAACGAGATGGCGTTCAAGGTTGCAGCTTCGATGGCGACCAAGCAGCTGGCCCAGAAGGGCGGCGGCAAGGTGCTCGAGCCGATCATGAAGGTCGAAGTGGTGACCCCTGAGGACTACATGGGTGACGTGATGGGTGACCTGAACCGTCGTCGTGGTCTGATCCAGGGTATGGAAGACTCGGTCTCCGGCAAGGTTATCCGTGCTGAGGTTCCGCTCGGAGAGATGTTCGGTTACGCAACCGACGTTCGTTCCATGTCTCAGGGTCGCGCGAGCTACTCCATGGAATTCTCCAAATACGCTGAGGCTCCGGCGAATATCGTCGAGACGCTCGTCAAAAAACAAGGTTGATTCAGCCCTTTAAGTAAGAGGTTTACTGTCGTGGCTAAGGAAAAATTCGAACGTAACAAACCGCACGTCAACGTCGGCACCATTGGTCACGTCGACCATGGCAAGACCACTCTGACTGCCGCTCTGACTCGCGTGTGCTCCGAGGTCTTCGGTTCCGCTCGTGTCGACTTCGACAAGATCGATAGCGCTCCGGAAGAGAAGGCTCGCGGCATCACCATCAACACCGCCCACGTAGAGTACGACTCCAACGTCCGTCACTACGCGCACGTTGACTGCCCGGGTCACGCTGACTACGTGAAGA
>NZ_JBVTRR010000009.1:0-4958 GCF_055755175.1 Stutzerimonas sp. LR2
GTAGAATGCGCCGCGCTGACAGGGTGGTGGTTGAGTCCTGTTGGTGGCTTCGGTCGGATTGATCGAAAGCGGTTGAAAGAGGTGGTTGACAGTGGTTTTGGACGCTGTATGATTCGCCTCCCGCTGACGAGAGATGCAGATTGATCGAGGCGGCAAGCGGTTGAGTAGAAAAGAGATTTTCGAAAAACAGCTTGACAGTAAGAAAGGCTGCTGTAGAATGCGCGGCCTCGGTTGAGACGAAAGGCTTGATCGAAACGCTCTTTAACAACTGAATCAAGCAATTCGTGTGGGTGCTTGTGAATGTAAGACTGGTAGTCGCAAGATTATCAGCATCACAAAGCAACACTCGTTTATTCGAGAGTTACTCTTTCTAGTAAAGAGATTTGCGATTGCTGAGCCAAGTTTAGGGTTTTCTCAAAACCCAAGCAGTATTGAACTGAAGAGTTTGATCATGGCTCAGATTGAACGCTGGCGGCAGGCCTAACACATGCAAGTCGAGCGGATGAGTGGAGCTTGCTCCATGATTCAGCGGCGGACGGGTGAGTAATGCCTAGGAATCTGCCTGGTAGTGGGGGACAACGTTTCGAAAGGAACGCTAATACCGCATACGTCCTACGGGAGAAAGTGGGGGATCTTCGGACCTCACGCTATCAGATGAGCCTAGGTCGGATTAGCTAGTTGGTGAGGTAAAGGCTCACCAAGGCGACGATCCGTAACTGGTCTGAGAGGATGATCAGTCACACTGGAACTGAGACACGGTCCAGACTCCTACGGGAGGCAGCAGTGGGGAATATTGGACAATGGGCGAAAGCCTGATCCAGCCATGCCGCGTGTGTGAAGAAGGTCTTCGGATTGTAAAGCACTTTAAGTTGGGAGGAAGGGCAGTAAGTTAATACCTTGCTGTTTTGACGTTACCAACAGAATAAGCACCGGCTAACTTCGTGCCAGCAGCCGCGGTAATACGAAGGGTGCAAGCGTTAATCGGAATTACTGGGCGTAAAGCGCGCGTAGGTGGTTCGTTAAGTTGGATGTGAAAGCCCCGGGCTCAACCTGGGAACTGCATCCAAAACTGGCGAGCTAGAGTATGGCAGAGGGTGGTGGAATTTCCTGTGTAGCGGTGAAATGCGTAGATATAGGAAGGAACACCAGTGGCGAAGGCGACCACCTGGGCTAATACTGACACTGAGGTGCGAAAGCGTGGGGAGCAAACAGGATTAGATACCCTGGTAGTCCACGCCGTAAACGATGTCGACTAGCCGTTGGGATCCTTGAGATCTTAGTGGCGCAGCTAACGCATTAAGTCGACCGCCTGGGGAGTACGGCCGCAAGGTTAAAACTCAAATGAATTGACGGGGGCCCGCACAAGCGGTGGAGCATGTGGTTTAATTCGAAGCAACGCGAAGAACCTTACCAGGCCTTGACATGCAGAGAACTTTCCAGAGATGGATTGGTGCCTTCGGGAACTCTGACACAGGTGCTGCATGGCTGTCGTCAGCTCGTGTCGTGAGATGTTGGGTTAAGTCCCGTAACGAGCGCAACCCTTGTCCTTAGTTACCAGCACGTTAAGGTGGGCACTCTAAGGAGACTGCCGGTGACAAACCGGAGGAAGGTGGGGATGACGTCAAGTCATCATGGCCCTTACGGCCTGGGCTACACACGTGCTACAATGGTCGGTACAAAGGGTTGCCAAGCCGCGAGGTGGAGCTAATCCCATAAAACCGATCGTAGTCCGGATCGCAGTCTGCAACTCGACTGCGTGAAGTCGGAATCGCTAGTAATCGTGAATCAGAATGTCACGGTGAATACGTTCCCGGGCCTTGTACACACCGCCCGTCACACCATGGGAGTGGGTTGCTCCAGAAGTAGCTAGTCTAACCTTCGGGGGGACGGTTACCACGGAGTGATTCATGACTGGGGTGAAGTCGTAACAAGGTAGCCGTAGGGGAACCTGCGGCTGGATCACCTCCTTAATCGAAGACACCGGCTTCGTCATAAGCTCCCACACGAATTGCTTGATTCACTTGCGAAAGGCGATTGGGTTTAGACCCGAGAGTAACGATTGGGTCTGTAGCTCAGTTGGTTAGAGCGCACCCCTGATAAGGGTGAGGTCGGCAGTTCGAATCTGCCCAGACCCACCAATCGAAGGGGCCATAGCTCAGCTGGGAGAGCGCCTGCTTTGCACGCAGGAGGTCAGCGGTTCGATCCCGCTTGGCTCCACCATTAACTCTAGTCGCCGAAAGCTCAGAAATGAGTGTTTACCAGGATGAGATTGATTGCCTGGGTTGAACATTGATTTCTGGACTTTGCGCCAGAACTGTTCTTTAAAAATTTGGGTATGTGATAGAAGTAGACCGATGTGTTGCTTTCACTGGCAGCATGTCGCGTCAAGGTAAAATTTGCGTGTTCTCTATGCAAATTTTCGGCGAATGTCGTCTTCACGTTATAGACAGTAACCAGATTGCTTGGGGTTATATGGTCAAGTGAAGAAGCGCATACGGTGGATGCCTTGGCAGTCAGAGGCGATGAAAGACGTGGTAGCCTGCGAAAAGCTTCGGGGAGTCGGCAAACAGACTTTGATCCGGAGATGTCTGAATGGGGGAACCCAGCCATCATAAGATGGTTATCACACACTGAATACATAGGTGTGTGAGGCGAACCAGGGGAACTGAAACATCTAAGTACCCTGAGGAAAAGAAATCAACCGAGATTCCCTTAGTAGTGGCGAGCGAACGGGGACTAGCCCTTAAGCTTCTTTGATTTTAGCGGAACGCTCTGGAAAGTGCGGCCATAGTGGGTGATAGCCCTGTACGCGAAAGGATCTTAGAAGTGAAATCGAGTAGGACGGAGCACGAGAAACTTTGTCTGAACATGGGGGGACCATCCTCCAAGGCTAAATACTACTGACTGACCGATAGTGAACCAGTACCGTGAGGGAAAGGCGAAAAGAACCCCGGAGAGGGGAGTGAAATAGAACCTGAAACCGTATGCGTACAAGCAGTGGGAGCCTACTTTGTTAGGTGACTGCGTACCTTTTGTATAATGGGTCAGCGACTTATTTTCAGTGGCGAGCTTAACCGAATAGGGGAGGCGTAGCGAAAGCGAGTCTTAATAGGGCGTCTAGTCGCTGGGAATAGACCCGAAACCGGGCGATCTATCCATGGGCAGGTTGAAGGTTAGGTAACACTGACTGGAGGACCGAACCGACTACCGTTGAAAAGTTAGCGGATGACCTGTGGATCGGAGTGAAAGGCTAATCAAGCTCGGAGATAGCTGGTTCTCCTCGAAAGCTATTTAGGTAGCGCCTCGTGTATCACTGCTGGGGGTAGAGCACTGTTTCGGCTAGGGGGTCATCCCGACTTACCAAACCGATGCAAACTCCGAATACCAGCAAGTGTCAGCACGGGAGACACACGGCGGGTGCTAACGTCCGTCGTGAAAAGGGAAACAACCCAGACCGTCAGCTAAGGTCCCAAAGTCATGGTTAAGTGGGAAACGATGTGGGAAGGCTTAGACAGCTAGGAGGTTGGCTTAGAAGCAGCCATCCTTTAAAGAAAGCGTAATAGCTCACTAGTCGAGTCGGCCTGCGCGGAAGATGTAACGGGGCTCAAACCATGCACCGAAGCTACGGGTTCAACGCAAGTTGAGCGGTAGAGGAGCGTTCTGTAAGCCTGTGAAGGTGAGTTGAGAAGCTCGCTGGAGGTATCAGAAGTGCGAATGCTGACATGAGTAACGACAATGCGAGTGAAAAACTCGCACGCCGAAAGACCAAGGGTTCCTGCGCAACGTTAATCGACGCAGGGTGAGTCGGTCCCTAAGGCGAGGCTGAAGAGCGTAGTCGATGGGAAACGGGTTAATATTCCCGTACTTCTAGTTACTGCGATGGGGGGACGGAGAAGGCTAGGCCAGCAAGGCGTTGGTTGTCCTTGTTTAAGGTGGTAGGCAGAGATCTTAGGTAAATCCGGGGTCTTAATGCCGAGAGCTGATGACGAGCTTTCTTTTAGAAAGCGAAGTGGTTGATGCCATGCTTCCAGGAAAAGCCTCTAAGCTTCAGGTAACTAGGAACCGTACCCCAAACCGACACAGGTGGTTGGGTAGAGAATACCAAGGCGCTTGAGAGAACTCGGGTGAAGGAACTAGGCAAAATGGCACCGTAACTTCGGGAGAAGGTGCGCCGGTGAGGGTGAAGTATTTACTACGTAAGCCCATGCCGGTCGAAGATACCAGGCCGCTGCGACTGTTTATTAAAAACACAGCACTCTGCAAACACGAAAGTGGACGTATAGGGTGTGACGCCTGCCCGGTGCCGGAAGGTTAATTGATGGGGTTAGCGCAAGCGAAGCTCTTGATCGAAGCCCCGGTAAACGGCGGCCGTAACTATAACGGTCCTAAGGTAGCGAAATTCCTTGTCGGGTAAGTTCCGACCTGCACGAATGGCGTAACGATGGCGGCGCTGTCTCCACCCGAGACTCAGTGAAATTGAAATCGCTGTGAAGATGCAGTGTATCCGCGGCTAGACGGAAAGACCCCGTGAACCTTTACTATAGCTTTGCACTGGACTTTGAGCTTGCTTGTGTAGGATAGGTGGGAGGCTTTGAAGCGTGGACGCCAGTTCGCGTGGAGCCATCCTTGAAATACCACCCTGGCAACCTTGAGGTTCTAACTCTGGTCCGTTATCCGGATCGAGGACAGTGTATGGTGGGTAGTTTGACTGGGGCGGTCTCCTCCTAAAGAGTAACGGAGGAGTACGAAGGTGCGCTCAGACCGGTCGGAAATCGGTCGCAGAGTATAAAGGCAAAAGCGCGCTTGACTGCGAGACAGACACGTCGAGCAGGTACGAAAGTAGGTCTTAGTGATCCGGTGGTTCTGTATGGAAGGGCCATCGCTCAACGGATAAAAGGTACTCCGGGGATAACAGGCTGATACCGCCCAAGAGTTCATATCGACGGCGGTGTTTGGCA
>NZ_JBVTRR010000010.1:0-4849 GCF_055755175.1 Stutzerimonas sp. LR2
TTTATGTGTAATAGAAAGTCAATAAGAACCGGGCCATGCTCGCCCTTGGAGCTTCTCATACCCAACCGGTATGGCTGTAGCTTCTGAGGAGATCGCCGTCGCTCACCGGATCATCCGGTCATCCTGTTAGTAACCGGTCAAAGCTGATCTGTTACATCGAAGGCGGACACCTGTCCATCGACAACACCCCTGCCGAGCGGTGAACCGCCCTCCCATGTACATATGACCAAAACGTCGCCGTTATCCTACCGTTCTGTCATGCCTACCCACGACGGAGTATTGACGGTCTCCGTCCTATAACATAGCTTTTCCGAAAGGCGCTCAAGTACATATCGTCATGTGCATACGAGCCTCGTGTCGTTAAAAGAAATGGTTGGTGCCGCATGAAAGTGCTCTTCATGATGCCGTTCGGCGTGTCGAGCTTCTCCGCCCCCATCAAGATCAAGGCTTCGTCTTGGTGTTAGTGCCAGATGCACGTCACCTTGCGGTGCAGGAATGGAGTGTGAACATGAAAGCAGAAACGGAATCGCGGATTTTTTCGGTGGACGAATATGTCCGTCCGTCTAACGGCGAACCGATCCGTTCAGTTGTTCTGGAGACCAACGATTCTGTCGTTGTAGTTTGGCACGCCTACCCTAGGCAGGAAATAGCTGCCCATGTCCATCCTCACGGCCAAGATACTTGGACGGTTATCTCAGGTGAGGCCAAGTATTATCAAGGCAACGGCGTAGAAATTCATCTTAAAGCTGGAGATATTGCCATTGCAAAACCTGGGCAAGTACATGGTGCCGTGAACTCTGGTCCAGGACCTTTCATATTTGTCTCCGTGGTTGCGCCGGGCAGTGCAGGTTTTGCGTTATCTGAGAAATAGGCGAAAGGCCTGAGAGGAACCTGATGAATACACGAGTATTTACGTTCGCTGGTGGAGAAACGGGGGTTTGGCGCGTTGTTGCGATGAATGCCGTGGCAGGAGCCCCTCTCCCTGGAATCCCACGGCTCAACGTAGCCGCTGGCTCTGTTTCGCCGCAGCCTCCGGGCACCAAATGGCTCCTTCGCGGGATAACGAGTAACGAGCGCTATGTCGTGCGTGAAGAGAAGGATCGTCTCGTGGCGAAGCAGCCAAGCTTGGGTCGAGCAGAGGCTACCTGCGCCGCCCTGATCCCTATCCGGAAAAACCCCTCATGGTGGGGACTGTCTCAAGACGAACGCCGGAAGATTTTTGAGGAACAGTCCCGTCACATTCACATCGGGCTCCAATATCTCCCTGCTGTGGCCCGCCGCCTCCACCATTGTCGGGACCTGGGCGAGAACGAACCCTTCGACTTCTTGACTTGGTTCGAATATTCCCCGTCTGATGAGACGGCCTTTAACAGGCTTCTGGCCGAACTCCGAGCCTCGGTGGAGTGGCAGTATGTCGACAGAGAAATCGACATCCGGCTAGTGCATGAGCCGGCCTAGCATCAGGTTTAACTTCGATCTACGTGCGGCACACTCCTGCGACACCCGCAGCCCAGCAAAACCCCGAAAAATCTAGTGTGTCGCATAACTTAGGAGTAACGCGACAGGTATGTCTAGCGAGCCACTAGTCGCTTAAGAACTTTTCTACTTATAGCCTCCTCTTTCTCTCATCGATCTCCTCGGCATCCTGCCGTCTAGAGCCGGCACATTGTCCAGCTTTCGAATGAGGCTCTCCAGCTTTTCCAAGTCGCCCTCGGCAATGGCTCGCTCGTCGGGAGTTAAAGGCACGGCCTCCAAGTACCGTCCGATAGACGATTTGCTTTCCAATGCTTGGGCCCTTGCGCTGGCTTTCGGCAAGTTGAAGTCACACCCCGCACAGGCCATGCGATGTGGGCAGCTGCTCCAGAAGGGATTTGAACAATACGAGTCGCCCAAGTCATAGAAGGTGTAGGGGGCATCTGAATGGCGAACAATTACGTCATGATCGATCAAAACGGAGACCATATGGGCCATTTGATCGGCTTTAACGAAGGATGCTGCCAGCTTGGTAGGCCGAATTCGAATGTAATGCAAAGTCGAATTCGGCGAGCTATGTCCCGACCACTGCATTAGCTCGATCAGCGACATGCCCTGAGGGACGCTGGCGAGCGCCGTCACTGCGGAGGCACGTCCCCGGTGGCTGGTGATTCGCCCGCGACTGTCCTCCAGTGGCACACCCGCCTTGGCGCATAGCATTGGAATGATGGTGCCATTAATGACACTGGAGCCTATGCGCTTGCCTCGAAACTGAAATAGGTAGCTAACTTTTTCCCCGGTTCGCTCATCCAGCAAAGCGGCCTGGTTAGCAGGCCTGTCCTCCAGCCAGGCGTCAATGCGCTCCTTCACGACCACCGCTACAGGTTTGACGAAAGCTTTGAACGTCTTGCTGGCAGGAATATCGAGATAGCATAAAGTTTTTGCTGGAACGATGGTCCCATCCTCGTGTACCACATCATTGGTCTGAGGATGCGCGCATCTTTTATCCAAGCGCATGATTTCATTGCTGCGCAAACCAGCGTGCGTCCACACTACAGCAATGGCTTGAACCATCGACAGCGGATAGTGAATCTCCGAAAGCAGATCACTACGCTCAAGATTTAGACTCGCCCAAATCAGCTTGAGCCAGGTCGAGTCATCAATTACCCGCGGGTTGATACCCGAGTTGAATGTCACGGATCGCGGGGTGGCGAGGTGATGCCGGGGGCTGAACTTCAAACGACCCCATCCCCAGAGTTCAAAGTCTGTAAAAAATCGTCGCAAGGCATGTAGAAAGCCGCGCTTCGAGTTGGCAGCGATAGGCTGACCAAGCCCCTTTAGCTGTGTTCCCTTCGCTGACTCCAAAGCCCACTCACCGACCGTCATCCGGTCGACGGCAGCAATAAATGCAGCGCAAGTGGACATGCTCCAATCGGTAGGCGCCGCCATTCCTGATTGCTCGCGCGCTAGCCAGACACCGGTCCTCAAGATAAAACTGTAATTGCTTTCACGTGTGCGTGGACGCAAGGTGGAAGTGTCTCGCCATCGACGGCACCACATTGCCCAAGTCGGATCGATGCCTTCGATGCTTTTCGCCCGCCAACAGGTATAGCCTCGCATGCGTAAAGGTTTCGCCAAAATCCCCATGGCAGCGAGGCCGTGAGATACCTTTCCGACCGATCTCGCGACACCTTCGCTTCGATGCTGTTGGCCCTTCAGTAGCAGTTCCTCGGTGAATGTCTCCAACCGCGGATCGCCGTTTTCCAGCATCAAGGCACCCAGCACGTTGGAAAGGAACTGCTCAAGATGGCGAGCAGCGTAGCCCAGCGATCTCAACGCTTGGCTCAAGCGAACGTGCTCATGTCTGAACACGGCATGGCCGAAGATAAAAGAAGCATATATCGCCGGCTGCCGGAATTTGGCGATACGCTGCGGGGTTCGAAAATCGCCGAGATGGTAAGCAACGGAAGCGAGATATGGTCGTGATCCTGCTCGATTACTGAGCAAGGTCAACCACTGCGACTCAGACCAACACCAGTAGGGTTTACCGGTTTTGCTGACATTCCAGAGAATGACTGCCACTGATGAAATGGCTAATCGCTGAGAAACGCCGCTGTGCGCCGCTATATCAGCTAGCGGCCTCATGAGCTCAGGTATCTCTGATTGGAGGTAGCCCCAGTCTGAACGGTGAGAGCGATTCGAAAGTATGCTCAGCTCGATTTTCGATAGATCGCTCTGACGTACGTACTTGCTCGCGTCGAACGGAACATAAGGGGTGACTGAGGGGGTGCTCATAGCAATGCCTCAGACCCAAAGAGTTCACAGAACATCCGAGCATCGAGACTGCCGACGGAGTGCGCCATCTTTGCGGTTAAATCCGCGCCAGATAGGTGCAGGTAAATCAAAGTGGTTTTGGGGTCTCGATGTCCAGCATACGTGGTCAGTTCATGGAGCTTCCAGCCCGCACGGGCCAGATGGGTAAGCCGAAGGTGGCGAAAGGTATGAGTGCTCAGGTGCGATAGTTTCGCTTCCTTGGCCCACCCTTCAACCGTTTTACTCCACGCCCAACGGGACAGTGGCGAGCCTCGATTACGATCTGATGCTGATCGAAACAACGAACCTCGCATCCAGCCAGCGCCGCGAAGAGCATGTAGATGCTCTATCAAGACAGGTGCAATGTCTGGGCTGTAGCACACGACGCGGCTGCGTTTGCCTTTGGTCGTTTCCGCTCGCACCGAGATCAGTCGGTGTGCAACGTCTAAATCCTCAATACGCAAGGCCACCAACTCGGCACGGCGAAGAGCCCCGAAATACGCCAACGACAGCATTAGTCGATCACGGATAGACGACCTGGCCGCAATACTGAGAAAGTGTCGCCACTGCTCATCGGTGGGAATGTCTGGCAACTTAATCAGCCGTGGGAGCAAGCCCCTGACAAACCCTCCATGTCCAGGCACTTGGGCCAGCCGACCATGCTGTCCGCGGGGCACGGGGTTGTGCTCGCAAAGACCCTGAAAAACGAGGTGGTCGTACCACAACCGGATAGCAGTAAGCCGCTGGTGCAAGGTTGAATTCGCCACCGCGCTCTTTGCGCCAGGTAGCAGCTCACGGATGTAGAGCGTGACTTGTTCGAATGTCGCGGATTCGGGTTTCAGCCCACTCCCTTCGCAATGCAATAAGTAATGCGCAAGGGCACGGCCATAGGCGTCAAGGGTGGCCGGCGCACGCCCCAGATTACCCAAGAGCTCCAGCCAAGCTTGTACACTGGAATAACGACTTAACACTTGCTTGTGCAATGGGGTGGTGGTCATGGGCGCCCCCTGAGCGTCAACGGATTCAGCCTAGCTCAAAAGCATTCCACCTAACTTAATAGAGC
>NZ_JBVTRR010000011.1:0-3358 GCF_055755175.1 Stutzerimonas sp. LR2
GATCAAGGAAATCTGCCTTGATACGTTCCCTGAGTCGTTGACCAAACGTCAATGCGCGCTGGTAAACAAGATTATGCCACCCAAATTCGGGCCGACGTTTTTCTGCCGTTTCGGGCATGTAGGCGATCAGCTTTGGGTTCGCGAGACCTACGGTGATTGTGGCGTGCGCCTGGTTTATCGGGCTGATCTGGAAGATGGCGCGGCCAATAAAGTTAAGCGCTGGTTCCCGGAACAACAAATGACGCAGTTTGAGTCGCGTATCACTCTGGAAATTACCGGGGTGCGTATTGAGCGCCTCCGTGATATCAGCGATGCAGACGCCTTGAGGGAAGGCTGTTCTATCCGAGATACACGCAGCGGGGACTGTCTGGCTGATGTTTTCGGGCGCAAGTGGTCAGTGACCCACGGCGTTGATAGCTGGAAAGCTAACCCGATGGTGTGGGTGATCGACTTTAAAATCGTGGAGAAAGCCCAATGAGCCGCCTGGTAGTGGTGACTTTGCTGGAAGACGGTGGGGAATCGCATGTTCACCTGCCTACGGGTGAGATGGACGCTGGTGGGTATACCACGTTGTGCGGCCTTGATGGCGGTCTGAGTGACACCGCAATGGAAACGAAACCCGCACCCCGTGGCGCAAAAGTTAACTGCCCCAATTGCTGGGCAATCTTCCATACCTGCCGTTCGTTCCGGGCGACCGACTTCGATCCGGCTGTAAAACAGGAGTAATACCCGATGCGGGAAAAAGACATCGTTCACGAGAACGGAAAATTCTGGGTGTTACGCGATAAAGACGCTTACAACGTGATGCAGTCCGGCGTGACTCATTCGGTGGGGGATAGCGCATATGCCCTGACTGAAGACGGTTTGAGCATTGCGATCGCGCGCTGCGATTATCTGGCGAGTCGAGCTGAATCCACTGAGCGGGTGGGATTTGCCAAGACTCTGCATTTCTACATGACTGAGGCCTCAGCCTGGCTGCTGGAAGAGCGCCGTGAATACATCCAGCGAGTGATCGTTAAAAAGCTGGTGGTCGGTCTGGCCGACATGGCGAAGTGGTCGCCTGAGTGCGCCGCAGAGCCGGATTCGGTCGAGCTGAAGCAGATGTATACCGAAGGGTTGGCCTTCTTTACTGAAAAAAACTTCATCACTAGCGAGGTAAGCTGAGTGAAAACCATTTTAATGATCATCTTGCTCGGTCAGGGTTACAGCCAGGTACCTGTCATCAAGACTATCGACTTGCCGAGCCCAGACGCTTGTATGACGGCAAAAAAAATCGTCACGGCAGATTTAAAGGAGGCTCATCTGGCTGTTGAAATTGACCGACACGCATCAGCGCTGAAAAAAAGCGATGAGTATGACTACACCATCAAAAACTACAGTATCAGCTGTATTCCGGGGATGTGATCATGGGCAAAATTGACAAATACCTGCTTCAGGAACTGAGCCTCCTTCGGGATGAAAAAGGTGAGCTCGCGCGGTGGGTTCTACAGCTTCAGGCAGATCTGGACACAGCGCGCCGTGAAAAAGCCGCAGTAGAGGCTCAGCTGTACCGAGCTACTGCACCGATGCCCGTCGCTGAGTACCAATACCGGTATGGCTCTTCCGATCGCAGTGTGTGGAGTGCTTGGCAATCCATCCGTAATGAATCGCTTTACAAACGTATGCAGACCATGCACACCGATGGTTCATACCAATTCCGTGAGCTGTATGAAAAACCAAACGCCGTCTAATTGACGTCACTGAACAGGAAATCGTAATGGCAATGACAGTAGAGCAGTTAAGAACGCGCGCTGCGGCATTTCGCCTGGAGGCGTTGCGCTGGGAAGACATGGGGTATTCCGAAAATACCAAGCGGTTGCGGGATAACGCTGATGCGCTGGAAGAACTGGCCGAACTGAAAGAAGCCCCGCCGTTGGGCTATGCCGAGAACGGCAAAGGCTTCATCTATCCTGCTGACCGCGCCGATCGCATCCAAAACCCGGTGGCTGTGTTTGCTGCTCCACCAGCACTGACAATCCCTGTAGGGTTCATGCTGGTACCGAAAAAGCCAACTGACGAACAATTGCGAGCAATGCTTGCTGTTCAGTCGCCTGCCACTTATCGCGAATACCTGCGCCACCCTGACAACGGGCCGAAGTCAGCGAAGAAGACGGAAGACGATATTGATATCGCTACCCGCCAGTATGCTGCGGCGATGGGTGCCGCGCCAACATTAACGGATGAACTTCAGGCTTGAAGTAAACCCAAAGATTCCTGCCCGAATAACTGAGTGTTAAACTCAGCGAATACGATCGTCCTTCGGATAGTTTCCAATATTCCAACGAGATGGGGTCCATGAAAGAGATAACAATCAAACCAACAGAAATTTCAATCCGTTTTGGTTTGGATTTCTTTATTGAGGAAAGATCAGGTATTTGGGTGAAGGAATGGTTTGCTGGTGGTTGTACTCCCGCTACGGATGAAGAAGTAAAGATGTGGGGACTGTTGGCCTTCGTGTTGCCACCAGCTATTGATTAACCCAATCGACCGGTGTCACATCCTGGCTACCATTAACTAAATGGGAAGTATTGACGATGAAAGTAACTGAAACCAAGGTGCTTAGCCTCGAAATCAGTGAGCTACGCGACTTCGACCCGATCCGGGTTGTGACCGAAAACTACGGGCCGGGTCGTGGCCGTATAACAGTAACCTGTGAAGGTAAGGCATGGACTACTGCATGGTTCGCAATGAGCGATCGCTCCGTTGAGCAGTTTTTCTGTGACTGCGGCAACGATTACCTGATCAATTGCATGGCCGGTAACGTGAGCAGTGAAATCGACAGTGACAATGAAGCGAACATGAAATTCATGTTCAGCGAAGTGTTGCGCCTGCGCCGGGAAGGGGAATTATCCAAAGACCAAGCCCGTGTATGCTGGGAAGAAATCGACGGATCTGACGATATCAAAAGCACGGTCTGCGGCTATGCTTCAGTGATCAGTGAGGTGCCATACTTCAGCACCGAACCGTGGTACCTACCGTGGCCGTCCGTACCGAACCCAGCCTTTATCCGTCTGAACAGCATGTTTGATATTGTTCGGGCTGCACTGCAACAACACCTGGCTTCTGCCAGCCCAAAAGAGGAAGCGGTAGCATGACAGAACGTGAACAGTTCGCCCAAGACAATGGCATGTCGATGGACTTCGTAAATTGGTTTTTCGACCACAAAAAAGACGGTTGCGGCAACGTCTGGTTCATGATGGCTGCGGCGATGTGGGAGGGGTGGAAGGGATTGGCGAGCCAGGAGCCAAAGCCACTGCAAGTGACGGACGGGATGGCGCTTGATTTTCATCGCGCGCTGACTGACGGTGGTATTGGCAAC
>NZ_JBVTRR010000012.1:0-3176 GCF_055755175.1 Stutzerimonas sp. LR2
ACACGCGAGTCAGAGCGGCAGTCAGAGTGGTCTTGCCATGGTCGACGTGACCAATGGTGCCGACGTTGACGTGCGGTTTGTTACGTTCGAACTTTTCTTTAGCCATCGAGACCGTCTCCCATCGTTGAATTGAGCTAGTCACGCCACCATTAAAACAAAGGCAGATATTCACATATCTGCCTTTGAGGTTTGGAGCTCATGAGCGGATTTGAACCGCTGACCTCACCCTTACCAAGGGTGTGCTCTACCAACTGAGCTACATGAGCGAAACATATACCGCAAACATCGAACCTGGAGCGGGTAGCGGGAATCGAACCCGCATCATCAGCTTGGAAGGCTGAGGTTCTACCACTAAACTATACCCGCGAACGCCGAAGCTTACGCTTGAATCTGGTGGAGGGGGAAGGATTCGAACCTTCGAAGTCTATGACGTCAGATTTACAGTCTGATCCCTTTGGCCGCTCGGGAACCCCTCCAAAGTGAGGCGGCATTTTCAGCATCTGCCACCACGCTGTCAAGCATTTTCTCATATAAATCTTGAGGTTAGCTTCATTGACAGCCGCTCCGCGGAGAGACCATTCAGCCCTCGCTGCGAAGCGGGCGCCATTCTATGCAAACTATTCAGAAGTTGCAACGCCCGCGCAGGGCATCTGCCGATGCTGCAGCTCCGGCATGTCGTTCTTCAACCCCTGCAACATTGCATCGTCCAGCTGACCACGGCTGGCGGCCCCTACGCGCACCCAGTACTTGCGGTGCATTCTCGGTAACTCTCGAACCAGCGCCGCATAATCCACCTCGCGCAAGCGCGCAACGACCCCTTCTGCAGAGTCTTTGCGGGAAAATATTCCAAGGGAAATGCCGTTTGCCAGATCGCCTACCGTAATGATGTAGCTGTCGATATTGCGACTTTGCAGCTCACGCAACTGACGCAAAGACGCCTGCCTGGACGCTAGAGGAGGCAGATACACCCAGTAGTCCACGCCACTGGCTGTATCCACCTCCTGTATTTCAGACTGCACGTCCAGGCTTAGCAGCCTCTGCTCCAGGGCTTCCGCCGGCGGCCGATCATCGAACCCACCCAGGAACAAGCAACCGTTCTCTGCAGCGAGCGGCGAGGCACTGCTTCTGCGCTCCTTTGCTGAAGATTCACTTAGCAGCGTTATGTTCTGCTGAGGGCGATTATAGGAATCCAGCGGCGTTATTTCTTTGACACGGACCGGAGACTGATACTGGTGCTGAATCCAGAAAAAAACATTCAAAAGCACCAAAAGAAGAAACAACCAACGCATTCGATTTTCAACCTTATAGATGCGCTAGGGGCAAGCGATTGCCAGCCCTCGGAAAACGAGATCCGGCACCCGCTGGACCAGATCGAGATCCTCTATGAGCGCAGCGTCCCCTCCCGTGGCATATACACTGACGTCCGTCCCGAAACGACCACTGGCGTGCGCGATTTGCGACGACACAAAGCTGCGAAGCATCAACAGGCAGCCGCGCTCTACTGCTTCACCTGTAGTGCGCCCAGGCTCTAGAGCGTCGCACGAGGAAAGCGCCTCCTCCATCGAATAACGTATGCGCTGCGTATGAGTATGTAACTGACTTCTCAGCAAGGACAGGCCGGGACAAATGTAGCCACCTAGGTGCAAGCCGTTCTCATCCACAAGATCCGCAGTTACTGCCGTGCCCAGGTCCACCACAAGCATCGCATTGCGCCTTAACTGAAAAGCGCCAACCATAGCCAACCAGCGATCCATCCCGAGACGCTCGTACTCTAGATAACCATTGATTACCCCGCCAAGCTCCTTCGAGGGCACAGCGCGCTGCACCCCAACACCTAGCGCGTCCGATATACGCGAGCAGATTTCTGCGGTTTCCTGATCGCTGCGGACACTGACCAATCTGGCTTTTGATATTCGCAACAAGGCCAAACTGGTGAGTTCGCTCAACAGCTCTATCGACGAACTCGAGGCCCCTTGCGCAACCACGACTCCAGAGTCAGGGCTCAACGCGCGCCACTTGATCAAGCTGTTGCCGCAATCCAGCTCAAGAATCATCGATCCAACCTCAAGCTAAGTTCTCCCCCACTGAAGGAACGCTCAACACCATCAATCATTAGCCTGAGCCCACCTTGTGGATCGACCCCTAAGACCGTTCCTGATAGCTCATGCGCGCCGGTACTAAGCGTACAGCTTTGCCCCTGCCAAATATGGGCGGCCTCCCACTCCTCCCTGAGGCTGGCGAAACCAGCAGCCAGGTGTCGATCAAGGTATGTCTTGAGTGTGGCGGCGAGCGTCAGCAGCAGCTCATTTCGATCAACCATCCCAACCCACTCCCGGAGCGATGTCCATGGTTGGTCGATCCCCTCAGCGTCCGCCATATTCACATTGATCCCGATGCCGGCTATGACATGGCACTCATCCGCTGGATCCCCGGTCAACTCCAGCAGGATCCCGCCGATCTTGCGCCCGTCCACATACACGTCGTTCGGCCACTTCAGCCCGGCTTGAGGCAATCCCATTCCGCGCAATGTCTGCATGACGGCCAAGCCGACCACCAGACTCATGCCCGACAGCTGCCTAGTGCCACCGTGCACCTTGAACGCCAAGCTGCAATACAGGTTCTGCCCGAACGGACTCACCCAGTGCCGCCCCCGTCGGCCCCGTCCGGCAGACTGAGATTCGGCAACTACCAGGAACGGAGCCCGACCAGTAGACAGAAGCCGTAGAGCTTCTGCGTTTGTCGAGTCGAGAGCGTCGAAGAGATAGAGCTCCCAGCCCAACGCATCCAATTGCGGGAGCAACTGATCTTCGGCGAGCAGCGACAATGGCTCTGCCAACCGGTACCCACGGCCTGGGACCTTATAGAAGGGGAGCGCCGTTTCATTCTGAATGCGCTGGAGGTGTTTCCAGACAGCAGTGCGACTCACTCCCAATGCCTCGCCCAACTCCTGCCCGGAATGAAACCGCCCATCTTGGAGCAACCTTAAAAGCTTATTCATGCCACCCCCATAACGAGGCCCGAATAATAGCGATACAGAGAATGGCTGCACAAAGCTTTCCGCGCCCCAAAAGCAAACCCCCGACCTGCTTACGCGGATCGGGGGTTTGGTGTAGGAGCTTGACGATGACCTACTCTCACATGGGGAAACCCCACACTACCATCGGCGATGCATCGTT
>NZ_JBVTRR010000013.1:0-2463 GCF_055755175.1 Stutzerimonas sp. LR2
GGATGAGTGGCAGATGACAAACCTTTAAGGTGGACAAAATGGGGTGCTTTTTCCAAAAAGATTCTCGGGGGAGGAAAACGCAAAAAAAAGCCCGGAAACCGGGCATGGTGATCGTTATGACTAACGAAGTAAAACACCTTTTTTATCATTAAAAGTGGATCAGTCACACTTTATTGCAATCCCTGGTGAGACGCAACCGTTAGGCTAGTTGGGATGCCAATTCCGTCGCATATTTTGCTGCAATATCGGGATTGTCGATGGATGCAATGAGCGGATGCTTAGCGCCGTCAGCGTTGACACCGTACACCACCCATAACAGCGTATCGCCAGGCGCTGCAACCAACTCATCGACATCACCACTCGCCGGAAGCTCAATGATTTCGTTACCGACACCTTCGGCACCGTATGCGATGCGAGTAAAGCCGTGATCTGTGCCCAGAGGCAATTCGTTGAGGACAAATTCACGCAACGCCGCAAGATCTTTCTCGGCGGTTTGCATTGCCAGAGAATGCAGGTTTGGAATGCGACATAAGATCTCCGCCGCACTGGCGGTATCGCGGGTCGTGGACATCAGAATATTAGCAGCCCACAGTGCGCCAGCAGCGAATTCAGTTGAGGTTAGTGTAGTCATAGGGAGTCCTTATCTTTTTTGTCGTTTGAAGCTTTCGCTTCCGTATTGTTTGAAATATTCAGTGAAGCCTTTATCGCTTTCACGCGTTGCTGATTCAGCAGCCTCTGTTGCTTTGCGCATGTCGCGCTCGGCGACCTCTTTGCTCAGCTGCATATAACGGGTCATGTTGTCAGCGCTGGGATCCGTAACCACCTCTTGATAGGCTGCTTGGTAGCGTTCATCCAACGATAACCCGAGCGAGGACGAACATCCTGCCAGAAAAAACGCCAGAGGTAAAATAATTAATTTATTCATATGGTTATGCCATTTTCACAGCCAGAGTATGGATTTCGTTTTGCCAATTTTCAGAGCCCGGATCTGGTTCTCATTTTACAAAAGGCCACCGTAATGATGGCCGATTGCGATTATTTGGACACAGCAGAACCGACCGACATCAGGGAACCGGCATTGATGAGACCGCCAACGCTTTGCGCCAGATCGGCAGGCATAGCCACCACTTTTGCGTTAGGGCTGGTCGCCAGGTCAGAGAGCGTCTGAATATAGTTGTTCGCCAACTGGAAGCTCATGGCCTCACGCCCACCCTCAATGGTGAGTGCTTCAGCCAGCTTGGACGAGGCTTTGAACTGCCCATTTGCCAGCGTTTCCAGCGCCGTCGCTTCGCGGATAGCAGACTCTTGCTTGGCTTCTGCATCCAGGATCATGGCTTCCTTCTTGCCTTGCGCTTCCATTATGGCTGCATTTTTATTACCGGCAGCGAGTTCTTCCGTGGCTTTACGCTCACGAACCGCAGCGGCCTGCTTCTCCATCGACTTCAGCATTGAGTCGGATGGCGTAATGTCCTGAATATCAACAGTACGCAGGCTCAAGCCCCAATCCACCATTTGCACGTCCATGCTTTGGCGTAAGCGCGCAGCCAGTTCGTCGCGGTTGGTCAGCGTCTCATCGAGCTCCATCCCGCCAACGGCGTTACGGATCGTGGTCATAACCAGGTTGCGCACGGCAGTGTTGAAATTATCAACCCCGTAGGCGGCTTTCTTCGGATCCGCGACACGGATAAAACAAATCGCATTAACCTGCGTCATGGCGTTGTCTTTCGTGATGGCTTCAATGCCCTTCACTTCGATCATCTGATCTTTAGCCGACATTCGGTAGGCGATGTTGTCCAAAAATGGGATCAGGATGTTCAGGCCGGGATTTAACGTCGTGTGGTATTTACCCAGACGCTCCACCACCCACTGATCAGCCTGCGGAACGATGCGCACGCACTGGTATAACGTGATACCGAGAAAGACCACAACAACAGCAAGTCCGATAAGTCCAATCATGTTTTTTTCCTATTCAATCCACGTTATTCCGCAGTCACTGCGGAGACTAAAACTACACCACTAGCAACACTCACGATCTTGACGCGCGCATCGCGTGGCAGCACCTCTTGTGATTTACACGGCCATTGCTGGTTACCCTGAACCGGCTTTGTCAGCAAAATCACACTTTCCCCACCTTCCGGTAACGCAAATGCCAATTGACCGACCTCGCCGATCAATGGTTCTTCCACGTATCGCTTCGGCTTATTGCGTGAGAACTTCACCCAGAAAAACGCACAACACACCGTTGCAATGCACCAAATGCTAATCTGCCACTGCAAACTCACATCAGGAGCAATCAGCGTGATAGCTGCTGGAATTATCGCGGCCAGCGCCATCCATAGGCCAAAAAAAGTCAATGTGAACAGCTCAATAATGCCAAAAAGTGCGCCCAGTCCCACCCAAATCCAAACCACTGTAACCCCCTTAAAACATCTAACCGATCATAAAAACGTAAGCGGCCAACTT
>NZ_JBVTRR010000014.1:0-2451 GCF_055755175.1 Stutzerimonas sp. LR2
TTCAGGGAAATTGTCTCGGACAGAAGGCCTGGAAAAAAAGAGAACATGAGAAACCAGCGCAATCGCGACTCCCATCCACAGCGAGTTGACATCCAACGCCCCCATAAGGCCCGCGACGCCTGCGCCAAACAGGGCGTATGCCAAAGCGGCGTACTGAACCAGCATGACCAATTCTCGGCGGTCGGCCTTCTGCTCTTCCGTTAATTTCATCTTTTTCTCCAGGGTTAATGAGTGAGGGAAAACTTATCGCTAACCTGCGCCATGTAGCGGATCATCTCAGTGCCCACCCATTCACCGACGTAGGTGCTCACGCCGTTACCGATCTGCTTATACGCTGAGGTTTCGCATACCGGGAACTCAAACCAGTCGGGCACGCCTTGCAAGCGAGCATACTCACGCACCGAATAAGGGCGCGCACCCAGCGGGAAACGCTTATCGACCACGAGTCGCGTTGAACGGTCCTTCGCGTAATGAGCGACACACGTTGGTGCGATATCACCCTTGGCAGGGTCGCTAATGATGGGTAAATCGCGATAGCCGCCCCGTAGCCGCGTTTCTACTGATTTAGGGATACGAACGGACGGGTTATCCTCCAAAATCGCACTGAGAGGGATTGGGCGCGTATTTTCCGGCGGGCGAACATCAAACGGGCGACGCGTGCCGATTATGATCAGACGATGCCGACGTTGCGGTACCCACAGCTCCGATTTCACCGGGCAGAATACCTGAATGAAATACCCGGCCAGTTTGGTCATTGTTTCCATGACAATTGGGAACGCCAACATGCCCGGCACGTTCTCGATAACGTAGAACTCAGGCTGGGCAACCGCCAGGTGACGCAGTGCGTGCAGGAAAAGCTCATCGCCAGTCCGCGTGCCGTGGATATCGCCGATCGTTGAATACTTCGTACAGGGATAAGTAAACGACATGCCGTGACAGCTATCCTGTTCCAACACCATTTCCTGCGTGATGTCGCAGTGTTTGATATGGTTCCCCAGATTGTGGCGATAGGTCTTAACGGCGTCTTTGTCCAGCTCGAAAGACTGGGCGATCTGAATACCGGCATTCTTCAGGCCGATATCCATCAGCCCGGCACCGCAAAAATAACTGTTCATTAGAACGGGAGACATTCGACATTCCTTAAAGATGGTCGATGAATTTTATGGCTTTGCTCAACCAGAGAAATATTCAGCGAAGTTAATCCAAACAATGCTCGCCGCTGTGCTAATCAGCACGATACCCGTGACCACGTCGAGGCCGATTGAATCCGCCTGGCTACCACGCGGCAGAATACATAAGACGAGCGAACACACGATCAGGAAAACGGTCAGCATCATGCTAAACAACGACGCCCCACCCTCAGTTGAAAACAAAAGCTCGTAAACAGTCATGGTTTTTCTCTCAGTGATTGTTCTTGCGTTCAGCGGCATACAGACGAGCCAGAATGCCATTCAGCGCGCCATCCAGGACCTTGTAATACGACTCGGTGCCCCCCATGTCGTCACGCATATCCAGCAGCGCCTCCAGCTCGGCATCGTCGATCGGTTGCACCTCATTGGTGGTGGCCGACAACACTTCACCAGCATCAACCGAGATCCCAGCTTTAAACAGCGCGTCGATAGCGTCCTGCCGGTACATCACCGCGCGGCCAGAAGGTGGTGTCCAAGCGATCGGTTCCAGTTTCACGGCAACGTTTATTTCAGCGGCCATCAAGGCTTCAGTCAGTTGCGCCAACAAAATAACGTCTGCACCGCTCGGAGGTTGCAGCCCTAAGGCTGGTGGAATAGCGACGGTTTGATAGCTCACGGCATTCACCTTCTTACTTCGCTTCACCTGGAGCCGAAAACAGTTCGGGCTCACGCATTTCGATAGAGACACGCATCCGGGCATAACCAGTAATGCTATAACCGTCTGGCTTACCTTCGATCAGTGCCTTGATAAATTCAGGCCGGTACCCAGACCAGGAAAGCGCCATCCCTGTATCAGGCTCCACCAGCACGACAGGGGCCGATTTGAAACCTAGGTTGCGGAACAGCTCACGATGCTTTTCGATACTGCCTTCCACGAACTCAATCCCGTTTGCGGCAAAACGCTCTTTGGTCATGCGGCAAGGCTGGCAATTCGGCAGACTGAAGACGATGACTTTCATGGTGACCTCTGTTATTGGTTTATTTGTTTACCTGCAACCAGTATCCGCTGACACCAACAGCTGACGAAGCATTTGACGTAAAAAAAGCACCTCGAAAGATGCTTTTTATTTAGGATTTTGAAACGCCTATTCAGCATGACGTTTTGGCGACTAACCGCAGTGATATCTGTCCGCTAATAGCCTCGTTTATATTTTCTCGCATAGAACAACGCTGCGATAGCGGCGAACCCTTCGGTACGCAATTCCAGATACACAGCCAGATCGTAACTCTTCATCCCTTGGCCTCCGCTGTAGGCTTACTG
>NZ_JBVTRR010000015.1:0-2157 GCF_055755175.1 Stutzerimonas sp. LR2
TGCAACTGATTGTTTTTGAGGGGAATGTCAAATAATTCAGTTTGCATTAATTTCAATTGAGGCATTATTTGGCCGGTGTTTGCGGGTTCGGTGCCGCCGCCACTGGAGCCGAATTCATTGGGCGAATCACGGCGCTGCGGGTCGCCGCATGTGAAGCTCCCACTTCCCAGCGACGTGGTTCAATCTCGGTGTACACATAGCCAGGAACGTTCAGGTCACCGTCTGCGGATTCGTAGGGGTCAACCAGCACTCGCATTACCTGTGCCTGAGTACGGATCGGCTGAGGGTTGGCCGTTGCGGCAGGAACAGGCACATATCGACCACCGGTTGCGACACCACCAGCACCAGCGTTACTTGCAATATTACCGCGCTTAAGATCTACAGGCTTTCCCGATAACTGTTGCTCAGAGACAGCATCAATACGCTCTTGGTAGTCGTCCCCATCGGTCAGCTGGTGGATATCACGGATGTTCATACAGGTTACGGCATTGGGCATCCCTTTACAGCCATATTCTGAATTACCATCCACCAGCGTACAGCCGGACAATGCAGCCAGACCAGCCGCCGCGACACAGATTGTTAAAAGACGTTTTTTCCACATAATTAGTGAGTCCCGTTGGAATTAAAAGTGGTAGGCGTTGTTTTGCCATTCGGTTTAACGCGGGTAAATTTCAGCGTCACACCTTTTTGAACGATAAAATCGACACTACGACCCGGATCAATTTCGATAACAGGGAACAAGTCACCGGCCATGTTCATGTAGAAGTCAGCCAGGCGATCTAATGCCCCACCCACGCCCGCGATGGCAGCCCCTTGAAGTGCCTCACTGCTCATCACCTGCTCATAAGGTGTGTTGTTTTTCTTGCTGCCGTTGTTATCACGGGTAACGTTGATGGTCGGAATACTTTGGACACTGAACAATGATGAAGCAGCCTGTAAGAAACCTGCGGTCAGTGCCTTAGCCAGGTATTGACCTTGTTTGGTCACCAGGCGACCACGGACACCTGCTTTACCATCCTCACCTACGGCATACGCATCCAGTGGCGATTCAAATACGGCACCGTCATCACGAATACAGGTGATCACCTCAGAGCGGAAGTAGCCACGTTCAGACGATAGCTCGCCAAAACCCGCAGCCAACAGGCCACACTCACGCACGTCAGCACGGAAGCGGTTTGGCAAGATTGCATCTTTCTTGATGCGAATAAGCGCCGGGTAAGGGTCTTTGCGCGCGTTTTGTGATGTGGGTGCATCCATACCTGAAATAAAGACACCACTCAGGATTGAAGTCGCTGGGAGGTAGGTTTGGAAGGCAGGGTCATCATCCGGGTCAGCGGCAGCGATCTCTTTAACGTCCTCATGTACAGAGATGATATCTGGCGTTGAGGGAGCTACCGCCTTGCCGTCTTTGCCTTTGGCGTTTTTATCTAACGCGAAGTCCGCTGGGTTAGGCTGCTGGGTATTTTCATACACACGCTGGAGCGTATCGTCGTTATTCAGGTTTTCGTGAACACTGTCGGACGTTAACTTTTCAACGCCTTGTTTTGCTTTATTATCCCCACTGTAGACGTCTTTCGAACGCACTGATTTGGAGTAAGGCAACACGGTAGTGCCTTCAGCAACACGTTTTTTCAGCTTCTCCTGTTCAATGCGATCGGTGCGCTGCTGTTGCTCAATAGCGACCAGGCGCTTGTTGATTTCATCTACGTTCAGGGACTTTTTCAAATCCGTGATGTTGCTGTTTTGTTTTTCAATCGCTTCGCCCAAAGAGCGCAGGCGTGCGGCGATTGCGTTCTGGCTAACTCCTTGGGTGTCGGTGTCAGTTAACACGCTGGAAATGACTTGCTCGGATGGCCCGCGCAACGCAGGTTTGCGCGATTCAGGCATAAGCAAAAGGATAATCGGGATCAATACGACAAATGTCCCCCCTAAGACAAAAATACGTTTTTTCTTAGCGTCCAGGGTGTCCCAGCGTTCTTTCAATATACTCATCTTTGTATTACTCCGCTAATTTAGGACGGACAGAATCATCGACTTGCGCCTGCTGAGACTGATTGCGAATGACAAAGTAGGCTTCAGTCTTCTGGCCCGGCTAGAGGGTATTCCGGCTCCATAGGGCGCGAGCTGCGAGGTTTGGGTGAGTGCAAAGCGACTCGT
>NZ_JBVTRR010000016.1:0-2099 GCF_055755175.1 Stutzerimonas sp. LR2
GTTTCATGTGGGCGTTCATGAACATCCAGCAACATGTGTTGCATGAGCCAATTGGGTTTACTGGAACGATGTGCGTTGTGTTGAGTTCGTTCGTTGGTTTTTACTTGGGTCGCTATACGCGGATCGGGCGGTTTTCGCTGACACCTCCGGCCGCTGAATAACGCGAACGCTATTCAGGAATTGAAACCGCCTTCGAATGGGCGGTTTTTTATTTTGGGAACCGTGAACTGGAAAAGAACTTGTTGTTATCCAGTGAGGGGTTGGCCGAGAGAATCGCTGGCAAGTTCAACCGATCCCTCTTTGTCGGGGAAATGCTGGTGGTAGGATTGTCCACAGGTTGAAATTCAACATTGGAGAAGCGAATGGAATTAGTAGGTAAAGTCAAAACGGCGAGTGGTTATGCGAGTGCATCGGTAGAGGCGGCTTTCAATCGTGTGGTTCACGGTGAGCTGGTTGAGTTTTTGGTAACCCGGTCAATGGAAGACCAGCACCTGGTTGTAACTCATAAGGCTTCGGGGCGGATGGTTTGCCCGATTGACTTCCTGGCAACGGCATTGGAGGGGGCCGAGTCAGCAGGACGTAAAGCGCTGGACGCGTTCCTGTTCAACGTGGGTGAGCGGCGATTTATTGATGCGGTAGGCCGTTCGGTAGCATAGGGATTGATATTGTTAACAGGATCGGAAAAGGATCCGGATCCCCTCTCATTATCTCTCTGAGCCTCTCAGGGCGATTTTTACGTTCAAATCGGAGTGGAATTACATGGGAATCAATAAAACGTCTCTGAGGCCTTCTGAGGCGTTTTTAGCGATTCGAAGTATCGGTTGGATCTGAGGGTGGTGAAATGCCTGGTTGTATTCATGCAGTACAGAGCGGGAAGAAGATAGAGTCCACCAGCGCTAAGGGCACAATGCTGGAGCGATTGGAGTCGGTGGGTATCGCAGTTGAGTATCAGTGCCGGGAAGGTTACTGCGGATCGTGTCGGATTAGGCTACTGGGTGGTGAAGTTGAGTATCTGGCTAAGCCTTTGGCGTTCGTTAATCCAGGCGAAGTGTTGCCTTGCTGTTGTCGCCCGATGGGTGATGTGACGCTGGATATCTGATCAGCTTCGTTTTATGCTCGACGGATCGATTCGACACTCTGCATTATCAGCTATTCATACTGGGTATGATTAGGTTATTAGTTCTGGCAATTCAGTCTATTCATATCCGGTATGATTAAGCGCCACCAGCAACGGTGGCGTTTTTATTTCTGACATTTTGCATGCGAAATTTGCCGCTATCCCTTCGCCCAAAAAGACCTTTTTTGTGTCCATTTGCTATTCGTCAGCCAAATACCCCGTGATAGTTTGGGTTCATGTTAATCAATCACGGAGTTACCGGTATGGCACTTTATCAACCTCATCAGGTCTTGCTGGCATTTAGCGATGACTGTTTCAGTACCGTTCGGGGCGCATTGCGTCCATACATCATGATGGCAGTTGTGTTGATTGAACTGGCGCTGGTGGTTTGGATCCATGATGGCAGCGATCACCTTTCGGTAACGTCCTTCCCGGCATTGGCCTTCTCTCTCATCAGTAGTGGAGTTCTGGTTTATGCCCTTCACGTACTACGGGTGAAACGGCGGGCCAATTACCGGGACTATCTCTCATCCGTACCGGCGGACCTAATCACGTTGAACGCACAAAAGATGGATGCCGTTACCCGCAAAGAGATTGCCGATTGGCAGGATAGCCAAAAGGTGACCCTATGACTTTCCTGGAAAGATTGGAAAACCATAAGGCATTCCTCGCCAGCGTCTCCCTCATCATCGCTACCCTGATCGGCGCAACAACTTTTGAGGTGGTGAACCGTCCAGCTGTTTTCATGTTGACTGCCATGCCAGCGGTGATCGCCTCAGTATTGGTTCCGTCACGGATGGGGCCAGGGCTCTTTTTGCTTATGCCGTGTGTGGTGCAAGTTTCTACCGCAGGTATTGTGTGGTGTTTTACCTCGCAGGGCTGGACGGACTCGCTGGGGATTGGAGCTTTACTCATCGTGGCCTACGTCGTGATGACACCCCAAAACCAGGACGATAAGTTTGCTGGGAAATCCTGTGGAGGC
>NZ_JBVTRR010000017.1:0-1875 GCF_055755175.1 Stutzerimonas sp. LR2
CAAGCCTCAGAAAACGTATAAGCCGATGGGTAACGTGTTCATGACCCATTGGCAGGGATTAACACTGACAATCCCGTCTGACGTCGATTGGTGGATTAAGGCTCAATCCAACGGCATTGGAATGCGTCGTATCGACCAAAGAGTCCAGTTTATAAAGCATGGGGAATATGTGGAGGTGAATCTGAGGGTCGAAATGGCAATTATCATCCGCATAAACCCTGAGTTTTCACCCGAGTTCGACGCTGCCACACATGCTTAGCGTCCGATCATGAAGTGGGCTTCCCAAACCTACGATACCCCTTAATGCCCATCCCCCTCGATGGGCATTTTTTATGAGAAAAATCATCGCGTAATCACTTCGTCAGCGGTCAATCCCATGCTTGAATAATTGGGTAAGCAAAATGAATAAACCAAGGAAATTGCGATGATCCCATTACTGAATGCAAACGAAAAACGCGCTGAAAACCATTTGGCTTCAGCTATCCGCTTCAACGGTTCCGTTTTGACTGTCCGCGAGTGGATTGACGCGCTGATCGCGCAAGGCTACAAACCACACGCCAAGGCTGTCCTGAAGGGCAAAGAAGCCAGCCGCATGCAGATGCACCGCTGGGACAATAGCCAGCAAACTGAGCACATGAAGAAACGTGCTCAAGCAGGCACAAAAATCGAATACACGATGTCGCACGATGAAAGCGGCAGTTTCTACGACCTGAAAAAGTTTGCGTATGACTATGCGGTGTCGCAGATAGGTATGCAAAGCGCTGAGCCAGAAGACCGCTGCTTCATTGTTTTTGCTATCCCGCAGTTACGTCGGGGAGCAGACTATCAGCGCTGTGTGGCCGCATACAAACCGGAACTTGTAGAGAGCGAGCAACGCGCATTAAGCGTGCTCCGTTGTGATTTCCCGCCAGCGCGGATCTTGTGGTTTGGGGTGGCAAAGACTCAAGAGCAAGCTTTTGCACTGGCGGAGGCTATTCCGGCATAAGGGGTTACCCATTCAACACTGAGGCCTGTACTGAACTGTGCAGGCTTTTTTTGTTCGCAAAGCGTCGGCCTTTATTGTGGATAATAAAAGTATCTTTTTTAAAATCATCACCAGTGTATCTTCCTGGAAAATGAGATGAAAACTGCCTTATTCCTTACCCTGTTTCTGCCCGCTATTGCCTTCGATAAGCCACTGTTTATCGGTGACAGCTTGACCTATACCCTTGCCACCAGTGCAAAGAAATATATCCCGGTAGACGGCCTTTATAAGGATAGTACGGGACTTACAGATCGCAGTGCGGTGAAGTGGAACGATTATGTCCAAACGATGAGTTTTCAGGACTATGAGACCGTGGTTATTTCATTAGGGGCTAACGATGGTATTGGTGCTAACCAAATCACGAGCTATCAGCAGAAGGCAACTCGGTTTATCCGGCAAATCCAGCAGAGCAACCCCAGCACGTCGATTATCTGGATATTGCCACCCGTGATGAAGAACCCGACCACGGAAGCCGCGCTGGTGAATACCCGAAAGGCAATCCGTCTGGCAGTCGATGAAACACAAATCGCCTCTTTCGACCCCGAGGTCGCTATTGGACGTCAATTTACCCTTACCGTGAATGATGTGCAGGTGCGAACCCATGATGGTATCCATTACACGAGCAAAGGTAGTGATTTGATAATTGGGCGTCTATTAACCAGTAAATAAACAAGCAGGGGGAGATTTATTTTATCTTGAACCCCTTTGTCGGCGCTTCACATGTGGGATGATCTTCTTATCGAACCAACTCTGGGTTTAAAAGGAAGATTCATGGGGGCCAACCGTAGAAACAAGTTTGGGGTCAGCCGTCGCTTTGCTGTCCGTTATGACCGGGTAAATTGACGTCCAAT
>NZ_JBVTRR010000018.1:0-1745 GCF_055755175.1 Stutzerimonas sp. LR2
TCGATGCGACAACCGGCCAGGTCGGTTTATTGGTTTCCGTTTACGCGTTAGGCATGGCGATCGGTGGCCCGATAATCGCTTATGTTTTAAGACGTAAGTCACCACGTTCAGTGTTGACTGGCATTATTGCGGCTTATGCCATCATCGAAATTCTTGCGCCGGTTGTTCACGCCTATTGGTGGCTTGCACTTGCGCGAGTTCTAACGGGTTGTCTGTCCGGTGCCACCTTTGGGCTGGCCTTAACCTTTGCGGCCAGGATCGCACCATCTCCAGACCAAATTGGCCGCTGTGTCTCGATTGTTCTTAGCGGCATGATGGTGGGTACGGTTATTGGCCTACCTCTCAGTCATTTCATCGCCACGCAGTGGGATTGGCAAAGCTGTTTTTACCTATTAGGGGTCGCGGCACTGCTTGTCAGTCTACTAGCCAAAACAGGCTTGCCGGATCTTGCTAAGGCGACGGAAAGCGAATCGGTAGAAGACCTACAGAATCTAAAGTCCCCTAAATTATGGTCACGCTACCTGGTGAGTTTTTTAACGATCGGGGCAGCTTATGGTTCTTTCTCCTTCTTCACGCCTTTACTGCAAGACAACGCTGGTTTCAGCTCGGATGTAACCACTGTCATTTTACTCGGTTACGGTATCTGTACTGTGATCGGCAACCTCATCGTTGGTCGGTTCGCCGATGCTCATCCTGTAGGCGTTTTACGTATGGGGCATGGATTGTTACTCGTGGCTCTGATCACCTTGTCGATGTTCAGTGAAATAAAGGCCGTCACCCTCATAATGGTTTTACTGGTAGGGCTGATCGGTATTTCAATGAACCCTGCATTGATCACCAGGGTGACCCAAGCTGGTGGTACCGGCTATCTGGTTACAACCGTCCATACTGCGGTTATCACGATGGGTGTAACACTGGGCACGGTGTTTAGTGCTTTTTCAATGAACATATTCGGTCAAGATCCCGTTGTCGCTACATGGACAGGGGCAGGGTTAACAGTATTGGCAATATTGGCCGTCGCGGTACAGACCGTGACGTTTGCGAGTAAAAAACCGGGTCTGTCTCGGGTTAACTGAGTAAGCGGAGATTTTTGAATGGTAACGCACAACGTCGAAACTGATTTATCTGGGAAAGTAGCTTTAGTGACGGGAGGCTCAAGGGGGATAGGGCGTGAGATAGTGCTGACGTTAGCTAAAATGGGCGTGTCCTACGTAGGGATCCATTGCGGTAAAGACCAGGAGGCGGCAAAATCTGTCATTCACGAGGTCCACCAGCTGGGTGCCGATGCCGATGTCTTTACTGCGGACTTTGCAAGTCATGCAGGGCAGGAAGCATCCCAGCTTTGGCAGAAATTCTTCCAGCGCATTCAGGAAAAAGGTTATCAAGGGATTGATATTCTGGTTAACTGTGCCGGTGTCGCGCCTTCTGCTTCAATTACTGAAACTGAGCCTGCTATTTATAATACAGTCATGTCTATCAACGTTGAAGCGCCGTTTTTCTTACTAAAAGCAGCGATACCACACATTAATGTAGCAGGGCGCATCATCAACGTATCGACGGTTTTAACCCGAGTTGCCGATCCCCAACGAGCTATTTATGCGGCATCTAAGGGTGCGATAAATACGCTCACGTTATCGCTGGCACGCGAATTGGGCTCTCGTGGTATTAGGGGTCCGCTTGGAAAACGGAAATTATCCCACGCTAAGACTGTTTTTTGTACAAAGCGGTATCGACTGTACGTAATG
>NZ_JBVTRR010000019.1:0-1673 GCF_055755175.1 Stutzerimonas sp. LR2
ACCGTAAACAACTTCGTAAAGTGCCGCCATCAGCGCCAACAGGGTTTATCCCTGAAAGCTGGCGAAAACTGGTGCTCACGCCTTCAGGCATCGACCGCAAGTACTACGAGTTTTGCGTACTGAATGAACTCAAGGGTGCATTACATTCCGGTGATATCTGGGTAAAAGGATCGCGCCGCTACAAAAATTTTGATGATTATCTCATCCCGACTGCTGAGTTTGAGAAATCCCGACATAATGACCAGTTACAGTTGGCCGTTCAGACCGATAGCCAGGCATACCTTCAGGCCCGTATGACTCTTCTTGCATCTCGGCTGGAAGAAGTTAACGCGATGGCGCTTGCCGGTGATTTGCCCGATGTAGATATCTCAGATAAAGGCGTCAAAATCACTCCACTGGAGAACAGCGTTCCTTCAGGTGTTTCGCCCTTTGCAGATTTGGTCTATGGCATGCTTCCCCATCCGAAAATTACGGAGATACTGGAAGAAGTTGATAGCTGGACGGGATTTACGCGTCACTTCGCGCACCTCAAAAATAATAACGTCAGACCAAAAGACGGAAGACTGTTGCTGACCACCATTCTGGCTGACGGCATCAACCTTGGGCTGACAAAAATGGCGGAATCCTGCCCTGGGGCCACAAGATCGTCACTCGAAGGTATTCAGGCATGGTACATCAGGGATGAAACTTATTCAGCGGCACTGGCCGAGCTGGTCAACGCACAGAAAGAGCGGCCTCTGGCCGCATTCTGGGGCGACGGGACAACATCGTCGTCAGACGGGCAGAACTTTCGGGTAGGCAGTCACGGACGTTATGCCGGTCAGGTCAATCTTAAATATGGTCAGGAGCCGGGCGTGCAGATTTATACGCATATCTCAGACCAATACAGCCCGTTCTACGCCAAAGTGATCAGCCGGGTGCGCGACTCAACCCACGTGCTTGATGGCCTGCTGTACCATGAAAGCGATCTGGAAATTACCGAGCATTACACCGATACCGCAGGCTTCACTGAACATGTTTTCGCCCTGATGCACCTGCTGGGATTCGCTTTTGCGCCAAGGATCCGTGATCTTCATGACAAGCGGCTGTTTATTCATGGAAAGGCCGAGCGCTATCCGGGGCTTCAGTCTGTCATATCAACAACCTGCCTGAATATCAAAGACATTGAGTCGCACTGGGATGAGGTATTGCGCCTGGCAACCTCGATTAAGCAGGGGACAGTCACCGCATCACTGATGATGAAAAAGTTAGCCAGTTACCCAAAACAGAATGGACTTGCCAAAGCGCTGAGAGAGATTGGCCGCATCGAACGGACACTATTTATGCTGGACTGGTTCCGTGATCCCGGTCTGCGCCGACGCGTGCAGGCGGGGCTGAATAAGGGTGAGGCCCGTAATGCCCTTGCGCGAGCGGTCTTTTTGCACCGTCTGGGTGAAATAAGGGATCGTGGGCTGGAGAATCAGAGTTATCGCGCCAGCGGGCTGACATTACTGACAGCAGCGATCACGTTGTGGAACACGGTATATATAGAAAGAGCTATTGAGTCACTAAAACGAAAGGGTATCCCGATAAATGAGCAACTGGTCTCTCATCTTTCTCCCCTGGGCTGGGAACATATCAATCTGAGTGGAGATTACGTCTGGCGTAATAATCTTAAGCTGGGATCCGGAAAA
>NZ_JBVTRR010000020.1:0-1501 GCF_055755175.1 Stutzerimonas sp. LR2
ACGATCGCGTGTTAATGAACCCGCCATACTCAGACGGTCGCTGGAAGCATCACCTACAGCATGCTCGTCAATTCGTGAAACCTGGCGGCCGTATCGTTGCAGTTCTTCCCGGCAGTGCGACAGAAGAGAGTGTGCAATCTCTAATGAACGATGATTGTAGTGTCCACCAATGCGGACAATATGAAAACGCCTTTGATAAGACAAGCGTTAACGTTAAACTATTCGTCATTGATTTTTATTAATATTCTTGCCGTAGCATACTCGATATGCTACGGCGTTAACGGTAATTTCATGGGCAAAACAGACTACATACTCCGTGCGTTATCAAAAATTTCGCATAAACGCTGGGAGCACTACATTATCAATCGTGTCATCCATACGCTAGATGACCCAGATATTGAGTTCGTTTGCCAACAGTGCATTCGAAAAGAAGACAGCTTGGGGAAAATATATCTCGCTGATCTCCTGTTTCCACAGCTGAGCCTCTATCTTGAGATTGATGAGGCTCATCATGATAGTGATGACGCTAGAAAAGCTGACGCCGTGCGCCGATTAGATATCGTTGAAGCAACCGGATTCCAGGAGGAACGGATCCCTGCTAGTAACATAACCCTCAGCGAAGTAAATAAACTGGTTGATGAATTTGTCCGTTTAGTGAAAAACAAAAAAGAAGATCTCGAAAAGCAAGGCCTATTTTTTCGCTGGGACTATGACGAACGATACTCAGCAAAAAAACATATACATACTGGCTACATGGCAGTGGGCCCTAACTCGGTTTTCCGCTATCACAGAGATGCTTTGCAATGTTTTGGGTACCGCAGAGAGGGGCATCATCAATCAGGTGGCTGGACCCTGCCTGCTGAGGTCGTTCGGTCCATCGGATTAACAGGCCGCGTAATGGTTTGGTTTCCTCGTTTGTATGAGGCTGGAGAGTGGAAAAATGGACTCTCGGAAGACGGCAAGCAGATAATCGAAGAAAGCCTTAATGCAACAAGAAACTATCAGGAAACGTGGGATTACCGCATTGTTATGGCACATTCCCGTGATGAACTAAACCGCACGCTGTATCGCTTTCTAGGTGTTTTTGCTATCGACAGCAACCAATCATCCGATGAAGTCAAAGTGTTCAAGCGTACTCACACCCAAGTCAACGTTTACCCCCCTAAAATTTAGCCGACGTTTTGTCGGCTATTATCCTTCGTCACCGTATCCCGTCAGCGTAAAATAGCGACCTCAAAAGGTTTGCTAACCCTATAGCAGGTTTCATTCTGCTGTGGTTTGCATTATCAGCGAATTTATAAATTCAGGACAACAGAGTGACTCAGTTTGTTAATTTGCGCGGTAAGCGACTGGCATTTTCCGCCAAAGAATCATCCTCTATCCCCCCTGGCGCTTCAGGCCTCATCTATCCCAAAGATGCTGGATTTATCATTACCGATGAGCAAAGTGTGGAAAGACTCTTCATAGAGCATGACAAGGCCACTGGCATTTCCTGGTTTTT
>NZ_JBVTRR010000021.1:0-1479 GCF_055755175.1 Stutzerimonas sp. LR2
ATAACCCAGCGCGCGAGAACAGATTTCACGCATCACGCCGCGCTTAACCCGATAGATTTCATCTTCAGGGAAGTGCTTAGGTAACTCGCTGCGAGCACAGGTTGTAGGATCAATACCGTCAATATAGCAGGCCGTATCATTCTCAATTCGGTATTGTGGCTCACCACTGTCATCGGTGTTTTGCAAACATCCGACGGGGTCAAGAATGGTGCCATCCTCCAGGACTAACCAACCATATTGCGTATGAGCTACTGAAAAAACGCCGTGATCACCTTCGTTTACAGCGTCTTTATGTCGTGTTAGCCGAGTACCCAACATTGCCTTACCACCGAATATACCTCGTTGAAGAAGCGCTCGGCATATCAGGTATGAATGTTGAGGTGTCCACTGGGCGTGAGGAATGCTGATACAGTAGCCCGTCGCGATGAGACGGACCCCGTCAATAAGAGGGCTTATCATATAGACTCCGATAAAAAAGGCGCATCAAGGATACGCCTGTCCCATATATATTACTTTTTCGACTTCGACTTCAGTTCCGGCTCCGCCGAGGTGTAACGAAGGGAATCAGTACGCAGGCTAGGCTCACCGACACCTTGCAGAATGAGCGAGTAAGTACGCTTGCCAGCAACGATAAACAGATCCGTTGCTTGCGACCAGGTTGCCTTATTGTCACTGCGCTGGACACGGAGAATGCCGCCTGGCAGCAACTTTAATTGCCAACCTTTCTCGTCAGACAGGTAGGCGCTAATGTCTTCGCCTTTATTCGTTGGCAGCAGGAAGATTTTTGCCGCGAAGGTGCTATAGAGGTAGACCGTATCCTGTTGTTGAGATTTGTACTCAACCTTCAGCGCCGACCCAGTATAGTTCAAATCAGAGCCCGTCATGTCCTGGGTCTGAGCGAATTGATTTTTCGCAGGGAGCTCAACACGCTCCAGATGGATGGGCTCAGGCGCTGGCACTGGTGCTGGCGTTACGGCAGGTGCAGGTACAGTTTTGGTCGGCTCAGGGACTGATTCTGCCACAGGAGCGACATCAGCGCCCTGAGGTTTTTCTTCAGTAATCCCAAACTTGGCCGGGTCATATTCTCGCTTTTCGCTGGCCGTTTCGGTTACCGCTTGAGCCTCTTTAACGATCTCTTCAGCTGGGATAACTTCAGTTGTAGGGGTAGCCGGAGTAACCTCTTCGACGTTAACTGGCACTTCGGTTTCAGCCTGATTGTTTTTCTTCAGCTGCGCAATTTCCAGAGCAGGTGTTTCCGGCACGTTTTCGCTTGCCGTCGTCACCGGGTCAGAATCAGGCTGTGCAGGTTCAGTGGCTTGAGCGCCGCTGTTTTCGATGTCCGCTTTGACTTTGTCGGTCAGCGCGATACCGTCATTTCTGATATCGACCGACAACGCTTCGACTTTCTCAGCAGGAGTTTTATCACTGGTCAAAATCACTGCCGTCATCGCACCCCCTGCGATAATGGCTGCGACGATC
>NZ_JBVTRR010000022.1:0-1442 GCF_055755175.1 Stutzerimonas sp. LR2
TTTAGCAAGGTCTGAGGCGTTGCGAAATAGAGGGCTCTGATCTTGGTGCAACGCGGTCAGTTGTTCACCACCGAAAGCGGCCATGTTGTTTTTGTTGTAACCAAAATCGTTATCCTGTGTCACCGGTTCAAAATTACCGTTATCCACTTCATCTTGCACACGCTGGATTTGGGCTCGTGCTTCAGTCATCGGGTCGGTGACGGGCTTTGCCTCAACCAGATTGCGCTCGTCATTTTGATATTCATCAGCGACAGCGCTCTGCTTCAGCGTCTCCCAAAGTGACAGTGTTTCGCGGTCAAACTCGGGCTCCTGATAATGGTCCATCGACGTGATTGGGAGAGGCATTTCGTCATCAGAGCCTTGTTTACTCAATACGTCTTTGAGGCTCAACTGTTGCGGCGCAATGGTGGTTTTTTTCTGCTCGCGTGCAGACACTTTAACAGGATGACTCTCTTCAACCTGTGGTGGAGGCGACTGGAAGGCTTCACCAGGCTTTTGATTAGCCAACTCAGCCTGGGCTTTCGCTTTCGCTTCCTGACGGGCATTTACCTTTTCGTAGTCGGCATCAGACAGCAGATTCAGGTGATGCAGCAGTTGGTGGGCGTTATCCGGCGTTACTGGATTCGAGGCACCAAACATATTTTCCAGCGGACTGTCATTCTCATCCGGCAGCAGCGTGCCACCCTTGAGAATTTCCGGATCGACATCAGCCGGAATGCTGTTTTCACGGGGTTCTTTATTGCCTACATAAGGACGACTTTCTTTCAGCACGGGGATATTCTTCCCTTTACTGGTTTTGAATTCACGCCATTCACTCTCAATTCGGATGCGAGAGGAAATAGGTAGCGGCTCCATTGTATCTACAAACAGGACGTCCGGAGAGATAAGACGCAGGCAACTTAGAGCCACTTTGGGCTCTTTGCTGTTGCGTGAATCCTTATCATTCATGATGTGCGGGGCTATGCGCCAATATGCGGTATCTTCGTTTTTGTTTACATTTGGAATGCACAATTTATAGCTCATCATCAGATCCGCCAGGCTGTTGGCCGATTGCGGGATCACTGCGCCCGATTTTTTCACTGTGTTGGTGATATCTTTGACTGCCGTGCCCCAAACGATAAACACGCCATAAGTAGTGACCCAAATCGGGTTGCCGGGTTTGTTGGGTTGCCATACTCCTTTCTTTAGCAGGTGGCGCATGGCATCGACAATGCGTTGAACCGCAGGCACGCCAGATTGCGTTGCACGAACAGCATCACCGCCATAGCGTTGTAGGTCATGGCGGACAGAAATGACGTCAGACTCCTTCACAATCTTCAGGATCTTGTTTTTCATTTCAGGTGCGTTTTCTTCGGTGGCATCCAGGCGAACGGTGCTTACGGCCATTGCACGAGTCAGTTCGTTATAGATGTCGTTACCTTCGCTCAGCAGGAACTCATGCA
>NZ_JBVTRR010000023.1:0-1435 GCF_055755175.1 Stutzerimonas sp. LR2
TGTTGGTCTAGATATTAGGTTATTAAACCTTCTTAATATGACTTTAATTAAAACTGCATTATCATTACTTAAAAATGACAACCTCATCAGGAATAGCAAATGGAACTATTAAAATCAGAAATACCATTCACAATTCATGATAGTGAAATTAGTCAGGGGCCATTTCCAGCAAATGGTTTCCTACCATTATTTGAAACTGATTTTGGCAACGGCGATTACTATGGTTTGTACTGGCCTATCGGTCTTGAAAATGAACGCCCTATAGTTTGCGAACTATTTCACGATGAATGGCGTCTCGCCCCCGTTTTTTCAAATGCGTTAATATTGGCGGAGTGCCTGGAAATGGATAATGACTGTCAGGATGATGATTCAGTGATTGACGATCCCCTGCTTGCCGTTAATTTGTTTAAGCAATCACAGCATTTTCGCGAAAAACAAAAGATCGAGGATGCAATTCATTACGGCCTAATGGCCTGTAATTCATTCACAGAATCCAGCGAATACTGGCTCGCTTTAGCCGGTTTATATCAACAATCGAAAAATAGACTTCTGAGTATCAAAGCCGCCTTAAATTCTTATGTGTCGAACTGGGGATTCGGAGTACCGCATGACAAAGTGCTTTATTTTTTGAAGCAAGGCATGGATTTTTCAGAGCTCAGCTCAGATCCTGTTATTCAAAAAGTCACTAGTGGTGGGCTTGACTTAAATTTCGGCGGCACAAAAACCAATCATAACTACCCGATGATGAAAGAATGCATCGACGCATATTTCTCTCTTAACCAGCCAGTCACTGCCCTAAAGTTATATCAGAATTATGCGTTCTCCATGTACACAGAGACAAGTGCATTTCAAGAACGCTATGATTTTCGAATTGAGGAATGGAAGTCTGACTTTAAAGCTTTATGCCTGAAATATCTGAATGACTCCAGATCTGAAGTTACATTAAAGTGATGTATGGCTAGAAACAAAAATGCCGCATGATTAGTGCGGCATTTTGCTGGTGGCTTAATCTACCCCGCTCTGGGGGAACCCCTCGCGCGGCGCGTCCCCTCAGACACGCTCGCTACTTCAGTTGCCATCAGCATATCACACCGATCGCCGATCGCAGATTTTTTATACCTTTTCTTTCTGCTTCAGCTTTTCGTACAGAGCCATATGCCACTGGTAAGAGTCCGTTCCAACATGCTCGATGATCTCGTGGCATTTCAGTTTATTCATTCTGCCGAACTGGGTCGGTATGCCCATTTCTAACAACACGCATTCTGTCGCATAATGCTTAGCTTGCTTCGTGTCTTCAGTGTTGACAGTTGGCAGCATACAGCAAGTCAAAAAGACCGACAAAGCCAAAAGAAAAACAAAAAACGTCGGGACCAACAAAAAACCCAGCCTATCCCTATTCCAGAAGTAAACAAAAAACACAGCACTGGCAACTGTA
>NZ_JBVTRR010000024.1:0-1351 GCF_055755175.1 Stutzerimonas sp. LR2
GGTGAGTTACCCCTGTTATACCAGCCTGCCCGCAATGTCGTTGCGGATCAGATAGTCTGCCAGGTCCCTGAGTGAAGAAACGCCCAAATCCCGCAGTACCGCAGGTGGCCGCTCTTTGTTAATTTCAGCTTCACGCGCTTTGCGAACGTTATGCAAATAGCGGTACATCTCATCGTGCATTGTCATAGCTTTGGCACTCAACAACGGGTAATCGCTGCGGGCAAACCAAGCTTCATAGGCTGCATCTCTACGAACGTGATATAGCGTAGGATCATCTTGCCCCTCAACTGGTGGACGCCAAGTATCGTCATTACGCTTTTTGCGCTCCGTTGATAAGAACCAGGTGTCAAAAAATTGCTTTACCAGGCTGTCAGTCACGCTCATGGATTTTCCTTGTTGTACCACGGGGAGAAGTCTTCAAAGTTCCACTCCCCCTCATCTTTGAGCCATTTCACGGCCAGAAAACGGAAGGGATAGAGTTCAGCGGCAAGCTTTATTTTGACTCGCGCATCCTCTTCCCAATGCCCCTTCACTTCATGCACCTCCAGATCACCCGAGGTCAGCATGACGAAGAAGTCCGCTGTATACGTTGTTTGGTCAGCAAGTCGTAGTTTGATGGATTCAAACTTAAACCAGGCGACTTCACCAGCATGCATACGCCATTTCAGGTGTTCGGCGTAGCGTGCTTCGGTTTTATTCATTGTGCCCGTTCGTAACCGCCCCAGCGCTTGGGTACGTTGCTTTGCCGTCAGCTCAGCAGGTGCTGACTCAATGGCTGGTTGTAGGGGGATGACAGGCTGAGTGTCATTTTTCGGTGCTGATTTACCCCCCGCGCTTCGCCCCATTCGTTGCTCATATTCGCGTTGCTGCTCTTCAGTCCAACGAAGCATTAAGCCAACCCCTCGCTAGTGGTTACCTAATTCATACCCGCTATGGTTACGCGTTACTCGTCGTCACCCTGACCGCCATTATCAGTCGCGTCCCCACCTTCCTCTTTGCTCTCAGAAGATGATTTCGCTTCCCCGCCGAAAGCTGCAATTAACTGATCCAGCAGTTCCATAATGACGCCGGTAAACAAAACGAAGTCCGCATCAAACCGCTGCACTTCATCTTCGCGATCGATATCGTCGTTCTGCTCAATCAGCGCGTCGGCAAAGTTCAATCGGGAAATGACAAAGCTATCGTTAATGACGAAGTTGAGTTGCTCCATCCAGCTCATCGAAAGCTTAGTGACTAACTTGCCCGCTTCGATGTGATTAGCAATTTCATCGCAAACTAAATCTTGGCGTTTGGTTGTCACCACGCCACCGTCTTCCAAAATGCCCTCAAGTGTCGCTTCGTCGCACAATGC
>NZ_JBVTRR010000025.1:0-1348 GCF_055755175.1 Stutzerimonas sp. LR2
GCGTCCGCAATTCCGGCCTTACGCGCGGCAACGAGCAGGGGGTGTGCATCTTCTGTATCACCAAACAGCTTGCCGTCGAAGTTGTAGATCAGACCTTCAGATTTACCCGAGGGGCCCACCTGATTCATCATCAGTTCCGCTGAATGCTGACTGCCCAGCTTTTTAACGATGGCATCCTTAAAAGGTATCGCGGGAGTACCACCGGCCAGACGGTAGCTGTGATGGCGGATCACCACCTGGTCGCGAAATTCAAAGCGATTCAGACCCTGTTCAAATCTTTTTTTAGCAATCCAGCACCACGGGCAGACCAAATCTGACCAGATATCGATGGTAAGGGTGGGTTTCAGCGTTTGCATAATGATTCCTCAAAGACGTTGGGCGGTCGGATCTCACTTATCAGAGAACCGCGACCGTATGGGATTTATTGCGCCTGCCAGACCGGGTAATCGGTATAGCCTTTTTCCGGGGAACCACTGACGCCGTAGTAGGTGGCGCGGTCACTTTCTGCCAGTGGCCAGCCGTTTTGCATTCTTTCAACCAGATCCGGGTTAGCGATGTAGGGCACACCAAATGCCACCAGATCCAGCTCATCATCTTCCAGAGCCTGCTCTGCGATATCACGGGTAAAACCGCCGGCAGCGATGATGGTGCCTTTAAACGTGTTGCGAAAACGGCGGCGGAAGCCTTCCGGAAGTGGCGCTTTGGTGTACACCGGCTGATAGTAAAGGTGTACGTAGGCCAGTTCCCGCTGACCGAGCGCGTCGGTGATGGCTGACCAGGTTTGCTCTTCACCTTCATACGGCGCGAGGTCATAAATGCGGCCGAACGGTGACAGGCGCACGGCAACGTGGCTGTTACCCACGGCTTCCGCCACGGCGTCAATGGTCTCCAGCAGGAAACGCTGACGATTTTCCACCGAGCCGCCGTATTCGTCGGTGCGGGTGTTCAGTTCGCTACTGAGGAACTGGTCAAAGATGAATCCGTTTGCAGCCATAATTTCCACGCCGTCAAAGCCGGCTTCCATCGCCAGGCGTGCGGAGTGCACGAAGTCTGCAGTGATGCGTTTCACTTCATGCGTTTCCAGCGCGCGTGGCTGGCTTGGTACAACCGGGCCCGGTTCTCCGGATTCAGTCAGCGCAAAAACGGTGGTATTGACCGCCTGAACGGTGCCCGCTGAAACCGGCGCTATGTGGCCTGGCTGAAGAGAGACGTGAGACATACGGCCGACGTGCCAGAGCTGCGCGAAAATACGGCCACCTTTGGCGTGAACCGCTTGTGTCACCTTACGCCAGCCCTGGACGTGTTCGTCGTTGTAGATACCAGGGGTATAAAGGTAACCCCGGCCTTC
>NZ_JBVTRR010000026.1:0-1329 GCF_055755175.1 Stutzerimonas sp. LR2
AGGATCCCTGACGAGCAAGGAGCCATCGGCACCAACCGTATATTCGAAACCGGCCTCGGCAATTGCCAAGCGGTAGGTGGATGCCACCAGCATTAACAGTGCATCAAAGACACCAGAGGCAAGCGCTTTCTTGGCCGCGTTAATTCGTGCGGCAGTTCCGGCATTGGGTTCGATTTGCTGAATACGCTTGGCATCTTCAAGCAGCATTGCGATCAGTTGCTTCAGTTCGTTCTCGCTCATTGCGGTATATCCCAGTAAGGGCACCTCAGTCGGTGCCAGTCAGTTATTCAGGTTTGAAGTCCGAAGGGACGACAACACGGAAGAAGTTGAAGTCCTGCACAGTCGCTTTGCGCATATCATCCGATGGTGTGATCAGCTGCGGCTCCATAGACAGGCAAGCGCCCAATTGCGGTTTGCTTGCCAGAACACCCAAGATGTTTGGTTGCTCAGGGAAGGTATAACCAAAGGTGTGCCCGTTCTTGACCCAATACGTTCCGTTGATAGCGCTCATGGCTTTATCCTTTCGCTGGTGGGTTAGTGAGTCAGATAATGGTTGATGGCACGCTCAACGAACGAGACTGGAAGACCGCAGCCTTGAGCCAGGCGCTGGGTATTAGAACGAACCAGCTCACGCTCATACCCGAAGCTGCTGCTGTAGTGATACCACAGCGTGCGACCTTTTTTGAAAAGGTCAGATTCGCTGGCGATACGCATGAATTGGGCCGGAGCCTGATTCGGACGTTTTGTGATTTGATTAGTAGTGCTCATGGCATTGACCTCGATTAATATTATTCGTTTTGTTTACTGCTCTTGAAAACAGTATCACCCACGGTTAACCGCTGACGAAGCGAATCGAAGAAAAAAAGATATTTTTTTGAGAGGGGAGGGCGGAACAGAATGGGGGAGTTCCCCCCCCCGCAGTTAAGAAGTCATATTACCGTTCGGAAATGCTGGTGGCATTTTGCATGCCGGAGAGTTTCACCCAGGCCATAACCTGATCTTTGTCCAGTTGACCGTTTAAGGTGATATAGGCCGGAGCTGAAACTACCAGCGTATTACCGATCGAGAAATGGACATTCACTTCAACGCTGGACGCCCAAGGCAGTGCAAACCAGAACACAGCATCGAATGGGGAATGGATAGTGATGCCATGAATCAGTTTCACTTCCCAACGAACGCCATAGTTGTCACGGATACCGCGATAGAGATTGCCGCGATCGCAAGCCCAATCATCGCCGTTCTCGTCACGCCAGATTATCAGTTTGTCATCTGCGGCCTTAACGTTGGCCCCATACCGGGATAGCAGATTCAGGACAGCAGCCGGATCGG
>NZ_JBVTRR010000027.1:0-1321 GCF_055755175.1 Stutzerimonas sp. LR2
ACACGGCAACCGAGCTGATGTCAGTTCGCGCCACCCTTTTATCTTCACTGAACTTCCGTAACGATCACGGTAACATTGACGT
This sequence comes from Stutzerimonas sp. LR2, assembly GCF_055755175.1. Lineage (NCBI taxonomy): Bacteria > Pseudomonadati > Pseudomonadota > Gammaproteobacteria > Pseudomonadales > Pseudomonadaceae > Stutzerimonas > Stutzerimonas sp. LR2. The sequence goes on from NZ_JBVTRR010000027.1 coordinate 83, forward strand.
CTATCGTTTCCCTGAGGGTGACGTACCCAATGATGTCCGTGCCCTGTTTAAAAACGGTCTGTACCTGGCAAACCAGATGCAGACTTTGATTGAGAAAATGACCATCATCATTGATGAGGCCGGTGACAAAATCGTCGCGGAGGATAATGCCCGCCACAAAATGGCGATCGGCGATTTGAAGAACCGTGTAGAAAACTTGCTGGAAGCGATGAGTCGATTTACTGCATCGACGAAGAAAGGTGAGCTTGCTGTTCCAGTGGCGCGCTGGGTAAACGTCAAGCGAGACAATAAAAGCGAAGTCATTATCCATAGCAGCCCGGTGCATGCGGGCGAGCAGTTGGATAGGGAGCTGTGGCAGGAAGCGCATGGGGTGATCATCACCTCAGCAACACTGAGGACGATGGGCAACTTCGATGCCTACCTGAATGAAGCGGGTTTAAAAAAGGATACGCCGACGCTGCTGGCGAAAAGCCCTTTCGACTACGAGAACAACGGTGTTCTGTTTGTGCCAAAGATGCGTAGCACGCCGAAGAATGCCGAGGCGCACACTAACGAGCTGATTGAGCTATTACCTAAATTGGTGCTCCGCCGTAAAGGGTGCCTGGTGCTCTTCTCATCTCGTAAGCAGATGACCGAAGTCTGTGCCGGTATGCCGGACAACGTGAAGGAACACATCCTGATGCAGACGACGATGCCTAAAACGGAAATCGTGTCCCGCCATAAGTTGCGTATCGATCGTGGTGAGGCGAGCATTATCTTCGGGATGGCTTCCTTCAGTGAGGGTGTAGACTTGCCTGGAGATTACTGCGACAACGTGATTATTGCCAAGCTGCCGTTTAGCGTACCGAGCGACCCGGTCAGTCAAACGCTCACAGAGTGGATGGAGAAGGCGGGGCGGAACACTTTTGAAGAAATCACGGTGCCGCAGGCATGCATCAAGCTTATCCAGGCGGTTGGGCGGCTTATCCGAACCGAGTCCGATACCGGGGCGGTGACCATACTGGATTCGCGCATCAAGAATACGCGCTACGGCCAAAGTATTCTGGACTCGCTTCCTCCGTTCCGTGGCGTGATCAGATAGTGATATCATTTCGGTAAACAAAACGAATGCATGGGTGTGTTATGGAAAAATATGAAAGCGTCATCACAGTGGTATTTCAGTTCGTTGGCAAAGTACCAGCACCTTTCTCCACCAGCAATCTGTTTGCCGAAAACTTGCTGAAGGGTGAGAAGTTATGG
>NZ_JBVTRR010000028.1:0-1310 GCF_055755175.1 Stutzerimonas sp. LR2
GGTAAAGCGATCGCCTTGGCTATGTTACCGAAACCCAGAAAGATGAAGCGCAATAATCACTACCTTCAGTACCTGAATGCGCATGGTGGTGACACCTTCAGTGAGTTCCTGCTGGGTCGTCGCGCTCCCCTGGTTGAGCGTCGAACCCACGGCGATAGTTACCAATATCGGATGTACCGTGAAAAGTATTGCGAATACTACTCGTATCTGGGTCGTGATGTGGAAGGCGATTGGTGCCCTACCCAGAAAGCGGCCAAGGCCAGTTACAAGCTGGCATTAAAATCAGCGCGCGATAAGCGCAAGCAAAATCGGAGAGAAGATGACACTGCCGCATTACACTAAAGAGCAACTCAAAGCCCTTCAGGCTGACACGTCCGGTAATCTGACCGTGTTGGAGCGATCGCTGGTGGCGCAGCTATTGGCAACGATGCGCGCACCCGTAAAGCAAGGCCTCGTTCCTGATTGGATCCTGACTCATAGCGGTAAGCGATTTTCCTTCCAGGATATCGACCCGGAGACAATCGACATTGAGGACATTGCCACGGCGCTGTCCAATATCTGCCGTTTCACGGGTCATCTGGATCAGCATTACAGTGTGGCGCAACACTGCGTGCTCGTTAGCCATTTGGTTGAACCGCATCTTGCGTTCGAAGCATTGATGCATGATGCCAGCGAAGCGTATTGCGGTGACGTTAGCAGCCCACTTAAGGCGCGGTTACCGGATTATCGAGAAATCGAAGGCCGTGTCGATCGCACTATCCGAGCAAAGTACGGATTACCGCTGGTGGAGACGCCGGAAGTCAAGGTCGCCGATCTGCGGATGCTCGCCAGCGAGATGGGGATGTTTGGCCGTCATAATGCTCAGGCGGTTCCAGATCCCGATAAGTATCCACCAGCGGATATTATGGGGTTACGACTTCTTCCGGCGGAGGAAGCCCGCGCTGCTTTCCTTCAGCGATTCGAATTGCTTTACCCTGGAGAATAACCTCCAAAATATAGAGCCGTAGTATACCGAAATGATATACTTCGGCCTATTAAAATCCCAAGAGGTTAATATCCAATGAAAAAATCACTTGTTTTATTGTCTCTGGCCTTTGCGTTACCTGCGCTGGCTCAGGTTGAGTTGCCAGCGACCGAAGGGGAATTCCCAAAGATGCACCTGAACAAAGAGAATGAGCAGATCGCTCGCAAGGTTGCATTTGATTATCTTGCGAACGCAAAGATTTTCATTTCCCAGGGTACGGTGTCTAAAGACACGTTAACCTATGAAGCTATCATTGCAGACCAGCGCTGTACCATTGAGATGGAAT
>NZ_JBVTRR010000029.1:0-1304 GCF_055755175.1 Stutzerimonas sp. LR2
TTTGTTCGCTGTGACCGAAACCGGTCGGTTTCGTACACCACTTACAGCACATGTCCGAAACTTAGTGAAATTAATTTCGGACACACGTTATAATTCGGACATCCATTTCGTACGGAAAGTTTCCCATGTCACGTGTTTTTGCCTACTGCAGGGTCTCAACTCTGGAACAGACCACAGAAAACCAGCGTCGTGAAATTGAAGCGGCGGGTTTTGCCATCAGATCCCAACGACTTATTGAGGAGCATATCAGTGGCTCGGTTGCTGCCAGCGAACGCCCCGGATTTATCCGGTTGCTAGATCGCATGGAAAATGGGGATGTACTGATTGTCACCAAACTTGACCGTCTGGGTCGTAATGCGATGGATATCCGAAAAACAGTAGAGCAACTGGCGGCTTTAGATATTCGCGTTCATTGTCTCGCACTCGGAGGCGTTGACTTGACCAGTCCGGCCGGAAAAATGACTATGCAGGTAATTTCTGCTGTAGCGGAGTTTGAGCGGGATTTGCTGCTTGAGCGAACGTATTCAGGTATTGCGAGGGCAAAAGCGGCTGGAAAACGCTTCGGTCGCCCCCCCATCCTGAGCGAGGAACAAAAGCAAACAGTGACAGAGCGCCTAAATTCTGGCATCAGTATCAGTGCTATTGCCCGGGAATTTAATACCACCCGCCAGACTATCCTTCGGGTAAAGGCTGGATTGCTGCAAGAGTGAGCGGCTGGGAAGATTATAAAAAAATCAAATGGTTATTATGAAATAAAACAGCCTGCTGGGTTCTTTTCCCCCTATTTTTTATAAAAGAGTAGACAAAAGAGGTTCGCGATATTAATCTACCAACTAGATGGTTGGTACTGATTACACCAGCTATACCTTTTATCAAGAAATTACAGGAGCCATTATGTCTACTACCGTTAAACCTTCTGCAGACGCAGCTGCGATCCACAATACCCGTGAAGCAGTTCGCAGCCAGCCTGGCCTGGGTAACCTGACTTTCCAGATGAAAGCCCGTTCCAGCGGCGGATTAACCGTTCGCACAGAGACCGGCGCCACAATCCAGAACGGCGTTATCGATACCAGCCGTGTGGGGAAATTTTCTAATATCGGTGATGAACCCGCAGGTTTACTCGGCACCGATACCGGCATGAGCCCGACTGAATACATCATGCAGGCGCTGGCTGGCTGTTATACCGCCACCCTTACCATGATGGCTGCTGAAAAAGGGATCGACCTGGACGGTATCGAGCTGGATCTTAATTTCGATATCAACCTCAACGGCTTCCTTGGGCTGGACAGCAACGTGCGTAAAGG
>NZ_JBVTRR010000030.1:0-1290 GCF_055755175.1 Stutzerimonas sp. LR2
TCGTCCGACAGCAATCCATCCATTGGAAGATCATGTACGTCGAATCCTGACCTTTCCCCGTTGGGTACCTGTACATGCCACCTTGCCACTGATAGGGGGATTCACCGACTTCGTGGCCTTCTTTGGTTTCCGGTGTCGGGCTGAACATATTCAGTTTGTATTGTTGCTTCGGTAGAGTTGGGTAGATCTTCGAGCGGCAAACAGTGTCATTCCCCATCGTTCGATACGCCAAACCACGACGATGCTCAACTGCAAGTTCGCGAATACCAGCCAGGCTGGTTGTCCGTGGCGTGTCCATGCTTCGTACCGATCCCGTTAATGGATATTGTCCACCCCAAGAGCCCGCACACCACCACAACGAATCCATTGGCTGCTTACCTGCAAATTGAGCCGCAGCCTCAAGGGCGCAAGCTTGCTGTGCGACAACGTTAGCCACCGCAGCAGATTCTGGATTCTGGAAGAAGGCTAAGGCTGTATTGTTCCAGGTTGGGTCTATCTCGGAGAAACTGACCACGTCAAAGTCACTGTATGGGTCGGCAGTACATTGCCCTGGCAAATACAGGTCAAGCATGCGCAGAAGTGGCAGGGCATACATGTGTGCGTTATAGAAACTGATCGAAAATTTATTACGGCGTTCTTCATCAGCGCCATCGGTTTGGATCCCGTACTGAAGGTTGTTTCCGAGGTTTAAGTTAACCCCACCCAACGATGACATGCAGCCCGGCGTGCGCGTCAGTTCGATGACTTTTCGGGGTTCCCACATTGCTGTCAGCACACCGGGGTGATATACCCCAAGCCCGTCTTGGCAGGCACAGGCCATGCCACCAGCCGCATTATCCGGCACTTTACCAGAGGGGCCCATTGTAATTCCGGCCACCTTGATTGGGAAGATACACCCCCAGCATACGTCGGTAAAAAGCTTGAAAGAAAGAAGCTGGTTATCACGACAAACTTCGTTGACCGCAGGTGCTGTCTCCGCCGTTTTGTCAGCCAGTGCATTGCCCGCAAAACATAAGGAAACTGCGGTGGCCGCCATCAGGTGCAAGCTGAATAATTTCAATTTCGTGTGTAGGGATTTCATTTTGCCACCTTTTGTGCGTAGTTGGCTTCAGGGTATTCGTTGATAATGAAGACCTTTCTGTCAGCAGTTACGACACTGGGCACCGCTTCAATCCCAAAGCGTTCAGACATACCAGGCTGGATCATGTAAAGGCGGGCTTTTTTACCATAATGTTGTGCAGCATCTTTGAAGGTATCCCAGCCATCACCGTAAACGTTGGTTGTGATCAG
>NZ_JBVTRR010000031.1:0-1284 GCF_055755175.1 Stutzerimonas sp. LR2
GATCTCCTTTGCGTTCTTTGTCAGCAGTAGTTGCATGAGACAATTAACCCATTCGAAACCGTTTGGGAAGAGTCATGAACAACTTTAAATACTGGTTAAAGCTGATGGTTTACCGTTTTACATTGAGCAACGACGATCTGGAAAAGTGCCTGGCAGATCGTCGGAGCATGGACGAGTTTCGCCGATAGGCCGCAGATAGTAAGCAGCGTATGAAACTGCATGAGCGCGCCGGTGGCTGTTGTAATGAAGATGGCGGGGAAGGGATCCCGTTAACATTCCAGGGGGTTAGCCTGAAGGCCTATCGTCCTGCTGAAGTGGTAGATTCACTTTCCAAATCTTCTGTTTCCAATGTTGTTGACCTTTGCTCCCGTCGAAAGCGTCGTGACCTGGTCAATGTCATTTCACATCCGTCGCCCCAAAAGCATTGCGGCCAATAACCAACATTTAAATTAGGGATTTTCAATGTCTACCATGCGACATGTAAAAGTTAGCACCCATTCGATTAAGTCCATTTTCACCGAAACGTGCAAGTCATTTGTGAGCATTTATGGGGTGCTCATGCTGATAGTCCCAATCTTGGTTGGCGGAGGATTACTTGCGCTACTGATGCAACGCCTTTCTATGGCCGATATCGGTTTTTTCATCCTGCAACCTGTTTTCATCGCCTCGCTGGTCATGATGACAATGACTCAGCAAAAAATCACAGGTAAAAGACTCCCCATAAAAAACCACATCCGAAACCTGCTTGTGGTTTTGTTTACCGGTGTTATTGCCACATTCTTGCTGGTATTTGCGCTATGGTGCTTCAGCCTTTATATGCCAACAGCCAGTGCAGCCACTGGTTCCACGCAGGTTCCCGTTCCATTAATAATGGAACCCACTACTCAGCCGCAAGAGTTCCTGTCATTGCTCCCAATCTATTTCAACATGTACAGCCTGGTGACGTTCACTGTTTTGCTCGTCCTGCCAATGATGATCATGTTCATCGGAGCGGTAGTGTGCTGTGAAGGGGCGTTATTCCGTAACTTCAAATCAGTCATCCTGGCCGTGTTCCGCAACGTCAGCATCATGATTGTCATCGCAATGCTATCCCTGGTCGTGTTTGCATTGTGGTCATATACATCACTCAATAGTGACTGGTTGGTTTATACCGCTGTCGTACCCATCGCACTGATCACCGCTGTTATCCACCGCATCGCAGTGCTGTCTTTGCCTGTCGAAATCAAACCATGAGGTTAACCATGAACCCCCTTATCGCTCTATTCATCATAGCGCTATCTCTGG
>NZ_JBVTRR010000032.1:0-1279 GCF_055755175.1 Stutzerimonas sp. LR2
TCCGTCAGACATACGCATTGCAGGCATCATTTTTTCACCAGCCACTACAATAAATTTACGTTAGCCTATTGCGCCTTCTGTTAATGTGGCCTGGACAATAGAATCAGTCACCTCGGCATTATTCGGTAATGCATTTAAATCGACTTTAACTTTACTGCGGTAGTAACTATTTAAGTCAGGCACGACCACTTTACCGAATGCATTCGATGCAATAGGGATACCACGGTCTGATACGGGGATTTTAGCTACGCCGTCAGTGTCTATGAGTAAACGAGTGCCGCCAATATTTGAAACTCGGTGAGCATCCGCACCTTTTAACGTCATAGTGAATCCGCCTTGAGCCCCTAATCCAAATGACGTGTAATTATTGTGAATATAGCTGGCATTTGCGGTTAACTTCGTATTATCGCCGTAATGAGTAATATAGGTGCTTGCGGTTCCACCTTTATTGGTTGACCCTGCGCTGACTTGGTAATTGGTTCTATCAGACAGCTTGTCATAATAAGTTGCCCGGTTAACGGTGTCGTCCCGTGTTGCTTGTAATGAATAGCCGATATTGGCACCATTTCCCCAAGGCATTGATGCTGAAATATAAAGACCGTCATCATTTGTTTCGTTATATTTATTGCGGTACGCCGATAATGAAATATTAATATTTTTCAGGCTTCCCCAATCTAAGGTTTTTGTTACCATTAAATTGTAGCGATTGCTTTCTGGCTTATCCCAATAGGTTTGGTGCGAATAATTTAAATAAGCAGTGATCCTTGGTTCTCTAAAATTTTTATTTAGAGAAATCACATACATTTCCTTATTACTGCCTTGGCGTTCGCCTGAATCTTTAGCCGTTAAAAAATCAGTCACAGTCATAAAACTGCGCTCAGAGAAGCGGTAACCTGCGAATTGGACTTGGCTATCAGAGTCGTCAAAGCGCTTCGAATAGTTTATCCGATAAGAGTTACCTGTCAGTTTTTTATCATTCGGAATATTTGCAATAGAATGCGTAATATCGAAAGACAAAGCACCAAATGCTAATAGATCGCGACCTACACCTATGTTGAATGCATTATAGTCTTGGCTATTTAATGAGCCTGCGAGCAATGACCAACCATTGGTGACTCCCCATGACATTTCACCACTTGCGAATGTGTCTCCGTTAACATGGTGATCCATATCGGTTGGTCGACCCATTGCTAATTTATATCGAATACTACCTGGGCGCGTTAAATAAGGGATATTAGCCGTTTCAACTTGATATTCTTGAACAGAACCATCCTGTTCT
>NZ_JBVTRR010000033.1:0-1245 GCF_055755175.1 Stutzerimonas sp. LR2
TCTTTCATTCTGGGTGTCGTTGCTATTTATATTAAATGAGACTAAAATTATCAATGCATGGCAACCATACCGCAATTTTACCAATGCTGACATTCAATGTGTGACTTACCCCTCGCGTTGGATAAACCCCACTCAGACAATTTGGTAAATGGATTCATGCGCAAGGCCGTTCTCCCTCGAACGGCCTTACCCTTTTCTTTGACACTCCCTCCCAAAAGAAACAAAACAACCACCCGTTTTCGGCCTCGTTTTGCTGCCCTTTTCGCTGTCAATCCGTCTTTGCACCATTGAAAATGTAGCCTCATTCACAGGAGCACTCCAATGACGCTACGCAAAAAAGTATTATCCCTGATTTTGTCCGCCAGCTTCGCCACATCCGCTTTTGCCAGTGTAGATGTGAACGCGGATACTGTGTTTAACAACAAAGCCTTTATGAACGCACCGAAGGACAGCAAAGACGTTAAGCGTTTCGTTGTGCCAACCAACGGCATAATTGCGCTGGAAGTTGACGGCAAAGTCAACCTGTTGTCGTCAAATGGCCGGTACCTGTTCAAAGGCACGATGTACGATACCTGGGCGAAGAAAGACTTGACCACGCTTGACGATATCACCAAATACGCAAGCATCATTCCGATCAAAGAGTTGAAGCTGAACATCGCTGACTTACAACCTGCCGTCTGGGGCGACGGACCGAAAAAAGTCATTTTATTCACTGATCCGAACTGTGCGTATTGTGCCGCAGCCCTGAATCAGCTGGCTGATCTCGATCCGCACGAATATACCGTTAACGTACTGTCTCTGGGAGCCCTAGGCGAACCAAGCCAAATCCGCAATAAAGAATTGTTCTGTGCATCCGATCGCTATCGTGCCGACCGCGCCATCATCGCGCATGAAAAAACCAAATTTGACCAGGTCAAAGACTGTGACTTACAGGCATTGGCCCGCCGCACGATCACAGCTCAGGTATTAGGTGTCAGTATGGTGCCATTCATCATTCGTGATGACGGTGTCTTCAGTATTGGCGCACCTAAGCAGGGTCTGAAAGCTTTCCTGGCTGGTCAATAAGTTCTTCTTTCTGTGGGGTTAGAATGAGCGAATCAATCATCATACAGCGTTTGAAGTCTATCAAACGCTTCTCGGATGTGTGCCCTGTCCGGGCATACGATGAGAAAAACCATATTTTCCTCTGCGACAATAAATATATCGGATTCGGCTTCCTTTGCCGTCCGCTGTCCGGTACCAGTG
>NZ_JBVTRR010000034.1:0-1190 GCF_055755175.1 Stutzerimonas sp. LR2
GCGCAGCTGGCTAATTCCGGCGGTGGCTTTGCGGGTACAGTCGGTGATGTGAAGTCAGCGGTACAAACCGCATTGGCTGGCTTGGAAGAAGACAAACTGGCTGAGAAACGCGCTGAGTTGTACAAAGGCTGGGAGCAGGTTAGCGTCAACAAAGACGGGCGCTACATCTACGGTAATCCGGACGCTCGCTTTACGCTGGTGAACTACGAAGATCTGGAATGCCCGTTCTGTAAGCAGTTCCATAAGACGCCGAAATATCTGGTTGATACGGCCAACAACGGCGCAGTGAACTGGGAATGGCGTCACTTCAACCTGGCTTTTCATGAGCCAATGGCAACAAAAGCGGCCATGACAGCGGAATGTGTGGCCGAGCAAAAAGGACCGAAGGGCTTCTGGGGGGCGACCAACTACTGGTTTGAGCACACGCAGGGTAATGGCAAAGGCTTTGAAGACAGCGGCAGTATCCCGGCATTGTTTGAACTCGACAAAACAGCATTTGATACCTGCATGCAGGATCCGAACATCATCCAGCGTATCAAGCGGGATATGGATGCCGGTACCAAAGACGGTGTCAACGGGACGCCAACGACCATCGTGATTGACAACAAAACCGGTGAACGTGAAAGCATTGTCGGCGCACGCCCGTTCGCAGGCTTTGTTGAGGTCATCGAGCGCATGGTGAAAGGTGGTTTAGAGAAAGCGCCCGCAGCTGCACCGGTCAAAAAATAAATGTTAACGCCCGGTTTGTCTGGGCACTCCGTACTATAAAAGCCAGCCTTCGTGCTGGTTTTTTTATGTCTCAATAATGTTATGAGGCAATTAACTATATTAATCGCCTCACTTTATGGGTAGAATAAAGGCGCTATTTGACTCAATGGAGGCTGCATGTGGATTTGGGAAGAGAAAGAATGGCCGCAATTTACCTTTGATATTCATAGGTTGCATCCTTTAGTGTGTAAGGCGACCTACTTGCAAGGAAAATTAAATGGTAGCAGCCAGACTTTAGATCATGAAGGAATAACATTGGATGCGGTTTTAGCGAATATTATCTATTCCAGTGATATAGAAGGTGAAAAGCTGGATGCACGCTCTGTTCGTTCATCACTTGCAAATCATTTAGGCATAACAACTGATGTTTCTTATCCCGTCGATAAACGTACTGATGGGCTTGTGGAATCATCTCTGGATGC
>NZ_JBVTRR010000035.1:0-1159 GCF_055755175.1 Stutzerimonas sp. LR2
CAAACAACGAATAGGTTAAACGTTAACAAATTTTTATCAAATTGCAATTAGCCATTGAAAAAGGCAGGTGGGTGGCCTGCCTTTGTGAGGGGGTCGAACAGAGAGGGAGTTACTACTGGGTCGGGCTATCGTCTTTTTGTTCGATGACTTCGGCTTGTTCGCTAGTTGCACCGTTCTCCGCTACTGCATTTTTGCCATTGTTGTCGTTCAGCTCTTTAACAGTGGCCGATGCGTGTCGGTCAAGGAGGTTAACCATATCGCGAATACTGTCGCGCAGACGGGTTTTGTAGTCGTCCACTTCATCCTGGTTGAACAGGTTGTTCAGCCACAGGCGGTCGAGCAAAGTGATCAGCTCGTCAAAACCACGGAACATTCGGACGACACGCATAGCGTCCGGCGTGCGCACGCGGATGTTATAGTCGCGCGGGGCTGTATAGGAAACTTCTTCGATACGGGACTTACCTGAAGATTTGGCTTGGTCTAGCACTTTGTTAAGCGCCGCAATGCCAGAGCTAATCTCTTTCTCAGGTCCCGCCAACACTTCGCCTACGGCCTTTTTGGTGCGTTCAATCGCGCCTTTTACGCCTAGACGCTCCAGGCTGGTGCTGTTGATGGTCAGGTTAAACAGCGCCTTTGACATTGGATTGTAGTGGCGTTGCTGCATGCGAATGCCTTCTTGCGTTTGCAGCTGGAACGGTACCGTGATCTCTGGGTTGGAGTATTCGCGGCGTTCGCGCGCAGCCCCTTGCCCTTTGCTCTGTCCGGTCTCGGTGTTACGGGGGCGGTTGCCACGGTTGTTACGTTTGTTTTGATCCTGCTTTACGTTATCAGTCACTTTAGCCTTCTCTGTCGTTGCCATGATTTGTCCTCACATTTAGTCGCATTTAAGCCTGGCTATTTAGTCATATGAAAACGGCCAAGTCATGGGAAAAGGCCAGCGTTTCGCGGAAGAAAAACAGTTCTTGATTTGGGCGATTATCTGAAGTAGGCTTTTGTAACAGCCTAGCTGATGGCTAACTCCTTCTCAGCATAACTTCCAACGTGAACCCGTAACTTTGGCGCGAAGACACCGCCACCTCCTGGTAGCCGAAAAGGCTTTCCTCACGGGTTTCGCACGCCTCAATCAGGCCAGAGCATCTCTGACGTGTTCTTGTTCTTC
>NZ_JBVTRR010000036.1:0-1107 GCF_055755175.1 Stutzerimonas sp. LR2
TCTTACGTTGCTGCAAACCAGTCTGGCCTTTTCCACGAGAGCGGCCACTGCTGCATCATCCTTGAAAATGGGGTTGAAGATTCACTCTTTGAACCGATGCGGGATGCGGATTGGATTTGGTATCCGTTTATGGAAGCCCCTTGCGAGTATTACACCCATCGTTCGCAAATGTGTTTTTACCTGCGAAAAGAGCTCAACGATGACATCGATCAGCTTTCCGGTCACCGTTATCGTGCCAGCCTGAGCCCGTTTGACCTGACTGACGTCAGTGTGGATATGACCGAAGTTTATCGCGCCATTGCAACCAAAGGGGCCAGCAAAACCGCGTTCAATGGTGACCCAGTGATTGCACTGTCTTCACTGCAAAAGCGCCGTATCGCACAGGACCTAAATATTAACGCCAATCAGTTCCAACAAGTGCTGATTGACAACTTCGACTATGTAACCCGTACCGGTGTCGATTACATCCTTGTTAACAGCAATATTCAGAACTTCATGGTGAACGATAATGAGTGAATGGAGTTATAACATGCGCTGGCGTCCCAACTTTGAGGCGCTTGAAATCGCGGGTTGGGGTGTGGGGATTGCGGCCTCACTTGCGGTCAACGCCGCATTCAACATGCCTGCGGTGCCGTGCTACCTGGCTGTTGCTGTACAGGCGGCCTATGCGGCTCGCTCTGTTCCTTCTGCATGGGACATTTACAAGCACAAAAGCAGGTTGAAACGTAAGCCCAGCGTCCTGAAAATGGAGTTGGAATCCGTCATCGACATCATGATGAAATATCCCGACAGCTACCTGCTGGGGTATGGTTATGAGTGGGGGCAGCCGGAAGGTCAATTAGCGTCTGAACTCATCAAGCGCGACATCAAAAAGTTCATCAGTAAAGTGCCGGAAAACTTCATGGGTCTGGGTTGGATCCATGCGTTGGGTGAAAAACAAGAATGGATACGCGTTGCTGAAGACCTGCTGTCGCTACATACACTGGTTACGGGGACAACCGGTTCGGGAAAAACGACTTACTACAAACTGCTCATCCTTCAGGCTGCACTCAAGAAGCAGCCTCTCATCCTCATCGACCCTAAAAATGATGAAGAGCTAGCCGACTG
>NZ_JBVTRR010000037.1:0-1088 GCF_055755175.1 Stutzerimonas sp. LR2
CTTCTGTGCCAGACGTCTCAATTTTCCCGGCATATGCCACCACGGAGGAAGAGGAAGACGTGAATTTGGTGAAGCGCAACCGTGATCATGAAGTCACCGTCTACCCGAACGGGAACATGTGGCGTGCATTCACAGATCGTCCGGACGGGCGTGAACTGCATGACAGTTATCACACCACGGAAATGTACTTGGCGCTGTACTTTGGCGCGCTGGCGAAAATTGCCGAACAAGTTGGGAATACCATTGACCTGTTGGTAACCGGTTTGCCAGTAAGGCTCGCCAGTGATGATAACGAACGCTCCAAGTTGGTCGCCAGATTAACGGGAACGTTCGCGATTAATCCGACCACGAAAGTAACCGTCAAGCAAGTGATGGTGATCCCACAAGGCGTTGGTGTTATTAACGATGTTGCTAATCGCGAAGGCTTTATCAGTGAGGATGAACTGTCTGAGTCCAATATTTTGGTCATCGACCCTGGTTTTTTCTCTATGGATTATGTGGCTTTCAGCAACGGTAGCCGTGTGATGGGCTCCAGTGGTTCTTCACTGAAAGCGACCAGTACGATCATTGAAGGGATTGTGCGCACGCTCAATGAAGAAAACCCGCATGAGCGTCGGGATGACCTGCCGGAAATGGTCGAAATCGCACTGCGTAAAGATGCGCCAACATTCTTTAATGGGGCGCGCCACATTGAAATCAAGCCACTGCTAAGCAAAGTTATTCCGCAGATCGCGGGTGGCGTGGTGAAAGAGCTACGCAAAAATGTCCGCTCGTTGGGCGCAATTCACATCATTGTCACAGCCGGGGGTGGCGCTCCTTATTATGAATTGGCTGTGCGGGAAGCCTTCCAGAATGCCCGCGTTGTTACAAGCCCCAATCCGGTAGCCAGCAACGCAATTGGCTTCTGGAACTACGGCGTTGACACTGTCATTTACGGTGACGAATAAAGGATAAGGATGCGCCATGCAGTTACGGGTGACGATTAATGACATTCTTTGTCCTGAGCTCGCTGCGTACCTTGACTCCTGGCCACCGACAGGTTGTAGCCCATCAGGTAGAGGAACCAGACACCTCCGGTCAGCGCGAAC
>NZ_JBVTRR010000038.1:0-1087 GCF_055755175.1 Stutzerimonas sp. LR2
AATAAAGCCCTGCAAAGAACCATGCAAATGGCATCTCCGTGGGATAAGCAGGAATAGTTTTGTAGCCATTTTCAGCTGTTGCACCGAGATGCGCCTGGGTGGTTTTTAATTCCAATCACCGGCCGTATTCAAATCACCCGCTGGGGTTGAAACTGTCTGGCTTTTTTCGTCACCCACAATCTCTCCCGCATAATGAAAGCACCTTTTTTCATCTGCGAGACACTTCAATGACAACTCTTAACTGGAAGCCGAGCGAAAGCCGGTGGAACCAAGGCGAACAACTCTACCTGGGCCAATTTAAGATCGCGTCAGCATACTACGATGCGACTCATACGCGTGGGCAAGACTCCTATGCTACCCGTTGCAGCCTACCTGGACTTAAAGGCGATCTGGGGCACTTCCCTGATATGCCCGCAGCCAAAGATGCCGTTGAAAAGGCGGTGGCCTTCTGGTTGAAAAAAACTGGGCTGCAATTCACTGAAGTAGCCAGTGCAAAGGCTAAGTCATAAACCAAATGCAGGGTATCGCTGTCAAAATCGCGAGGTTGCTATGACTTCTAATCAAAGCCCCTGATTACCCAAGGGGGTAGGCATTGCCTTCATGCTCCTGCTGTTGTGTTCTGGAGTGGCGTGGCTCTTTGGGGTAGGGTGGGTGATCACGACTGTTATGAACTGGCTCGACGCATTCCCCTATAAACACCCCGGCTTCGCCTGTGTGTGGCAACCAGAGCCGGGTTGTCTAACCACCATTAACGCGCCTTCCTCCCCCCTGGAATACCTAATTTTTGGTATCGCGGGTTGCATTGCGTTGGTGTTCACTTGCTGCATGATTGCCGCGACTATCTTGTCCATGAATGAACTCGCAAGGGTGATCGGTAAACAAGCTGCTCGGCTGGACAAAATGGGTGGCGAACTGTTAGCCAAGTTGTTCAAAAAGTAGGGTAACCCTTCGTTAGCGAAATCATGCACTGTGCCCGGCTTGTGCGGGCAGTTCTTTGGCAGAAGTGAAGTACAGCGGTAATAAGCAAGAAAGAAGCAGCACTGATATTTTCAGCCACAAAATCAGGATCGCGTTATGAATCAAGCAC
>NZ_JBVTRR010000039.1:0-1061 GCF_055755175.1 Stutzerimonas sp. LR2
AGGGTAATACCCTTAACCCTGAGGGTGATTTAGGGTGAGGGTAAGGGTTGCGCAAAAATCGAACATATGATTTCATTTGCCAACTATCCTTTTCAAAATGACAGGCGCGATGACAGACTCCACGTTTAAAAAAGCTCTCGCCGCTCTGGAAGAAAGGGGGCTTACTCTGACCGAAAGCACTAACAGGATATTCCTCATCCTTCCTGGATATGGCCGCGTGAATGTAGCTGTGCGTAATTCCAGAGGAGAACCAGATACAGCCACTCTAACCGTGAGGGCTGATGGTAGTGTTAGCTGCCGTCTGTCTCATGAGCCGAGGGATACAACGCCGACACGCCGAGAATGGTGATCGTACTTCGTTAACCGGTTACAGCGGGACATAATGAAGTCTCTACTTACAGGAGGCCATCATGCAAAGCGAAGCATTTAAAGAACATGTCCGCAACTCCATCGACCCAAGCGCCACTATCCAGGCGAACTGTCATCATCGCGTCACTTTCAAGTGCTGCACCCAAAGCGACGTCATACATCAGGTTAATGCCAGTCTGGTTCGATCCGCCTTGGGTGTAGGGGAAGGTGACCCGTTACCCGTGAAAGCCAGCCCAATGGCCGCTAAACGAAACCCCAAATAAGCCTTACTGTATTCTTAAAAATTGAGAGTTCTGGCCTGTTCAGAGCTCTTTTTTTATTCAAAAAAAAGATGTTTTTTGTCCGATTTCCTTCGTCAGATCTGCGGGTGTGAGATAATTATCTTAGTTAAAAACAAACACATTCACAGATTTGGAGGGCACAAAAATGGCAATCAGCATCAAAAACCTGTTCGGTCGTAATCGTAAAGCAAAAGCACATTCAACCAGTTTTGTGTCTGATATCCAGGTCGATTTTGAAGAAGAGCAACCAGAGTTCTTCACTCAGGAAGAGCTTGAAGAGATGGAGTACGAGCGCCAGGGTATTCGCTTCACCGAAGAGGAAGATCTCAGCGCTATCGCTCACCTGGCCGTTACGCACTACTACTACGACGACGAGGAAGAAGACTTCGTCGAAGAAGACATCGAGACCGC
>NZ_JBVTRR010000040.1:0-1052 GCF_055755175.1 Stutzerimonas sp. LR2
AGTTTTTGAATGTTCACGCTTCTTTTTCCGTGTAAATGATGGACGCCCCTTTCCAGCGGTTAGCCATATTGATAATAAAGTTTGGGTCGATACCACGCACAGCCTCATCCGCCATGCGCTGTAAATCGTGTGGTACGCCGACAATATTGAGCGACATACAAAGACCTGAGGCGTACTCACTTAATAGCGTAGCGGCCAGCTCAGGCGTTGAAACACCGCGTGCGATTTCATCCCGTCGTGCGGACAATACAGCACCGAATTGGGCATAAACATCATTTCGAATAGCGTCAAGCAAATGCGGCCAAATAGTACCTTCGGGTAGATCACCGAGTCGATTCATCAGAAAATCCTCACGAGAAAATCAGGGGTTGATTGTTTGGTATAGATATTACCATAGCAAGGTTCACCATCGAATGATTCCCATCCCCAGGCGGAGTCTACTGGAGCACCTTTGAGCACCCTCTCAATGCGTGGCAGTTGAAGCTGAGCTTCGTCATGCTGTGCGGGGTTAGTCTGCTTAAGCATCGGTAGGATCCGATTACCCATTTCCCACAGGTGGAACAGGATACTTTCATTTACGCCAGGCCTTGCTATCGCATGTATCTCAGGGAGTATTCTTTGAATGCGGCTTAACTGATATTCCCAGTTCACATAAAGGTCAACCTCCGCCTCGATTGCGGTGCGGTCGGTAATGATATGCGCGCCGTAGATCCGGTGCATTAACACGACGACGTCCAGTTCACACAATCCGTCATTGAGGAAGTTGAAGGTCGGCAAATTGAAGTACATGAATTGAAGGTAAGCAACGGCCATATTCACCTGGCGCAAGTTCATCGTCGTTTCTATTGCGTAAAAATCATCTTTTCGAATGGCGTAAGTATGGGTAATGCGAAACTTGTTCATTGTTGTCTACCTATTTTCCAGTGTCCTGGGATCACATCGCTGACACGTAAAAGCGGTGCGTGCGCTCCATCTGAGGGATAACGTTCGTTCAAAGCGGTGAATACTTCATCGGCATCCATATCCGTGAGACGAAAATCATCCACCAGCCG
>NZ_JBVTRR010000041.1:0-1008 GCF_055755175.1 Stutzerimonas sp. LR2
GGCCTGCTCGATGGCTTGAGCGCCATACATTAGAATCGGTTCAATACGGGCAACCGGCAGGTTTTCTTCACCATCGGCCACTGGCGGTATAACGCAAACGCGTGCATATAGCGGAGACTTCTCCGCCAGCACTCGATTGAGCAACGCCAAGTCATCTTCCAGGCGATGGAAGGTTTGTGCGATGTTCATAATAATAAATCCCCGAGAAAGGGTAACGTGCTAACCCTCCACCGTGGTGGGGGCTGTATATATATCCATACTTTATACAATTATCAGGCGGGAATGCAAGAATTCGTTATTTCACATGAAGCCGGGGTTTGAGATTAACCGAGGAACGTAGTGTGTTCGGAAACTAGAACTTTGGCGTGATCAACTATCCATGTATGTGCTTCTTTAACTGTGCCTGGGGCATTCTGGGCTGCGTAAGAGCTGGCAAAATTCGGAATGGACTTTCAATCTGGCCGCTAATGTCATTAAACTTGCTACCTGTTCCACGGTGAGGGGTCTGTTGAGAACTATAGCCTGTGCTTTTGCTTGAAGCTTGCTCCGCAGAAACCTAAAAACCAATGCCAGAAGTAGCGTGAACATAATGAATGGAATGCCTTCCGCCAGTGTGTTTTGCGGATTAAGCAGGATAAGGCCGAGCACTCCACTCAGGAGGAAGAAACCAATACTCATCCACTTTAAGACAGGCGTTCCATGTCGATATACAATGAGTTTAATAATCTGGGTATCTGGTAAATCCTTCCCCATCGGTAATGAATATGCTGTTTGTATCGCTTTAGCTAACCCGTCATCGAATTGGCCGAGCGTCAGAGGTTTGTCTTTGTCTTTAACCCAGGCGTCGAACTCTGGTTTCACATCACTCTCTTCTATCAGATCGATATAGAACTGTGTTAGCGGCCATTCTATCTGTTGGTCATAATAGGCTTGTGGTCCACCCGCGTCATCCAGAGCGCGAATTTTAATTGCATACTTAGAGATACCAAACAGCACTACCGCAACAAA
>NZ_JBVTRR010000042.1:0-1005 GCF_055755175.1 Stutzerimonas sp. LR2
CTCTCATCAACGTAGAGGTTTTTATGGCCTTGATTATCCGAGCCGGAACCGGCGAAAGCGACGTCGTAGTCACTGAGTGCAATGAGCAAGGTCTTCTTGACCCTGCATTCGTTCAAAGCGTGCTGAAGGGGTACCCTGAGTTTTCTCAGCTGAGCAAAGGGATCACGTTGAATGGCGTGATTTTCGATCGCGTCCTCATAAATGAAGACGCCAAACACAGCGACCTGGAGCTGAATGAACGAGCCACTACGCTGCTGGAGGAACTTATTTGCCTGGAAGGGCCGATCGTCGGTGATGTGTTGTTGTTAACCGCAGGGGAGCACTACTGACGAGACGTTAATTGGCAGCAATAAAAAGGCAACCAAGAGGTTGCCTTTTCTTTTGGGTCATCCCAGTGGGTGAGGATATTTGAGCCACCAATCGGGTGAATGCAGGAAGTTTCCTTTTTCCGTCCAGCCAGCCCCGATCAGTTGATCTTTGACAAAATCAGGCTGTCTGCGCAGAGTGTCAATGGAGACCTCATTGACAATGCAGACTTTGCCTTTTTCGCCCTCAACGTCACTTTTAATGTAACGCGAGAGGCCGATAAGCTGAATGCGTGAGCAGATTGCGCCTGCCGTTCGATCCATCTTTTTAGCGATTACGTCTGGTGAATGATGCTCCCCAAGCAACGTGAACAAAAATTTGTAGTTGCCGGAGAACCATAATTTACCGTTGCGCGTTTTTTCACGCGCAGGTGCGGGTTGACGTTTTGGACTGGCGTCTGGCGGTGTTGAAGCGGCGTTCTCGACGGGTTTTTCTGCCAAAGGGGCAGCTTGCGGCTCGGCAGCCTCAATGGCCTGTCGTTTGGCATTAACGGCCTTCAACAAACTGGCTGCGGCCAGCAAGTTATCATTACTGTGGACCGGGGCTTTCGTTTCTGTGGATGAAACCTTCAGCGGCCATGAACCTGGTACCAGATCAGTGATCTGGGTTGCGTCAGACCACCAGGTTGGCGCGGTTAAT
>NZ_JBVTRR010000043.1:0-1001 GCF_055755175.1 Stutzerimonas sp. LR2
CTTCTTGCTGTTGGGGCCTATCCAATACGGAATTGGCGCAAAAGCCGTTTTATCACCTGCTCGCGTTACCGGATTAGCGCTAAGCGCTGCACCATTTTCACAAAAGAGAGCCTCAATAAAAGGCTCTTTTTTTGTCTTAAAACCCCCTCATTCTGCTGCCCTTTTAATTTCGTCAGTCAGTGCCTCAGGGTTAACCTGTCAGTAATACAAGCACAGGGGGCACTATGTCCAAATTTAGAGGCAGTATTACACCCGGCACCGAGTACAACGAGTCCCTTTCGCATTTCCTTGAACAGGAAGCGAGAGCGGGTCATATCTCGTTAGAGGGCATGCGCCGCGTTACCATGAAGCGTAATTTGGCCGGAACAACTGCACTGATCACGGGAATGACGATGGTGAGCGCTGGGGCCAGTTTTATAGCGATGGGTGGTGTAATGCCATTGTTGACACTGATAGGCGCAGCTTCCGCTGTGATGGTCTCAATGATCGCATTAGCGCGTTATCCTGGTGGACTGTTTTACCAAATCTCCGCGATTGAAACCCCGTTTACGCATGCAGCTTTGCTTCGGTTCGCGGCCAGTGGTGCGCCAGAAGACGTCATTCGTGAACTCATTGTACTGCTGAACAAGCAAGAACACGTCTCTTATGCACAAGTTCATGATGTGACTTGGTTCTGTAGTCGCCAGGCCAGTGGAATTGCAGAAAGCCACCTTTTCCATGACCGTTACACACTGATCCGGAATCGACTGGCTTTGGAAAGCCGGAGGGCAGGCTGATGCGGAGCTTGTTTATTCTTCCGTTTGCTGAGCTTCAACACATTGCGGCATGCGCACTGCGTTACCCGCTCATCTCTCGACGTAGTCTTTTGTGCTGCCTTAGCGTGATGTGCGTTTTCTGCCTTTGCTGGTTCTCTCTGGCCGGGTTTGAGGAAACCTCGTTGACACAGTCAACGCTATTGGGTGTCGGCTATATTTGTGGGGCTACATCCGCTAAGGCAGCAC
>NZ_JBVTRR010000044.1:0-999 GCF_055755175.1 Stutzerimonas sp. LR2
GGTACCAGTGGGAAAGAAATGCAGCAATTACAAACATTGCTGTCGTCCAACTTCCCAGCGAAGACCATTGTGCAGTTCGATCTGGTTGCCAGCCCGAACATCGTTGGCAAAATTAATCAGATGGACGCTCTGCGCATGGACTGCGATGACGAAGTATTGCGGGATGCCATTTACAACCGTTCTAAGTTCCTGCTTCACAGCACCGACTATCCAATGAAGGGGACAGGTACCCGTGTGCGCAACTGTTTGTTGCTGATCACGGTGAAGGTGCCAGTGAAAAACGAATACGATATGCGGGAAGAAGAATTCAACTTGATTTCTGAGTTCCGTAACACGTTCGACACTACGTTGGGGATCATGGGGTTGTGCCCTGCTACACTGACGCGTGACCGTTACATCGACGTGCTGTCTGCCATTTTGAATCAGGGGGAAACGGCGTCGTGGCGTGACCGTAATCCGCTGCAAGTGCAAGACGATTTGATGATCTCGGAACAGCTGGTTGACCCTGATCGCGAGTTTTTCATTCGCAATAAATACTGTGCTTTCGGCAGTCCTGAAGACGAAAACCAGCGTGGTGAACGTCACACTGGTACGACGTTTGTGCGCACACTGAGCGCCAAAAAACTGCCTAAGCGGTTCTTCCCAGGGCAGGCGCAATACTTCCTCGGCGATATGATGAGTGGTGCAACCGGCATTAAGTCGTCCTGCATTATCTCCATGAGCATGATCTTCTTTGACCAGCAAAACGCAAAGACCAAGTTCACGCAAAAGCGTAACTGGATTGTGCAGCAAACCGACGGGCCGATGGTGAAGTGGATCCCATCTTTGAAGACCATTCGTGAAGGTTACGACCTGCTGAGCGACAAGCTGGACAACGGCGAACCGATCTGCAAAGCCAAATTCACGGTGACTATCTTCTCCAACTCTAAAGACGGAGTATTCCGAGCGAGCCAAGAAGCGGCCAGCTACCTCAACACCTATCAGTTCAAAATGATCCCG
>NZ_JBVTRR010000045.1:0-997 GCF_055755175.1 Stutzerimonas sp. LR2
TTATGGGCGGTCTTCCAACGCCTGGATTTGGTTGTCGATTGCCTGAAGTTGTACAGCGAAACGCTTTTCGATTTCGTTACGCAGAGCTTGATAGGCAAGCAGTTTGGTTGAATACAGAGGTAAGCCACCGTAGAACTCGGTCGGGTTACCAGCTGCACCGTGAGACTTTGGTTTCGACCACGCAGGATAAATTGCGATGGTTTCACCTTTGAACGACCCGATTTTCGACGCGTCGTAAGTAAAGCCGGTGGTTTTACCTGAAGTCGGGATAGCGATATCCGGCTGAACCTGAGCAGTAGAACGCAGAGCAGAAATAAGAGTGTTCATGATGATTCCTTTGTGTTGTTTGTTTTGTTTACCTGCAATCAGTATCACCCCACTCGCACCGCTGACGAAGAGTACAAACAAAAAAAAGCACCCGGAAAGGTGCTTTTTAAACATGATGGGATTTGCCTCACATCGACAGTTCGTTAATCCGTCCCTCAGGCCTCTTACCCAGGGTTGTCATTTCACCGAACTCAAAGAGTCCGCAAATCTCTTCTCCGATCTGCGCCACCAGCACGCGCCATCGACCGGTACCATTCTCACCCCAACGCGCCACTCCGGCTGCATCCAGCTCTTCTTCAGTAGCGAAGAATTTTGCGCCCTCCAGTTTATCGACAGAGATCAGCAACTGGTTATCTACTGTGAAGCAAATGCCGTGCTGGTTCATGAAGAACAAACGACGCTGCGCATCACGGGTTGAGATAATGGTTTCCCCGTTGGGTAACGGAGTTGCAGACGTAGTTTTCACATTAATCAAGCGCCCTGCTCTCTCCAGGCAACCGATCATAATGCCAACAGCATTGGTCAGATCGCTGTAGGGTGGCAAGCCGACCAGCTTTTGAAATGCCATGCGTTCATCGTGGGTTTTCAACTCCGCAGTTCGGGTGTGAATTTTATTATCATCAAGGTCAGCAGCGCCCTGCTCTGCCAGAATTTTTTGCAGCATCAGGTT
>NZ_JBVTRR010000046.1:0-996 GCF_055755175.1 Stutzerimonas sp. LR2
AGAGCGAAGAGAACAGCGCTGGTGGCCTCATGCATGATTACTGCATTGATGACGCTTGCTGCGCGGGCTTTAATGGCATCAAATGAACGGTTGCGAACAGCTTGAGCTTTCATGATGACTCCTAATTGCGTGTTAGTTTTCTTACCTTGTGCAATTAGTTTCGCCCTACCCGATCAGCTGACGAAGGCTCTACAGCCCTATTGCGGTCTATATTTTCAAAAACAATGTAGCGCTCTGAAAATGCCTCATTTCTCAACGCAAATCGTCACGTATGCCCCACAGGAACCGCAGCAGTAATCATTGATGTAGCGGCCGTCGTCAGTCCAGTTATTGGCACCACAAGTACATCGGAGCACTCTTATCTTCCCTGCGGGGATCGTCACACTAGGGAAATCCTGAACATATGCGCCTCCGTCAAAGTTGAATGCGGTCACTTTGACTGTATGACGACGTCCGTTATAGGCGGTATAGCGAAAGTACAGATCCCTGGTCGTTATGGTTCCGGCACCTTGTTTGATAGCTTCAGGCATAGCAGTTCCTTATATACAAGTCCAGATGATGAACAAGATGGCTACTAACCACATGAAAATGAACCCTGATACGCCATCTGTAAAAAAGGAAAAAAGCATCTTGATACCATTTCAAAGGGGTGGATACTCTAATTATAGGGGGTGGGCGGCGGTGACGAAAAAAGGAGATGAGGTCGCTCATTGCGAGCGACCAGGAAGGTTAGCGCGACTTTTTTCTCTGGACGGTGAGCAACGTATACCGATTGCCGCAAGGTTCGCAGTTAGCTTTCATAGAGCCGGAACGAACCTGCTTCAGTACCCCGCCACACTTCGGGCAGTGCACATCACGAACACGCTCTTGCATTCGTTGGTTGATGGCCTCAGTTCGTTGTTCTCGCGCCGGGTCAGATTGCCGCTTTACCGCTGGGATGTCGTACCCTAACGCTTTGGCTACGCGGCGATACTCCTTGCTGATCCATTTACCGCC
>NZ_JBVTRR010000047.1:0-962 GCF_055755175.1 Stutzerimonas sp. LR2
TACAGCATTTGTGGATAAAATGACGGCTGAAAAACTTGATTATAAAACAGGCAAATGCAACTGATTGGCCGAGGTATGTTCCAGGCTGCCAAGATACCGTTGACCTGCACGTCAGCTTAAAACTGGAAAGCTAATGATGCCTGTAAATTTTAAATCAAGTTTTTTAGTCGTCATTTTATCCACAAATTCTGTACATAACTCTGTGTAAAATAGGTCGTGAAATTTCGATATTGACTTTGCCTCGGTTAAAATATCAGCACTGTAGTAATCAACTAGGATCTCAACATGACCCAAGAGAACATCGCGTGGTCGATTACTGACGAACTCAAGCTTGTGAAGGGGCTGAAGGATAACTACTCTTTTACAGCCTTATCGTCAGTTATCGGTAAGGACGTAGAAGAAATTCAACGCAAGTGTATTGCAATGGATTTGTATATTGCCGTTTGTGAAAACATTGATGACCTCAGCCAGATAACATTGGTGCCGAATCACCAGGTCGGTATTGCTTGCCTGGGAAAAACGATGACAGGCATTTATCGTAACCTGACCGAAATGGGATGGGCCCCACAGGTATGGCGTGGTGAGCAATCATTGCGGTCGCCTGAGTGGTGGACATCACGCCCTGCTCTCGCGTTTCGTTATAACGATGATGCTAACGCGCCTACCCGACGCACTGTCCACCTGCTGAATAACGGTAAGCCTTGGACGCCGGAAGATGTGGGCATGATGCTGGCTGCGCTATCACAGCGGCCAAGTAAAGAAGCATTGACCCAAGTTCTCATGCGCAGTATGTCCAACATTATACAGCAACTTTCAATCATGGGGCTGGTACGCGTCGGGACCGCAGAAGACTCCGGAGAAGCCAAAGTCTGGATGTGTGCGACTATTCAGCCGCGAGTGCTGTCGAAGATGCGTTATTTTGATGTGCTGCCTATGTTGCATAATGGCTGGCTCATTGATGG
>NZ_JBVTRR010000048.1:0-949 GCF_055755175.1 Stutzerimonas sp. LR2
GGTGTAATACCGATCGCCGTCATCTTCTTTGATTTTTTCACCGGCAATGACGGGGTGTTGGTGGCAGAACGGGCATGCCGCTGCACCGTCTGCCATTTCTGGCGCGATCGGGAATTGTGTAGCACCTAACATTTCCGGATCACCCGGCATGCGATGACGCCAGTGGGTGCCTTCTGGCAAGGTGATGAATTCATCGTCCAGTACGTATTCAAAGGTTGGCATCAAGACGTGATGCACACCGTGTTTACGCCAGCGTAACTGCGCCAGAAATTCAACTGTTTCCTCCGGCTTGGATTCCATCGGGACACGGAAGCGATACACGCCGGGAGTGCTTGGTAACCCTTCCCCCTTGGTGCCCACGGGATGCCAACAAACGTTCGCAGTAGGAATTGGATTGTGGTTGGCGTCATCCGCCATTGGTGAAAATGATTGAGAGTCAAACATGATATTCAGCACTCCTTTCGTGCAGATCGCTTTACCGAGTTGAATGAAAACACGCAGGCGCGCGCAGAATGACGAGGGTAGTTTCATCGGCGCACCTGCCCTACAGTGGCAATGCCGTGCAAGATAAACTCTGGAGGGGATCCGTTTTCAATGCGATAGATGGATAAGAAGACAAATAGCGCAACCCAGACAGTCATAAGCGGCGAAAGCATGAACGGCAACACTGTCCAGGTGGTCAATAGGAGCAGGCTCAACGATGCCCCTGCCACAATGAAAATCTGATAAAGCACCAGCTTGTAGTTGGCGACCATACGCAATAGCGCATGTGTCCGAAAGGTTGCATTATGGCGGAAGTTGCGAAACTCAATCCACATCAACCCGATCCAAAAGACATACGGGCTAAGACTGGCAGCGGCGTTAATCAGTAACATATCCCGCAGCGCCATCATCACTGAAGCTCGGTTGGTCTGTGAATATAATTGCCCTTCCGCAAGCAGGTGTACGG
>NZ_JBVTRR010000049.1:0-936 GCF_055755175.1 Stutzerimonas sp. LR2
TACTGAAGTCAATTTGTCGGGTGATGCGGTACACCACGACACTTTTAGGACGAAAAAGAGGCATAGCTCCCTCACTGTGATTTTTAATCAGAAGGGGCTTGCCCTTTGATTTTTGTTTTGACAGGTACTGGATGCGGTCGCGAATAGCCAATTGCACCCAATACACCACATTGTTCTCTTTGATAAATTCCAGGTACTGGCGACTGGCTTCAGCTGGGTCATAGCGGTGAATGACGGCAATCTCGTCGCAGAATCGCTCAGTTAGCGGATCCTTTAGCGGTGGAACTTCAAACACCGGCACGGTCATGCTGAGGTCTTGCCTGAAGAGACCGCTTGACGGATAGCGATGATTTCTTTCGCCTGCTTCCCTTCACCAGTCCCGTTGTACACGCTACGCGGAGCAGAGAAGCCCTTAACCGTAAAGCCGGTATACATCTGGCGGATGTTTTCAGCATCGTGGCTGGAGGCCACTACATGCACCCCTTTCTCTGGCAGGGTATTCAGAATGTCCACCAGCGCGCGTTGCTGAGCTTCAGTGAAACCACTGGCGTGATAACCCGTAAACTTGCCAGGATTGACATAAGGCGGATCGCAGTAGACCACATCACCCTTACCCGCCAGCTTCAGCGTTTCTTCAAAGCCTGCACACAGCAAATCCGCATGCACAAGGCGGTCTGCCATGTAGCGGATCTCTTTCTCAGGCAGGTACGGTTTGCGGTAATCCCCCCAGGGAACGTTAAATTCCCCTTTACGCTTGTTGTACCGGCATAGGCCGCGATATCCGTGTCGGTTCATGTAAATGAACATCGCGGCCATGCGGACCGAGTCAGCGGTGCGGGCATTAAATTCTTTACGGATCGCGTCGTAGTGTTCGCGAGTACGGCACGTTTCGTAGAGCGCAGTCAGTGCAGCAATGACGTTTTCACCCGCGTTACG
>NZ_JBVTRR010000050.1:0-934 GCF_055755175.1 Stutzerimonas sp. LR2
ACGGATGCAACAATTCGATAGGGACAACACTGGCCGTTGATTGCCTGTTTGATCTCCAGCGCGCCACCTGTTCACTTGACGAGTCCTTCTGGCAAAAGGTGCTTGACCTTACACGCGTGCGTAATTTTATGCCCACTGCCCGTAAAGACGAGTGGTACAACACGCTTCGGCAGTGGCGCAAAGCTTCTCCCGATCGACTTGCCACGGTGCGGCCCGTCGCCTTCACGGAAGAGAACGTATTCGCCACGGCTAAAAGCCTAACGACCGAGAAAAAAGATTATTTCGCAGAAATGGTCGAAGGCGTATTCAAAAATCTGTCAGTGTTTCACAAAACCAACAAAGCACAGGGATTTAGTCCGAAGATGGTGATCACCAACTGCCTACCATGTCGTGACTACAAGCGAGGTTATGACAATATGGATTACCTCAGCGACCTACGTAAAATTATCGGCCTAATGCAAGGCCGTCCCGGCGCAGAGATCGTCAATAAATGGGCGCTAGAGCAATCCCTCAGTAACAATACGGGGGAGTGGATATCGGTAGACGGTGGCGCGCTGACCTGCAAAGGCTTCCTGAATGGCAATGTACATATTCAGGTATCAGAGGCTGTGTGCGATGACCTCAATACAGTATTGGCTTACCGGATGCCAGGCCTCATCCCTCAGTTCAAAGAGCGAGGGAAAAGTAGCAAAGCGACGCGCAACACGCAGTACACGGGCGATTTAATTGACTACCGGATTGCATTCCCAACCTGCACTGAACTCGCTGAAATGGCGCGCAACAACCAACATAGCGCGAAGCAATATGGTGCGGGACCATTTACTATCGTGATGCCTCGGAGATACCATTACGCTGAACTGGTGAAACAGGAGCTTGATAGCATCTTCCGTATCCTGGGCGCGGTAGAGGTTAAGCCAGAGGTCTACGAATTTGA
>NZ_JBVTRR010000051.1:0-917 GCF_055755175.1 Stutzerimonas sp. LR2
TGTCTGTGAAGGCTCAAGCGTAGTGGCGCATGCAACGGCCAGACCCGAAGTCTTCGCCAACAGCCTTAAGTATATAAAACTGCTTCTTAATACCCCTCATTCAGGAGAATGACACTATGCTGGACTGGAACAACTATCGCTCAGAGTTAATGCAACGTTTAGGCGAGTTGGGCAAACTGACCCCCGAGACCATGAAAGGCGTGGTTGCCCTGGGCAACGCAGGTAACAAAACTGACCTTTTGGGCGCAAAAGTGCGTGAACTCATTGCCCTGGCGTGCGCAGTCACAACCCGCTGCGACGGCTGTATTGCTTTTCACGCCGACGCCGCTGTGAAAGCCGGTGCAACCGACGCTGAAATTGCTGAAGCGCTGGGCGTGGCGATTAACCTCAACGCTGGCGCGGCGGTCATTTATTCAGCCCGCACTCTGGATGCCGTCGGTCAGGCACGCGGTTAAGCATTAATAAATTCCACGTTAAAAGGGCATTACTGCCCTTTTTTTATGTCCGCAATAGCCTGAGCATATACCGATGCAGGTTTCACACCCGGTATGCGTTTAACTAATTGCCCTTCATGAAATATCAGCACAGACGGCAGCCCCCAGATCTCGTATTTGGTTGTCAGCACCGGCGCCTGATCTACATTGACTTTCCCCACCTGAATATCTCTATCGAGCCGGTCTGCAAACTGACTGAACATTTCTTCGCTGGCCTGACAGGGCGGACACCAGGGTGCAGAGAAACGTACCACCGATATTCCGTTGTACTGCTCTATCTGGCGGAAATTATCTTCGTTATAAGCTGTTAATGTACGCATGGTGATGACCTCGCAAAATGAGTGACAATTCAGAAATGGCTGCGTTATGACAAAAAAATACGACACACCCATTGACCTACCTACTAGATGGTTGGTATATTGC
>NZ_JBVTRR010000052.1:0-913 GCF_055755175.1 Stutzerimonas sp. LR2
TATGCACCTTTTGTTTTCTACGACGCAGAACTGAAGACAGAGATTTACCCTCAGTCAGGGGATTTTATTCCGGGCAATTTCGAACCCGCCATTAAAGTACCTTGCACGAAAGATGCGTCATGCAGCCATCAGCAAGTGCTAACCGCTTGGAAAGATTCAATTTAAATCAAATTCATAGCGATAGATCCCTTATTTAAAAATAGGGGATTTTTTTTGCTCAGATTTCTTCGTCAGCGGTTAAGGCGGGGTTACTATGATCTCAACACGAAAAACTACTTACCTGCAATCCTACAAACCAAAGGTACTCGACATGAAAAAGATTTTGACCGCATCACTGATCACCCTGGCGATGGCAATGACCGGTTGCGCATCCAAACCTGAACCGATGCCGGTGGATGTCAACCCATCTGAAGCCCTTCAATTCGCACGGGCGATGAACATGCGAGCTATTACTGATGAAGGGGATAACTACTTTATCTATAATGAGCTCGTTTCAGAAGATCAGATCGCACCTTACGCACAACCTATCCGAGCTGGTCAAACCGGTAGTGCAAGAAAAACCAGCGGTGCTCTCGGCGATGCAGCAGCCGGGTTTATTACTCACACTTCATTTATTCCAGCGTTAAGTGTGCTTACTTCTAAGCGACCAGCCTCTTCACCAAGTGGTTTTGCGCGCATTGGCTCGTGGTCAGGTAATAATGATGATGGGAAACTCATTGTTAAACTCTTGGCAGAAAATTTACCTAGTATGGTTGGATGGAACGAAAATAAGTCATGCTCAACCTATGGAAATAGTGTCTCCCAAATGACAAAACATACCGCTCAAGATGGTTCAGTGATTACATTGGATGTTAGTGAACTACCGCGACCGCCTGTTAAGGATGCGACTGGAACTGTAGTCTTGTTTGGACTT
>NZ_JBVTRR010000053.1:0-907 GCF_055755175.1 Stutzerimonas sp. LR2
CATGTCACCGTTTGACTTTTGAACCACACCACGGGAGATCACTTGTCCAGTATTGTAGTCAACACCGAGCGCGCTCAGGTTGTCACCCACCAGCGTCAAGGTCAGCATTTCCAAAACCTTGAACTGGACGTTACCACGTTTGATGATCATGCACGGGGCATCAATGATGCGCAGCATGTCAGTTGCAGAGATGTCGAAGCCTGGCAGATCTTTAAAGGTGCGTTTCTTCGGTACCGCTTGCTGATTCAGAGTCGTGGTCATGTCGTGTCCCTAAAGTTGAGTAAGTAGTCATAATTAGACTACCTCGACCCAAACTGCTGACGAATAGCTAAACGGCAAAATATTTAGGATAAGTTATGTTTTATGGGGGATGAAAAAAAGGGGCTGTTCGCCCCAGAAATTGCAGTTAACGCAAACAATCCGTCACAGTAAAATAACCGAGCCGCCGCATCATGTCGTACATCTGGCTGGCTTTACCATTCGGACCTTCGTGCTTACCCAATTTATAGATCAGGACGCGCATACCCATCAGGACACTTTCCGTGTCGGGCTCACCTATAACCAGAGGCTTATCAGTACTTTCCGGCCAGGTTCCTTGCTGCGCAAAATGCTTGATATCCCCCGCTAGCAATTCCGGGTGCTGCAACATCAAATTGCAGGTTGTAACCGCAAACTGCGTTGCTTCAGTTTCGCTAACACCCAATGTGAGCGCCAGCCCGGCCAAAGAGTTATCGGTCATGGCGCTTCCCCTTCCCATACCTCAGGGTTACCCCCCAGAGTCAACACTAACGCCTTGAGCCTTTCCGTTTCTGCATCCATTTCCAGCCGTTCAGCACGAAGGCGTTCATTTTCGGCGGTCAGCTGTTCGTTGGCCCCACGCTCAGAGTTGACTTCATTTTGAAGGCGC
>NZ_JBVTRR010000054.1:0-891 GCF_055755175.1 Stutzerimonas sp. LR2
TCATTAGGCACTAGCAGGTTGAATACCGCATGTGGACGAAGGCCCGTCTCGAAAAAGCTCAGGCGGCCACGGATAGACACAGGTTTCAGCGTTTTGGCATCCACCAGCGTGAAGCCTTTCGGACCGAAGAACCACGGAGAATCGCTTTCTTCGACACAGTCAGTGATAGTGGCTACGCCGACAATAGCACCGTAAGAAAAATACTTTCTTTCAGGCAACATCAGAGAATGGCCGAATTTGGCGCGCAGGATTTCCTTCGCCTTTTCCATATCGGCCTTGGATGCCAGTTGCGCACTGGCGTGAATGAGCACCGGCCCGCGCTGGTGGGTGTTCCAGCTGCGGTTTTCTATGTCCTTGTGACCGTGAGTGATCAGCCATGCCCACGGTTGGCGGATAGATAATGCCTTCATGCTTTGGTGTCCTTGGCTTCAGAGAGTTTAGTGGAACTCAAAATGGCTTTGACCACGGTTTGCGCGATAAATGATCTACCCAGATTACAGGCTGGTTAACGTTGGCTATGTTTTTCAGTATTGCGGCTCGGCAGGAGTTCCATCCATTGACGTAATGCCGAGTATCATTCCATGATGTTTGTACATTTTCGTAAGCCTGCTCTACGGTCATTTCCAACGGAATGAGGTTGAAGCCGTCCAGCCCTGCTGGCGCAGGCGGGGCGATGGCTGTTTGGCTTGTTTTAGCACGCTGCGCGGCATCAATTACTTCATCAGCCCAATCGCGGTCGAACCCTGGCATAGTAGGCAGAGAAGCCACAACATCAGACGGCAGCGAGTCGATGTAGTCGCGCATTGCAATGACAACTTCCAAAAGTTCGTTTTTCATGTTGGGTCCTTATCGCGCTGGTGGCGCATAAATTAGTGATGGATTGAGTGGCTG
>NZ_JBVTRR010000055.1:0-881 GCF_055755175.1 Stutzerimonas sp. LR2
CAGCTTGGCCGATTGATGCTGCCGCACTGAACTGGGCGAATGTATGCGCATCTTCCTGCGTCATCCCTAATGAAGAGAGGCGTGCAGTATCCTCATTGATCCGCTGAGATAAGTCTTCGCGACCTGCTAACACTTGAGTCAATGCAGCTTGAGCCTCGTAGTTTCCACCGATAGCTTGAGCTATCTGTGCAGAGTTCATACTCTGGCCCAGTGAGCTACTCATCGAATACTGCTGCGCTTCAGAATAGGATTTTTGAGCCGACTCCTGCTTTTTATAAGCTTCAGCGTATTGTTGAGTTGCCGCAGTGCTTTGCCCAGATGCTTGCATACTGCTGTAATAGGCCATTGAAGATTGTGACCTGATTTGGCTAATTTGAGAACTCATCGCGTCACTATTTGAGGCGTTATCACTGCTTGAATAACTTGCATCAGCCGTGTGAGTTTTCCCTTTTGAAGCTGACTCATTACGCTGTAAAGATGCCGACCCAGAAACGGAGGCACCTGAACCCCCAATTTTCAAACCAGCAGATGCCTCGGCGCTACCTTGCACAGAGCCCATGTTTAACGCTGTCAACGCTTCAGCTTCGGATGTCCCGTTACGCGAAGCAACGTCTTGAACAAATGAACGTTGGGATGAGGTTAGTGAACCTAATGCTGCCTGCATCGCATCTTGACTTTGCTGAGATTGGGTGCCGTTTCTCATACTTGATGCAACTTCTTGGAACATTCTCCCTTCGGATGCTGACCGTTCTACAGAGGCTGATTCAACGTTCTGCTTAGCGCTGGCAAGGTTGGTTGAGGCAGATTGCTTCATGTCAAACTTAGGCAATGCAGAAGATGCCCCACCCATGACAGTACCGCTGGAGCGGTCATAGTTCACA
>NZ_JBVTRR010000056.1:0-866 GCF_055755175.1 Stutzerimonas sp. LR2
AAAAGACCTGAGGCCCCAGAACTTATTGCAAAAAGGCTTGGTTGTTGGGATGTCGGCCTATTTGCAACTCAGGTATATCTTGATAAGTTTGGAATGCCACAACCTGGTCAGCATTTAGCCAACCATGATATTGCCTTATACGGCAATGTTTTCAGCTCCCCTGTACCTGAAACGATGGTCGGTGAATCACGAAGAGATGCACGGGTCGTCGCGAAGCTAACATCCAGTTTCTTACTCACCACGTTTGTGCGTTCAGGATTAGCGTTAGGGGAATTGCCGTGCTACCAAGGGTTACGTTATCCAGAGTTAATTCGAATTTGGCCGGATAAGGCAAGAAAGAAAAAATACGAAGTCTGGAAGGTTATCCATAAGGATGCTTCTGAGCTCGCCAGAGTAAAAGCAGTATCTGAAGTAATTTCAGAAGTGTTTGAGGCTGAAATAAAACCATATCATGCTGACCTTCACAGCTCCCTATAGCCCGAACCTCAGAAATGCAAAAACCCGACCGAAGTCGGGTTTTTGGACGCTTGCCGAAATGGCCGATTAAATGCCGACTGGCAGGGCGGTAGCAACAGCGCTGGTGGAGGTCATCATGCCGTCGATGATGTCCGGCGCGTAGTACAGGCCAATCGCAGCGCCGACCGCAACGGCGAAGGTCATCAGAGACTGGCGGACAACCGCAGCAGCAACACCGACGATGACGATCAGACCTACCAGCACGCGACCCAGGGAACCCTGCATGTAGGAAGTAATGGTGGTCCACACTTCGCTAAAACCAGTTTGCTCAGTACCCTTCGCATAAACGGCGGTCACGCCCAGAGCCAGAACAGCAGAAGCGGCCAGAACAGATTTCAGGTTGCGGGCGG
>NZ_JBVTRR010000057.1:0-863 GCF_055755175.1 Stutzerimonas sp. LR2
ATAACCGGTAAACAAAGGTGACAAGATAAAAACTTACCACTGCACTAATCGCCAATTCCGGGTCACGTAGTGCCCCGTCAATAACGCCATTAATCTCACCTTGGACCTGAGCGAAAAAACGGCAGACCAGCTGAAAAACGATCACCAGCAAAACGATATCGTAGACGAGCTTACCGAAGTAGCCGAGATAATCGAAAGTCGTAGTGCGCATAAAAGTGCTGATCACTAACCAGACCACAGCCAGAGGCATCGCCAGACCTAATAGGTTAACGATTATTTTTGTTGCTCCTGTCGCAGTATCGGGTGCAGGCCATCCCCAGAGGGACCAGAGGAGGAGCCCGGCCAATGCGATGAAGGAAAGGTGCTCACGAACAAAGGCGGTTGCACGAACCCATAGCGGGATCTGAGGCTTAAGCATGATTTTCCTCCCAGAGATGGATGGGGCCATTGGTTTGACGATGCTGTAGCGGTCGGGTCAATACCGCAGGGTTTGTCTCGTTGAAATACCGGCCAATTTCAATATCCGCTTTCACGGCACGAATGATGATACCGGCTAAGTGCAACGCCTCGGGCAGATCATAAACCGTCGGTTCGTCAATGGGGTCACCGCATTGCTCTTGTCCTGCCGTGATGCACAAAGGAATGACCAGGTCGCTTTCTTTCGAGTGAAAATCGCAGCTGAGCATGTGGCTATCATCATAACGGTAAGTCCAAACATGCGCGGTGAGCGCCTGACCTTTGGCCTGTTCACGGACATAGGCCACTATGTTTCCTGCAATGCCATGAAGCCCTGTATCGGTGAAGGTAAACCCAGAGGGAACGAGTTGACTCTTTTTGGGGGATTCCAGCCCGTCACGGGCACC
>NZ_JBVTRR010000058.1:0-862 GCF_055755175.1 Stutzerimonas sp. LR2
CCTAGCGTATCGAATCGCCCTTCTATCGCAGAATCATCGGTGTGAAAAGACATAGCGACAGGATTGGTCTCGGCCATTGTATAGAGACTGTCCACATCATAATGTTGCATCATACTGAAGAGCCACAAAACCACGGATATAAGCAGCAGAATGCCCCCCGAGACAAATAACCGATCCCGTTTATATTTAATCCGCTTTGTCGTTGCGATGAAATCCGGCTCTGTCATAACCATTACCCCTCCGGTAATTTGACAATAAAAATGAGAAGGCCGGATAACCGGCCTGTTCGTCTGAGAAATTAATCCGCCAGTTCCAATAGCAGCTCACGGCGTTGCTTTTGCCAATTACCGGTACGTTCCGACAGACGAGCATAGTGCCCTTCGCTTTCACGTTGGATCCGTTTAATCTCGCGTGCAGCACCGCCGATAGAGTTCGAAATGTGCTCAAGTGTAGATTCGTCGTATACCGGGCGATGTCCTTGCCGAGCAATACGAATAGAGCTCTCGCTGACCAAATCCGCCTGGTGTCTCGCCTGCGCATTCACAACGTCACCCACGGCTTGTACCAGCTTAGAGCGGTTATTACTTTGCGTGGCCTGATCCACCAGCAAATGGCCGCGTTTCGCAGACGGGAGTGTCACACGCTTGATAGTTTCAAACTGATCAAGCATGTTGAGGTTATTTCGCTGCATCATGCGGATCATGGTCAAATCCTCAAAGCATTTTTGCTGCGACATGATAATGTCTACTTTGCGCTTTTTCAGAACCGTCAATTGGTGGTCAATATTGCTGACTTCCAACGCGAGTAAATTATTTTCCGGGTCAGTCTTCAGTGCTTTACGGCGTTCCTTCAACACGGTTTC
>NZ_JBVTRR010000059.1:0-860 GCF_055755175.1 Stutzerimonas sp. LR2
GGAGAAGAAGTGATGAAAACCCGTAATCGTTTGGCTTTGTCTTTGCGGGCAACCCTCATCATTGCCACCTTGACTGGGTGTGCGGCGGAAAAACCGTAGGCCCCAGAGCGTACCTACGTTGATGAAACGCAGGTGACGGTGGTCAAGGCAACTTACCCTGAGGGCTATGAGTTTTCAGAGTCCTACTACAGCACTGAGCGCGGCGGTGCCGCACTTCGCCATCCAGGCTACGAGCACACGCTTGTGAGCCCGTATGCCGTTCATGACCAAACGGGCAAGCGTTATGTTGCTCGTGATCTCGATACCCAGATCTTGCTGACCAGCATATCTAACACTGCCTATGCCAACGGTCCGCGCGGGACGTTTACTCAGTCACCCAGATTCTGCGATGAAAATTCATTCATGCTGCCGAACAGTAAGCAGACCGCCAAACGTGTTGAGTACCTGCAAATTAAAGAGCGTTATTGCTCAACGCCAGGTTACCGCCTGAGCCAGCATGAAATTGACGTGCTGACCCGAGGTGAGCCAGAAGATCTGCGTCAGTATCGACTGAAGATGTATGTCGATAACCAATTCACCAAATTTTAAGTGACAGATTAATTCTTAAGTGGGGTAAGAAAACGATGTCCAAGCAAATCAATAAAATTCAAGTCATCGGGCCAATCGCTATTGGCGTGATGATCGCCGTTTCAATGGGCGCGAGCCTTTACACCGCCGTACAAACGAGCGGTATCAAGACCAAACTTAACGCGCTTCAAGCGCAGGTGGTTGAGGTCGAAAACAACGGTAAAAGCCTGTACGGAAGTGTTGAGGGGCACTTTGCGCAGCTGGCTAAATCCGGCGGTGGCATTGCGGGTACA
>NZ_JBVTRR010000060.1:0-848 GCF_055755175.1 Stutzerimonas sp. LR2
TGGGGAAATAAAAACAACAACACGATGGATGCCAAGCAGCACCGCGATACCCTGTACCATATGCGTCATGGTCGCGCACCGGTGCATACGCATCCCGCTGAAATGGAAAACCAGCATGATTGATCCCAAAATAACAAAAGCCTTAAACGAACTCGCAATGGGCGCACAGCACCACGAGCATACCCTCCTGTCTGAAAACAGTCATTTCATGGAGGTGTTTACCTATCTTACTCACTTGAAATCAACTTCAGATGGTATCTATTTAGGTGAGCAGCGGATCCCCTGGAGAGAGGCTTTACCAAGCTCGTTTGGTATCCCAAGTTTGGAGGCGACCAAACGAGAAGGGGAGCGCTTCTTGGCTTGCGTAAGTGAGACTTGGGCAACACGGTATAACGCCAAAGCCCAAGAAACGCTGGCAAAAAAAATCGCCGACAACAGCACGACAGAGAATGACAACCTTTATTTGCTAACAATGTTCTATGCGATGCGTAGTCTGCTGGATAACCTTCTGCCGTTCATTGACTTACAAAACTACCAACAATTTGAGCCAGAAGGCGCATTGGCACTTAACGAAATCGTTAACGGATTTGAGGCCGTCGTCAATGGTGTTATCACCACTGAAAAGGTGAAGGAAGATGTGTTCAGTGCGGGTGTTGAAAATGCCATCATGGCGCTGAATGAGCAAAAGCATATCCTTGCCAGTAAAGGGCAAGATACCCGTGGTATTGAACAATCCATAACGATTATCAAAGCCTCAATGCGCCCTGACAGCCCAACCCCAACCTCAGGCCTACGCATAAATTAACTTTCAAGGCTCAACTTGTGGAGAATTATCGTGAAAAACGGAC
>NZ_JBVTRR010000061.1:0-841 GCF_055755175.1 Stutzerimonas sp. LR2
ACATCCCAGACTGCCCCGGTTACCCACGAAGCTTTATCTGAAAGCAGGAAAACAATAGTTTCCGCAACATCGCGCGGTGTACCATTCCGGCCTAGCGGATGGAAGTTATTGAAACTGGCCAGCGCACCATCCAGTTGTTCACCCGGAATAAAACGTTCGAAAATTCGGGTTTCAACAATACCAGGGCTTACTGCATTGACACGAATACCGTGCTCAGCCAGCTCTGCTGCGGCGTGGCGTGTCAGAGTATCCAGACCCGTTTTAGCCATTGAGTAAGCTGATGCAGTGATGGTTTCTACTGCCTGGCGTGCAGCGACTGCAGTAACATTCACAATAGATCCAGCTTTCTTCTGATCTACAAGTGATGCAGCAACATGCTGTGTAATAAAGAAGAATGCCCGGTTCAGATCGAGGAAGTTGTTGTAATCCACGGCTGAATGCTCAAGGAAACTTTTTGGGTAGTAAATGCCGGCGGAATTGACCAGCATATCAATATCGCTGTGCTCCTTTTTCAGGGCAGCGATGAGCTTTGCAACACTTTCCATACTGGATAAGTCAGCAGTCAGAGTGAATGCATTCTCCTCACCCGAAATAGCCACGAGTTCCTGGCGTGCGGCTTCTGCTTTTTCAGCACGGCTACCTATAATGACAGCCTTTCCGCCCTGTTCTAAAACCATCTTTGCTGTTTCAAGACCGATCCCACTGGTGCCACCAATGATCAGGACTTTATGATTCTTAAACTGTGTACCTTGCATAATTCCTCCGGTGAGGTAAGTTTCTGTAATTAACTATCTACTGGTAGGTAGTCTGAGCGAAAGTGTTTTCTTTGTCAAGTTTACGT
>NZ_JBVTRR010000062.1:0-825 GCF_055755175.1 Stutzerimonas sp. LR2
CCTTTTTGTGAGGCTAATTGTTCACCAATTTCGATAAATTGGTCAGGCTGTGCAATGGCATTTAATAATGAATGTTTCGTCCAATGACGGAATAGCTCAGTGATGGAGTAAGTGGTTGCTACATATGGAAAATCTTTTGCATTTCCTAAATGCTCTTTATCATAGCTATATAAGCGGGCTACTGGGTTACGTGACACTTTTGGATGCAAAATATTATGTTCTACAGGAGATTCAAACGGTTCGTAGAATTCAGGGAATGGGCCGTCAGCCATTTTATCCACGGAGAATAAGCGACCGACACCCTCAGGTTGCATAATAAATGGCCCTACACCGCTGTTTGGCGGGGCATTACCAAAATCAGGAACATCAAAGCCCCCCCATTGGGTACCATCCCACTTAATGAGTTGGCGTTTTTCATCCCATGGTTTTCCACTTGGGTCGACTGACGCACGGTTATAGAGAACACGGCGGTTTTGCGGCCATGCGAACGCCCAGCCTGGGGTACAACCTAAACCGGATGGATCTGCATTATCGCGGTTTGCCATCTGATTGCCTTTTTCTGTCCAGCAACCAGAATAGACCCAGCAAAAACTGGCTGTTGAGCCATCGGATTTCAATTGGTGGAAGCCATCAAGTTGTTGTCCTTTCTTGAATAATAGCTTGCCCGCATCATCATAAATATCCTGCATCGCTTGGCCATTCGCTTCCCTCGCCACTTCTTCAGGTTGTGGGTCATATGGGTCTACATAGTTCCAAGAGAGATTCATTAATGGTTCAGGGCAAACACCGCCTTCTTCTTGGTATAGTTGGCGTAGGCGCATCAAT
>NZ_JBVTRR010000063.1:0-802 GCF_055755175.1 Stutzerimonas sp. LR2
AGAACTTCGTTGGCGGAGAGAGTAGGGCGATACTGGCTGTGAAGTGAAACGGATAAATCCTTAATGGAAAACCAAGCCATGACAACTGAACAGAAACCGTCGCTCGCCACTGGCGCACCACTGAACGCTGAAACCTGGGCAGACTTTGTGTCACGTCTTAAATATCACTGCCTTGGTAAAGGTGTTGATGAGCACTGCACTGCCGACCCGCTATTCATCGTGCAGAAGAAGCGCCTGATCACCGGTCTGGACATGGGCTATGTCGAAGACTGGCTGGTGGCCGTGGATGACGCTAAATGGTTTAGCCCGCAGGAATACTGGGATGACCTGGATTCAGAAGAACAGGAAGAGCTCAACCAAAAATGCCAGACCGAGTACCGGGCTGATTTTCTGGCTATTCGTATCGACCAGCAATGGGATGTGCTCGGCGAACTGCCTGATCATACCGTAACTGGCTACGTCTGGGAGTGGGAGTACGTCAACGCGCACTTCACCCGCGAAGCAGCGGACGCCTTCATTCAACGCAAAAAACACGACTACACCAAGTTGGAAATCTTCGTCGATTCGCAGTATTGGGCGAAGGAGTTCAACACCATCCGCGACGCCATTTTGACTGGCAAACTGGTATATCAGGAGAAGAAAGATGACAGCAATTGAAATCCAAGGCCTGCTGGACGGCAAGTGCATCCCGCGCGACATGCGGGTCAACGAAACGCTGGTAAATTATCTGGCGCGCAAACTGACTGAAGGCGAGCAGATGCGCGCAGAGAACATCCAGCTGGTGGAAGAGCTCAAACGCGTG
>NZ_JBVTRR010000064.1:0-800 GCF_055755175.1 Stutzerimonas sp. LR2
GCCCCTATGGTATTTTCAGACAAAGACACTGGCTCTGGTTATTGCTTTGGACCTTCACCTTTCAGTTCGCTGATCATTTTCTCAGCCAACACCGCCGCAGAGCGCGCCTGGTTAATCAGCGCTATGCTCATGCTGTCTTCCACCAGCTGATTAGCCCGCTGGTACATGCGAGCAACAAAGCTCTCCAGCCCGGCGATTTCAGCTCCTGCCAGCAAAGGCGTAACACCGTCAGCCAGCTGGTTAAGCGCATCGTTCATGCCGTCCACAAAGCCTTCGCAGTAGTCGTCGCTTTTGCCAGTACGGTCGCGCACGCAGTCCATGTCATCGCCGTCCAATAACTTGCGCAGCTTTGCCTTCAGTTCGCTCATTGGCCGCTCCCTACATGTTCCGGCAGCGCCTTTGTCTGTCACGTCGATGTGCTCAAGGACAGCTGCATGAGCGTCTTTCAGCATTTTGCCTTCCGCAACCAGATGCTCAACTTCAGACGCAGGGATATAGCCTTTCGTCGGGCTGCTTTCGAGTGAAGGCATCAGAGCGTAATCACAGACCTGCTTGATGTGACTACCGACGCTATCGTCCGGCCCCACTTCGCGCAGATCGGTCTGGGTGGCACGTTGCACGACGATACCCCAGACCACCTGGTCAGTTTCATCAGACCAGCCGTCACAGGCATCGCCCCGGTAGTATTCGATGTGATCTTCAGCGGCTTGCCGGGCTTTGTCTGCGCTGTCGTGCTCATCGTAACCGCCGTCGGTACTGTAGGAGAAGAACTCCAAACCGTCGGTCACGCGTTTGAGCTC
>NZ_JBVTRR010000065.1:0-791 GCF_055755175.1 Stutzerimonas sp. LR2
TCAGGAAAAACACATAAAATGTCGCTACCGCACCCAGCATGACCATCATCAAGCTACGAAACAATAATGACGCAACCGCGAAACCAGCCACCGCGATCCCTGCATAGCTGAGCGCCTGGCCGATACTGCCGTTATTGAGAATGGCATTCAATGATGCCTGTATTTCGTTCATGTCAGACTCCGAGAGATAGAAACATTAATGCAGCCATTAAGGCTGCATGGCGGAACGATAGCAGGTGTTAGAATGGTGGATCATCGTGATTGGGTGCTCCCCAGCCGCCTTGGCTGTGCTGTTGAGAACTTTGTTGCGGAGCACCCCAACCGCCTTGTTGGCTGCTGGATGCATTGTTTTGCTGGCTGTTGGCTTGTCGCGAGTTTTGCTGCCCGTTATTGGGTGCGGAACCAAGCATTTGCATGGTGCCACCGGAGGCCGGATTGACCACGATTTCAGTTGTGTGGCGATCCGCGCCGCTTTGGTCTTGCCATTTACGCGTTGAGAGTTGTCCTTCGATATAGATTTGTGAGCCTTTATGCAGGTATTCACCGACAACGTCGGCTAATTTGCCAAAGAAGACAACGCGATGCCACTCTGTTTTCTCACGTTGTTCACCTGTCTGCTTGTCACGCCAGGTTTCAGACGTTGCGATGGAAATAGTGGCAACGGAGCCACCGTTTGGCATTGCTCGGACTTCGGGGTCTTGCCCGAGATTTCCGACAATAATGACTTTGTTAACGCCACGTTGCGCCATACGACTATCCTTTTGATATTGATGGTTGATTGACTTACCACC
>NZ_JBVTRR010000066.1:0-775 GCF_055755175.1 Stutzerimonas sp. LR2
GGGATTCAGTTCGGCAAGCAACCGCATGGGTCGCTTTCCATGTCAGCTCAGCTTCTTGCACTTTGCCATTGGGCAGCGTGCAGTAAAACTTACGCAGCCCCTTCTTCATTTGGCACCTACCTGCTGAGGTATCCCCAGCGCTGCGATCTGTTTGCGAACATGGTCAAAGCCAGCCCCAGTATTCACATCATAGTCTTCGACTACCGCAGACAGCACCTGTACCCGCTCGGTCGGCGTAAGGGCGCGTTCCAGGGAAAGGTCAGAAGCAATATCGGAGACGTTATCGAGTGTCAATGTGTCGAGTGCGATCATCTGACCTTCAGAGAAGTTGCTCATCAGGTAATTAATCAGGTATTCACGAGTACCGAAATTCATCATTGTTCCTCAGGGTGGGAAAATCAGCCCCCGTCTCCGGAGGCGAAAGAGTTAGTCTCGACGGCAACGTTGCTGCCGGATTTTAAAAGCTTCTTCAGCAAGGGAAAAGGCAACGTGTGCCACATCACCTTGGGTTGGCCCATTGGAACGGTTTTTATCCCAGAGTGTTGAAGCAACACCTGTCAGCGCACTCGCCAACAGTGAATCAAAAACCGCTTGCTCCTCATCAGAGGTAATTTTCAAATCAGAACTCATTGTCATCTCACTATATCAACAGGGGAGGAATTACCCAGACCACGACAGTGGCCTGAGTTGAATGTTTACGGTGCCAGGAATGTCACTTCAAACGAGCTGAGTTTGTCATCCCGATGCATGCCTTCAGTCAGCGCGGTAATTTCCT
>NZ_JBVTRR010000067.1:0-773 GCF_055755175.1 Stutzerimonas sp. LR2
CGCGGATCGGGGGTTTGGTGTAGGAGCTTGACGATGACCTACTCTCACATGGGGAAACCCCACACTACCATCGGCGATGCATCGTTTCACTTCTGAGTTCGGAATGGGATCAGGTGGTTCCAACGCTCTATGGTCGTCAAGCAATTCGGTTGCTGCCTCGGGGTTTAGCCGTTGCAGCGAATTGGGTATGTGATCGAATCGGTATTGCGTGTTCGTGCAGATTTTCGGTCTGTTTGTCGACTTACCGTCTAACAGCCAAATTGTTTGGGTGTTATATGGTCAAGCCTCACGGGCAATTAGTATTGGTTAGCTCAACGCCTCACAGCGCTTACACACCCAACCTATCAACGTCGTAGTCTTCGACGGCCCTTTAGGGAGCTCAAGGCTCCAGTGAGATCTCATCTTGAGGCAAGTTTCCCGCTTAGATGCTTTCAGCGGTTATCTCTTCCGAACGTAGCTACCCGGCAATGCCACTGGCGTGACAACCGGAACACCAGAGGTTCGTCCACTCCGGTCCTCTCGTACTAGGAGCAGCCCCTCTCAAATCTCAAACGTCCACGGCAGATAGGGACCGAACTGTCTCACGACGTTCTAAACCCAGCTCGCGTACCACTTTAAATGGCGAACAGCCATACCCTTGGGACCGGCTTCAGCCCCAGGATGTGATGAGCCGACATCGAGGTGCCAAACACCGCCGTCGATATGAACTCTTGGGCGGTATCAGCCTGTTATCCCCGGAGTACCTTTTATCCGTTGAGCGATGGCCCTTCCAT
>NZ_JBVTRR010000068.1:0-763 GCF_055755175.1 Stutzerimonas sp. LR2
GCGGTGAAAGAGGTGAAAACGCCAAAAATGCCATTTCTCATTTGTACGGAACTGTCAAAGACAAAGACAATACCCCGGAACAAATGGAATACGCTCGCATTCAAACCTTCCACGCTGTCACCCTCGCAACAGGTGGTGAATACGTGAACGGCAGACTTGAAGGCGGCGACCAGCAGTTGGCGATGGCGATTATTGGCAAGGTAGAATCCACGAAAAGCAATATGCATCGCACTGATGCACATGTTGTTAAAGAATCTGTCGAGTCAATCATGTCAGATCACACTAAGAAATAAAGCTAGCAGTCAATACACAAAAGCCTCCAATCGGAGGCTTTTTTTGGGACTTATACAAATTTAACCGATAACTAGCATGTAAGCTGCTGGAATACTAAGCAACAACCAAAACATGCAGAGTGCAATGTCTCTTTGGATCCCTGGCGGATTGGGGGGGGACTTTTTCGTTCTTAATGGAACTCTGTGAACCACAATAGGAGGCAGATAGGCTACGCCGTGTGCGCCGAATGTACTCATGTTCAACTCCAAAATCTCAGTAAAAGAAAAGCACCTCGTTTTGCTGCCCTTCTTTCTTGCCCGTATACACCATTGATTTATGGTTGCTCAATGGCGTCTCTATGTGTTGATTCTCTCACACTTCTTTCCAGCGACGAAATTTTCAGTGAAGCGCCTACTACCAATGCCTGCCATCTCTACAAGGTGATTACGAATGATAACCCTTTTTAGGAAAAATTGGTTTTCAAAAACGG
>NZ_JBVTRR010000069.1:0-749 GCF_055755175.1 Stutzerimonas sp. LR2
GACCATCGCCACCTATAGCATTTTTGTTATTAATTCTAAATATGCCAGCTTTATCGCTGTAAAATGCCAATGGTTTTCCATGTCTTTCAATATAACGCCGAGTGGCATTAAAGTATGTAAATGTGGATTCAGCCTGGACAAAAAGGAGCTCCATGATTTTACTCGTCGCATCATCAACATAGACTAATGCTGTGCATTGTGGTCCACGTCCTTCGAACCAATCATGGTCACAGCCATCAATTTGGATCAATTCACCGGTACAAGGGCGTCGATACCGTGGTTGGTGAATTTTTGGGGCTCGCATTTTTCTCGGGATCCATAAACCTGCACGGATCATCAACCTACGAAGTGTTTCTTTACCAATAGTCAGCCCATGTATTTCTTCTAGTTTTTCACGCGCTAATGTAGGGCCAAAATCAGGGTAGTTTTTCTTCACGATATCCACAATTTGGTCAGTGAATGATTTTGGCAATAAACGGTTACTCGGATTGCCTCGAGCAATGTTATTCATACCTAAAGGGCCATGCTCACGGTAGCGTTTTATAAGTCGGCTACAATGGCGTGGTGTAATGCCGAGTACCACGGCCGCACGACCTGGAGTCATTTTACGATCAATGACATCTTGTAGAACCTTAATGCGATTTAATTCTTTCAACGTGAATCGTCCTGAGCTTTCTGCACTCATGACCATTTCTCCAGGAAATATCCTTTTTCTTTCCCCACGTCGAAAAAAGAAAGGTTAACCCCAT
>NZ_JBVTRR010000070.1:0-747 GCF_055755175.1 Stutzerimonas sp. LR2
GTTAGGCTATTTACTATTTTATTTTTTCCGATAATAGTGCTTTTTCTTAAGCATAAATAGCACATAACATTTGTTATGAATCAATTTATTTCGCAATTTAGAATTCATCACCCGCTTTCACCGTCTCCGCTAATATAGATATTACATATACAAAAAAGGGGCTTTCGCCCCAGTTATTTTCAACATGTCCCGAAGTGCCGGGCGTGCTC
Source organism: Stutzerimonas sp. LR2 (assembly GCF_055755175.1). NCBI lineage: Bacteria > Pseudomonadati > Pseudomonadota > Gammaproteobacteria > Pseudomonadales > Pseudomonadaceae > Stutzerimonas > Stutzerimonas sp. LR2. The sequence continues at coordinate 210 of NZ_JBVTRR010000070.1, forward strand.
CCCCGGCAATGTATATTGCTTCAGTGGCGCGATGAACTCAGCCAGTAGCGGCTCTCTCCCCCAAACGCTGAACAGCGTTGTCAACGAGAGCGTTGCATATTTAAAGAACAAACCTTCTGCCAGATCGAGAGCTCGGGCACGGGCTTCAGGAGGTAGCGCTTGCCCCGCTAGCTTTTCCAGATAACCCACCAGGTCTGAAGGGATCAGCTTCAGCGACGATGTAGGTGGCTCATTCAACAGATGGGTGATGATTTTGAGCCAATCATCATTGTTGGTGATCACGATGTTAATATTGCCGGGACGATGATATTCAACGGATACCGCCCCGCCGTCATAGGCTTTAACCATCGCGCAGTCGGACATGACTGGCCGGTTTTTGCCTGTCACGTAATACCCCAGGTGATCGCTGTGCGTGCAGGTGTGAATTATCCGCAGCCCGGCCCCCAGTATCTGCTCGCTAACCGATGTTGCACTGGATTGTTTGTCTGAATGGCTCATTGCTTCACTTCCTTTTTGGCCTGCCGACGATGTAACGCCG
>NZ_JBVTRR010000071.1:0-744 GCF_055755175.1 Stutzerimonas sp. LR2
CTATGAAAGCCGCACTCGTAAAAGATGAAGATATTTTTGCTTTGGCACAGCGGATGGTTAAGCTGGGATTCCGACGTCGCATCATCACTACATCGTTGAATGCCAGTGACCGACTCATTGACCATTTGAAAAAACAGTTCGGTCAGGAAGAAGTGGCAATTGGACGCTTGAAACTCTCGGAAACTTTCTTGGCTTCACAGCCTAAAAAATTGGAAGCTACCAACTTTATGAGCATCTATCTTCGTCGCGCCAAAGACCCTAGCAATCAGGATGATATCAGTGAAGTCGTCGATTCATTTGAAGTCTATCGCGAACTGAATATGCGCTTCAGACCGACAATTGCGGCGGATGTTATGCTTCATCCAAATGAGGCCTGGACACTGGCGCGTGACTTCCGTTCTGATGAGATCCGAATGGTGAAATGCGTACATTGCAAAATGTCCTTTATCACTCCTTTTGACGGTGATCGTTCGAATAAAAAGCAGAAGTGCCCGTTCTGCGAAGATAAGGCTCATTAATGCAAATGCGTATTTTAGTTGGGGTATTGGCAGTATTAGCTTTGCAGGGATGTGCTTTTAAAACGTTGCCGGGTAGCCAGTTGGTCGCACCTGGTTATATGCGCGTGAATCTGTGCCAGAAACTGGACTCACCTGAGCTTTGCAAGTCAAAGTTTGGCGAGTTTAAGAAACGGCTGATCGTGAAAGACATTTCCTCCACGGCGGGGTACATCATTCCAGATTCTGT
>NZ_JBVTRR010000072.1:0-740 GCF_055755175.1 Stutzerimonas sp. LR2
TTTTGCGTCAATGGGACTCGTCTATAGTTATACAACCAAATATCAGGAAGAGAAAAACCCGCTGTTTTAGCGGGTCAATGGTTAGGCAGGATTACTGGGGGCCAGTAAAGGTGTTTTCGATGACCTGCTGGCTGCGTTCGACCCAGTCGCTGTTGTTGTCACAGTTGACGTTGGCTTCGAATACCTGGCGCGCTGAGGTATACATGGGGCTGTTGTACCCCCCACGGTTAGCCAGTAATACCCGGATGCCGTTGAGGTAGGGATAAATTGGGTCTTGCAAGATAGTCTGATCTACATCACCGGCTTGCTGACAATACTGGGTGCGCATCTTGATAATGTCCTGAGCGACTTGTAAACACTCTGGGCAGTTGGCTTTGTAGGACTGGAACTCTGCCAGTGACTTTCCAGCAACGGGTCGGCCACTGGCATTGGTAGGAATTTCAGCAAAGGCACTGGTCATGCACAATGCGGCAATAGCTCCTGCCAATAAAGGAATGCTACGGATACGTTTAAACATGTTTTTCACCTTGTTAATTTTCACCCCAACGGGTAGATCGATCCTACTACGGAAGGAATTTCCACTCGCCCGAAAAGGCCAACAAAACGAGGACTAAAAACGATGACATACTATCAGGTCAAAGGTAGCTTATTCATATCCAATATGATTAGGTGCAAACATGGAAAACGTCACTCAACACCGGAATTCATCACTACAACAAGACGTCCTGTACGTGTTGCTT
>NZ_JBVTRR010000073.1:0-712 GCF_055755175.1 Stutzerimonas sp. LR2
GTCAGACCTGCGGAACGGATGGCTGCAGTATTTAATCCGTCAACCGCCGGCAGTTTCACGCTGCCGGCAACGTCTTACCCACCAGTAATGGAGTCAGAAAATGAACACTTTTTTCAAAGGTAAAAAACTGCTCGTCGTCGGCGGTACCAGCGGCATGGGCCTGGCCGTGGCACGCATGGTACTGGAAGCGGGCGGCAGTGTCGTGCTGACCGGGAATAAAAAAGACAAAGCCGAAGCGGTGCAAAAAGAACTGAGCCCTCTGGGACCGGTTGCGGTCATCGCGGCGAACCTGATGACCGAAGAAGGTATGGAAACTATCCGTCAGGAAATTAATGCTCACCATCGCGATATCAGCCTGATGGTGAATGCCGCCGGTATCTTCATGCCCAAAGGATTTACCGAGCACAGCTTTGCCGATTATGACATGTATCTTTCGCTGAACCGAGCCACGTTCTTTATTACACAGGATGTCGTGAAGAACATGCTCGCCGCGAAGCTCGAAGGGTCTATCGTCAACGTCGGTTCGATTGGTGCTCAGGCTGCACTGGGTGACTCGCCGGCCTCGGCCTATTCAATGGCAAAAGCGGGTCTGCATGCCCTGACGCGTAATCTGGCGATTGAGCTGGCCAGCGCGGGTATTCGTGTCAACGCGGTGTCTCCCGGGATTGTTCATACGCCGATATACGAAGGCTTCATGGACAAAGCGGATATC
>NZ_JBVTRR010000074.1:0-709 GCF_055755175.1 Stutzerimonas sp. LR2
AGATGTTGGGTATGGCTTACCATTTTCTCATTATCGGACTAAAGGAATTCACCATGAGCAATGCAATTGATAAACAGATTTCTGCCGCTAACTTAAACGCCTTCGGTTGGCAGTTGGGAGATCACATTCACTCAACACCTTTTACTTCCCATGTTTTTTATCTACGAGACTATCGTGATAATCAAGTGCATTTGGTGACTATTGGGCAGCAGGACTTTAATTCAGCACGCACAAACCTCGATGTGCCCATTGGTGCTCATGTGGAGGCGATTGCTCAACTCATTAAAAAAAACAACAAAAAGGCATTATCGAAAAAGCATGCTGGCGCGCTCAGCTTTGCATTAGTGAATTACATCAAAAATACCGGCGCTTATCGGCAGTGGCTCACGTTGATTTCGCCTGGCGAACGCATGCACGCAGTCATGAATATCTATAGCCAGAAAAACGGCCTTGTGAGACTGCGTCCATTCATCATTCGCCATGAAGAGTTGATGCTTACACCAAACGATGTCATGCAGAGCACTGAACAGATTTTCGAGATGGATAACGCCAGGAATCCGGAATGGTTTAATTAGCCAAATAGCCGTTTGATAATAAAAAAGGGAGTATTCATGAATCTGTCCTCCGCATTCTAATAGAAATTTTGTAACATATTGCGACATACAATGATGATAAAGGCCTTTCTCAAGCTAGCACTGAAGATGTCATT
>NZ_JBVTRR010000075.1:0-705 GCF_055755175.1 Stutzerimonas sp. LR2
CTGTTAGGAACTAATTAGGTTAATTATTAGGATCTAGCTTGTTGAAAAGTTGATAAGTGAAAACCAGCGCCCAACACAGGTACTGGTTTTTGTTTGGGTGGCTATTCTGCCCAATGGGCTTTGAGTTGTCTGTTAGCTTCATCTAACGCAGCTGAAGCTGAGGGCATGATGCGGTTATCGAAAACCCAGGGCGCATCTTTCCAGTTGCCTTGCTGCCGAATATAGCCCAGTCTTATCGCTTGCATGAATGTCATCGGCTTTGGGCTAATAGGATTCACCACCAGCCCCTTGGCGCGATTGACACGCACTTTCAGGTAAGCCAGCACACGCTCAGCCTGCGCTTCTTTTTGCCCTGACAAGTCCCAGATACTGCGTCTCAAATGCTTAATGGCTTCTTCACTGGTCACGCGTAATCCCTCGTAGAGTTCAGTACACTGATGCTTGGCAAATCGCACTGAAATTCAGTGTCATCGGCACGGTCTATCCAAGTTATACACGCTCCAGATCGCCATACCGCCAGAACGGGGTCGCTCATGCAGTTTTCAACACTCTCATCCGAGTCATCAAAGTCGTCGAACGTCGCTTCGCTATAGATGACAACATGGAGGAATTGCGGGTTTCTTTCCAATACAGCAAAAGCGTCGATCAGCGCGGATTTGTCAAATTTCAGCGTTACGTTCAAACAGCGAATATTATCTTGGAGTT
>NZ_JBVTRR010000076.1:0-703 GCF_055755175.1 Stutzerimonas sp. LR2
TTTCAATAGAGAGGTAAACAAAACGACGAATACCAATAAAAAAGAGGTTTCCCATGTACTGCACAGTCAAAGAACTTATCGCTCATCTCTCTATTAAAAACCAACATGCCCTTGTGTTAACGAAGCTGTGGGATACGGAAGATATTCACCAGGTCTTGTCTGACAGCGGTAGGGAGCCTATCTCCGAATATGAGGCGCACAAAGCACTCCAGCTGGTGGATCGTACTCACGACGCAGAAATTGGTATCTCATCGGAAACGCTGCTATGTGCGATTGAGTCGTCAGCCGATATTACTGCTGAGCAATATGCACAAACCTGTGTGTGTTTCACGGTGCCGCGCGAGCTGTATTCCGTTTGCAACGAAGTGACGCTCCCTGCGGGGTTAATCACAGTCGAGTTTGATGCGTTTGAACTGCGTTCACTGGTGGCGACATCCAAACTCACCATCGTACAGAAGCATGAGCTCAGCGGCTTCATCAAGTCTGTTTCTGATAACTGTGATACGCCAGTACATCACTGGAGTGTTTACGCTGAAAGCCGCGACGGAAAATGTACGATTTGCTTGCAAGACCATTTCCAGGGCAAAGAATATCGTTGGGTCGAAAAGAGCCTGCAATGAAATAGCGCTGTAACGCTTTCTACGATGCGATGTGGTACTCATCGCATCATTTCGCACAAAACATCGTAAAACTGCTGAGGATC
>NZ_JBVTRR010000077.1:0-698 GCF_055755175.1 Stutzerimonas sp. LR2
TACGTCATTGAGTATTCCGATTTTGAATGCCCGTATTGCAAAACCCATTTCCCGCAAATGATGGATCTGGTGGATTCTTCGTCCGGCAATATTGCGATGGTGTTCAAGCACGTCCCTGTTCACGGACAGGCATCGCGCACTGAATCTCTCGCTGCTGAATGTGCAGCTGAGCAAGGTGGTAATCCTGCGTTTTATAAGATGGCACGGGCTATTTTTGCGGATACTCGCTCCGACGGCCACGGTATGGCAACTCCATTGGATAAATTGGCGGAGAACAACGGCCTAGATGGGCAGCGCATTATTGAGTGCGTCAACGCCGCTCGCCCTAGCGCCAAAATTGCGGAAGACGTGAAAGAAGCCGCACGTCTCAATATTCAGCAAACGCCTGCAAACATCGTGGTGTACGGCGATAAATCGGCAATGGTGCAGGGCTCCGTCAACGGGACAGGTCTGATGCAGATGATGGCGCAATTAGCCCAGGAGGGAGGAAAGTAAAAGAGTCCGCGCGTTGTATTAAAGCGCCCGAAGGGGTTCGGGTATTTAGTTTCTTAATTGGGGGTAAGCATGAGTGAACCAGTCCACATTTCGCATTCTGTCGATGATCCGCCGAAGTTTTTCTTCTGGAGCGTTGATGAAGCGATGCCATTTTTCGTTTTTCTGGGTATCGGGGTCTTCACTGGCCGAATCTTTACGATGTC
>NZ_JBVTRR010000078.1:0-693 GCF_055755175.1 Stutzerimonas sp. LR2
CGCGCGCATCGATCCGTTCAATTGATACCAACCCACGCAAGGGCTTTGGTGTGCCGGGTGGATTTTCCCAGTAGCGACTGTCCCATGAATGGTCTCGGTTGTCCCCGGCCATGAAGTAATAACCTTCTGGAATAACCCAGCGGCCTTTCGTCGGGACGTAAGCAGCGCGCGTGTCGATAACAAACCTGTACGGCTTACCGGAGCGTTCATCGTTGGCCGTGAACACCTGAAAACCATCTTTTTCGGCGATTTGCTTGCCCAGAACCTTTCCATTAATCCGGTACATTTTGTCTGCGCCAAACTCAACCAGATCACCGGGGATGCCGATAACGCGTTTGGTATATAGCGTTCGAGGTACGGACGGAGCCTTGAACACAGCAACATCACCGCGCATTAACCGGCCATCGTCCAGCAACCCGCCCAACCTGACCGCTGTGACGTAGTCACCAACCTTATAAGTTGGTTGCATTGACCCCGTGGGAACGCTGTAGACTGCACCAACCCATCGCTCACTGACAAATAATGTCACGGACAAGGTAAGAGCGATAACAAGCCAGGGCTGCGGTTTCCGGCGCTTGATGATATCTCGACCCAAGACGGCCACTAACAGGACAAATAAAATACCGAGCCCATTCATGAACGGGCCTCCTTCAGAGACCGAGCGTAACGGGTCAGTGAATCAGCCAGGCGCAT
>NZ_JBVTRR010000079.1:0-687 GCF_055755175.1 Stutzerimonas sp. LR2
TCTTCAGTCGCATGAAAAATAAGCAGAGGCTTGTTCATGGCGAACACCTTATGAGCGATTTTGTGTTCCTGAATATTGTCCAGCATCTGTTTCTTTAAGGTAAATACCCGCCCGGCCAGCTCAACGGGATAGGCTCCATGCTGGTTAATGTTTTCAACATCATCCTTAAAAAGACGTTTTACGTGTGTCAGTTCTCCGGGTGATCCTATGGTGACAACGGCCTTTGCCTCAGGAACTTCGCCGGCAATAGACAGAATGGCCGATCCCCCCAGGCTATGGCCGATGAGCAAAGAAGGCGCTTCGTACTGTCGGCGGAGATAATCTACCGCGCAAAGCAGGTCCGAAATATTGGATGAGAAGTTGGTGTTGGAAAAATCCCCTTCGCTGTTTCCCAGACCAGTAAAATCAAACCGGAGAACGGCGATAGCATTCTCTGTCAGTTTCCGCGCAATACGCGCCGCGCCTTTGAGGTCTTTGCCACACGTAAAACAATGAGCTAACAGCGCAAACGCTTTAGGATTTTCAGGAAGTTCAAGCAATCCGGCCAGTTCTTCACCAGCCGCATTTTTGAACGTAAATTTTAGTTTTTTCATAGGATATTCCAGGTCTTAAACTGATTTCATATGTTTGATCGCAGGGAAAAATAATCTTCTGCTCTGCATCTGGCTTTACGCGTTTTCCTTCCTC
>NZ_JBVTRR010000080.1:0-681 GCF_055755175.1 Stutzerimonas sp. LR2
TGTCCTGCACCTTTTGGGGTCTGGGCAACGATTTCCAAAAACTTCGAGACATTCCAACGCCACAGGGCCAACTGGCGGAGGGTTTTATCGCGGGAAACGTAGCCCGCAATTTTCTGGGGTAACGCTTCTACTGACGCACCTTCAGAGAGCAGATACACTGCGATCTTCCCGGCATCACGAACAGCCGGACCGTCATCATCGACACCCAGTGCGGTACCTGTCGCATAGAACAGAAAATCAGTATCGCGGATAGGCTCTGCCCCAGAAACCTGATTACAGGCCATCTGGAATTCGTCATACAGGAAATAGAGCGCGGCATCGCTAATACCAGACAGTTCAGGGTAATACTCCCGCAAGGTAGCGATAACCTGTTTGTCATCCTCTTCAGGTACCCAGGTCGTTGCGTAATCTGCGTTGAGCCGTTCAAGCGGCAGGAACGAGATACTGGAGATGGCTTCATCGTCGTGCTCCGCAGCGCAGTGCATCCAGTCAAGTTTACCTTGCCATTTACCGGAAACCTCACTGATCCCCGTAAACACGATTTCCGTCAGCAGAGGGTGACCGGGAATGTATTGCTCAACGCTCAACATTTCAACACTGTCCGCCGTCATGTCATCCCACTCAGCCAGCGGATCGGAAGGGATATCAGCCAGGCTGACGATGCTTTTGTAAACCTGTTTT
>NZ_JBVTRR010000081.1:0-672 GCF_055755175.1 Stutzerimonas sp. LR2
CGGTAATATCTACCTGCCCCAGGAATGCCTGAATACCCTACCGACTAACATCGCTGATGATAAAGAGCTGCGTGCGGTACTCGTCAAGATTGCCGATGCAATCAAAACCAAATCCTGACTCTGGAAAAGAAAATCATGAAGACGTGGACGCCGAACGAAAACATCACTCAGGTTATGCTCGCCTTTGGGCCTCAGGACATTGAAAAATTCCTGCCGAAATGGGATCTCATTCCAGACGAATTCAAACAGGGAAAGAATTCCTGGGTTGCCTTCATTGAGCGTTGGTTTTACCACGGGCTTGAATGTCCACCAGCAGCCAAGGAAGGTGTTGAATTGAAATGGGCGCTGGCGCATATCATGGTCATCCTCAAAAGCTTCGACCCCAAACATGAGCGCAAAATTGCCGGGTGCGCATATCTTGCCTCTCTCTGGTTTGAGGGTTGAACGAACTGAACCGCCTACATGGCGGATTATTTTTGGATGTCACTTTGTCAGCGCTGGTGGTGCGGTAAAATTTAATGAGTAAATAATAATTCTATGGGATCTCGTCATGAGCAACAATATCAAGCTGACCGCCGAGCAACAAACGGCAATTGCATACAGCAACTTCCTGACGTCGAAGGGATTGAAGCCGCGTACCGGTCAGCAGGACATGATCCGCTTTTGCTCTTC
>NZ_JBVTRR010000082.1:0-659 GCF_055755175.1 Stutzerimonas sp. LR2
TATATTTGCTGACGAAATCATCCCAGTATCGGCTGCTGGTACGTACCCGGCCATCGCCTCCTGGTTATCGCATGCGATTTGATTGGGGATCCAGAAATCCCCGTTCGTCGCTTCAACAAACCGAAAGACCATTTGGCAGGGAACATTTAGTACAGATGCAATGATCATCGTCCGGTTGCTCCCATCAATGAATCGGGCGCTTTCATACTGAGCATCCTCTGCTAGCCCTTCATTAAATAAGACTTGTAACGCATCCGGCTCCGTCATCGGACTCGGTGTCAACGGCTTGTCCTGCGCTCGCTGTTGCACTGGCGCTGACAGAGGTGTCACAGGCATCGGCTTTCCCGGACCGACGTTAGCGCACCCCCCAAGAATAAGAACCATTAAAACTGACAGGTATTTCATTGCGTCACTCCTTTATGACGATGGAATTGTGGTAATTGAAAAGGTGGACCACCTGTTGAGCCGAGATATCTTCCCAACCTTCAGGCATATCAGGAAGTTCATAGGTCATGGTATCCTCGCGAGCATTCACGGGGATGGAGCACACGAGAGAGAAGTCACCTTTATCGTCGGATATCGCCCATATTTGAGAGAAGCCCACGACAGCCCCAGCGGTAACACGTCGGTTAATACCCAGCATCATGCAGATAGCCCGC
>NZ_JBVTRR010000083.1:0-654 GCF_055755175.1 Stutzerimonas sp. LR2
CTTGAATAGACGCCTTAAGCGTTTCTTCGAGATCAGACAGCTGGGCTTTTACGGCCTCAAACTCAACTTCTTTGGTGCGGACATTCGCAACTTGACGGCGGATATCAGCAATACGAGCAGAGAGGTCATCGGGAGCAGTAAATTCACTGGTCTGAGCCAAAATTTCAGCATCAGAAATCAGCAGGATGTCTTGCTGTTTATCAAAAGCCGGAGCGACCTTTTCCTCTAAACGTTCCCAAAATTCTTTGCATGCAGCAAATAAGCGGTTGAAAGCAGTTTGGTTTGGTTTGATGAGGAAAATCTTCGGCTGATCTTTAGCGGACCAAAAAACGAGATAAGCTTGTGGGGCACCTGTTACGAATAGTTGGTGCTGAACCTGCCAGAAGTAATATTTAAATTCCGGCGAAGCTGAACCTTGTTCAAGGATGGCTAAATGTTTTTTCTCAGAGAGATTCTTGATTTCCAGTACGGAACGGTCATCGAGCTGTCCATCAAGCGAAGCTATCATGAACGGATACTTGGCATGTCGAACGCAAAAAGGTGAAGCAATTTGCCCCAACTCATTTTCACAGTACGACCGCGCAAGCGCTTCGAGTTTGTTACCGGCATCTACCTGCTTGATAGCAGATAAATCTTCAGATGCAAGCAAGCCTG
>NZ_JBVTRR010000084.1:0-650 GCF_055755175.1 Stutzerimonas sp. LR2
TATTTAAGGCAACAGCAAGGACATTCCCTTCATCAGCAGAGGCAACGGGGGGAATTTCCTGCACATTCAACCAAAATAAGGATTCTCGGTCTTTGGGTAAAATATCATTTACATACAATAAACGGATTAATTGCTTTTCTTCGCCCCCGATTTTAAATAAATTCGGGGCCGGGACAAAAAACACGTCATTACCCTTAAGATTATCAACCCAAACTTGCCCCCCGTATGTTTTATCGCTGTTATTTTTGACTTCAATGGCGATATTCTTTCGGCCTTCATCATAAATAAAACGGGTGCCATTAAGTGTAAATGCAGAGTATGCATTAAAGCAGGTTAATGACGATATGATTAAAATAAAAATGGATACCAGTTTACTCATTGCATTCAATCTCCGTGATTTTATTATCATTTGATTCAATTTTTTCTAAATTCAAGGTGCACTGTTCCCCTTTTGGGGATAAGACAAAGATTGTCTTAGGCTTATTTAATAAATTTAATAATAGGACACCACTGTTCGAAACGAATCCCACGTATTCATTATTTTCTGTTCTCACCGAACTCCCTGCAGAAACAAACTCGCCATTTTTCTTTTTCAGTCGCAAAATATAGCGATGAATTGTTGAATATTTAAATTCACGATAAATAATGGC
>NZ_JBVTRR010000085.1:0-648 GCF_055755175.1 Stutzerimonas sp. LR2
TTGATACAGAGGAAGTATTGGTTGAAACTCAGCTGCGCGATTGGGCTCGTAGATTGCTAAATTGATCATGGGTACCTCACGGGAAAATAGAATTATTATCCGGTGGGTCTAACTGCTGACGAAGGGAGAAAGGCAAAAAAAAAGCCCCGTCCTAAACGAGGCATCTATTAAATGAGGTACTACTTTCTTATCTCTCAACAACCGTCATCTTCAAGGTCTTCACCAAACTCATCAAAACAAACCCGCTGTGGGAGAGCGACTCCCTTAGGGCGAAACAGATGATGGATCTGGAGATTGTTCAAAAACTCAGCTTGAATGAGTATTTTTATACTGTTACGTAGAATATCCGAGGTCGGGTTTAAAATCCAGCCGCAATTTTTCTTTACACCGTGCCGATCTGTGATTTGCGCGGTGCATTTACTTTCGTGGTCTGACTCCTGATTGCAGTTTGGGCAAAGGTACGTTGGGGCTGAACCGCCTTCACTGAGGTACTTGCGAAATTCTTCAGCGGTCGGCCAGGTGTAAGCATCGCAAATTTCCGGCAGGCGCTGTTCGCTGTAGAACTGTACAGGCGACTCATGACCTCGAATGTCCTCCAGAGACTGAAGAACCCGCTCTGGCGAAATGGATAGCACATCGCTGTATTCT
>NZ_JBVTRR010000086.1:0-643 GCF_055755175.1 Stutzerimonas sp. LR2
AAAAATTGGTTCGGGAAGATAAGGTTTCTGGTGACGTTGCGATCGACGTTATTACGGAATGCCAAGGCACCGACCGTGACGCTTTCGAAATCCTGATGGCTTCTCTGGCTAAAGCCGAGCAAGCAGGTAAAAACCGCGTCACAGCGCGCTACGTGTCTTCGCCTAAGAAAGCCAAGGTGAAACCGAAAGTCGTGCGCAAAACCTTCGAAAGCCTGTTGCCGACGCTGGATCAGCTGCGCTCGCAGATCCCTCCAGCTCCAACGGCTGAGCACGAAAACCAGATTGAAATCGCTGAAACTGTGCCGGAAGAAGTGGTGCTGCGTCTGTCGCCTGAAGTTGCCCGCCAACTGATGGCTGCGCTGAGCGACGTAGAAGCGGCCAAACTGGAAGAAGAAGCTGAGCAGGCCGCGAAAGAAGCCGCTGAGGCTGAAAACGAAGGCAGTGACGAAGCCACTGAGGCTCATGACGGTGAAGGTGAGGGCGACGCAGAGGCATAAGCCAACGCGCTGTCATCGCAGAATAGGCCGGTTATCCGGCCTTTTTTATCACACTTCACCCTGTTTGGCGGTGTTCATTAATAGATGACCCTCCAAAACAAATCAGGAGGTTACCGTGGATCAATCTCTGCCAATGCTGCAAGAAA
>NZ_JBVTRR010000087.1:0-635 GCF_055755175.1 Stutzerimonas sp. LR2
TAGTGGTGTAGCGATTATCAGAGGTAACGTAACGCATGAGAAATACTCCTGTAGATAAAAGTGATGGGGTAAGGATTACCAAACACGTTGTTCTTTCATGAACTCGGGCTCATGTGCCACGAAACGAATAGCTTCAGCCATCGTTGAGTCGAAGAACTTGGAACACAATTCTCGGCCAAGCATGACTATCTCTTTTTTGAGAAGGTCAAGGCTTTGGTCGGAGAAACGGCCACATGCACAACAATACGCAAAACGCGTCGCCAGCTTTAACACCTGGGATTCGTTTTGGTTAACACCAAACGCAGTATTGGCAATGCCAAGTCCACGATCATTAAGCAGCTTCACAGTCAGCATATCGGAATGAATTAACGCCAAATCAGCTTGTTCTTGAACATCAGAAGTAGGCCAAAGGGGCATATTCTCAGATACGAAACCGTAAATGCTCAATTCGACAGAATGAGACATACGTACCTCTTTAATAAATTTATGAATTTAGGAAGTTAAAAAATACCGGGTTTGCAACGGGCCAAAGCGGCCAAGATGCGTTCGCGAGCAGGGGAAGGGCTAACAGTTGCCTGAATACCTTCAATCCAATCCTCAACCGGTATGCGGGTGAATTTGTCGTCTGTATTGCG
>NZ_JBVTRR010000088.1:0-631 GCF_055755175.1 Stutzerimonas sp. LR2
GAACTTCGAGTCGCAAAATGCAAAGCAACAACTTCCGCGCCTAGATTACCGTACACCTCACGGGAAAGGATGGCAGTTTATCTATCGGCATCTTAAAAAGCCGCTCAATTTGCGACTGAATTAATTATTATTATAACTATTAACACTGTACCATTACATCAAAGTATGCATTCCTAATTTTTGGAGAGTAAATGTATTTATTAATGACCTCACTATTTCTGATCGCAGCAGTGTTTTCCTTCGCAAAAACAATGAAAGTTGTGCTCGAAGAAGCAAGCCCAGACAAGGAAAAACGCATGGTAGCTATCAGACAAGTAAAATTGACTTGGTTACTTTATGTACCGGCTTTCTTTTTGCTTCTTGCTCCATTCATCAAATCATTCATGGATGCAGGTTCCGAACAGATGGACCAATCTAGCTCCAATTTACCTGTTTGGCTTTACCTGGCTGGTGGTCTGTACTTGCTGTTTGGTGCCGCAGTTTTATTACGTAAAGCAGTGAAAGAAAAAACCCTCGGGCAGATAGGCTCTATCCTTAATATCCAGATCCTTCTCTGGGTCGGACTTTACAGCACATTTGCGGCCTTTGACCACTTGAAGTTTGCTGATGAACACTTTGGGATAATGAGCAC
>NZ_JBVTRR010000089.1:0-627 GCF_055755175.1 Stutzerimonas sp. LR2
GCCCGCAGGCGGCTGGTGGAGGGAGGTTATGAGTTGACCCAGCTGGTGGTTTGCTCCAGAGCAAATTTAACGATGTCACACTGGTAAACGTGCCCCTCGTTAGCATCGTTTGCGATCTTGGCCCCTATAACCTCAGCGACTTCGTAATACCAGATGCCCGGCCCTTCTTTGCTGGTGAAGACCTCATCGCATTCCTCAACGATGTCGATAGCCAGTTCACGGATCCAATCCGCACACTCGATTTCACCGCCACCAGCTACGTTGAAGTCGATGCGCTCCTGCGCAGTGTCGTCCTTTACGATGAGCGGGACACGGGTTTCGTTGAAGCTGCTGAAGATGAACATTGCGACCAGAGTTGGGTTCAGAGACATCATATATCCTCGTTTGCGTTATCAGTTGTTGGACTTCCAGTATCCACCAGCCCTGACCGTTGACGAAGGCAAAAGGGCGAAAAAAATATTTTATTTCCCATCTGTCACTTGAGAGTTGCAGCCGTTCCGATATACAGCATACCGCCATTCAGGAGTGGAGAGACCTTAACACCGTAAACCGCATTTGCCTCACCATTTGACGCCTCGGATGCAGCCGCGCCCGCTTTCTGTTCCTGCCGGACGGCGAAGATCCGGA
>NZ_JBVTRR010000090.1:0-625 GCF_055755175.1 Stutzerimonas sp. LR2
GGATTAATTCGGTTGCAAATCAGAAAAGCACCCCGTTTTGAGGACAAAAAAACTTGATGGGAAGTGTTGTTTTGGTGCTTAGTGTGCCTGGTGATTAGAAAACGGAACGACTTTTAAACTCTGATGCCTTTCTTTTCGCCATGAGAGTGCTAATCACGGGAAATGCCACAAGATAACTCTGATGCCATATTATATACGGGGTTGACTCAAAGGCAGTGAACAGGTCTCTTCAGAGCCCGAAATGACGTCTATTTGCAAAAAGGTATTTTCATGCGTCAACTCGACAACTCTGATGCCTTTCTTTTCGCCATGAGAGTGCAAAAAAAGAGAAAGAGTCCATGAGATCACTAAGGCGGCGTAATAATATTACTGCTTTTTTGGTAAAACTGACTTTTTGAGTCGATTTTGGGTGTTTTTGCTTTAGCCGGAAGAGATCTCATGTGGGGTAATAATAGGGGTTCCGTTTTTTTGAACCTTTTTGAATTTTTAATGTGAGGGTAACTAGATGGATGTGGAAATCTACATCAAGCATCTGGAGGAAAGCGTCAAAGCCCTGGACAGATCGGCGGATGTTTTGACTGCCGAAGCTACAACGCTGAGAGAAGATTTTTGGAAGCTGGCGACC
>NZ_JBVTRR010000091.1:0-618 GCF_055755175.1 Stutzerimonas sp. LR2
AAACATGTTTACTGCCTGCCAGATGAATAACGAAGTTATTGCCATCAAAGGCACGGATCAGTGAATAGCGATATGGCCCTTCAAAATAAACCGGCTGTACCAGTTGCTGCTGCTCCCCTTCGACCAGAGAATTAACAAAAAACCGGTCCAAATTCATGCGTAATTTTTTTACGCCGGTCGGATCCTGATTTGCCACTGAAGATGGCACCACAAAATTCACCGATTGCATTTCTGCCGAAACAACCTGAGCGGAAACGGCCATTGCCACTACAGATACGATTACCCTGATCATGATTTTCATATGCTCAACTCGTTTGTAAAACCCTTACGGGTGGCGGTCGCCGTGCCGGTTACCCCAACAATGGATAATTATCCTGGTATACCGACTACCTTCAATTTATGGGCTTTTAGGTTTCCTCCCTGTCAGCCCGTGGAAACGTCATCCTGATTATCGTCTGTAAATTTGTGATAATCAGGGCTGTGACTTTACAGCGGTGTTTCTTCATTTTTCGGCACAAACAGCACACATGAACCGATGCCTGATTGCACCACCTCCGGCGAGCAAGCGTATGTTTCCTTTGTAGAGGCGAAGACAGTGAATGCCCAGCCACCAGGAGG
>NZ_JBVTRR010000092.1:0-618 GCF_055755175.1 Stutzerimonas sp. LR2
CGTCGGTCACGATCTGGTTCATAGTTTTTTCCTTCTCCAGTTTCATAGCCTCGGCCAGGCGAGACGCGGGTTATTTTAGCGTTGCAGCGAATTTACGACTGCTTTCAAGCCTGTCAAAATATTATCCGCTTCCTCCGGGCCAAGCGGCTCGTCGCTGAAGTTGTTAAATGCATGATGAAACACCTGAACGTGGTCTAAATTCATTTCAGGCAGAACAACAGACTGGCGCAGCACGGCGCTGAGGTCGTCGGCTTGCATCAACATTTGAGCCCCGCTTATAGGCAATTCAGGCTTACTCAGTCCAGCATAAACAAAAACAACACGAAGCAGCTGTGTTAAGGCTACCAGCTCTTCACGCAGCTCTTGGCTGGTTTGTTCGAAAACTTGGCTGATAACATTCTTCACTGCATCTTTCGTTGTCCAGCCGTGGTGGATCATCATGTTAGCGTAGACTGCGAGGTCTCTCGGGTCGCCCTTATCGACATGCCGGAGAAAATCGTTGATGCAAGACGATCCCCAATCGGGTTTTGCCCATTCGTTCGTGAGCCCCCGCTTCAGTTCGGTAGATCGCATTTTTTCAGCCACTACCTCAGCCGTTTTCAAAATCAGAGCCTGGCT
>NZ_JBVTRR010000093.1:0-602 GCF_055755175.1 Stutzerimonas sp. LR2
GCCCGACTCGGGTTACCGATAAATGGATGTGCGGATGTTGATTGAGTTGGCGACCATAAGTATGTAAGGCACAGAAAATGCCAATTTCGAGCCCAAGACGCTTGGCATGTTTGAGCATGGCACGCGTGGCGCAGCGAAAGAGTCGGTTGAGCAAGGGCCAGTTATTGTTGAAGAAAGGCCAAAGTTGGTGGGGCATCGTGAGGGTGATATGTTGCCATTCGCAGTCTGGCAAAATATGGCGCTGCTGTGCGACCCATTGTTCGGTGCCTTTGAGACCACATGCACTGTAGGCTTTGGATTTACAGGTTTGACAAAAGAAGCGTGAATGCGTGCATTCAGGTGAAGAGCAGCAATACCGACGAACGCCCATAGCACAAGACTGCATGCGAGCATCTTTTCGACACAGAGGAGTTGCCATTCATCGATGGTGTTGTTATCGATAAAGCGATTCCATCCGTCATCGTATTAGAATAGCAATTTAGCGGGTCTGGGAATATACATTGAGCAGAGTATAAAAGACGAGAAGGGAGTTGCCTAGAAATAGAGTAGTTCTGTCGTGATACTCACGCGATAGGCGTGCTTATGTTCAAAACTGAACCTGT
>NZ_JBVTRR010000094.1:0-600 GCF_055755175.1 Stutzerimonas sp. LR2
GCGTCAGTGGGGTATCGGTTTGCTGGAAGTTGAGAAGTCGCCTTCACGAAAACTGCGTTATGACGGAGTCACCGAAAAGATCAGTGAAGCCCATTACTCTCTCAGGGTTCAGCTTGAACCTCGCATGGTTCCTGGCTCTCGTCATCAAGGGAAAATCTTGCGGGCTCAGCTTCACGACGATATGCGGATCGCCGTTGCGGGCACCACAGGCACGGGACAATTTATGACCGACTGGAAACGCACCATGATCCGTATTGAAACGTTGATGGGGGATGGTAAACAAAGGCATGTTGCTGAGATTGTTGACTGGTTAAACGTCAACGGTGGCTATCACTGGGCGAGCCGGAGTAGTGCGGTCAGCGGCATAAACACGTCATTGATGCGCCAAGGCTACGAATGTGAAGCCTATGGTTTTGAAGGTCGCGGCCATCGGTGGAAATTCGTTGAAGGAGTAACCCAAAAGGTCCTGAAAACTTCGTCACCCGAATGACTCGTGATTAACTCTCTACATACGGACTAACACTATCGTTGAGGTATCTCATGACATTTTGGCTGCTCACTATTATCACACTACTGCTGCAACTCAGTTGGATTCCCATT
>NZ_JBVTRR010000095.1:0-598 GCF_055755175.1 Stutzerimonas sp. LR2
GTGAATACCCTGATCCCGATTTCAATCGGCCAGCTTAACCGCATCGTCACGCCGTTCGAACGCCCTACCGTTCAGCGTTTGCAACTGTCTGATGTCAAAGTCAGCGTGCAAGGTAATGTGATCTATGTGTCCACGAGCTCCACCAACCCGGTCGCGCTGTATGTCAGCGAAAAAGGCGACGAAAGTGTCGCCCTGTCTTTGTCTCTGGTTCCGCAAAAGATTGCACCAGTCCAGGCCTCGTTAATGCTTTCTCGCAAGGTGGGTAACGCTCCGACTGCGTCAGGTTATGCGCAGAATGTGATGTACGGCGGTAGCGAAGCCAAAGCCCGTAAATGGGAGCAGAAAGACAGCTACGTCGAAACGATCCGTAACATCTTACGCGCCGTTGCGCTGGGCGATATTCCACCAGGCTATGCAATGGGCAGTTTAGGCCGTGGTCATAGCATCCCGAACTGTAATTTCAGTACAGGCACTGCACAAGACAATATCAAATACAGCTTTGCTGGCGGTCAGTATATTCAAGGCAGTCAGTTCAGTGTCATCGTTGGGGTTGCACAAAATACCGGCGCTTCGACTATCACGGTAGACGAGTCGCTTT
>NZ_JBVTRR010000096.1:0-581 GCF_055755175.1 Stutzerimonas sp. LR2
AACGTGCTTTAATAAAAAAGCATTAAGAGTGGGTGACCCGACAACAAAATGCCCGAAATGTGGACAGACAGGCACCGTTGTTTCTGGGCAGCAAGGTTTTCTAAATCATGGGAAACTTCAAGCCGTACATGACTCAATTGTACAATGCGGCTGTCCGGCAGGTTCTAACAAGGTTATTGCTCATAGTGTAGCAGCACAAGCCCAGCCAAGTCGTTTTGCAACTCAAGCCCCAGCACCATCAACACCTTCACAGGGAACCAGCTTTGGCAGTCGGATCAACCCCGTAGCGCCAGCACCTTTAAATGGTGAATGCAGGGTTTCAGATAACTTGCTCTATGATGGCGTTTTTGTGTGGACGGAAACATTTGGTTCAGGCCATTCATTTATAACAATCCACAAAAATAATAAAGTCTCATTATATTCATACGGTCGCTACGGAACGCCAGGACCATTAACTTTAACGGGTGATGGAATACTTTTATATATGACCGGTGAGGATGCTCGAAAATACATCAGAGATGAGTTATATATAACGAATGCAAGGGTTTTTAAAATAACAGATGCGGACACAGACAAAACAG
>NZ_JBVTRR010000097.1:0-579 GCF_055755175.1 Stutzerimonas sp. LR2
GCTTATCCAAGACCCCGGTATGACGTAATTCAGCAGCCATGTCCGTTAATAACGTGACGTTGTCACGCATGAACTGGTTTATGATAGTGATCTGTTCGGCATGAAGGGTATTAAAGGCGGCGATGTTATGTCGCAGAGATTCGTCTTTACCGTCATCGATCAGTAGCACATTGCCAAAGCCGTTCTGAAGGTAACGGTCCGCTTGCTCACCCCATGAACGCATGTCCTCCTGCGACCCTTCGAATTGCTTGCCATAGACGGCCAATTCCGCAGCGGAGCCTCCGAGTGCCAACAACATTCGCCAATAAAGCTGATCGCGTGATGCTCGGCCATCAAGCGCAACGTTGCTTTCCATATAGCCCAGACGTAGTACAGTTCCGCGTGTTTCACGCGTAATGGCAACCCGCATGAATTCCGGATGAGTATTCTGAAGGGCATAGACCAGGGCATGGCCGCATTCATGGATTGCTGTCAGTTTCAGCGAGGCCTCTGATCGGCGAAGGGGGGCAGAAAAACGCCCATATTCGATATGTTGCGTTTGAATTTTTGAATTGCGTATGCATAACCGGTAAACAAAGG
>NZ_JBVTRR010000098.1:0-577 GCF_055755175.1 Stutzerimonas sp. LR2
TATAAGTAACTGTTTTTCTATTCATAAACCGCCCCAAGAGGGGCGTGATGTCACTTTTCTCTATAAAAAATAAAATAACATTTTTGAATGCGCATGCTGTTGTTGATGTAACCGCAAAGACCTTCTCTGCCATTAGCGTCACGGCCGATCCACAATCCAGCCAGGCGCTTGTCTGGCTTTTCGGACAGTACATAGACCTTATTGTTGAATCGCTCTACGCTTGCTTTTGGCGTGCCTTCTGGAATGTTAAACTCACCCAGGTGCGCGTAGCTGTTCAGCCGCAGAACCGTAATACTGCCCTTTTCACCAGGCTCGGCTTGCTGCACTGATTCTTTGGTTGCCTGCCCAGCCTTCCCGGCGTAGACCGTGTTTGGGTCAAACTGTGGCGCAGCAAATGCGCTGCCGGTTAAAATGATTAGCGCCCCCACCAGCGCCAGGATTTTAGATTTCATCGGATACCCTCGTTGGATGCGCCCTATACCGCTTTAGGCGCAGATTATCAGCACAATCTCACACCCCCACGGCATGTGAATGGCCCGTATAAAGAGGTCCATAATTCAGGAGAAAAGGCGTTTTT
>NZ_JBVTRR010000099.1:0-574 GCF_055755175.1 Stutzerimonas sp. LR2
TATTCGTCACCGGCACACCCCGTGTTTAACTGGATTCAGAAGTAAGCACAAACACGTAAACAACCAATAACAATTTGCGGAGTAACTATCATGACTATCAACGTACAACAGATCTTCCAAGCTTCCCGTGACAACGAGCTGATGGGTAACCTGGGCACTATCATGCGCCAGATGGACAAGGCTCCATCCACTCTGCGTGGTCTGAGTGACTTCGTTGCTAAAGAGCGCAAAACAGCCACTAACAGCGCGTTGTTCGAAGAGCTGAACGTTGGCCGTAACAACGTGTACGCCGTCAGCGTCTCTTGGTTGTACGTTGAAGAAGGCCTGAACCTGCGTGAAGTTGATGTAGAGCGTGCTGAGATGTTCAAGAACGCATACCTCAACCATCCGAGCAGCGTACCGGCTATCCGCGTTAAAGTCGTTGTTGTGAACGGTGTGACTCGCCTGAAGATTATCGACGGTCACCACCGCTACACTGGCCTGATGGCCGCAATCGCTGAAGGTGCGGTATTTGAAAAACTGATCATTGAAGAGTTCGAAGGCGGTAAAGACGAAGAAGTCTTCAACATGATCG
>NZ_JBVTRR010000100.1:0-573 GCF_055755175.1 Stutzerimonas sp. LR2
TTTGTGAGATCACTTACAGGGGGCAAAATGTCTCATTCCAACGGGTATTGGACAGGTGATTTGTATGCGGGCTCCACGGTGTTCATCAGGCGCCAGGATGGTCACCTTTCAAAATGCAAGGTCATCAACGTTGCCAATCACTGGTTCAATGTCGCTGGCATTTCTTCTTCCTTTGATAAATTCACGGCGACCAGCCAGGAAGGCGTTGTTGCGCTACCTGATGCATATGATGTTCGGGAGCGTTATAGCATTCAGCAGCAGCGGGATTATCTGGCGCGTCTGGATATCTCGGCGCTTTCATCTCTCCAGATCAATCATCTTTATGCGGGCCTGCATCTCGCTAAACGTGCTGGTGGAGGTGCATTGCCAGGGATGCCGATCGCTGAAACCCCAGAAGGGATACGCAGCTATACACAGGAAATGAACCAGAGCACCTTGAGTGAAATTCAGGTTATGTATATGTTAACTGGCTTAAAAATTGCCACGAAAAATTAAATAGAGGTTTTTATGTCTACTACTGAGCGGTCTCCAAAAAAGGCTCCGCGCCGTAAAAAAAGCACACGCAAAAAGCAA
>NZ_JBVTRR010000101.1:0-559 GCF_055755175.1 Stutzerimonas sp. LR2
GGTCATCTTCAGACAGTACAAATGGACTGCGGAAAAAGGATTGCGCACGCGTTTCCAGAGAAGCTGCACAGCTCAATAAGGAGATATTTTCATTAACCATTTTCAATCAGCCTCTTCCAGATCCTGAGCACATTCGTTCCATAGTTCCGCGCTTTTTCACGCAGTTCAGGGTTCGGAGTGTGATAACTACCAATGGCCAAAACGATGTCATCCGGGGAGTTTTTGATTGCGTTGCATAACACTTTCGCACCAACCCGAATGTTAGTGTCTACATCCAGAAGATCTTCTGGCTTACTGACGTACCTGCCGTTCCAGCGATAGTTGACCTGGGCGATACCGATATCGGTAACTTTAGATGCAGCCATGTAGCGCTTAAGCGCACGTTTCGCATCTTCGTAATTTTTTGGATAGTAGGCACCGTAAACTGCATTATTCAGTGCCCACGGACTTGGGGCGACATAACCGCCGCCACCGGCACGCTGCTTACTTTCCCATAAAGCAACAGCATATAAGAGATGTGGATCAAGACCGCATTCATTCTTGGCATGTTTTTCCCATG
>NZ_JBVTRR010000102.1:0-554 GCF_055755175.1 Stutzerimonas sp. LR2
GTAACGGGTCAGTGAATCAGCCAGGCGCATGTAGATAGATAACAGGTAGAAGTGATACGCACCACCTCGCACCATCTTGACGGCCAAAGGATGTTCGATTTCTTCACCGTCATGCATGATTATGAGAGAGAGATTAACGAATAGGTCATCACGCCCAAAGCGCACACGAGTCACCTGATATGTTTTGACGGGCCGGTAATAACTGCGATACCCGATCACCGCAAACGCCAATAAGAAGAGCCCCAGCAAACCCACCGGAACAACCCAGGTTAGATTTCCTGAAAGACTGAACCAAAAGGCAACAGAGACAGCACCGTCGGCCAGTAATGTGAATATACGGTTGAGCCGTAAGCGGCCAGACAAGATCATCATTGGTACGAATCGGAGCATAAACCCCCCTTGTTTATGGATGCGTACAGGATACCGAACACCTTCTCGACGACTGAGTTTTTTCATCGACAAAACGATGACGAAAAAAGGTTATTTTTTAGGGGAAAATCGACTTCATTTCTTCGTCAGCAGAATTGCTGTGATAGCGTGGATGTAGATTCTAT
>NZ_JBVTRR010000103.1:0-552 GCF_055755175.1 Stutzerimonas sp. LR2
TGAATAAAAGCTTCGGCACCAATACGGTTTTAAATAATATTTCCCTCGATATCCAAGAAGGGGAAGTGGTCGCCATTATCGGCCCTTCTGGCTCTGGGAAGTCCACCTTATTACGCTGCCTAAACCTGTTAGAACACCCTGAATCTGGCATTATACAAATCGGCGATGTCACCTTAGATACGCATAAACATAGCGTAAATGATGCCTATGCATTACGCCGTCAAACCGCCATGGTGTTTCAAAATTACAACCTGTTTAAAAATAAAACAGCACTTGAAAATGTGACGGAAGGATTAATCACCGTTAAAAAAATGGCGAAAAGCGAAGCCGATAAAATCGGTTTAGCGCTGTTGGATACTGTCGGCCTAGCTGAACATAGCCACAAATACCCAGTCACGTTATCGGGCGGGCAACAACAGCGAGTGAGTATCGCCCGTGCCCTTGCCGTCAACCCTTTAGCCATTTTATTTGATGAGCCAACCTCGGCTCTCGACCCAGAAAGAGTATTTGAGGTGCTTCAGGTGATTAAATCCCTTGCTCAGCAAAAAACCA
>NZ_JBVTRR010000104.1:0-549 GCF_055755175.1 Stutzerimonas sp. LR2
GTTGTTCACGCTCATTATTTTTCCGGTCAATCAGGTCCTTATCAATCGCTGTAGGGTATAGATTTTGACAAAGCAGGGTCAACGGAAAAGGGCTTCGCATTGCTGACCTTTTCTGCAAAGCTAACACTACGTTAACAACTGAATAATTATGCATTAAAGTTGACTGAATGGAGATGGCATTTAGAGCATAAAAAAGGGGTGATTCGTTAAAAGCCACCCCTCGCACTGGATCCCCACCCAGACATACAATGCTTTTCATTCGCATGCATTGATTTAAATCATACATTTTTAAAAATTAGATGAAAGTCTTTTTTTAGTCAAAAAATGCATAATTCGCGAATGAGAATTTGATTAAAAAAAGTGTAGTAAAATTCCCATGATTTTTCCATCGCTTACCGCAAGTATATATTTGCTCAACATAATTTGCATTTTTACGACCTTGGGTCGCATTTTTGCAGTACGATTTACCTATGTAAAATGCGGTCATAAATCGAGCGTTTTTTAACAATTCAGTTGAAATTGAACACCGCCATAATGCACCAACGATAG
>NZ_JBVTRR010000105.1:0-545 GCF_055755175.1 Stutzerimonas sp. LR2
TGAGCGATAGAAAAAAGCAAACGACCGTTAACCGAAGAGGACAACATGAAAACTGAACAAATTGACATCAAATTGTACCTACAACGTCAAAGCTCCTGTGGGTTGTTGAAGTTCACACGTCTGATGGACTGCATCCTCACACCACCGCTTATCTCCTTCCTTATCATGGCGTTGCTGTTTTCTATCGCTCACCTGATCATCATGCCGAAAATTGTGGATGAGCTCTTATTCATCCCGTTGTGCTTCTTTACCGGGGGCTGTGTCTGCTTGCTGGCCTTTGTGCATTTGTACTATTCGTGTGTGTTTCCACGCCTGTGCCCGCTGCTGGAAGTAAGTGAAATCGAGGCGCTTTGTTCCAAAACGTTCAGCGTATACCAAGAAATGGGGTGTTCAGAGTCAATACAAAAGTCGGGTATTGATTACCTCGACACTCTGATCAGGGAAGGGATCCCAATGAATTATCGCCACCGGCGAAAAATTAACGCATTGGTCGAGGCGGATGAACGTGATTCCAAGCTGAGCGCCTTGAGCCAGACATTCGAATC
>NZ_JBVTRR010000106.1:0-536 GCF_055755175.1 Stutzerimonas sp. LR2
TGCCAGCAAAGGCAATGCGAAACGTTTACGGGTTTTCATCACTTCTTCTCCGGTTAGAAAGCACTGTCATTATCCTTTTTTTTAAAATTGCCAGTTACCGTTTTAGCCGACAAAACGAGGGCCTTTTCATTCCTGCCCGCACCCGGTCATGGGTTATCGTACTTGCACTACAACGGAGAGTTTTAAATGCTGAAGATCATCAAAACGCTGTTTGGCAAAAAAAATGAGGTACAGGAAGAGATTAACATTCCCCTGGAGACCCTCGAAGAAATCGACTCTATGCGCGACGGTGTGGATTCAATGGTTGTGCGCGGTGATATTTTGCGTTACCCGCCTGCCGAAATCGGTTTCCCTGCGTTGATTCCGGGGAGCTACATATTGCGTGAAAAGCAGACCGACATGATCCAGGCCATAAAGCGCGAACTGAATATTCGGGATAGTGAATTCGAACAGCTGATGATGCCGATGCTTGATAGCTTTGCGAACTTCGTGCAACTGTTCCCCGCATCCGAACACCACCACCATCGAGCGCAGAG
>NZ_JBVTRR010000107.1:0-530 GCF_055755175.1 Stutzerimonas sp. LR2
AGTCTGCGCAACCGCTTTATCAGTCATCCCAACAGGACTCGGCGTTTGTAACAATGTGCGTAATACATTTGCTAGATATGCTGTGTCGATCATGATGATTACCTATCTTCACTTAAAAAACGTTCTTGTAAGGTGGCTTGTAGAGCCAACATGGCGTGTTCTGCATAATCCATGTGCGCTTCCATGACCGCTTGTACTTTTTGTGCATCTTTGCGGCGCAAGGCTTCTATCAATTGGTATTGGTATTCAATACCTTGGCGTCTATCAACGGGTTCAGGTTTCAAATAAATATCTTTACAGACGGCTAAATCTTTCAGTAACCGCTGAAGAAAATGACAAATAAATACTAAAAGCACATTATCCGAATAGCTCGCGACAACCGTGTGGAAATCGAGCTCCGCCATCCGCTGTTGCCAACGCTCTTCTTCGTCAGCAGGTTCATGGTCGTAAATAGCGATGATTTCGTACAGTTTTTGAATGCCTGCATTATCGATTTTTTCCATCGCACTCACTGCCACAACAGGCTCCAA
>NZ_JBVTRR010000108.1:0-530 GCF_055755175.1 Stutzerimonas sp. LR2
TGATTATTGTGCTCAATACGGTATTTGTGGGAAGTGCAAAAATTCAGCTAATTTCCTTGTTGCTGACATTGTCCATTTTTCTGTTATTTACACTCTCTGGTAGGGTTGTTGTCGGAACGTGGTTCAGAAAAGAAAACTGGCGCACCTTAAATGCCCCTCAGTCCACGTTGCTATTTCGTGTCTATGTCGGGCTCCCTGTCGCGGCTATCGCCATGCTGCTCTACGGTTATGGGTATCAAAGTGCTATCAGTCAAGCAATGGTCGATGTATTGTTCCCGCCTGGCGAAAAGGTTGAAGACAAAATGGTCTCTGTCATGAACCTGCTCCATGCAAAACTCCCATTGCTGGTTGGCGCTTTCCTATTTTATATCGGCTTGTGTTTCTTCGTTGGGACTGTCGTTAAGTATCTACAGTTATCGGCTTCTGGCCGAGCGCTGAGCAAGCTTAAAGGGGTTGTCAATGCACGTCAGGTCTTAGAGCGGATGACCTGGGATCAGTTCGAAAAAGTGGTTTGCAAGTTCTTTGAAACG
>NZ_JBVTRR010000109.1:0-524 GCF_055755175.1 Stutzerimonas sp. LR2
CTGGGGATACTATGGTATCAGGAGGAATTATGAATCAATTTGGTGAACAGCTGAAGCTGTACTCTGATCGCCAGCGCGATGAAAAAAAGCGGACGGCATTGGATGTTCAATACGTGCAGTCCGAAGGAAAAGAAGGTTTTCTGACGCTGAATATCTCGATGGCACCCATGACATTGGAAGGGCGCGATGTGCTCTGGGATCAGAAAATCACGATACAACTGTCCCGGTATGAATTGACCGCATTTTGCGGCGCTTTATTCGGGCTTGAAAAAGAAATGCGTGCTAAGTTCCACGGCGCGAACAAAAACAAAGGCTTTGTGGTAAATAACAATGGGTCAGTGGGTTGCGGCATGACGATCTCTGAAGCCGGGAATACAATGACATTAATGTTAGATCATGCTCGGCGAATAGAGTTGGGCGCTTTTGTACTGCGACGTCAAGCTGAAGCTTGGAAAATGTCAGCCAGTGATGTGTTGGCAATCATGCGTCAGTCGGTCAGTATCAAAAAACAGTGACCCATTGTT
>NZ_JBVTRR010000110.1:0-509 GCF_055755175.1 Stutzerimonas sp. LR2
CTTATTGAAAATGATAAAATTCAACACGAGTATGTCAAAGCCTATACTAATGCGCCATTAATCGTTCGTGAAGATTATCATTTTGATGATGGGCTTTTTAGCGGCTTTGATGATAAAAAACAACAATATGACCGCAGCTCTTGGCATTATGAAACCGATGCAAATGGCCATGCGCTCAAGGATGAAACACTTCAACATCCTCGTTGTGTTTGGAACCTATTAAAGCAACACGTTTCCCGCTATACACCTGAAGTCGTCACGACCTTATGTGGTACACCACTTGAAGATTTTATCTATATTTGTGAACAACTTGCCTCGACTTCAGGCAAAGACAGAACGTCGACCATTTTGTATGCTTTAGGGTGGACGCACCACACAGGTGGGGCACAAACGATTCGTACTGCAGGTATGATCCAGCTATTGCTGGGTAACGTTGGTATGCCGGGTGGTGGTGTCAATGCGCTGCGTGGCCACTCCAACATTCAAGGTTATAGCGATTTAGGGTTACT
>NZ_JBVTRR010000111.1:0-508 GCF_055755175.1 Stutzerimonas sp. LR2
TATGTCGCTGAGGACAAAGTTAAAGTTCATGCGGGACATAAACTGCATGGCACTTTTGACGTCCAGACTCTGGTTGTCAATATCCTTTTCTTCTGCCTGAATGATGTCAGTCACTCTGACCTGAGGTGCTACAGCATACTGATCGGCAAATATTTCAACCAGGCGCGAGTACAGATTGCTGGCATCGCGTGGGAGAATAAATTTATGCCGCTTGTACCCAACATAAATGGTCGGAGTCAGTTCATTATCACTGGTTATCACACCATCGTGCTCTTCCCTTTGATAAATTTTCTCCCCTGTTTCTTCATCAATGGGAAACAATTCGTCGAGAGTCGGCTTCCGCGCTACCTTTTCGCCGTTTGATTTTTTCACCGGTTTCCCAGAATAAAACAGTAAGTAGGCCAGCCCCAATACACCCGCAATAAATACGGCCAATCCAATCATCTTGAAAGACATGACGCACCCCCGTGCCTGTCTTGGTGAGTTACCCCTGTTATACCAGCCTGCC
>NZ_JBVTRR010000112.1:0-506 GCF_055755175.1 Stutzerimonas sp. LR2
AATTCAATTAGCGCATAGAGCATTGAAGGTCTTTATATGAATAACTTAAATTTCAATTTTTACAAATTTAAAAAAATAATACTCTTCATGCTATTCAGTTTGTTATTTTTTTCATTACCGAGCCATGCAAAAAATGGCCAAATCGGTGAAATTAAGATAAGAGGACAGCTTGTCGCTGAAGCTTGCACGGTAAGGCCTGGTGATGAAAATATCATTGTAGATTTTGGTACTATCGTCAATAAGTATCTCTATATTAACCAAAAAACACCACTGGAAAATTTTAATATTCACCTAGATGACTGTGATAATAGTATCTTTAAAACAGTGACAGTTAAGTTTACTGGAACCGAAAATAGCTATTTACCAGGCCTCCTTGCATTAGATTCTGGCAGCATGGCTTCGGGTATAGGAATTGAAATTTTAGAATACAATGGTAAAAAAATTCCCATTAATAGTACGACGCCCGCATACAATCTAGAGAATGGCACAAATATATTAAGTTTTAA